>JAEINQ010000028.1 GCA_016342285.1 Desulfobacterales bacterium
TTTGGATAGTGCGAGGAATACCATTCCTAAGATGCTATATATCAATGATTCTGGAATATTAGCGAGATTGGCAAACAGTTCTCAGTCTTTCTGTGCAGCCATTCCTGCCGAGGGTTGTTGGAGTCATTCCTCGGTTCAGATATCCTAAACATACATGCAGTTTTGACGGATTTGTGATATTGGCAATCATAAGCTGTTCCAGTGGAGAGGGTCGATATAAGGGGCCAGTAGCGCCGAAACTGTCTTCCTGATGGGCTACAGTTGATGATTAACCGCAGTAAACTGGAAAACAGCGGGATGAGGGCTTTATGCACGTAATCGCCAGCAAAAATATTATGAAACCATGGCTTATAAAGGAGAAACCATAGCCTCTTATACAGAAATCAAATGAACTACTTCGGAGAGGCAAGCCCCGAGGTAGTTCATCAAACGCCCTTTTACGCAGCAAGCTGTGGGGGATTAGACCCTAAAAGAGAATAAACAATTTTGGACTTTTAGATATTAAAGGTGAAAACATGAAAGAGCAATTGCTGAGCTTCATCGCAGATGTAAGATCAAATAATATGATTAGCAGTTTTGATGAAGCGAACACGAAACAAGCCATCATTTTAAGGCCTCTTTCTATTTTGCGCTGGAATATATTTGATACAAGTGAAGTTCAGCCAGAATATTCTGTATCGAGTAAAAGGGTGGATTACTCTCTTCGCATTAACAACACGAACAAAGTTTTTATCGAAGTAAAAAAGGTTACAGAGGATTTAGATAGTCATCAAGAGCAACTTTTAAATTACTCATTTCAGGAGGGTGTAAAACTGGCAATTTTAACGAATGGGATTACATGGTGGTTTTATCTACCACTAAACGAGGGAAACTGGGAACAAAGAAGGTTTTACGCAATTGATATTATCCAACAGGACTCGTCTGACATAGCAAGCAAATTTATCGATTTTCTGGCAAAAGAAAACGTTAAAAACGAGAACTCATTAAAGAAAGCAGAACAAATTTATAAAGGACAAGTCAAGGACATTGAAATTAAACGCAACCTACCAAGAGCATGGAATAAACTGATTTCAGAACCAGATGACCTCTTAGTAGACCTTGTCAATGAAACTCTCGAAAAAATATGCGGGTATCGAGCGGATGAAACAATAATCGAAAGATTTTTACATTCGAATGTTGGCACTATTGATTGCATGCAGAAAATAAATGCACCTAAAAAACGAATGATCAGAGATAATAAAATTCAATCTAAAACAAAAGAGCATAACTCGAAAAATTTTCCTCCCGAAGGCACTTTGTGTAGATTCACATACAAAAAAGTTGATTATAACGGAAAAATTCAAAATGGGCAGTTCATTGTCGATGGTCATGGATACTTTTCAACTTTTTCCGCGGCTTCGAAGGGAATTTCTAAGACAAGTAGAAATGGCTGGTGCGACTGGGAGATAAAACTGCCTGGGTCAAGTCAATGGCTTTTAGCTGATATTTGGAGAAAAAAAGGAACCTAATGAGATCTAAGTTTATCTGGCTATTCAGATGCCCTTAAAATTGCACAAATTTATTTTGCTATCATCTATATATATAGTTCAGCAAGTATTTTCAAGAAGTGCAATTCTCACTGGCAATGCAATAATGGTTGGGTTCCAAACATTTTCACAACATATGGTTGAAAAGCGAGCGAGAGATTCTTAACATCAAGGCATATTTATCATTGACTATACCAAAGGAAAGTAATGATAAAAATCATTTTTCATCTAACTATTGGTTTGGTCGCATTCGCTTGTTTGCTTGCTGGAGCTCAAGCGAGCGTGTTACACAAAAAAAATAACCTTTCTATCTCTCTGCCGGATGGTTGGGTGGAAATACCTAAAGATGTTATCGACGCCTGGGAGAAAACGAGAGCAGAGGAGATACCAAAGGAATTCGTCCCTCATGTCGATTGTGCCTTTCAATTAGACAATGCGGAAAACTGGTTTGACTGTCCATATATTCTCGTCATAATCCACGATACGGGGAGAATTTCCGAAAAACTCTTGGGAAAAATGGAAGAGGTTTCACTTCAAGAAAATCTTGATAAACAAATTCAAGAAAGGCTTGATAAAAATAAAGAAGGCCTAAGTTCTATAGCTACAAATATTCAGATAGGGAAAATTCATTTCGATAAAGATTCAAAAATAACCTGGCAGCTAATGGAGTCTAATGCCGCCAAATGGGGCCCAATATCAGGTTTGTCAGGCTCTATTCCTACTGAGAAAGGACTCATCCAAGTTGTTGGATATTCGCTCAAATATGACTTTCCAATTTATGGGCCTATTTTTGAATCATCCGCAATGTCAGTTGTTCCCAGTCACGAACTTATATACAAAGCAAAGGCAGCAAATGGCATCCCAGCAGAAGATAGTGAGTCTAAGTCTTTAGGATATGGCATGGTTTATACTGTGATATTTGGAGGAATTATATTTGCGCTCTCTATCCGGAGTAAAAGAAAAATTAAATGATTGGTAAATGTTCAACAACGGAGCCAGTTCAAATCGCTTGTTTCCCATTAGCAATTTTTTATTCATGAGGAATTTTTCTCATGTTAAGGTACAAAGATATAACAGATGATGGCGTAACTATAGAGCAGATTACCTCAAGGCCATCTATATATCTTGATCAATGGATGTGGTGCCGCTTATCAGAGGATTCGGTTCTAAGAAATAAGTTTGTAGCAACTGCAAAAGAAGCGGGTGCTACTATCATGTACTCTAATGCGACACTTATAGAATTGGCCTTAATTGAAGATGGCGAACAAATAGATGCAATTCATGAAGTGATGGATAGTCTTGACTATGGGTTTTCAGATTTTAATCCCCTCAGAGTGATAGAGAAGGAAGAGAAATCGGAAATTCCTGAAGGCGGAGCATTTTTTAATATAAATCCTTGCTGTGATCTTGAGCTAATCAAAAATTATTTTCTTAATAGGATGGACCCATTAAAACCTTTTCATCTTTCATCGATTTTGCCAAAATTGAAAGAAGATGAGAAAATTGGCAAATTTAGAAATATGGGAAAAAGATTCGAAGGTCTTGCGAAGATTATTTTTAGCGCAAGGAATGATCCAAAAACGTTCAATAGGGCAAAGATCCGACACTCTAAAAGGGAATTAAGCAGAACACGAATGCCCTATACAAAAGACATTTATCAGATGGCAATTGATTTTATCGTCGCAAACGAAAATATGGAAATGTTATCAAATGAGTGGATTGATGTTCTACATACAGTAGTTCCAGTCGCTTATTTCGATTTTGTAACTCTTGATAAAAGATGGTGCCACTTTATTAATACCGTATTCCCTTTGTTCCCCCCGGATATTGCTCATGTTTTTTCACCGCGTGAAATAGAAAAATTTTTTAGAGCAATAGAGGAATTTACTGAATCAAAACTATGATAAAAGAAATGCCCAACAACCGCATCAAAACAGATTAGGATGCCGTCTTGCTGGTTATGCATTTCGTTATGACGATTAATTATCCTATATGCAACTCTCAGTGGCCTTGAAAACATCAACATTACCAAGTTAATTCTTGATAATGCAGTGCCGTTTTTTACGACAATCATTCCTTGGAAATGAACCTTCCAGATTTGGCCGAACAAATAGAGCTCTACGCCTATCATTGGGGAGTGCCGGTCGATGTGCTTCCATCCCAGAATATCTGAATCATTCCATCTGCACCCTATTTTTTTGTGCATCTGGAAGGGGGTGTGGACCTGGCCCAGGTGCGGTGTGTAAAGGCAAACCGGGTGCCGAGTCCTTTTGCGCAGTGCCGATCCGCCCATCCCGCCGATGCTCAGATGCGGTCGCCTGTCGGTTTAACACTTCACCCATAAGCCGCTCCCTCCCCCGGGCCTTCTTGAATCTGTCGAAATTAGCCATCGCAGTTTTCGAGTTAGGTAGTGCACAGTTTTCCTTTAGTCCGCGAGGGAGAAACAGAGGGAGAAAAATCTACTGACAGCATACACGAACGCCTACAGATAGCGACTCAATGCACAGCATGCACAGACCAGAAAAAATTCAGAAAGACGGGATTTTGTTGGTCATATTAGATAGTTACCTCTATTTCTTGCCTATAAGAGGCATTGAATGGGGTTCAAGGGGCCAAGGGTTCAAGGGTTCGAGTGAAACACCAAACACTGAATACAAACACGTTAGCCGCTTTTCAGACGGATTCGGAAAAAGCTCGAGATCAAGGCTTGCGATTTCTGAGAAATGAGGCTGTACGAGAGACGTACGCCGCAGTGACGGAGGAATCGCGTAACGCTGATATAGGGTTTTTTACGGAGCCGTCAAACTTGATGCTCTCCTAAAAAGCGATTTCAGGCCGCGAACGGCCATATCTCGGAAAGGAACTGTTCGTCATTCCCGCGGAGGCGGGAATCCAGTGATTTCAAAAGAGTCTGGATGCCTGCCTGCGCAGAGCCTGCCCCTGCGAAGGCAGGGGCATGACGCCATATGTGGCTTTTCAGCTTTGAATTCATATTGTTATCGGGCGTCATCGGAAGCTACTTCCTTAGAAGTCACCAACATGCCCATTTTTTTGATTAGCCACGGAAAAAAGCATAAGCATCTGCAATAATAGCAGAATGACTATGTCTTCTTCGTGCTCTTCGTGTCCTTCGTGGTGAAAAACAGACTTTTTGCAGGGCTGTCAAACTTCCCCATGCTCGGTCCGTTGGATGATCTCATCTTGCAACGCAACGGTCAAATCAACGAAATAGTCGCTGTAGCCCGCCACCCGCACGATGAGATCCCGGTAATCATCGGGAGTCTGTTGGGCGCGGCGGAGTTCGGCCCCGTCCACCACGTTGAACTGGATGTGGTGGCCGTCCATCTTAAAATAGGCCCGCACCAGATGGGCCAGTTTGTCGATTCCGGCATCGTCGGCCAGGACCTGGGGTAAAAACTTCTGGTTGAGCAGGGTTCCGCCGGTGCGGATATGGTCGATTTTGGCCGCGGACTTGACCACCGCCGTGGGGCCGTTTCGATCCGCGCCCTGGACCGGTGAGATTCCTTCGGACAGGGGCAGACCCGCTTTTCTTCCGTCGGGCAGGGCCCCGATGACGCTTCCGAAATAGACGTGGCAGGTGGTGGGGAGCAGGTTGATCCGATGCACCCCCCCCTTGGCATTGGGGCGACCATTGACCGCCCCGTAATAGACCTCAAACACGGCTTTTAAAATATCGTCGGCAAAATCATTGTCATTGCCGTATTTGGGGGTTTCGTCCAGAAGCTGCTGTCGAAGCGTCTCGTGTCCGGCAAAATCGTCCTTCAGGGCTTCGAGCATCTGTTTCATGGACACGGTCTTTTTCTCGAATACGTGATGCCCCATGGCGGACAGGGCGTCGGTGACCGTTGCCAGCCCCACCCCCTGGACGTAGGAGGTGTTGTACCGGGCACCGCCGTCGTTGTAGTCTTTGCCCCTTTGGATGCAGTCGTCGATAAGAAGGGAGAGAAACGGCACGGGCATGTACTTGGCGTTGATCCGCTCGATGGTGTTGTTCCCGACAATCTTGATGTCAACAAAATGCTTGAGCTGGGTAGAATAGGCGGCAAAAAAGGCTTCGTAGGTCTCGAACCGCTCGGGATCACCGGTTTCGGGTCCCAACCGCCGGCCGGTGACCGGATCGATTCCGTTGTTTAGGGTCAGTTCGAGGATCTTGGGCAGGTTGAAATAGCCGGTCAGAATATAGCACTCCCGGCCGAAAGCGCCGGCTTCGATGCAGCCGCTGGCCCCGCCCTCGCGGGCGTCTTCCACGTCCTTTCCCTGGCGGACCAGTTCCTGAACAATGGCGTCGGTGCTGAAGATGGACGGCTGGCCAAAACCGGTGCGTACGATCTTCAGCGCCCGGTGTAGGAACCGGTCCGGATTTTTTCGGCTCACCTGGATCATGGCGCTGGGCTGGAGCAGGCGCATCTCCTCCACCACATCGAGGATCAGATAACTCAATTCGTTGACCCCGTCGGTGTTGTCGCGCCGCACGCCGCCGAGGTTGATCAGGGCAAAGTCGACGTAGGTGTTGCTCTCCTTGGCGGTCACACCGGTCTTGGGCGGTGCCGGATGGTTGTTGAACTTGATCCAGAAGGCCGAAAGGAGTTCTTTGGCCTGCTCAACGGTCAGGGTGCCGGCATCGATCTCTTTTCGGTAAAAGGGGTAAAGGTGCTGGTCCAATCGGCCCGGGTTGAAAGCGTCCCAGGGGTTGAGTTCGGTAATCACACCGATGTGCACGAACCAGTAATACTGAAGCGCCTCCCAGAAGGTACGCGGCGCATTTTCCGGCACCCGTCGGCAGATCTCTGCCATTTGAATGAGTTCGGTCTTGCGCCCGTTGTCGCTTTCTTCTTCGGCCAGGGCGGCCAGGGCCCGGGCATGGCGGTGGGCAAAGGCGATGAGGGCGTCTGCGGCAATGGACATGGCGGTCAGTTCTTCGCGCCGGTCCAGGGCTTCGGGGTCGTTTTCCGGGTCGAGGTGGGCCAGGACCTCGTCGATCTCCCGCTTCAGATCGGCGAAGCCCCGGTGATAAATCTTATCGCCCATGGCCGTGTGTCCGGGAGAGCGCTGCTCCTGAAACTCGGTAAAGACCCCGGCCGCATAAGCGGCCTTCCAGTCCTCGGTCATATGGGAGAAAATCTTCTCCCGAATGGTCTTGCCCGTCCAGAAGGGGACGATCTTCTCCCTGTAGATCCCGCGGACGGCCTCATCGCTTTGATAGGCAACTTTCTCCCGGGTATGAAGAATTTCCAGGTCTTCCTCAGCGTGGAGGCAAACTTCCGGGTAGGTGGGGGTGGCCTTGGGGGCCGGTCCCCGCTCACCCACGATCAGCTCTTCGGGCAAAACACAGATTTTTTTGTTGTGAAGAATATGATCGAAAACCATGGCCCGCGCCACCGGCACGGAAACCTTCTGGGCGATGCCGGATTGGTAAAATGCCGTGACCAGCTCGGCCCGTTCGGCGGAAACCGTGGGCACGGCAGCCTGGCTCTGGGACCTTAATTTCTCAATGCGTGGGGTCATCGTTAACCTCCTATTTTCACATCGAACCCGCGGGCTCGAAAAATGGCTTTGACATCGTCAACAACATCGGCGGCCGGCGCTTCAATCCCGGCCATGGGGTTTGCCATCCCCAGCCGTTGGTATTTGGCATCGGCTGCGGGGTGAAAGGGCAGCAGATCGACATGGTTCACCGCGCCAACCGACCGGATCCGGTCAGCGATCCCTTCCAGGTTTTCCCGGCTGTCGGTAATGCCCGGAATCAACGGAATCCGGATCCGAACCGGTGTTCCGCTGGCCGTAACAATGGCCAGGTTCTTCAGAATCCGGTCATTGGAAACCCCTGTGTGGTGACGGTGAGCGGTCTCGTCCATGAGCTTTAGATCAAACAGGATCAGGTCGGTCTTTGGGGCCACGGCCGCCATGGTTTCCGGCGATGCAAAACCCGAGGTATCCACCGTTGTGTGGATCGCCTCGGCCCGGCAGAGGTCCAAAAGCGCCGTCAGAAATGCCGGCTGCATGAGCGGCTCTCCCCCGGAAAAGGTCGCCCCGCCGCCCGACTCGTCGTAGAAAATGACGTCCTTTCGGATCTCCGCCATCACCTGGCCGGCGGTGACGTGATTGCCGATGATCGCATCCCTCGTGTTTGCCTGTCCGGTCGGTGTCATGGACTGTGGCTCCGGGGCGATCCCCTCGGGGTTGTGACACCAGCGGCAGCGCAACGGGCACCCTTTCAGAAAAACCGTGGTCCGGATCCCCGGCCCGTCGTGGAGAGCATATTTCTTGATCCTGAAAATGACACCTGTTTGGTTTTCCATGAATGGCCTATTGCACGAAAATATAATTACAATGACATATTATGAATTAACCGCAGACCAGTCTTCGCTCTGCGAGCTTCGGTCTTCGCCCTTCGGGCTACGCCAGACAGGTCGCCGTGGCAGGCACACGCCAACACCCGCTGACCCGCCGTCGCTGGCGCTATGACGGGCAAGCTTTTTGAGACCGGCCGACCTGGCCGGTCCCAAGAGGCCACTTTTCGGGGCGACGCTTTCCAAAATGACATGCTTTGTCACCCATAGCATTCACATTTATTCGCGAAGCGATGCGAATTGGTTGGCGGTCAGGTCGACCGCCAACAAGCTTTTCGGTCTGCGCGGGTCTGCGTTGTCTGCGGTTAACAATGTATTTATACAATAATATCTTTTGCTTCCGCTTTCTCCGAAATTCAAAATATTCAGTTTAGGCCATAATAACATCCGGTTTCGAATTGGCAAGATATTTATCAGGTCTTCAGACCATTGGGCCAAAAAATATTCCAAAAAATGGTACAGATTGAAAGTTGAACTTGCAAAATACACCCTTGCAGATGTTTCGATATGTCCCATATACCCTGTTAATGGTCAATGATATAGAGCCATTCCGTGGTCACTTAATGGAGCCACTTCATGGTCACCGTAATGGAGCCACCTTGTGGTCGCCTAATGGAGCCACTTCGTGATCACGCTAATAGAGCCACCTTGTGGTCACCGTTAGGGTGATCATTGACATACCCACCTGCATGTTTATTAACCGCAGACACACGCCGATACACGCAGACCCGCCGTCGCTGGCGCAATGACGGGCAAGCTTTTTGAGACCGGCCGACCTGGCCGGTCCCAAGAGGCCACTTTTCGGGGTGACGCTTTCCAAAATGACATGCTTTGCCGCCCATAGCATTCACATTTATTCGCGAGGCGATGCAAATTTGTTGGCGGTCAGGTCGACCGCCAACAAGCTTTTCGGTCTGCGCGAGTCTGCGTCGTCTGCGGTTAACAATGTGTTTATGCATAATACCGGATGGTTTCCTTCTTTTTCGGCTATGAAAAGAATCGAAAGGAAGGCGCTGCAGCACTTGTTCATAAAATCCGCCTGCCCTTGACATTTACGATCAAGTTTGTCATAGGTTTTCAGAAGCGATTAAGCATCTCATCAATCTCCGCCGTCGAGGCGCGTATGCCTCCAGGCAACGGCGTATATATAACCGAAGCTGAGCTCAGTTTAGGATAAAGAAGATAAACGACCTTCGCCGACAACAATCATAAATCCAGAGGGCCTCTGGCTATTCAACCCCTCAAGTTTATCGGAAGGAACGGCTGAGTCGGCATGGGTATCACAGGAAAAAGCCTTTACCCAACGCGCGTAATATTTAAGGACGTGCCCGGGTGCAACCTTTTGATCTTTCAAAAAGCGGAAAAATGCGGTCTCTGTATGAGGTTTCGAACTAATTACCGATTACATAGCACCACCACAGAAATTACAACCTAACGCTCTGATATCATAGCTGATTGAGTGAGAGATGCAAGTGGACGCAATGTTGCGGAATCCGCAGAACTTTGAAAACCAGTAAAATAGCTGCCGGCTGCATAATATAGATGTTATATTTTCTGATTAAGAGAGGTTTAGAACAATGAAAGAAGAAAGAGAGGATAGGCGAATTAAAATCATCTTTATTTGTGCAATTATTTTTGTAATTTTAAGCTGGTTTGCCTGCTATTGGTATTTAGTTGGCAATGAATTCCGCGGTACATTCGGAGATATGTTTGGGACTATTAATGCTCTCTTTTCAGGCCTAGCCTTTGCGGGGGTAATTTATACTATCTTGCTTCAGACTCAAGAATTAAAATATCAGCGCGAAGATAATGCAATGACAAGAGAACAGTTAAAAAGAAGCGCACAAGCCCAAGAAGAATCGATGAATATTTACGCTCAACAAGCAGATGCAGCATATTGGGCCGCAAAATTATCTGGCCTTAATTCTTTATTTATTGCAAGCGAAACAAGAATTGATGAACTTAGAAGGCAAGGGGCAATGAGCGGGGGTCAAAAAAATGAATTGGAAAATTTAATAAAAAAGAGAAACGAATATTATAATCGTTTAGCGGAACTTGTTGAAAAATAAAACAAAGCTTTTCCAGCGGAGCGCAAAAAACCGCGCCCGCTGAAAATCAACGTCAAAAATACATAATTATCTTTAATATCCTATTTATTGGACAAGAAAAAAGGAACAATTTAGAATGACTGAATCAATACTTCAAACCTACCTTAACGAACAGCACATCAAAACTGATGTCCAAGAAAATATTGACAGCCTGAAAAAGGCCGTGAAAGACGTCAATAGCTACCTGACCAAAAGGAAGGTAAAGGAAGCAAGCATACCGTTTACGCTTGTGGCGCTCGACCTGAAGGTAAAAGGCTGCGATCCAGTGGTGCAGCAAGTGGAAAAGATCATCATCAAAAAGTGGCCTGCTTTTAAGAACAGTGTGACTGCCACCAAGGATAAATCCACCACCTATATACGGGCAGTGATCCTAGAATCGCTGAGCCAACTGTCGAAAGATGATACTGCTACGGCTGCACTTGTGTGGCTGACGGCTCGTGATGTCATTGGACATTATCAATTGGGTTTGGAGGAAAACGAGATCAGTGGGTTTTTGCAGGAGCTGGCTGACCGAACGGAGGAAAACGGGCAGGCGGCATGGGGAATCAGTCACAAACTTCAGGCTAATAAAATTAAAGGAGCTGAGATTTCTATTTCAGCAGTAAAAGCGGCTCAAATTGATGAAGAAGCTCTAAAGGTATATTTACTCGATGCGATGGTCCACTCTGCATGGAGTCAGCAAGCTGGAGGAGGAAAAAACCAGCATACGCAAGGTCAAAACAATTGGCAGTGGCCTAAGTTTATGGCTGAACATTCAGCTATGGGAATTACTGAAGTTGTGAACTCCGCCATATCCCAACAAACCAAATCCATTTCCTCCTTTTCCACCTCTATCCAAAGGGGCCTGGATGCCTATTTCGCCCAGCTTCAACCGTTTTTTGAAGACCTGAATACCTCCTTCGCCAACAGCATCACTGCCAACAACAAACGCTGCGAGCTCCTCTGGTGGAAGCAATCACTGTATTCCCGTTTGTTGAACACCAGCTACCGCACCCTTGACCCATTGAACGCGGCCGTTGGCATGGCGCTCGACCTGGCCCAACAGGTAGAGGCAATTTATCCGGAAAGTGTGGATTACCTGCTGCGGGAAACGTTGAAAGACGTGCATGGTGAACAAGCGGAGGAAGAACGCCTGTTCACCGACTGGTTAAAGGACAGCGGTAGCCTGCACGAAGACATTCAATCAGCGTTGAACGAACATGCCGCGGGAGGAGACGAACGCAAACCCTTGCTTAACGCATGGGCCAATGTCGTGCAGTCGAGTGAGGCCACCGATTTTTTCACAGAAACGGGTATCGACAATAAAGCCAAACTGACGGCATCCGATCTGGCGGTGTGGTTGTTTCACGGGTTGCAAGCGAAAAAACTGGCAACCGATAAATAAGGCCGGACATGGCAAAGCGAAGATGTAACAAAGAAGGCTGCTATGCACCCGACGATTTTTGTCTTGAACTAGCTGGCCCACTGCACGAGCAATGTCAGTTTTTCGAAAAAGCAGGAGCCGCAGAAGCACCGGCCAAAACTGCGAAAAGGTCGGCTGCGGCTACGTCCATTCCGTGGACGGGAGAATGGTTGCGGCCCGATCAACTTGCGATTCTGGCGCACCGGGGCACACCAAAGATCATTGGTTTGATAGGTTCGTCCGGGGCGGGAAAAACCACCTACCTCGCCATGCTGTACTCGCTGCTGTTCAACGGCAAGCGCATCGAAAATTGGGATTTTGCCGGTAGCTATACGCTGAACGGGTGGGAATTGCAGGCCAAGACATTGCAGGTGCAGGAAGACGGCACGGTACGCAACCCAGATGCCACGCCTTCCGATAAGGATTTTTACAGCCTATACCACTTGGCGCTGCGCAATGATGGCTTTTTGCACGACATTTTGTTTGCGGACTCATCGGGCGAAGTGTTCTCCAAATGGGCGGACAACGTGAACGACCCGGCCGCTGAAAATGCCCGGTGGATATACGAAAATGCACAAGCGTTCTTGTTGTTTGTGGATTGCGAGGCGATCATCGAGCAGCTTGGCAGTGCGAATCTGGATATGGTTCAGTTGGCTGGCCAGCTCAAGAAAGGATTGGGTAATCGGTCTGTGGTAATCGCGTGGTCTAAAGCCGACCTGGCCGACAAAATGCCCAAAAATATTGTAGAAGCCCTCAGGCAAAACCTGGCCGAAACCTTTCCCGGAGCCGTATCACTGAAGATCAGCAATTATTCTAAATCCGACTCCGATCAGCTTTGCCACATAAATAATATAGGTGTGGCCAAAACAGTGCTCAACCAACTAGCCAACCCGCATCCTCTGCACATCACACCCGCTGCCATTCAAACAGATGATTTTTTCTTTTTATACCGAGGTAGTCATGGCTACAAATAACGAGATCTTAATCATCGGACCACCCAAATCCGGAAAAACCACCTTTCTGGCTCAACTGTATGGCCGACTAATAAACCGTATGGGAAAACTGAGAATTGTAGAAACGCCTGACAATATTGAAGCGATCAAACAGGCTTATAAGCGTTTAGCTGCTGGAAAGGAACCCGAGTCAACTCCTGCTAAGGATAACCTGGAAGTGAATATTTCGGTTGCTCTTGATGGTCAGGAATTTTTGTTGTCGTGTAAAGACTATGGCGGGGAGCAAGTACGCGATCTGGTGGGCCTGATGGAATATGACAAAACGTGGATTGACCGGGCAAAAACGAACGACCGCTGGATCCTCTTCATTCGCCCGTCAGAAATTGAACACCGCTTCGATTTAAGCATGAAAGGTTATGCCGAAAAAGACCTGAGAGAAAGGAATGCTCTGATCATCGGAACATCCGATCAATCGCAATTTATCGAACTGGTGCAAGTGCTACTACACGCACGCGGCAAAGGCATGAAAGACCCCATCAATACCCCCCGATTGCTCATTGCATTAACCTGCTGGGACGAGCTAAACACGGATTCGACCCCTGAAGAAGTCTTGCAGCAAAGGATGCCTCTCTTTGTTCAGTTTATTGCCGCGAATTGGGAAGTTGGAGCATGGAAAATCCTTGGAGTATCCGCACAGGAATTCCCATTGAATTCGGATGAAGCATGCAATAAGTATCGAGAGAAGATGCCTCAAAATTTCGGCTATCTGGTGCTGGACGACAATCCGAAGGAAAAAGATCTGACCCGCCTCATCGAAAAAGCCCTGAGCCTATGATCATTATCCACCAGGCCATATACGGAGAAGTGCAGGGGAAAACCTCCGGGCACGATCTGCTATCCGCTTCCGATGAAAAAAATGAGCTGTTCAGGCGGGTGAGCGGCCACACTGATCTGGCAGACCGTCCGGAGGGAGGAGTACTGTCCGCCCCCGTGGTGCGCGGTTTCTTTGCTGAAGATCATTTTCTACTGATTAAAACATTTCCCGATAAAAGTCCTGGGCTGCGCTCTGGGCGGGTGTTTTCGCACGCCCTATTCATACCAAAAGCTGACCTGCACCGAGTTCGCAACCTCAGTAACCTGTTTCAATATCACCTGCCCGGCATTCAAAAAGAAGCGAAAATGCACTCACTTGAATACCTCTCGCAGGAAGCTATGACGATAACGGGAGCAGTGGATGGAAGGGAAGCAGCCGCCACCAATGCCTTGCTGCAAAACCAGCCATTTGTTTGGTTGGGGGAGGAAGGCTACTGGGAATGGGTGGCCCGAATCTGGCCCAAGTTACCGGCCAGAGTAAAGCACGTGCTAAAAATCGGAGTGGCATTCGGGCCCTCTTATGCTAAAAACGAACACTTCAGCCTGCTCTACATTCCCGAAGACGCTAAAACGCGGTGGGAACGGCATTCCTTTCGTGTACTCGGTGTGGGTGAATCCCAGACCCTACGATCCTCAGCCGCAAACTGGCTGGTAGGAAATGCTAAAAAGGCAGCTCCATTTGAAACCTTGCTCGATGATTTTGCCCCGAAAATTGACACCATAGAAACGTTCAACCGGCTTGAGGATTATGGAAAGGCCTACCACCAAATCGACAAGGACCCTGGGCTTAACCACTTGTTGGTATTGGCCAATTTCGTTTCGCAGATTAGTCCCAATGAAAAGATTGGCATCAAAGGCAAAAATAGACTGATGACTGCTATTCTTCAAACCATTCCCAATGCACCTGTAAATATGTTCGTGGCTCTTATATACCAGAGCTGGAAAGGATTCCCGGATGCAATAACTTCCGCTTCGGATGCACTGCGCGACTGGCTCACCAACCATCTTCTTAAAGGAAAACAAGCGAAAGAGTGCGGTGTTGTGCTGGCAAAAGCACTGGAAGCTGAAACGAAAAACTGGTGGGTCAGGACGGTATTGGGCTATGCAAATAACCGGCTGAAAAAACGACAACCCAGCGATGCACTCATTCTGTGGCAATGGATGAAAAATGAACCTAAGTTGATTGCCCAACACACTTCCTGGTTGCCGGATGATGCTGAAAACGAACTGACCCAAAAAATCCCAAAGCTGGAAACAGCAGTTGCCGAAGCGGTTATGCACATGGCCGAACAAAAGGGTTGGCTTGTGCTACACGCGAAAGTGGCTGCGCAGCGTTATTCTGCTGAAAAAGCCATCGAAGCCCAGTTGCGTATCGACACTGATGAAGATCATACTATAGCACTCCAAGCTCTGTCCGAAAGCATCAACGGCAGCTCATTTGTGCCCGTAGCAGCCTGTCACACCGATGCCCGCTTGCACCGCATCGCTGGAAAATTAATTGCCGAAAACAGCAAGTTACTGAAAGGTATCGACATTACCAGCGAAGGTTGGCAGAAGTGCTGGGAAGCAGCCATTGAACAAGGCAGTGAAGTGTGGTCGGGCATTTCCAACCCACAGCACACTCTGTTCGAAATTCTCGATCATCTGCTGGCTGGAAATGCGTTTAGCGGAACTCTGCTATATGCCATAAGCAATGGAAAGTATAGCAGCCTGAAAGACTATCCACAACGGGCATCCATCTGGCCTGTGCTTCCCGAGAATGCACGTTCCGGGTACATTACCGCAACGCTTGTCGAGCTGATCGATGAGCTCTCCACCAGCAAATTAAGCTACAACGACCTCGAATCTGAGTTAAAGAAGGAAGTGCAATCGCAAAAAGTGCAACAGAATGTTATCAGCAGCAAAACCATTCCGCTTACCAAGAAACTACGGCTGTTCGATGTACTGACCGGTTTGGGAGAAAATCACGCAGAGCAGTTGATACAGAACCATTATTTTTCACCAGCGGAAGCGGAAGTATTTGGTCGGCTTGTTTCTAAAAACAGATGGAAAACGGTAGTTGACGAGCTCTACAATAATCGCTTTCATAGAAATGACTTGATACCAGCCTTATTACAATGCAGCCACTTTCTTGGGTTTTGGCAACGGTTAGGTCCCTCGGTTACTGGATTGAAGTCTGATGCGATTACGCATGATGAATGGTGGGACGCATTTCTTTTAAGAGCGGTGGAGCTTTATCCTTTTGGCCCGACTCAAAATGGGTTGTGGACGAACGCAGGCGGGAAATTAGAGGAACTCCACTATCAAGGTGTTTCAGGAAAGCAAAGCTGGTCGTTCGCCATCAATCATATTCGAAAGGGTGGTTCACCATCGGTAAAAAAACTATTGATAGAGATGCAGAAAGAATTTCACGGAGATTTCACATTAACACAACTTATTCAATCATTATGAAGAAACCCATCCTTATCCTTACCGCGCTGGAAGTGGAACGTCGCGCCATCGAGCAACATTTAAAAAATATAGAGCCGGTAGTACACCCTGCAACCGGCACCGACTACACCAAAGGCACCTACCGCTGCAACGGTGAAACCCTTGAAGTGATCATTGCCCGTGCGGATCAAACCAATGTGAATGCCGCAATCGAAACTGAACGCGCTATCGCCCATTTTGATCCCGAATACACCTTTTTTGCAGGTGTTGCCGGGGGATTGAAGGATGTAAACGTCGGTGACATTGTCATCGGTCGGGACGTTTACGGTTACGAGCGTGGAAAGGCCGAAGAAAACAATTTTAAACCCCGGCCACAATTTGGTGCTTCCACATATGCTCTTGAACGGTTGGCCGGTCAGTATGCAAAAAGCAACGCCTGGAAACAAACAACTGAGAAGCTACTGCACCCGGAATTTGCTCCCGTCATCCGCACTTACACCGGCACCATTGCTTCCGGTGAAAAGGTAGATGCTTCCATTGATTCAGACCTTCATCAATTCCTTAAACAAAACGCCAGCCATGCCCTCGCCATCGAAATGGAAGGCCTCGGCTTTCTGGAAGTCTGTCGCATGCGGCCCTTGGTTAAAACCTTGCTACTTCGCGGAATTTCCGATCTTGTGGCCGATAAAGGGCAAATGGACGGCAAAGGCTCCCAACCATACGCATCGGCCAACGTGGCCGCCTTCCTTTTCGGTCTGCTGGAGCAACTGGATTATTCAGATGCCACCATCGAACGCACCCGAGAGCAAAAGATAGTTGAAATTATGTGTAAGCTTTATCCAAGAGGATTGCGAGATAATCAAATATGGATAGCTGCAGGTGGGGATTTATCTTTAATCAATCTAAGCCAATCTGGTAAAGGTCAATGGGTCGAAGCTATTAGAACTTTGAAGTTAGGTGGAGGAGGTAATATAAATATCGGTAGTTTGATTGAAACTGTTGCCAAAGAGTATGGCAACAATAAAGATGTTAAGGAAATACTGTAGGTTGGGCTGTATTAGTCTATTATACACATTGCGTTATCCTTTGCCTCAACAATGTAGAACAAAAAGGGACATTCTATTTAACTATCCGTAGGACAAGGGGACGCTCTTAAGATGGTCCATTGGGCCCTGACCACAGTAAGCATCTGTTAACAAAGAGTAAAGATAATAGACAAGTGCCATATATAATGCTTAGGATGTTGTTTTCAGGGGCAAAAACAGCTCTCTAAGAAGGATTCAGAGAAATGCCACGAGCGAGACGACATTTCATCCCAGGCTACATATGGCATCAGTCTTCGCTTTTCAAGCTTCAGTCTTCGCCTAAAGGCTACGCCGGACAAGACGCCGGACAGGTATCACCCATCAGGCTACGCCTTCGGCTCCGACCCGACAGGTCGTTGCCATAAAAAGGAATTCCTTCTGAAATTCGCGAAAGATCGTCAACGCTGGATGCATTGGCTGTTCGAAGCAAAGAAAATGACAAAAAAGAAGCTCGGCTATCGAGCAAAAGGACGAAGTGTAAGCCGAAGCAGTGACGATTCCCAACTCCGGGAGCAGCAGGCAACTTACAGCGCCTATTTTCCCCCTGAAAACGCATCGTTAAGCGATGATAACACCTATTTATGGAACATATCTGACGTGATTTGAACGAGATAGCGTGGTCAGACCCCAGGCCGGCCCAGCTACCAACCGGATGCAGCAACTCGGCATCTATTGCGGAAAAATCTTTCAAGCCTTTTACTATGCGGCCATGGATGCAGCTATCAGTTGCTTTGGAATGTCAAAGAACAGTTCGATTGTCTTCTCGTTGAATCCCGAAAGTTGAGTGTTTAAGTTGAGCAGGAGCTCAAATAGTGGCTTAACCAGTTAGAAATTAATGATATTCACCAAATTATTCTTTATGGTCTAAGCCGTTACCCTCCACAGGAGCCCCACCATGAACAAACTGGAACTAATCGAGACACTCAGAAAAGAAGCCAAAATTTCCAAGAATGAAGCCGCTGCCGTGGTTAAGCTGTTTTTTGAAAAGATGACAGATGCACTCGCCACTGGGAACGTGATTATCAACTTTCGGCGATCATGGCGTCTACACCGTGAAGGCCCAGCGCGGCCATGGCTTTTTCGGACGCGTCGCCTATGGGCATTAAGAGAAACTCTACGCGGCGGTTTTCAGCGTGTGCCGCGGTGGTGTCGGCGAAATTCTTCAGCATCCGCTCCCCGAAACTCACGGACCGGACCCGTTCCGGGTTGAGGTGGTAAGCCAGCAGCTCGTCCCGTACGGCCTCGGCCCGATCGCGGCCCAGAGCCAGGTTGTCCTTTTCGGATCCCGGTTCGCTCGTGTGACCCAGGATGTAAACAACGAATTCCATGGTGGGGGAGAGCGATTTGAACTGTTCCGCGGCATGCTGAATGGCGACCCGCGCCGCTGCGTTGAATGAGGATGCGCCGTCCTCGAAATAGATCGGGACGGATTGGTATAGTTTGCAACGCTGGTAGGGGGGCCTACAGGTCTTTGGGGGGGTATTTTCATTTGTGGCCTGCATGTCGTGTACCGAGTAGGTGAGAACTCCCTCATTCGAGGTGAACGCCACGACACTGTAGTGGCTTTTCTCCAGGCCGGTCATCAGAAAATCGCCGCTGTCGTCGGTTTTCGTACCCCGGCCGGTTTTGTCCGGCCGGTCCGATACGGCCATGACGTGGACGGTGGTCAAATTCTCTTCCTCCATATCGATGTGGCCCGCCAACCGGCCGTCATAAACCGGATAAAGGAGACAGGCGGTAAGCGTGACCGCGCTGATAATTGTAAACATCAAAACGGCGACTATCCGGACCGGGATCGACGTCTTGTTCTTGAGAACCAGGGCATACAGAATGGCACAACTGATGACCATTAGGTGAGCGTACAGCAAGAGCCTGAAGAACAGGGAGGCGTTGACGTGAATGGCGACGGCACCCATAAGGGGAGATATGGATCCGGTGACCTCCTTGATCCGGCCGACAGCATCGGACGGATCGGCTTCTCCCGGCTGGCGACGCCGTTGATGAAACCGCTGCTGTGGCCCTTTTCGAAAACGCTTGTTTACATTGATCCTTCGATACGGTTTCATCGCTGTACCTCGTTTTCGATCCATGAGGTTTTCGGCAACACATCCGCGCGGGTGCGATGGCGCCGGTTTTTCCCGGTGAAACGCCAATGGCAGATTTTCAACTGGTCGTAGGGCAACGATGCAGGCAGATATTTGTAACGTGACAATTATCTTTTCGAACAGGCACGTCTTGCAGTTGTAGAATGAATCCAATTGCATGCTCAAAATTTATCCAACATATCAGTATAGATAGGTAGTTCCTCCACCACGCGTCGGTTTCCATCATCGTTGCTATAAGGGTTTCTCCGTTGCGACACTCTCCTTTCCGCCGGGGACTCAGATTGCATCACAAAGTCGCGAGGCACAACGCGATCCGGCTGTAAACAATACATTATTTTGCGATATCGTTGATTTCGTCGATATCAGCACGGAACGGGGCTTCCGAACGCATCGGGGCACCGCCTACCGTCTCTTTCTCCACTTCGAGAAAGGTTTTCCGCTCTTGATTGTCGCCTCTGTAGGATTTGCGAGGCTCCACTGGCAGAAAACTGATCTCTATCGAGAGAAATTTCTTTCCGTAAACCAGATAAAAATGGTTTCTGCCGATATTTTTCAACGTTACGAAAAGCGTCCCCTGAAAGCCCGGATCGACATGGTGGCCGTGAATGGTCATGATGCCTTTGGTCGCCAGCTTGGTCATGCTTCCCAAGCGGCCAAGCAGGATGGGCGGAAACCTTAAAAATTCGAGGGTTTGAACGACGGCCGTCGAATCTGGAGGCATCTTTAGCGGCTCTTCCCGCAAGTCGGTCGATACAGAACCGTCCTCGCTGCTGACAATGGCATTGCCGATGCTCAAATCGTAGCTGGCCGGCTGGATCGAGTTCTCCAGGACCGGTTTGATGTCCAAAATACCACGGTTGATTGCCTCGGTAATTTCCCAGTCCACCAGGGTGTGCTGGCCGGTTGCCTTCCACCGGCGGATGGTCTTCTGAGCCGGTGTAGCGGGCTGTGGTAGCGCAGTCTTTTTTTTCGTGTCCGAACCGGCGCTTCCGAGTTCTAACCAATAGGCCGGGCTGTCTCCGGTGAAACGGCCGAGACGAAGCGCCATCACCTCGGAAATCGGTCGTTTCCCCGTCACCAGTCCGTTGATGGTTACCCGTGAGACGCCGAGTTCGTCCCCCAACTGCTCCTGGGTGAGCTCCATTCCCTTGAGCAGTCGCTTTGAAATGACGTCGCCCAACGGGTTCGCTGACATGGTTTGCCTCCTCGTCATTAGTAAAATAAGTTGATATAGATATATGATAGGTTGACATTAATTAAATGGTTGAAATAAAACCATTATAATTTATATTTTGGCTGGCAATGCTCTCGATTATACAGTAGATAACATATGTAGCCCTATTTAACAAGTAAAATAAATTAACACTTCTTCCATGGCGTCGCCACTGAGATCGGAAGGATCCGGGGTCGCCCATTAAAGGGCGTGTCAACAGAGAAAACACCTCACCGAAGGAAACGGAGAACCCTATTCCTATTGTAAACCAATCGTTACCAGCTATCCAGGCCCCTGTTTCTATTTTGAACCGCATCCGGGATATCGATCAATGGATCGCGTGGTCTTTGACCCGCACCAGTCACCCATTTGGTTCAAGGCAAGGCTACCAATGTATCCGGTGCTGCCCCTGGCCCATGTAGGCCCCAGAAATTCCTCGGTCCCATGTCGGCTCCAATTATTTTGTCACAGACCTATGGTTTGAACCAACCCCGTTATAGCTACCGACATAGGCGGATCAAAAATAGAAATAGAGAGTGGGTGCAGGCAGGTTCCAATCAGGCCAGATGGATTTTTACCAACCCCAATACTGGTTCACTGCCGCACCCGAGCTTATCGCCGAAATAATCTTTCAGAGTCGAAAGGCGTCTGATCCCGCATGATGTAGTACGTCGCTTTCGTCAATTTATTGGCCAAGGCTTTTGTAGCCAGAGTTCGATTGCTCTTTGACATCTTTCTCTGGAAAAATCGTTGTGCCTGATCATTACTGCGCGTAGCGTGATAAGCGGCTTCAACATAAGCCCATGCCAGATATCGATTTCCGTTTTTCTTATTGTTTTCACCTTTCTTTTTGCCGTTTGACATCTTTTTGCTCTCTACACATCGACAATAGGAAGAGTAGTTGCCGGCTTTCTTGAAACGGTTAATGTCTCCGACCTCAAGCATAATGGTTAATCCCAAAATCCGTCCAATCCCGGGTGTTGTGAGAAGGACATGGTATTCTTTTCTCAAAGAAATTTCCGCGGTAACCACCGACTCAATATCTTTGATAACTTGACCCAGGTGGCGGATGGTGGCCATTTGGCTCTTAGCCAGAAGTGCCAAATACTTGTCATCGAATAGCCGGTCAATGAATTTGTCTCTAAAGGCCTTGATTGAACTGCCCGGATAGTTGAGTCCTCTGTGCCTGGTGATCATGCTTTGCAAACTGAGGATATGAGTTGTTCGTTGCCGTACGAACATCGAGCGCCTTCTGAGCATATCTCGGATAGACCGTTCTTCTTTCGGGTAAATATATCCCTGTGGCAAAAGCCCCAAGCGCAGAATGTGCGCCAACCAGAAAGCGTCCCATTTGTCATCGGTATATTTTAGCCCATTGTATGACTGAACCGCTGCAGGGTTTGCCAAATGCACATTGAAGCCGGCTTCCTGGAGACCATCAACCAGCCAGTACCAGTTGTATGTGGACTCAACCACAACACCTTTGAGCGTTTTTTTGAACTGAGAAAGGGCTCCGACGACCTGATCGATATTGTTGTCATGCCTTCGTCCGTAAAGCCTTTTGTCCTTTGAGTTGATAACCCCGATGTAGTTATTGCTTGAGTGAAGATCGATACCCGCGTATGTTGCCATGAGACACCTCCTAAATCCATTTGCGTTGTCGTGGAAAACACGCTGGTATCATAGCAGATCGTTTCTGCCATGATTAGGGAGGTGTCTCTTTTTTCGTCGCATTCTGAAAGCGAAGCCCTTTAATGCATATCAGGCCAAGCAAAACGACATAATTTAAATAAGTTAAAGCGAAATGCGGTCTCTAAACGGGTCTATATTCGCTTTTTGGGGGCTAAAAAGAGCGATATAGAAATTCTGGTACACGAATAAATTCTTTCTCATTGTTGGTGACTAAGGCTCCATTCAATCCGTCAATCGCCATGCCAGTTTGCAATCCCAAGACCCTCAAAGCATTGGAAGTCAGATACATTTCGGGTCACCATGACCAAACCGTTGACAAAGGCGATGGCTGCGATCTGGCCGTCGACAAAGGACGGTGTCTTTCCGATGGAAGATAACGAGGCCCGTTTTTTGGCGTGCCAGTTGATTCGGGGTCGGGCCAAGCAAAACGACATAATTTAAAGGTGTTAAAACGGAAAGAGGCCTCTAAACGGGTCTATATTCGCTTTTTGGGGGCTAAAAAGAGCGATATAGACATTGGGGATTATAAACATCCTACAAGTCATAAATATATCGCTCTTGGGCTATATTAGCTGGCAGGCTTGAGCGCTAACGAAAACGCCCCCACCTGTGCCAATCAGAACATCCCCACCAGAATCACAGCATCATGGGGTCGGGCCAAGCAAAACACTATAAATTAAAATGGTTAAAGCGAAAAGTGGCCTATAAAGGGGCCTATATCCACTTTTCAGGGGGCTAAAAAGAGCGATATGGAAATTCTGGAACACGAATAAGTTTTTTCTTGTTGTTGGTGACTAAGGTTTATTCAATCCGGAATGTCTCGGTCATCAATCGCCATGCCAGTTAGCAATCCGCAGGTCCTCAAGGCATTGGAAATCAGAACCATTTCGGGTCACCATGACCAAACCGTTGACAAAGGCGATGGCTGCGATCTGACCGTCAACAAAAGAGGGTGTCTTTCCCATGGAAGATAAGGATGCCCGCTTTTGAGCGTGCCATTCTGCCGCCCGTTGGTCATAAGGGAGTATCGGCACATTGGGCAGGATTGCACCCTGAAGAAAGGTCTCCAGTATCTCCTTTTTTTTTGATTTTCCGAGACGCTCGCTGCCGTATCTCAATTCGTGCCAGACCGGGGCCGCCGTTGCGATTTCACCCTGATGGAGTTCCATCATCTTGAGTACATTCAGGTTCGGTGTTGTATTGATCGCTTCGGACAGGACATTCGTATCAAGGAGAAATTTCATTTTAACCTAAGTTGAGCGATTGTTGAGGTTGCTGCAGATACAAGGAAGATGTTTTTCCGCTATAGTCCTTTATTTCGAAATTTAAAACGCTCAGTTTAGGTTTGAAAATCCATGTCCCTCCCCGGCGACGGATCGCGCAGTCCTTCAAAATCCGCACCGGTTATCTCAATGCCACTTTCATCGATGATTTTTCTCAACGCCACGAGTTCGGACCAGAATTTGCCCTGCCCCCCACTTAAGCGGTCATATTCACTGGCCGAAAGCAAAACGGCGACCGGCCGGCCATACCGGGTAAGCTTTACGGCCGGACCGTTTTCGACCGCATGAATGATGGCCGTGAGTTTGTTTTTTGCCTCTGCTATGGAAAATTGTCGTTCCATCGTTTGCTCCCAAGGATAGATCGATTGACCCTGAACTGAATGAATCATTTATATGATAGCCATCTTTATGGCCATAATCAAGTGTTCTTTATCCCTTGCATCGGGAAATGGGTCCGGACTTGGGGTCGGGCCAAGCAAAACGACATAATTTAAAGTAGTTGTAGCTAAAAGTGGCCTCTAAACGGGTCTATATTCGTTTTTTAGGGGCTAAAAAGAGCGATATGGAAATTTCATTTTAAAAATCCATGCCTCTCCCGACGACGGATCGCGCAGTCCTTCAAAATCCGCACCGGTTATCTCAACGCCACTTTCATCGATGATTTTTTTCGGGACTGTCCTGAGTTCTCAAGTTGCAAATAATCTAACAAATCGCTGCTGTGGAAACGCAAACACCCGCGTTTCCACACAGCTCGAACGTTCGCTTTGCAATCCGCGCTTGACGTCATGACGTCATAACGCTATAGTGTTCCGAAAAGGAGGTGGCATTATGGCAACACCAGCCAAACGTGCGACAATTTATTTAGACCCAACCATTCATAAGGCACTGAAATTAAAGTCGGTTGAAACATCCCGATCTATTTCCGATCTTGTCAATTCTGCCGTCAGGGAAGCTCTCGCCGAAGATGCAGAGGATTTTGCGGCTTTTGATGAGAGAGCCGGCGAAGCCTTGATTTCATACGATGAGATGGTAAAGAGGCTGAAAAAAGATGGCCGAATATGACATTTATTTTCGGGAGTCGGTTTGGAAGGATGTAAAAAGAATCCCAAAGAAGGATCTTCGGAGTATTTTGAAAAGGATAAATGACTTATCTGAAGATCCACGTCCTTATAGATGTGAGAAATTAACCGGACTTGATCGCTATCGGTTGCGTCATGGAAATTATCGTATTGTATATTCGATCCAAGACAATGAATTGACAGTCTGGATTGTGAAGGTTGGTCATCGAAAAGATGTATACCGCTGACGCGAACATGCGTGTGCAAGGGGCGGTGAAAAACCGCCGCCCATAACATGCAGCGGCAGGCATCCAAATAAAGGAGGTATCAAAGTGAAACTAAATGTCAAAGCGTTTGCACTTACCAGCGGAATAATTTGGGGAATAGGTCTTTTTTTGCTAACCTGGTGGATAATAGCTTTTGATGGGGCAACTGGTGAGCCGACTTTAATTGGGCGAGTGTATCGGGGCTACACCATATCTCCAACCGGCAGTTTCATCGGATTTGTTTGGGCGTTTGTGGATGGTATGATAGGTGGAACAATCTTCGCTTGGCTCTATAATCTAATATCTCCCCGCTTTTTGACTCAGGCAACATAAAGCTGACGGAAATTGAGGGGTCCCGGATCGGGCCAATCAAAACGCAATAAATTCTTTCTCATTGTTGAACAAATCCGACCGAATAAGGGGAACCGGAACCTACTGTATTTTAAAAGGAGTTATCCTTCGGCAACTTTGTTTTCTTCGGCCCTTACATTGAGCCTTCCTGTTTGAATTAGACCAAACCATTGCTTTTTCCCCATGCCTGCAAGACATTTCAAACCCCTAAAATACCCTGCCCGCTTTAAATCCCTGAATTCTGACCTATGTTTATTAAAATTGCCCGGAACGCATAGACTCCTGAATGCGTGGTTGCCTTTCATCTGGCGGATCAGTGCATTTTAGGCGCCCAGGCATTTAAGGGCTCCCGGCAGGGGCCGTTTCTTTAGCCACGCCATTGAGGCCGTGGATTTTTATTTCTGAATCGAAACGCCAAGCGCGTGAAGGACTTATATATGAATTTTGATAATTCTTACGAGCGATTGGGTGAGGCCTTCCATGAAAAAAGACGGCCTGAACCGGTTCGAGACCCCCGGCTCTTTTTGTGGAATTCCCGCCTGGCTGAACGGCTGATGATTTCAAATGAATTGCGCCTTGATCCGGTTGTCCGGGCACAGGCGTTTTCGGGAAATTCTATGATTCCCGGCTCGGAACCGATCGCCACCGCCTATGCCGGACACCAGTTCGGCCACTTTGTGCCCCAGCTCGGAGACGGACGGGCCCATCTGCTCGGTGAGGTGAAGGACCGGTCCGGGCGGCGATGGGACATCCAGCTCAAAGGGTCCGGCCGCACCGCATTTTCCCGGGGGGGTGATGGGCGTTGCGCCCTGGGCCCGGCTGTCCGGGAATTTATCATGAGCGAGGCGATGAACGCGCTGGGCGTTCCAACGGCGCGGAGCCTGGCAGTGGTCACAACCGGAGAAACGGTGTTTCGCGAGAGGCCGTTGCCCGGGGCAGTGGTGACGCGGGTGGCCGCAAGCCATCTGCGTATCGGGACGTTCCAGTACTTTGCGGCCCGCAATGACCGTCAGGCGCTGAAGACACTCTGCGACTATACCATCGCGCGCCACTTTCCCGAGGTGGCCGACGAAGGAGAAAACCCCTATGTCCCGCTCATCGGCAAGGTCATCGAACGGCAGATCCGACTGGTCGTCGAGTGGATGCGGGTCGGTTTTATTCATGGCGTCATGAATACGGACAACACCGCCCTTTCCGGGGAAACCATCGACTATGGCCCTTGTGCCATGATGGGGACCTATGATCCTCAGACCGTTTACAGTTCCATCGATAAGACGGGTCGATATGCCTTTGGTAACCAGCCTGAGATTTTACATTGGAACATGGCACGATTCATTGAAACGCTGCTGCCGCTCATCCATGCGGACCAGAATAAAGCCGTCGATCAGGTCGGGCCGGTCGTGGCAGCGTTTCCCGGCCAGTTTGAGCAAGCGTTCACGAAAATGATGGGAAAAAAGCTTGGCCTGACCCCGTTTAAGCCCGAGGATCGGGAACTGATCCGTTCTGTTCTGGACCGATTCAAGGAAAAGCGATTGGACTATACGGCCACCTTCGATCTGTTGACCCAATCCGTGCGGTCTGAAGCCGCAGCCTCTCAGATGAAAAGTGAACTGGGGCATTGTTTTGACCTTTGGCAACAACGATTGGGCGAGCAACACGCGGACGCCCATGAAATACAGGCAATGATGCGACAACACAATCCGGTCGTCATTCCAAGGAACCATCATGTGGAACAGGTAATTCAAGACTGTGAGCAGACCGGCAAGGCAACGTCGGCTGAAAAATTTCTCCAGGTCCTTCGCTCGCCTTATGAAGAGCTGGCACAAACATCCGGGTATCAAGACCTGCCCGGTGACGGTGATGAACATTACCAAACGTTCTGCGGGACCTGAAAGCTGATCCCACTGGAAAATATATTAAATCGCCGAGGCCCACAGCCATGTTGACACCGGGCGCAACATGGGAAATGCGGTCATCACCGTGAAACAGTGAAAAGGTATGGGGTATCTATGAGTTTAAAAGATGAATTCAGAGAAATGGTCAAGGGATTGGCGGAAAAATTTGCGATTCCTGCGGTAGCCGACGTTTTCTTCCCGCCATTTTACCAAGGCGGCCAGCCCAAAGAAGCCGAGTTTATGGCCATCGGTTTAAAAGGCGGGGCCACGGGCTTGAGCTATCTGCTGTTGCCCGATGAAGAGATGAACGAATACAAGGCCTTGGGGCCGGTAGATTTTGTGGGGAAAGATCCACTCCCGCTGGCGCTGGAATTCGGCAACGACGATCCGGTCAAAGAAATGATCAGTCTTGCGGCCATCAATGCCATTTGCCAGCATGTGATGCGAGAAACCCGTTTCCAAGTGGATTCGGCAGCCGATTCGCTGGGGATGCTTTCGGTCTCCGCCGGTGACAAGGTCGGCATGGTCGGCCTGTTCTTCCCTTTGATCAAGACCGTTAAACAAACCGGCGCACAACTGGTGGTGGTTGAAAAAAATGAACGGTTGATCGAAAAATATCCGAATCTGCCCATCACCCTGGACCCGGCCGAATTGAGCCAATGCAATAAAGTCTTATGCACCAGCACGACCATTTTGAACCATTCACTGGATGACATTCTCAAGCACTGCTTGCCCGATGCATTGGTCTCGGTCATCGGCCCTACAGCGGGATATTTTCCTGACCCGCTTTTTGCCCGGGGCGTCGATATTGTGGGTGGAAGAGTGGTCAAGGACGGTGACCTGTTGCTGAAGCTGATGGCCGAAGGGAAACGCTGGGGACATACCACCCAAAAGACATGTTTCCTGAAAAAGACTTACGCCGGCGTCATGTAGCGGCCGTCCGGTTCTTCTCACACCGCTGCATCAAGTTCCGCTCAATGATTGCCATGCCAGTTTTCTACCTGCAGGCCCTCAAAGCATTCGAAATCGGATACATTTCGGGTCACCACGACAAGCCCGTTGACAAAAGCGATGGCTGCAATCTGGCCGTCGACAAAGGACGGTGTCTTGACCATGGAAGATAAGGATGCCCGCTTCGCTCAAGGCGCCAAGAACGCAAAGAAATTCTTTTTACGGAATCGGGTCCTGTACTGGCCAAAACCCGGCCACTACAGGCTGCGATTCCGTAAAAGTGGCGATCCCTGACGGGAGAAATGACGGGCTTCGGGGCTTCCGATACCGCACCAGGTCTGGTGAGGCCTATCACCTGCCCGAAGGGCATAGCACCATTTGTTCGGCCGGAGCGCCTACGCCGATTTTTCGTAGGTGATCGGCCGAATAAATAATCCGTGTAA
The DNA here is from genome assembly GCA_016342285.1 of Desulfobacterales bacterium. Classification (GTDB taxonomy): domain Bacteria; phylum Desulfobacterota; class Desulfobacteria; order Desulfobacterales; family JAEINQ01; genus JAEINQ01. The sequence continues at coordinate 28,006 of JAEINQ010000028.1, forward strand.
TCCGCGTCACCTGTCGGGCATAGCCGAAGGCGACGCCTGATCCGTGCCAGAAAACTTTGCGATCTTTGCGGCTTCGCTATGAAAAAAAACCAATAAAAAAATCCCCCGGTAAGCGGGGGATTTAAGATTCGACGTCGATGATGCGAAATGGCGGGTTACTCGCCCAGATAGGCCTTTCGAATCTCGGGATTGTGGAGCAGGGCGTCGGCCTCGTCCTCCAGGGTGATGGTACCGGTCTCGAGCACGTAGCCGCGGCTGGCCGCCTGAAGGGCCAGGTTAGCGTTTTGCTCGACCAGTAAAATGGTGGTTCCCTTTTCTTTGTTGATGTCGGCGATAATATCGAAAATCTGCTGCACGATCATGGGGGCCAGACCCAGGGACGGTTCGTCCAGGAGCAGTAGTTTGGGCCGGCTCATGAGGGCCCGGCCGATAGCCAGCATCTGCTGCTCGCCGCCGGACAGGGTGCCGCCCTGCTGTTTGCGCCGCTCCTTCAGGATATCGAAGAGGTTGAAAACGAGCTCTTTGTCCTGGTCGATCCCCTGGCGGTCCTTTCGGTAAAAGGCGCCCAGTTCGAGGTTTTCTTCCACGGTAAGCCGGGGGAAGATCCGGCGTCCCTCGGGCACCTGGCAAAGTCCCATGGGGGGGAGTACTTCGGCGGGCCGGCCGGTGATGGATTCACCCTTGTAGAAAACCTCGCCGCTGTCGATGGGAATCACACCGCAGGTCGCCATGAGGGTGGTCGACTTTCCGGCGCCGTTGGCCCCGATCATGGCCACGATCTCGCCGGCAAAAACTTTCAGGGATATCCCTTTAAGCGCCTTGATCCGGCCATAACTCGAGCAGACATTTCTCAGTTCAAGAATCGGTTCCGCGGACATGAATCGTTTAGCCCTCCCTATCTTCGGATCGCATTCCCACGCGTTTGGCCGGAATCAGCCCTGCGGGTCTAAACAGCATCATGATGACCATGGCCGCGCCGAAAGCCAGCATGCGGTAGAGTTCGAATTCCCGGAAGACCTCCGGCAAAATGATCAGGGCCGCCGCACCCAGAATGATTCCCGGAATGGACCCCATGCCGCCCAGAACCACCATGGATAGGACCATGGCCGATTCAAGGAAAGTAAAACTCTCCGGGCTGACAAAGCGCATGCGCGCCGAAAAGAAAGCGCCGGCAAACCCGGCAAAGGTCGCCCCCATGGCATAGGCGAGAAGCTTGAGCAAAAAAGTGTTGACCCCCATCAATTCGGCCGCGGTTTCATCTTCGCGGATCGATTCCCAGGCCCGGCCGATGCGGGAAAAATTCAGCCGGTGCACCGCAATGATGGTCACAATGGCCAGGCCCAGAGCGATGTAATAGAGATAATAGAGCTTTTTGAGGTAAAAGAGCTCGAAGCTCAGCCCGCCGTCAAAATGGGGAATATAGATGCTGGGAACCTTCACCCCCAAAATGCCGTTGGGTCCGTTGGTCAGATCCATCCAGTTGTTTAAAATGATGCGGACGATCTCCCCGAACCCCAGGGTGACGATGGCCAGGTAGTCGCCGCGCATGCGCAAGGTAGGATACCCGATGATGCAACCGGCGATACAGGCCATGGAGCCGGCCGCCGGCAGGCAGAGCCAGAAGGACATACCGTAGTTGACGTTGAGCAGGGCATAGGTGTAGGCGCCCACGCCGTAAAAGGCGATATAGCCCAGGTCCAGCATGCCGGCCAGGCCGATGACGATGTTCAGGCCAAGCCCCAGACAGATATAGATCAGCACGTTGATGGCCACATCCTGGGCATACCGGCTGGTATAAATGGGAAAGAAGCAGGCCCCGGCCAGGGCGATCAGGATCCAGACCCAGACGGGAACGGCCCCGGCAGCCGACTTTACCGTGCCGGTGATTCCGGACAGGGGATCGGAAACCGTTTTCAGCACGCCGGCTTTGTTCATGGTGTGGATCAGCAGGCAGATCAGCGATACCGCGAAGATATAGCCCCAGACGGTAAACGTCTCCGTAAAAGAGAGGGTCCCGTCCTTGTGAATGCCCAGCAGGGGCCACAGCAGGCCCAGCAGCCAGAGCATGCCGATGCTGTAGGTTTTCCAAGTCTTTTTAAACTCTTGTATCATCGATATTCTCGCCCATGATGCCGGTCGGCTTGAAGTAAAGCACGGCGATGAGAATGATAAATGCAAAGACGTCCTTGTACTGACCGGAGATATATCCCGCCCCGAAGACCTCCACCAAACCGATGATGAGTCCGCCGAGCATGGCCCCGGTGATGTTTCCGATGCCGCCTAGTACGGCCGCGGCAAAGGCCTTGATGCCCGGAACGAATCCCATGTCGTAGCGGACCGACCCGTAGTAGAGGCCCACCATGATGCCCGCGGCAGCGGCCAGGCCGGCCCCGATGGCAAAGGTCAGGGAGATGATCCGGTTGCTGCTGATGGCCACCAGGGAGGTCATGACCTTGTCCTGGGCCGTGGCCCGCATGGCCATGCCGATGCGGGTCTTGAAGACCAGGAGGTTTAAGATGATCAGCAGGAAGATCGTCATCCCAACGATCATCATCTGCAGGTAACCGATGGTGATCATGCCGCCGAATTCGAGGCCGCCCTGAAACATCTCTCCGGGATAGGGCTTGTCAAAGACCCCCTGGGTCAGCATGAGCCCGTTGGAGAGAAAGATCGACATGCCCAGGGCCGAGAGCAGCACGGCCAATCGGGATTGCCCCCGCAACGGTTTGTAGGCCACCTTTTCAACACCCATGGCCAAAAAGGCACAATAGGCCATGGTGAGGACAAACGATCCGGCCAGGCAGAGAAAAGGGTGGGTCTGCATGTAGCCCAGACCGGCAAAATAGCCCAGAACGATAACCCCCACATAACCGCCGGCGGCAAAAAACTCACCGTGGGCAAAATTGATGAGCTGGATCACCCCGTAGACCATGGTGTACCCAAGGGCAATCAGGGCGTAGAGGCCGCCGAGAGTCAGTCCGTTGATCAATTGCTGAATAAAATATTCCATATTTTTTCCACGGCCCTGAATACAAAAGAGGCAACAGCGCCCCGGCGGTTAAATGCCGGGGGCTGCCTCCGTGACGGTCAGTTGTTTATTTCAATATACCCATTTCCGGAGTCCAGTAAGGCACGTATTCGCCGCCCGTGATCTTGTAGGCGATATAAGAGGAGCCCGAGTCTCCGTTGGCCCGGAATTTCATGTGCTTGGAAGCGCCCTGGTAATCCAGCTTCAAGAGTTCGGCCTTGACCTTGGCCGGATCCGTGGATTTGGCGTTCTTGATGGCGGTCAAAAGAGCGATGGCCGCGTCGTAGGCATAGGTCCCGTAGGCGCCGACTTCGCCGTATTTGGCGGTGAAACGCTTTTCATAGTTCTTGTAGGCCGGGGTGGACTTGTCGGTGTAGCCGTAGGTGACATAGATCCCTTCGGCGGCCTCCTTGGCGACCTTGACGAAATTGGGATGGTACATGGCATCCTGGGAAACGATGGTCGATTTCAGGGCCTGACGCTGGGCCTGAATCGCCATGAGGCTGCCTGAGGCATGGTTCTGCAGGGACATGTAGAGGATGTCCGGATTGGATCGTTTTACCATGGTCAGCACGGCGGAAAAGTCCTTGTCGCCCTGGTTCACGTGGTCGCGGCCCACCACCTTGATGCCCATGGCCTTGCAGCTTTTCTCCACGCCGTCGGCCAGCCCCTGGGAATAGGTGGTCTTGTCATCGACGATGAAGATGGTCTTGGCATTGAGGGCCTTTTTCATGAAGGTCACCGCAGCCGGTGCCTGGTCGTCGTCACGGCCGCAGACGCGGAACATGTACTTTAAGCCGCGATCGGTTACCTGTTCATTGGTCGAGGCCGGGGTGAGCATGATGATGTCTTCCTCGGCCAGGGTCTCCGAGGCCGGAATGGTGGAAGAAGAGCAGTAGGCGCCCACAACCCCCACGACTTCCAGGTTGATCAGCTTGTTGGCGGCGGCGACGGCCTGTTTGGGGTCGCATGCCGTATCCTGGGGGAAGAGTTCGATCTTGTCGTATCCGGCAACGCCGCCCTGCTCCTCAATGACTTCGATGGCGGTCAGCACGCCGTTCTTGATGTCGTTGCCGTCTGCGGCATAGGGACCGGTCAGCGGCCCCATGGATCCGATCTTCAGGGTCTTGGCCGATGCGCCGCATACCAGGAACGGAACCAGGATTAAACCCATCACCAACGTCTGAAACAGCTTTCTTCTCATCTCTTTCCTCCTTGCGTTATTTGGTTGGCTTTTTGGCCGGTTGCCCAAGGTAGGCTTCAATGACCTTGGGATTGTTCTGAATCTCTTCCGGACCGCCTTCGGCAATTTTCTCCCCGTGATCCACGCACACGATCCGGCTGCACACCCCCATGACCACCTTCATATCGTGCTCCACCAGCAGCACGTCGATGCCCAGATCGGAGATCCGGGAAATATCCCTCATCAGGGCCGCACTTTCGGCCGGATTCATTCCGGCGGCAGGCTCGTCGAGAAGCAGCACCCTGGGGTTAGAGGCCAGGGCCCGGGCGATTTCAAGGCGCCGCTGCAACCCATAGGGAAGGTTCGATGCCACCGTGTCGGCATAATCCGAAACCCCCATGAAGGCCAGGGCTTCCCGGGCCTTATCCTGAATCTGGGCCTCTTCGTGTTTCTGGGACCGGGTCCTGAAGATGGCACCGACCACGCCTTTTTTCGAGCGGCAATGCCGGGCCACCATGGCATTCTCGATAGCCGTCATATTTGAAAAGAGCCGGATGTTCTGAAAGGTCCTGGCCACCCCGAAGGAAACGATCTGGTGGGGCCTTTTCCCGAGGATGCTCGTCCCCTCAAAGCGCACATCTCCCGCCGAGGCCTGGTAGACACCGGTCAGGACATTAAACACCGTGGTCTTTCCGGCCCCATTGGGACCGATGAGCCCGAGGATTTCACCGGCATTGATGGAAAAACTCAGGTCTGAAAGGGCAACCAGCCCCCCGAACTTCACGGTAATGTTCTTTAGTTCTAACGTTGCCATAGTGACCTGTTATTCAATTGGCAGTTGGAATCCACGCCCTCATCATCCCTTTTCATGCTCCATCATATAGCCGTTGAAACGGCGGACGTGCCGCTGGGCAAAAATTCGTGCCTCGGTGGCTTCTCCCCGCCCGATGGCATCAACAATGTCGCAAAGGTCCTGGAAATTCTCGTTGAGTCGCTTTTCGTCAGCCGGCAGGAACTGGTCGTAATATCGCTGGATGTTGTCGTGAACGACCTGGTGAACCATGATGTACATGGGATTGCCGGTGATGGTGGCCAGGGCCTGATGAACTTTTTTGTCCACGGACAAAAATGCATCCCACTGGCCGGCCCCGCCGTCGACATGGATCCTGGCTTCGGCCAGAAGGGACTTGAGCAGATCCAGGTCTTTCTTTTGGGCCCGCAGGGCTGCGATGGCCGCAACGGCGCCTTCCACCCCTTCACGGAATTCGGCCAGATGGATCAGGGGAATCTGCTGGAAACGGACAATCAGGGCGAGATTGTCAGCAAACTGGTCGACCATGGCGGATTTGACCACGGCCCCGCCGCTGACCCCCAGTTTGATCTCGATGAGCCCTTTTTGTTCCAGGATGCGTAAGGCTTCACGCAAGGTTCCGCGGCTGGTCTTAAAGGTTTCTTTCAGTTCCCGTTCCGGGGGGAGCATATCGCCGGTCTTCAGATCGCCCCGAAGGATGGCGTTCTGAATCTGCTCCACCACGTCCTGAAAAATCCGCCCCTGCTTGGCCTCTTTGAACAACTGGCGTGCTCCTGAAATCATGCCGCACCTGTGGATGCACCAGTGTGCCGTCGCGGTGCCGTGCGGCTATTCTAAAATGGTTCGACCTTTTCTACGGGCTCCTTAATTTGATGTCAAGCAAAATGTTACGGATACATTAACGAATAAACATACTTCATTAAATGCGATGTGCTTTGAAAGCGCGAAAATTGCAGGCTTGTTGCGTTTCCACGCAATGGCTGTGCCAAGCGTTCAAAACGCTTGCCGCCGATATGACAATATCCTGAAATCAATTTGAAATTTAAAAGGTTGGAAGACTAACGAGGCACCGGCGGGTTTGGACGAATCAAAGAAAAGGATACAATTATCAAAACTTTATTCCGGTTTATTTCATTTCCGTCATCGGTTACATTTTCCGGCTTCGGTAGAACCGCACCCGCACCGGCTCCATGGTGGCGAGCCCTTCTTCGATGGCCGAATCGATGGTGTTCAGGAAGGCTTCGAGCTTATCGGTATCGTCAATCATCTCGACGATTACCGGCATGTCATCACTGAGCCTTAAGATCTTGGCCGTGTGGATCAGGCTGTGGCGGCCGAAACTGGCCGTTCCCCGCAGCACCGTGGCACCGGCCAGGCCGTGCTCGCGTGCTTTGACCAGCAGCCACTGGTAGAGGGGCTGACCGCTTCGGCGATCACTTTCGTTGATGTATATCCGCAGCCGGCTGGATTTTTCGGGCAAGAACATGAGCTACCTCCACAACTGCCAGGCCATCACGTGGCCGAGCCAGACCGCACCGAGACCGACAACCAGATGGAGGCCGACATAGGCCAGGGCCGCGACGGTTTCGCCGTCCTGCAACAGGGAGAAGGTTTCGTTGCCGAAAGTGGAAAAAGTGGTAAACGATCCCAGAACACCGATGAAGATAAAGAGGCGCAATTCCGGCGAAAACACCCCCCTGGAGGCGACCATCTGGGCCAGAATCCCGATGATCAGACATCCCAGCACATTGACGGCCAGGGTGCCGTAAGGAAAACCGATGCTTCTTGTGGCGGCCTGGACCAGGCCGCTGATCCCGTATCGCAACATGGCGCCGATAAAACCTCCGGCTCCGACCAGCAGCACTTTCCCCACAGCGACATCACCCAAAGGTCCGGTCCTTTCCGCCTCCGGCCGCCGCCCAGGCGCGGGGACGGCGTTCTCTTTCCATGAACGGCGTGCGGTTTCCCGGCCTGTCGGCAGTCAGGACCATCCGCCGTAACAACGGCAGGGTCCCACGGTTATGCGGTACAATCCGCCGCGTCCGGCCACATGCCCGGTGTTGAATCAGCGGCAGGGTCAACCATAGCACGAGCAGACACCCGGCGGCAATGTTTCGAGGCAATCAACATGGTAACTGTTCACGGGGTTGAAAGGATACGAAGTTCCAACCCCTCGCACGGTAAGCGTTTACAGGGTACCGCACCTGCTTTGTTCCCGGGCATTTGAAGTACAACTTAGTACGACTGCATGCCCGGCGCCTCGCATCTACGGTACCCTGTAAACGCTTACTCAACATGAATGGGGCATAACCGCCTGTGGATGCAAATTTGACGGGTACGGCCTTTCGGTGTATGCATGGGCATCGTTCACCTATCCTCCGGGAATGCGACCCATGACTTTTCGGCACTGGACGGCAATCGCAATAATGGTCTTCCTGATTCCGGGATGCACCGGCGGCCGGGCAGTCTCCGAGCCCCCCGTGCACCTTCAGGCAGGAAGACAGGACGCGACCCGGGGGGCCGAATTATACCAAAAGGGGTGCTACAGCCGGGCCCTGGAGTTCTTTTTAATCGCCCATCGAAAATTCAGTGCATCGGACCAACTCGCCGGTGTGGCCATGTGCCTGAACAACATCGGCACCACCTATCGCGCCCTGGGCCATGCCGAAACCGCCGCCCTGTTCTTCCATGAAGCCCATACCCTATACCGCCGGCTTGACGATCGGGCCGCCGCGGCCCAGGCCCTGTGCAATCGCGCCGCTGCCCTGATTGACATGGGGCGCATGGACGAGGCCGAAGCCGCTCTGGATGCCGCCGGATCGCAGTTGCCGGCCGGTCGGTTGCCCGCATATTTGCTGAAGACCCGCGGGGTTTTAATGATGAAAAAGGGGGTCTATGCCGAAGCCGAGGCCCTGCTTCAGGCCGCCCTGGACCGCACCAAACCGGAGAATGCAGCGGCCCTGGGAGCAACCCGCTCGGCCATGGGGGCATTGATGCAGCAGACCGGTCGGCCGGAGGCGGCCGTGCGCTTTTACCGGGCGGCTCTGGAGGCAGACCGAACCGCCGGATTTTACAAGGGGATCGCAGACGATCTGGTCGCACTTTCCGGTCTGGCGGAAACAATGGACGAAACCGTCGCCCTGCTCAAGCGAAGCATCCAGATCTACGCCCTCATGGACGACCGGGAAAGGGTGGCCGAGATCATGGGCAGGCTCGAGGCGGCAGCGGAAAAGGGGGCGGTGGATATTGATTTGACCCGCCATTTCGTTAAAACATGGCTGGATGACCCGTCCGGGTGGACGCCCTGCCGCTAGCAGGTTTCCATCCATAAATGGCCTTTTTGCCCAATCTCGGCGTCAATCGGCGCCATTGTTTGTGCGGCGTAGCCAGCTACGCCTCCGCACAATGGCTTGATTTTCTTGACCTTGGACAAAAATTCACATTTATGAATTTGAAACGTCCATGGACCGGCCTTGAAGAAAGAGTAAAGGATCCCCGCCCACAGGACGTGGATTCCAACTGCGAATTAAAAAAAGCTTATTCATGAACCGCAGACGGACGCAGACCCTCGCAGACGGAAAAAGCGTGTTGGCGGCCGGGCTCAAACGTCTGCGCGTGTCTGCGGTGAATGGTGCCGTACTTATGTCGTCGGGTCCTTAGCCCCTCCGCCCGCCGCCGCCATCTCCTTGATCATTTGAACCATGGGCTCGGGCAACGGCCGCCATCTTGGTTCGATGGCCTTGTCCCCATGCCAGGTGAACTCCACGGCTTCGTACCGCTCTTTGATGGTCCGGTCCTGGCGCTCTCCGTAAGTCACGGCCGGGTAGTATTCCACCAGAAGCATGCGGGCCGGTTCGATGTTAAAGTCCTTGCTCACGGAGGTGGCAATGTGGCCGACGACGCTTCGAATAGAAATGAGCTTGTCTTCGATTTCCTCCAGCACCACGATGGTCGATTTAAGGTGGGCCAGGGCGCCGGTTTCCGACTTTTTAAGGTCAAAGATGCGAAGCCGGCAAACGCCGCTTCCCAGACGCAACGCACCGCCCCACCCCTTCCAATGGTATCGATCATCGTGAATCAGCATCTGCAGCCTCCTGAAACAAGCCGGTCCTTCGTGCTCTTGGCCCAGAGGACGTGAATTTCAAATTCGAGATAAAATGGGGGCCATTGGCCGATCCGTCAACGGGTCAGGGCGCCGTAAATCCGCAGCAGCTTATCGGGCAGTTCCCTCACATCGGAAATGATGTTGTGGCGCACGCTGCCGTAAAGATCGTCCAGCATGGGATCGGCTGCCACGTTGACCGTAATGCCGTGGGTAAAAATCGTCTTAGATCTCGCTTCGTTGATAGCCCGCCGGGTATCTTCGATGGCATGACCGCCCTTGTAGTCAACATCGTTGGGGAAACCGTCACCGATGAGAATCATCAGACGGACCGCGGCCGATATTCCCTCCAAACTGGCCGTGGCATGGCGGATGGCCGCGCCCATGCGCGTGCTTCGCTGGGAGACCATGCCTGAAATGCGACGGCGGACTTCCGGCCCCATGGGTTCGTCAAAGTCCTTGACCCGATAATAGTCCACACCGAGCCGGCCGGTACCGGAAAAACCGGCCATGGCAAAGCGGTCGCCCACCACGCCCAGGGCTTCGCAGAACAGGACCAAGGCCTCTTTTTCCATGTCCAGCACGCTCTTGGTGCCAGTACCGTTGACCGCGCTGACGCTGTTGGCCGTGGATCGGGACAGGTCCACCAGTAAAAGTACAGCCACGTCGCGCTGCTGCTTGAGACGTTTGATGTAGAGCCGGTCCGAGGGCATGAGCCCGGCACGCCGGTCCATGGCAAAATCGAGCAGGGCCCGGTAATCAAAGTCATCCCCTTCCACCCATTGGCGCAAAATGGTCAGCCCTTCGGGTCGAAGCAGTTCGAAAGCATACCGGATGCGCCGGACCAGACCATGGTGGCGCTCCAGGGTCTTGGCAAACAGATCGTCATTTCGTGCCGGCACCATGGCCCTTTCCAGGACCCGGCAGTGCCGGTCGAGATAGTCGCCCTGGGCACCGGCCCATTCGGGATACCAGAAAACCGCCCCGTCAGTCTCTTCGTCCTCAATGGTGGATCCGCCGGAAAGATTCAGCACCGAGGCCAGGTCGGCCATGGATCGCGGAACGCCGGCCTGAGTGACGGCACTGCCGTCTTCCGCCGCCGGACCCTTTTGCGCCAGGCGTTGGATATCCTCGGGCTTTAATACTCCGGCGGTTTCTTGAATCTTTTGAAACAGATCGGCCCGATAGACCCGGATCCCTTTTTCTCTCAGTCTTTGTTGAAGTGCCCGGGCGCGGTGATCGGTTTCTTGGTGGGCCCGCAAAAAAAGATCCGGTCTCAACCGGCGGCCAAAGGGGAGGTTGACCCGACGGCGGCCGGGGTCCAGGCCTTTGGCGAATGTTTCATGCAGATCAGCCACCAACCGGGCACAATCCTCAACGGTAGCGGCTCGGTCGACCCCCTGGTCCAGGAGGTCAACGGCCGTTTCCAGCATGCCGCTGCTCCCCTCATCGCCCAGAACAACCCGTGCGTAGCATCGGTCTAAAGGGGTTGCCCCGCCAACGGTTCTCATCCGCCCGGCTTCTATCCCAAGGACGCTTCGGAGCCGACGGGCCAGCCCGGCATAGCGACGGGCCATGTGTCGCTGCAGCCGGCCGTGCTCGGCAATGGTCAGCAGGCTCTCGGCCAGGGCCGGATCGTCAAATTGCCGAAAAAAGGCCTCCATGTCCGAAACGCGGTCAATGGGGTTTTCATGGCCTTCCGGTCGTCGGTATCTGCCGGAGAGTCGCTCCAAATCAAAATCAAAGGTGCCGAATTCGGCCGGGGCCGACTCAAGCCGGGCCAGGTCCTGGTACAGGGTCAGGTTCCGCTCCCGGTCTTTAAATACGCCGATGGTCTCCGGCAGGTAGATGAAACAGCCGTCCGAGCAGACCACCGGACCGCCTCGCCCGTCGGGCGCCAGGGCCTGGGGCAGGGCCGAAAGGGGCTTGGCGGACAGACGCTTTCCGGTCCGGGCCCGCAGATACCGGTTGATCCGGGACGCGGCCTCGGTCAGCGAAACAGCGACCTGAAGCGACCGGAAAGCGGTCGTTGCCTCCCGGGAGGTTAGGGAGAGAAAATCTTGCCCCCTGTCTGCATTTCGCCGGCAGCGCTCCAGGCCGGTATCAACGAACCGGGTCAGCGCTTTTTCCGAAAGCAGGCAGAGCCCTTTTTCCATCCCGTCCAAAAACGGTTCGGCCTGGGAAAGATCAAACAGAAGCACCCGGTTTAACGGACGTATTTGCCAGGACCGGGCGTCCGCGGCCATTTTCGTCACGGCACGGGGGATCAGTCGGGTCAGGTGCAGGCTCTGATTGTAGGTCATGTCCCGGGAAAACGTGTCGGAAAGAAGCGTCAGAAAAGCCATGCCGGCGTCGGTGTCGCCGGCAATCAGGAGCCGGCCCAGGGCCTCCAGGGGCCGGCCCAGGGTGTAAGTCCCTTTTTGTCCCATGACGGCCGTGGTCTGCCGAAAGGCATCGATCAGGGCCTGGCTGCCCGTAGAAAAAACCGGAACCGCCTGCTCGGTTATGATCCGCCCCAGAGAGGGGCCGACCTGCCCGGCCGCCTCGACCAGCGCTGTGAATTGTTTCATTTGGGAATCGTCACAGACCGGCAGCAGGTCACCGTAGGCGCGGGCCAGGGCCACCCCGAAAGAGATCTCCTGGGAAAGGGCCGTCAGGATCTGATCCACCATCTGTCCCAGGCGGTCCAAGGGAACCGGAGTCGAAGCACGGCTTATGGCGCAATCGAGGATTCCGGCCAGTTCCGGATCGGCCAGGGCGAGTTTTTCAAGGGGTGAATGGATCATTATGGACGTCTGGATGGCTGAATTTCACGGTGACGGATTCCTAAAAAAGCGAATCCGTTTGTGTTTGGTGTTTAGCCGTCTTAAGCAGTATCCTTGGGTTTAACCAAATACAAAACACAAAAAACCAAACACCAGGCTAAAAAATATCAACGATCAGGTCCTCCAGCGTCTCCTGCACCCGCGCATCGTCGGTCAGGGGCTGACAGACGGCTGCCCGGCAGGCGTCAGCCGGCAAAATCCCGCGCACGATCAAATGGGCGGCGTAGATGAGCAGCCGGGTACTGGCCCCCTCGGTCAGCCCATGTTCGCGGATATTGCGGATCTTTTCAGCCAGGGTGACCAGCCGGAGGGCCGCTTCCATGCTCACCCCGCCTTCCTGGGCCACGATCTGCGCCTCTGCCTCCCGGGGCGGATAATCAAAGGAGAGCGAGACAAATCGCTGCCGGGTGCTCTGCTTGATGTCCTTTAAAACGCTCTGATAGCCGGGATTGTAGGAGATGACCATCATAAAATCCGGATGGGCGGTGATAACCTCCCCTTTCTTGTCGATACTCAGTGTGCGCCGGTTATCGGTCAGGGGGTGGATGACCACCGTGGTGTCTTTCCGGGCTTCGACGATTTCGTCCAGGTAGCAGATGGCGCCGGAACGCACCGCCTGGGTCAGGGGGCCGTCCACCCACACCGTCTCGTCGCTCTTGAGCAGATATCGCCCGATCAGGTCCGAGGCAAAGAGGTCTTCGTGGCAGGCCACGGTGATCAGGGGCCGATTGAGACGCCAGGCCATGTGCTCCACGAACCGGGTCTTGCCGCAACCGGTCGGCCCCTTGAGCATGACCGGTAGCCGGGCGTCCGCGGCCGTCGAAAACATGACCATTTCATTGGCGGTTTCCAGGTAATAAGGCTCGGTTTTGATCCGATGCTGACGGGTATCAGCCGGTTCGGCGTGGTCCATGGGAAAATCGCTCCAGTTAAAAGGACAGCGGGCCGATAATACCCCCGAGAGCCAAGGGCTTTGAGGAATTCGGCATTGCGTTGACAGACAACGGGCAATCATTATATTCAGCATCTGCCTAAAACAAAGGAATATACACAGAATGCAGGACCCAGACAACAGCAAGATGGTTCACCGACTGGAAGTGGACGGCCGCAAGATTATCCTGGTGGGCACGGCCCATGTGTCCAGGGAAAGCGCCGAGCTGGTCCGGGCGGTGATCGAGGCGGAACAGCCCGACACGGTTTGTGTGGAGCTCTGCGAATCGCGATATCAGTCCATTCGCCAGAAGGATAGCTGGCAGGAAATGGACATCATCAAGGTGATACGGGAGAAAAAGGCCTTTTTGCTCCTTTCCAACCTCCTCCTGGCCAGCTTTCAGAAGAAAATAGCCGAAAAATTTGACATTGTTCCCGGCAAGGAGATGATCGAGGCCATGGATGCCGCCGACGCTATGGGCGCTCACATCCACCTGGCCGACCGGGACATCCGTATCACGTTGAGCCGGACCTGGCGGACCATGGGGCTGTGGTCCAAGATCAAACTGCTCTTTCAGATGCTTCTTTCACTAGGGGAAGTGGACGATATCAGCGAAGCGGACATCGAGCGGATGAAGCAGGAAGATGTGCTTGAAAGCCTGCTGGCCGAGGTGGGCGCGGCCCTTCCGGAATTGCGAGAAATCCTTATCGACGAGCGGGACCGGTATCTGGCCGAGAAAATTCGCACCGCCCCGGGTCAGACCGTCGTCGCCGTGGTGGGCGCCGGACATGTGCCGGGAATCAAGGCCAACTGGGACCGCCCTGTAAAACTGGCCGATCTGGAAACCCTGCCGCCCAAGGGCCGGGCCGGCACCATTTTCAAATGGTTTCTGCCCATCGCCATCCTTGCGCTGCTAGTCTCGGGCTTTGCTTACGGCGGATCCCGCGCCGGGACCGACATGGTCATCTGGTGGGTGGCGGCCAACGGCATTCTGGCCGGCCTGGGGGCACTCATCGCGCTGGCCCATCCCCTGACCATCCTCTCGTCGGTCATCGCCGCCCCCCTGACCTCGCTCAACCCCATGATCGCCGCCGGCTGGGTCTCCGGCCTGGTGGAAGCCTTCACCCGGCGCCCCAAGGTCCGGGATTTTGAAAACCTTCCCCGGGACATCCTCTCGGTCCGCGGCTTCTGGAGCAACAAGATCACCAAGGTGCTCCTGGTGGTGGTCTTTACCAACCTGGGCAGCTCCGTGGGTACCTTCGTGGCCCTTCCCATGATGATCCGGGCCCTGGGGTGATAACGCCGGGGCGCTTCTTGCCTATCGGTCGGATCCGTCGGATCGGACCGATAGGACGGACCGAACGACCCAACAAATCAATAGCCCCAATCCTCATGGCTGACCGGAAACCGATTTAATTGCGCTGAAAAGAACTGCCATTTGGGCATGAAGCGATCCATCAGATCCCTGAAACGGGCATTGTGGATGCCCACGCTGATCTGGGCCGGGGTGTAACCGCATCGGGTGAGGTAGCCGGTCAGCAGGCCCTCTTCGACGTTGCTGTTGCCGTCGCGGTCGGTCCAGTCGCCCAGGTAGCGGGTAGCCCAGCTCATCGCGGAACAGGGCGATGACCCGGTTCTGGGTGGCGCGTTCGGCGCGCCGGTTTGCCGATGGGGTTCATGGGGTTGGCCTTTTTTTGTCGGGCCGATCGGTCCGATCGGAAGGATCCGTCGGCTTTTTCCCCACCTCCAGGGGTCGGGTACCTTTGCAGGCCGGATAGTCGGTGCAGCCCCAGAACCGGGAGCCCGCTTGCTTCCCGCGGCGCGCGGTTCTTTGTTGCATGGGTTTGCCGCATCGTGGGCAGGATGGGGGCGTTGTCCGATCGGTCTGATCGGTCGGATCGGTCGGATCCGACGGATCGAAAAGCTTTTCCCTTCTTCGCCCCCGCTCGGCAAGACGGGCCGCCGTGAGTTGCTCGCGGTAGCCGCCTTTTTCGATGATGGCCCGCTCCAGGACCGCGATCTGCCGGTCCAGCAGGTAATTGGCCTGGTGGATCAGACAGATCAGGGTATTGGCCACGACCCCGGGGTCCTTGTGTTCCAGCCAGGGAGCGTAGCGTTTCCAACGGGTTTGCTCGGACGGATCGGACCCTCTGCGCCCCAGTTCCCGCACTTTTATTGCTTCGGGGGCGTCCTTGGCCCACTGGAGAAGCTGGCGCTGACGCAGGAAGTCTTCGTAGTCCAGGAGCAGTTCGTCCAGACTGGCGCGGGCCACGTTGGTCAGAAGGGTTTCCGACTTGCTGCTGGTGGCCCCCGCCCGGCTTCCCTCGGCAATGTTTTGCCGGCCGCTTCGGGCCGCCTGCACCATCTGGTCGTGGGTGCGCGAGCGC
The DNA here is from genome assembly GCA_016342285.1 of Desulfobacterales bacterium. Taxonomy (GTDB): domain Bacteria; phylum Desulfobacterota; class Desulfobacteria; order Desulfobacterales; family JAEINQ01; genus JAEINQ01. Next base: position 43,273 of record JAEINQ010000028.1, read on the forward strand.
GGGTTGACAAAGCGCTCGCAGAACGACACCGTGCCGTCGTAGATGATGGTGGCCACTTGGAAACTGCGCAACTTCCGGTATCCGCCGCTGGGCCGCAGCCGCCGCGGGGGTTTTGTCCGATCTGTCCGATCCGTCTGATGTTTCCCATCGGTCGGATCCGTCCGATCGGACCGATCCGACCCGTTTCGCCCTTTCCGTCCTTCCGGCGGCATCCGCACCCCCTTTGGCTCAGACCAACCGTATCCTCCCGGTGGGCAGTTCCTGCAATCAAGTACTAAAACAGGAATATTATTCTGTTACAGCTGCCAGGGCGTTTGAACAAGTCAAAAATAGGGGATGTCGCCCGTCACGGCACCGTCGATCCGTATTTCACGGAAGCGGTGCCGCAAAAGCGGCGCCATCAGGCATCGCGTTCATAAGCCCCTTGATCATTGGAAAGACCGGGTGATATCCTGACCGCCGGACAGTAGCCTCTCCACAACATTCATCCGTTACCGATTTCAAGGCCAATGAAATACGAAGGCCCCATCTACCGGCCGCCCAGCGAGGCCGACTCCTTGCTGGTCCAGGCCACCGTCGGCTGCCCCTACAACCGATGCACCTTTTGCATGGTCTACAAAAACGGCCCGGCCTACCGCGTGCGCCAAGTGGTCGATATCAAGGCAGACATGCGTGAAGCGGCTGAGCGTCACGGCGAAACGGTTCGGGCCCTCTTTTTCCCGGCCGGCAACACCATCGCCATGAAAACGGCGGATCTGTCCGAGATCTGCCGGTTCGCCTGGAAAATTTTCCCCAACCTGCGGCGGATTACCGTTTACGGATCGGCCCAGTACATCTGCCGCAAAGGCCCCGAGGGAATGCGCCAACTGGCCGAAGCCGGGCTGACCCGGATTCACGTGGGGCTCGAATCCGGAGACGACGAAATCCTGCAAAGGGTTAAAAAGGGGGCGGACAGCCGCCAACAGGTCGAAGCCGGCCAGATCACCATGGCCGTCGGCATCGAGTTGAGCCTCTATGTCGTTCTGGGGATCGGCGGGAAGGCGCGGACCGGGGATCATGTTCGAGAGACCGTGCGGGTTCTAAACCAAATATCGCCCGATTTCATCCGGCTGCGAACCTTTGTCCCCAAAAAGGACACCCCACTATTGGAAGATGTGTTAAGCGGCGATTTTCAAATGCTCGGCCCCCACGAGGTCCTCACTGAAACCGCCGGCATCGTTAAAGGCCTGACCGTCGACAGCGTTCTTGCCAGCGACCATTATACGAACTATATCAACGTGGAAGGGAAATTGCCCGCGGCAAAGGGGAAAATGCTGGCGCAGATTGAAGATGCCTTGCAGAAAAGTGAAGACCGGTTTCGGCCGTTTTTTATCGGCGATCAATAAGGGGTAAGCGTTTGGGCTGAAGACTGAAGACTGAAGGCTGAAGCAAAACCTCGACTCACCGGGTTGAACCAGTCCTTGTAAGGATTCGCCTGACGCAGATATCGGTCTTTTTTCAAGGCCCTCAAGAAGCCTCAATGGCCGGTATCCCCATTGAGCCGGACCACGTCGGTTTCGTCGAGAAAGCTGCCTGACTGCACTTCGACGATCTCCACCGGGATTTGTCCCGGGTTTTCCAGCCGGTGGGCCGTTCCCGGGGAAATGTAGGTCGACTCGTTGGTCTTGAGGACGAACTGCTCGCCGTCGCGGGTCACCAGGGCCGTGCCTTTGACCACCACCCAGTGTTCGGCCCGGTTGAAGTGCTTTTGAAGGGACATCCGGCCCCCCGGGTGTATGATAATCCGCCGGAGTCGAAAGGCCGGATCGATCACCAGGTTGTCCATCTCTCCCCAGGGGCGATAGATTTTGCGGTGCACCCGGACCTCGTCCCGGTCTTGGGCCTTGAGGGCCTCCACCAGGTGCTTGACGTCCTGGGCCCGGTCCCGGGGCGAGACCAGCACCGCATCGGCCGTCTCCACCACGATGCAGTCGGTAAGCCCCACGGCGGCCAGGAGCCGGCTCGATGAGCGAAGGTAGGAGTTGCTCACATCGTGTACCAGCACGTCGCCGCGGAGAATATTGTTCTCTTCGTTCTTTTCTCCCACCTGCCACAGGGCCTCCCAGGAACCCAGATCGTCCCAGCCCGCATCGAAGGTGAGCATGGCGCCGGTGTCGGTCTTTTCCATAATGGCATAATCGATGGAATCCGATGGGCAGGCGCCGAAGGCATCGGCGTCGAGCCGGAAAAAATCGAGGTCGGCCCGCCCCTTGTCCAGGGCCAGGCGACAGGCGCCAAGGATTTCCGGTGCGTGGCGCGAAAGTTCGGCGATCATGGCCGATGCCCGGAACAGGAACATGCCGCTGTTCCAGCAGTACCGGCCCGATGCCAGATATCCCTCGGCAGTGACCAGATCGGGCTTTTCCACGAACCGGCCAATGGCGACCGCCTCGGTCACCCCCTGGGGGGTCGGCCCAGCCATGCCCCGGGCCGGAAGGGCAAGGGGTTTTCCCTTTTCAATGTAGCCGTAACCGGTCTCCGGCGTCTGGGGGACAATGCCGAAGGTGATCAGGTGGCCCTGCTCGGCCAGGTTGGCACCGGCGGCGAGAATCCGGTGATATCGATCAACGTCGCGAATCACGTGGTCCGCGGGCAAGACCAGCAACAGCGGGTCTTTTCCCTCGGCCCGGGCATGGAGGGCAGCCACGGCCACGGCCGGTGCGGTGTTTCGGCCCACCGGCTCCAGAACGATGGCCGCCGGGGTTTTGCCCATCACCCGGCACTGTTCGGAAACGATGAACCGGTGGGCGTCGTTGCATAGAACGATGGGCGCGGCCATCCCTGCCAGCCCGTCCAGGCGGGCAAGGGTGTTCTGAAGCAGGGTCTGATCATCGACCAGGTTGAGAAACTGCTTGGGGTGCAGGTTGCGCGACAGGGGCCAGAGCCGGGTGCCCGAGCCTCCAGCCAAGATTACGGGAACGATCATGGTCAACTCCTGTGGGTTTTAACCCACTTTTTTCCAATGCCTCATCCTTGATGCCCTCGTAAGAAATCACCAACTTGCCAATTTTTAATTTACCATGAAGAGCATGAAGTACATGTAGTTTAAATTGTTGTATATTATCATACGCCTTCATGGTGAAAAATGGCTTTTTTACGAGGCTGTCATCCTTGACCGCCTATCCCGGGCTGCCGTATTGGGTCTCGATCCAGCGCCGGTATTCACCGGAGCGGACCCGGTCGATCCAATCCCCGTGGTCTAAGTACCAGCCAACGGTTTTTGCCATGCCCGAGGCAAAATTTTCGGCCGGCGTCCAGCCCAGTTCGTCGCGGATCTTGGAAGAATCAATGGCGTAGCGCCGGTCGTGACCGGGCCGGTCAACGACAAAGGTGATGAGGTCGCGCCGGGAGGGTTGTCCGTCTTCGGGCCGAAGTTTGTCCACGATGTCGCAGATCGATTTAACAACGTCGATGTTTTCCATCTCGCAGTCACCGCCGATGTTATAGGTCTCGCCCTCGCGCCCCTTGACCAGGATCTCCCAGATCGCCCGGCAATGGTCTACCACGTAGAGCCAGTCCCGCACGTTTTTTCCGTCTCCGTATACCGGAAGGGGCTTTTGCTCCAGGGCGTTTAAAACCATCAGGGGGATGAGTTTTTCCGGAAACTGGAAAGGGCCGTAGTTGTTGGAACAGTTGGACAGGGTGACCGGCAGGCCGTAGGTCTTGGCATAGGCCCTCACCAGGTGGTCGGAGGAGGCCTTGGAAGCCGAATAGGGGCTGTTGGGCCGGTAGGGGGTCTGTTCGGTGAAATGGCCGGCAGCCCCCAGGCTTCCGTAGACCTCGTCGGTGCTCACGTGATGGAACCGGATCAGCCGGTCGTCCAGCCGGCGGGCCTGCTCCAGGAGTTGAAACGTACCCACGATATTGGTCTGAATGAAGGCGTCGGGGCCGGTAATGGACCGGTCCACATGAGATTCGGCGGCAAAGTGGCAGACCGCGTCGATGTCATGGCGGGAAAAAATGTCGGCCAGGACGAGGGGATCACAAACGTCGCCCCGCTCAAAGACATAACGGTCCGGATATTCTTGGGCCATGTCGGTCAGGTTTTCAGCGTTTCCCGCGTAGGTCAGGTTGTCCAGATTTACGATCCGGCCGGTAAAATCGGCCCGCGGCAGAAGGAACCGGATAAAATTGCTGCCGATGAAGCCGCAGCCGCCAGTAACCAGCAGATTCTTCACAATGTCTCCTTCTGAATCTCTTCCATCAGACGATCTCCGTGGGCCCGGACAAAGCGGTCCACGTCGTCTCGCCAGGGGGCCATCAGGTGGAGACCCTCGGCCTTTAGGCGCTGGTTTTCCAGGATGGAGTTGGCCGGCCTTGTCGCCGGGGTAGGATAGTCGCGCGTGGTGCACGGAACCAGCGCATGGGGTACCGCCATTCGTTCCAGAAAATGGCAGGCCAGATCGTACCAGGAGCCGTGCCCTTCGGCGGTGGCATGGTAGATGCCCCGGCCCTGGCTCTCGGCCAGGCGGGCCAGCTGAAGGGCCAGGCGCCAGGACCAGGTGGGGGAGCCCAACTGGTCGCAGACCACTTTGATCGGGGCGTGTTTTGGGTTCAGGGCCAGGCGCAGCATGGTCTTGGGGAAATTGGCCCCGTTGGCCCCATAGAGCCATGCCGTACGCACCACCATGTGTCGGTCCGAGGCCTCCAGGACGGCCTGCTCGCCGGCCAGTTTGCTGCGGCCGTACGCGGATTGTGGGGCCGGCGTGTCGGTTTCCAGGTAAGGCTCGGGGATCGCCCGTCGGCCGTCAAAAACATAATCTGTGGAAATATGAATCAGTCTGGCGCCGTACCGTGCAAGGGCGCCGGCCAGAATTTCCGGCCCCTGGGCATTGACGCGCCAGGCAGCGGCCGGTTCTTTTTCGCAGGCGTCCACCTGGGTAAAACCGGCACAGTTGATCACCACCTCGGGCGTCCGGCTCTCAATCAGTTTCGCCACGGCCGACGGATCGGCAATGTCGAGTTCGGGCAGATCCGCCGCGGTCACATCATGGCCCTGGGCGAGGCATGTCACGCAGTCGCGACCCAATTGCCCGCGGCCGCCCGTGATCAGGATTTTCATTGGGGAAGAATCTCCACGATCCAGCGGTTGATGATTTCGCCGTCAGCAAGGGTTCGGGTTCGAGGGACGAGTTGAAGCCGGCCCTGGGCAAAGAGCTGGATGCACTCCGGATAGAGCCGCCACTCGGCCGCGAGTCCCTTTTTACGGAAGGCGTCCAGGGTTTCGCCCGGCACCACCGCCACGGTCCGCTGGCCGATGATGGGACCGGAATCCTCACCATAATCGACAAAGTGGACCGTGCACCCGCCGACCTTGCACCCGTAACGAAAGGTATCACCGTAGCCGTCGGTGCCGGGAAAGGCGGGCAGCAGGGCCGGATGGATATTCATGATCCGCGGTTTCAGCGCCGCGGTGTTGATCCGATCAATGAAGTAAGGGGTCAGGTTCCGCATGAATCCGGCCAGTACCAGAAGATCGAAGGGGGTTGCGGCCATGGCCGCCATCAATCGCGCCTCGGCCACGGCTCGGGTCAGAAAAAACCGGTTGACCCGACCGGGATCGGCTTCCGGCGCAAAGAGGCTCTGTTTGGCAAGAATCTCTTCCAGGTCGAAATCGTCCGGCGGGAGAACGGCCTCGGGCGCAACGCGATAGTCGTCGATGATGCGGCGGTAGTCTACGGTAAAGGTGGGAATGTTTCGGGTCCGGGCCCGATCAAGCCCGGCGGCGTCCGGGCGGTCCGACCCTACAAAAACCATCCGGCCATGGATACCCCCCGATTCGCAGGCATCCATAATGGCCAGCAGATTGGTTCCGCCGCCTGAGATCAGCGCACCGATGCGAATTTTTCGATCCATGTTCTTTGCCCTTGCACAATCGGTTGACATGCCCAGGGGGACGCACCCCCTGTTCACTCAGATGCATCCCGAAGTTCTTGAAAAATAAGCACTATTGTTACCAGACACCGTTGAGGGTGTCAATCGGCCAAGGGCGTTGAGACGAAGATTCGGCTGCCGGACCCATTCCCGTCGGAAACGGTTTACCCCGGAGCGCTCTATAGGTGCCCGCCGGGGCCGGACTTTGATCGGCTGATGGTTGACAATGGAGCCGCCTGTTTATATATTCCATCAATTATTCATTCAATGGAAGAAAGGACGCAGGATATGGCTGACAATGTCATGGATGTGGAAGACAGCAATTTCGACGCTGAGATCATCAAGGCCGACCAGCCGGCCATGGTCGATTTCTGGGCGCCCTGGTGCGGCCCCTGCAAAGCCATCGGCCCAGTGGTGGCGGAACTGGCCGGGACCTACGGCGATCAGATCAAATTCGCCAAATGCAACGTGGACGACAACCCCGTTACCCCCGGCAAATTTGGCATCAAGGCCATTCCCACGCTCATCTTCTTCAAGGATGGCAAAGTGGCGGATCAGATCACCGGCATGGTCGCCAAATCCCGGTTGGAAGAAGCCATCAAGAGCCTTTTGTAACCCATTGCCGGTTCGGACCGGATGACCCTCCCTGGCGGAAGGTGCGACGCTGTCACCTTTCGCCGGTGTTTGTCCCAGGGAGGGCGCGGGCAGGACCCGGAAAGCCCACAACATGAGACACCTGATTATCGCCTGCATCATTACGGCAATGACCACTTTGGGGGGTTGCGCCTGGTTTGATGCGGCCCCTGAAAAAACGGCCCCAGAACTGGCCATGGCCGGCATGGAGGATTTCAAGGACGGCAATTACAAAAAGGCCATCGAGTCCTTTGAAAAGATCAAGGACTGGTATCCTTTCAGCAAATTCGCCAGCCTGGCTGAGCTTAAGATCGCCGACGCCCACTATCGCCTGGAAGACTACGAAGATGCAATTTTCGCTTACGGGGATTTTGAGAACCTGCATCCGCTCAACGAAGCCGTTCCCTATGTGATCTACCAGACCGGCCGTTGCCTTTTTGATCAAAAGGATACCATCGACCGGGATCAGTCCACGGTTCGAGGTGCCATGGCCCACTTCCAGCGGCTGGTGGCCAAGTTTCCCGCCGATCCCTATGCCGTCAAGGCCCGGGACCACATCAAGGAATGCATCAAGAGCCTGGCAGGCCACGACTATTACGTCGGAGAGTTTTACTACAAGGGCGAGCACTACAAGGCGGCCCTGAGCCGTTTCACGGCGATTCTGGACAATTACCCGGACATGGGCGTGCACCAGAAGGCGCTGCAATACATCGCCCTGTGCAAGGCGGCCATCGCATCGGAAGCAAAGGAATCTGCCGAGGCGAAAGACTGACCGGGAATGGAAAAAGCCCTTTACAGGGCGCGGCCATTGGTGTATGAACTTCGATTGTTGAAAATTCGGGCTCGGTCTTCGGTCCCGATGGCCATTTGTTTTACCAAGGAGATTCGTCATGGCAAGAGTATGTGAAATATGCGGTAAAAAACCGCAGGTGGGAAACAACGTCAGCCACGCCCACAACCTGAACAAGCGCCGCTTCAACCCGAACCTGCAACATGTTCGGGCTCAGAAGGATGGGCAGGTGAAAAAAATGGTTGTCTGCACGAACTGCATCAAGTCCGGCCGGGTGGTCAAATCCGCCTGACCCATCCCCGGGCGCAGCCAAGCCATGGAAAATCGGGCGCGTCCGGGCAATGGTCTTCCCGGAAACGCGCCCGAACCCGCTCGCCCCTTTTCCCGCCTCAATCACCTGTTTTCCATCCATAAATGGTCTTTTTGCCCAGTCTCTATAAAAGACCTGATCAGTGTGAGCGGATTACTCGATCCGCCGCACCCCCTGAACGTTGCGAATCTTTCGAATCTCCCGGACAATTCGACGGAGGTGTCCGGTATCGACCACACCGACGGTAAAGTAACTCGCCACCATCTTGTTTTCATCGGTATCGGTCTTGGCGCTGAAAATATTGGCATTGTTTTTACTGATGCTCGATACGATATCGGCCAGAAGCCCGACCCGGTCGTAGGACGTGACCTGAATTTTGACCGGATACTTCTCTGACATCTCCTGATTCCATTCCACGTCGATCTGGCGTTCCGGCGTCATCTGCAGCGCATTGACGCAACTTGACCGATGAACGGTCACCCCGGCCCCCCGGGTGATGTACCCGGTGATTTCGTCCCCGGGTACCGGCTGGCAGCACTTGCCGAAACGGATCAGGATGTCGTCCACTCCCTTGACCACCACCCCGGCCTTGGGCTTTTTCTTGCGGACCGAACTGATGAGTTTGTCGAGGAAAGAGAAATGGGGCTCCTCCTCTTCAGGCTTGGCCGCCACCCGGCGGATGATCTGGAGCGGCGTGATCTTGCCGTAACCGACACTGGCGATCAGGTCGTCGATGGTTCGAAACCCGAAATGCTTGACGGCCGAGGCCATTTCTTCGGTCTTGACCATGGCGAGAAAATTTAGCTTCTCTTTCCGAAACGCCTTTTCACACATCTCCCGGCCCAGGGAAATGCTTCTCTCTTTTGCCTCGATCTTGATCCACTGGCGAATGCGGGACCGGGCCTTGACGGTCTTGACGAAGCTGAGCCAGTCTTTGCTGGGGTGTCCGCTCTTGGCGGTGATCACTTCGACGATGTCGCCGGTCTTGAGTTCCTTGTGAAGGGGCACCAGACGGCCATTGACCTTGGCGCCGGTGCACAGGTTGCCGACCTCGCTATGGATCAGGTAGGCAAAGTCGACCGATGTGGCTCCCTTGGGCAGGGTCTTGACATCCCCGTTGGGGGTAAAAACGTGGACCTCGTCTGGAAAGAGGTCGATGCGGACGTTTTCCAGGAACTCCTGGGGATCGCGAATGTTGGCCTGGTTCTCCACCAGGTCCTGAATCCAGGCGTAGGTCCGGCTGACCCGGTCGTCCACATGCTTGCCCTCTTTGTAGCTCCAGTGGGCGGCGATGCCGCTCTTGGCCACCTTGTCCATCTCCTCGGACCGGATCTGGATTTCGATGCGGTCACCGGATGGGCCGACCACGGTGGTGTGCAGGGACTGATACATGTTGGGTTTGGGGCGCCCGATATAGTCCTTGAACTTGCGGTCAATGGGTTTCCAGAGGGTGTGGATATGGCCCAGTACCTCGTAGCACTGGGAAATGGTCTGAAGAATGATGCGAAAGGCGATGATGTCGTAGACATCTTCAAAGGCCAGGTTCTGGCTGAGCATCTTCGTATAGATGCTGTAGTTCTGCTTGTATCGGCCCAGGACTTCGCCCGGAATCTTCATCTCGTCCAGCTTTTTGGTGATGATTCCTCGGACGGTTTCGATGGTCTTCTCCCGCTCCGGGCGCCCTTTGGCCACCTGCTGCTGGATCTGCTGGTGTTCCTCAGGCATCAGGTACAAAAAGGCCGTGTTTTCCAGTTCGCTCTTGATCCAGTAGATACCGAGTCGGGCAGCGATGGGGGCGTAGATGTCCAGGGTCTCCTGGGCGATCTTGTGGCGTTTGCCTTCTTTGTGAAACTGGAGGGTGCGCATGTTATGCAGGCGGTCGGCCAGCTTGATGAGAATCACGCGGATATCATCGGCCATGGCCAGAAACATCTTGCGGATGCTTTCCGCTTCGCGCTTTCGGGAACTGTCGAAGGTCAGGGCAGTGAGCTTGGTGACACCGGAGACGATGTGGGCCACCTCCTGTCCAAAAATGGCCCGAATCTCGTCGGCTTCGGCGTGGGTGTCCTCAATAACGTCATGGAGCAGGGCCGCGGCCACGCTGACCGGATCCAGCCTCATGTCCGCAAGAATACCGGCCACCTCCAGTGGGTGGGAGAGGTAGGGCTCGCCGGACAGCCGGACCTGACCGTCATGAACCCGTGCCGAATAGATATAGGCACGGTCGATGATGTCCAGATCGGCGCCCGGATTGTTTTCGGCCATCGTATCGATGATGTCGCTGATGCGAATCATTTATGTCGCCGTCAGGGGTTTGTTTTGTTCTTGCACTTGCGTGCCTGGCCTTTGGGGCCAGGATTCTTTCCTAATATGCTTTGGCAAACACCACCCGCCGGGGGCTGGGACTGCCGCAACAGACGCACGCACCATCGTCCGGGGCGGTGTTCTCCGCCAGCGGAATACATCGGATGGTCACGTTTAGAGCCTCTTTGATGCGGGCCTCACAACCCTCGTCGCCGCACCAGTGGGACAGGGCAAACCCGCCGTGAATTTCCGGTCGCCCCGCATTTTTTGGGGTAAAGTATGCATCAAAGTCCTTGCGCAGATCAATGGACCGGGTATGGGCCTCGCGAAAGGCCAGGGCGCGGTCATAGAGGCCCTGCTGGATGTCGTCAAGAACAGCGGTGATCTGGGAAATAAACTCCTGGCGGGGCATGGCGGTCTTCTCCCGATGGCCGCGATCCCGGCGGCCCACGAAAACCGCATCGGCGGCAATATCCCGGGGCCCGATCTCTACCCGGACCGGAATCCCCTTACGAATCCAGTCCCATCCCCGGGCACCGCCGATGTCCCGCTCATCGACTTCTACCACCAACCGGCGGCCGTGGTAGTCGATGCCGCGCATCTCTTTGGCCAATTTTCGGCAGTGGTCCATCACCGGGGCCTTTTCGTCTTCCTTTCGAAAGATGGGGAGCAATACCACATGGGCCGAAGCCACCCGCGGGGGGAGGATCAAACCGTCGTCGTCGCTGTGGGTCATGATGAGTCCGCCGATGAGGCGGGTGGACGACCCCCATGAGGTGGTCCAGGCAAAGTCCTCGATTTCGTCTGCGTTCTGGAACCGGATATCCGATGCCCGGGCGAAATTCTGGCCGAGAAAATGTGATGTGCCGGCCTGGAGCGCCTTGCGATCCTGCATCATGGCTTCGATGCACAGGGTGTCCACAGCGCCGGGAAACCGCTCCGAAGGTGTCTTTTTCCCGCGGATGACCGGAATGGCCAGAACCTGCTCCACAAATCGGGCATAGACGTCGAGCATGACATGGGTCCGTTCCATGGCCTCGGCCTCGGTGGCGTGGGCCGTGTGCCCCTCCTGCCAGAGGAACTCGCTGGTCCGCAAAAAGATACGGGTGCGCATCTCCCATCGGACCACATTGGCCCACTGGTTGATGAGAATGGGCAGATCCCGGTAGCTCTTCACCCACCGGGAAAATGATTCGCCGATAATGGTTTCCGAGGTGGGACGCACCACCAGCGGTTCGGACAGGGGGCCCGCCGGTATCAGTCCGCCATCGGGGCCCTTTTCCAGCCGGTGGTGGGTCACCACGGCGCACTCCTTGGCAAAGCCCTCCACGTGTTCGGCTTCCTTTTCGAGAAAACTTAAGGGAATGAACAGGGGAAAATAGGCATTCTTTACGCCGGTCTCCTTGAACATGGCGTCCATGTCGCGCATGATGTTTTCCCAGATCGCATACCCCCAGGGCTTGATGACCATACACCCGCGCACCGGCGATCGTTCGGCCAAGTCCGAGTGCTTCACCACCTGCTGGTACCATTCCGAATAGTCTTCGGCCCGGGTTGGCGAAATGGCCGTTTTTTCCTGTTTTCCCATGATCGTCTCTCTCCCGATAATTGCGTCAATCCCGATTCAACGGGATCTCATTGGGGTTTGCTTCACAGTTGATGGATGTGTAAAAAACCAAAAGTTATCACAAAGACACAAAGAGCACAAAGTTATAGCGTTTGTCAGAAATACGTTTCGATACCTGTTATTAGGTACGCTTTTCTGGCAACACCATACCTTCAAAATGGACGACTACAAACGCTATAATTTTTTGGGGTGGCAAATTCAGCTTGTGAGTGCACCAAACTTACCGTTTTGCGCCATTGCCGACCTCTTGTTCCATGGCTGCGATCTCTTCGAGCAGGGCGGTGACCATATCCTCCTGGGCCACGGTCCGGACTACCTTCCCCTTTTTAAAAAGAACGCCCCGCCCCTGGCTGCCGGCCACCCCCACATCGGCCTCCCTGGCTTCGCCGGGGCCGTTGACCGCGCAACCCATAATAGCCACCTTGATGGGCACGGTCTTTTCCGCCAGGGCCTGCTCCACCGCCTCGGCCACCTCAAAAAGGTCGATGCTGCAACGGCCACAAGTGGGACAGGAGATAATCTCGGGACCCCGCTGACGAATTCCCAGGGCTCTGAGAATTTCATACCCTGTGCGCACCTCCTCTACCGGATCCCGGGTCAGGGAAACCCTCAGGGTGTCGCCGATCCCCTCGGCCAGAAGCATGCCGATCCCCAGGGCGCTCTTGACCACACCGGCTATTCGGCCGCCAGCCTCGGTGACGCCGACATGCAGCGGCCGGTCGGTTTTTTCCGAGAGCATCCGATAAGCCGCCACGGTGCGGGAAACATCAGAGGCCTTAATCGAAACCTTGATGTCGTGAAAATCCATGGCCCGCAACCGTTCGATCTGGCCCAGGGCGCTTTCCACCATGGCTTCGGCACTGGCCTCGCCATATCGTCGCAACAGGTCCTTTTCCAGCGAGCCGGCGTTGACACCGATGCGGATGGCCAGCCCGAATTCCCGGGCACAGTCAACGACGGCCCTGACCTTACGGTCGCTTCCGATATTGCCCGGATTGATCCTCAGACCGTCGGCTCCGGCTCTGGCCGCGGCCACGGCCAGTCGGTAGTCAAAATGGATATCGGCAATCAGGGGGAGCGTTATTTGCGACCGGATGGGTCCCAATGCCTCGGCCGCTTCCATGTCCGGAACGGCCACACGCACAATCTCGCAACCGGCAGCCGCCAGCCGCTGGATCTGGGCCACAGTGGCCGCCACATCCTGAGTCGACGTATTGGTCATGGACTGGACGGACACGGGCGCATTGCCGCCCACGGTTACCGACCCGAGCCGGATAGGAACGGTCTTCCTTCGTTGAATCAAAAATGACATAATCCGTCGCCCCTCTTACCGGTTCAGCAAAGCATTCACGCCCAAAGGACGCGGCCTTGGATTGCTCCTGGCAGGGGATGGGCTGCCAACCCCGTTTAAGTGTGGCCTCACTCCAAACTTTAGTCACTTGCAGCATTGGTGTCTCGGCATCGCCAGGTTACTCTGACCACACTCAGAGGATGTGGATTTCGAATTGAACCCGTTGCACCGAAAAGTAAAATACCATGCCATTCGGGTGCCTGGACGATCCGTCACCATTCCGGGAACCGCAACAGCGAACCTTTCCTCCTAACAAAGAGGCTGATCGAGTACAAGGGAAAAGGCGTCGACCAGGGCCGCATGACGATTGTCCCGAACCCGGGATTCGGGTATAAGGATAGGAAAGGCTCGCGTGTTACCATCATTTAAAGAATCCTGGCCCAGAGGACGTGGATTCCAACTGTCAATCGAACCCCTTAACCCTAAACCCCGTCTCCAGGAGACACACCATGTCGGAGCATAGAACCCAAGGTGGCTTTTCCCGCAAGCACGGCCCGGATGCCACCGTCGATGCCGGACTCAAAGAAGCCGTGGCCCGGGCGGCCCGAAACGGCCAACTGCCCTGCGCGGTGGCATTTACCGTCGCCAAGGCCCGCGGCTGCTCCCCTGAAGAGGTCGGCAGGGCAACCGATTTACTCGATCTGCGCCTGACCAAGTGCCAGCTCGGCCTTTTCGGTTACGAACCGAATGCTAAAATCGTCAAGGCCAAGGAGCCCCTGCCGGACCTTGGCGAGGCCATCAAAAAGGCCAGCCCGGACGGTCGCATCACCTGTGTTGCGGTGTGGGGCATCGCCGACCGGCTCAACGTGGGAAAACGCACCGTCAGCGGCGCCTGTGAAGCCATGGGTGTGCATATCAAGTCTTGCCAGATAGGAGCGTTCTGATTGGTCGAAAGTGCTGACACACGCACCTCGGCGAGGGCCTGGGCCACTCTCGGCCGCACGGCCCTGGTCTGTGCTTACCTGGCGAGCTGCGTGGCGTTTGTCTTTTTTACCCGCCCACGTCCCACAGCCCTGGACCGAATCCGACAGTTCGGGGAACTCACCGTTATCACCCGCAACAACGCCAACTGTTACTACCTGTATCGGGACACCCCCATGGGGTTCGAATACGATCTGGCCAAGTCCTTTGCCGACCATCTCCAGGTCCGGTTACAGGTCCGTGTGGCCGACAACTGGCAGGCCCTGGTGGAAGAACTCGCGGCACAACCGGACGCCGTCATCGCCGCCAGCCTGGCCATTACCCCGGCCAGGCGCCAATTGGCCGACTTCAGTGACGGGTACATGGCCATTCGCCAGCATATCATCGTCAACCGGAGCAATATGGCCGTGAAACGGGCCGAAGACCTTGCCGGCCGCGAGGTCCACGTGCGACGGGGCTCACCCTACCAGCAACGCCTGGAGCTGCTTCAAAGCCGGGGCATCGCTGTTAATATCGTTCTCCAAGACGACACCCCCACTGAAGAACTCATCCAAGAAGTCTCCAGCGGGGAAATCGATATCACCATCGCCGACAGCCATATCGCCCGGCTCAACCGCCAATACTATCCGCGCGCTGTCCTGGGCCCCCCCATCGGCGAAGAGGTCGATCTGGGCTGGGCGGTCCATCCCCGGAATCGGACCCTGCTGTCCGAAATCAACCGGTTTTTCAAAACCATTAAACGAAACGGAACCTACGACCGGATTTACAACCGATACTATGCCAATATCGATTCCTTTGACTACGTGGACCTGCGCATTTTCCACCGCCGGGTGCGCACCCGGCTGCCCCGGTACCGGCCGGTCATTGAAACGGCCGCTCAGGAAAACGGATTCGACTGGCGTCTGATCGCCGCTCAGATCTACCAGGAATCCCACTTCAACCCCCGGGCAGAGAGCCATGCCGGCGCCTTTGGCCTCATGCAGCTCACGGCCAGAACGGCCCGCAGCCTCGGCGTAAAAGACCCCTTTGACCCGACCGGAAACATACGGGCCGGCATCCGCCATCTCAAGGCCCTCCATGATCGATTCGACCAGGTTCCGGTCCGGGATCGCATGACCATCGCCCTGGCGGCCTACAATGTCGGTCAGGGCCACATTCATGATGCCCGCCGCCTAGCAAAGCGACTGGGCCTCGACCCCAACCGATGGACTTCATTGACCCAAACCCTTCCCATGCTCAGGCAGCCCAAATACTACAAGGAAGCCCGATACGGCTACTGCCGGGGCACCGAACCGGTCATCTATGTCCGGAAAATCGCTCTTTACTACGATATCCTTAAACACAAGAGCCTGGCGGAAAACCATGCCGCCCCGTTTGTGGCCCCTTAAAAGTCGCCCCTCTGTTGTAAGGGGAAATTCCGGCTTACAGGGATTGTCAAAATGCTGTTCCTTTTTTGCCACGGAGCGACCATTGTGGCATAGGCGGAACCCAATCCAACGGTTTCGACGATGATGATCGCAGGCAGGGAAAGGATATTTCGCGGGGAAAACAGACGGCCCTGAAGGGTTGGATTCCCCCTTCAGGGCCGTGTATGAAGTGTGGATTCCTGCTGTGTATTGAAACTATTTGATACCGGCAAAGGGGTTGGTCCGCTTTTCCTGTCCGATGGTGGTGGGCCCCATGTGGCCCGGATGGACCTGAATCTCGTCTCCCAGCGGAAAGAGGCGGGTGCGAATGCTGTCGATGAGGGTGTCGTAATCGCCACCGGGAAGATCGGTGCGGCCGATGGAGCCCTGGAACAGGGTATCGCCGACAAAGACATGGCCGTCGGCAAGAAAGGCCACCCCGCCGGGCGAATGTCCCGGGGTGTGAATGACGGTCAGTTCGATCTCACCGAAAACCAGCCGTTGGCCGTCTTCCAGCATGGCATCCGGCGGCGGGGAATTTTCCGCCCGAAGCCCGAACATGCTGGCCGATGTCGCCAGTTGGTCAAGCATGGGAGCATCCAGCCGATGAATCATGAGCCGGGCATCGGCAGCGGCCGCCTTCATGCCCCGGTTGCCCCCCACATGGTCAAAGTGACCGTGGGTGTTGAGAATGTATTTTAACTTGAGACCGGATTCGGTCAGAATGGCCAGAATCTGATCGGCATCGTCACCGGGGTCGATCACGGCCGCCTCCAGGGTCTTGTCGCATCCCAGGATATAGCAGTTGGCCATAATGGGTCCGACGGGCAGGGATTTGATGATCACGCAGTCCTCCTTGTCTCCGATGTATCCTTACACAGGCAAGTCAATATTGATGGCCAAGTATAAGTTTAAACTTACCACTGTGGTTTCAATGACTTTCCAGGACAGTCAATAATAACCGCCCAGTGGGTTTCGGTGCATCACGGGCTGTTCGGCGTGCCAAGCTTTCGGCGACGGACAACCCCCCCCTTTTTTTCACCCACAGGCAATAGGGGTGCCGGCCGTGGCGGCTTGTCCGTTTTGTCATCATCGGCAGCCAATTCGATCCCATCAGGGACCTCCGGCTCGGGGATAACCGCATCAATACGGACCTCCTGCCGGCCCACCGCCGAATGGATGCTGTCGAGAATGCCGTTAATGAAGGCCCCCGACTCCTCGGTGCCGAAACGCTTGCCAATGTCAATGGCCTCGTTGATGCTGACCTTGACCGGAATGTCTTCACAGCAGAGCATTTCAAACACAGCAATGCGCAAGATGTTGCGGTCGACCCCGGACATGCGGCTGACCTTCCAGTTGCTCGAAAACCGCTCGATCACGGCATCAATTTCGGACCGGACGTGAACCACGCCGCTGACCAGCTTGAGGAACAGCGGCATGGATTTGCCCGAAGGTGGATGGGTGCGGCAAAAGAGGGGAAGGCACTCTCCGAGGCTCTCCTGGCGCACATCCATGTAAAAGAGCGCCTGCATGGCAAGCTCTCTGGCCCTGCGTCGGGTTCCCATCAGGCCTGCCGATCCATGACATCGACCAGGTTGGCCATTTCGAGGGCGGCCATGGCCGCGCTCCATCCTTTGTTGCCGGCCTTGGTGCCGGCTCGCTCAATGGCCTGCTCAATGGTGTCGGTGGTGATGACGCCGAAAATAACCGGCACTTGCGAGTCCATAGAGACCTGGGCGACGCCTTTGGACACTTCGGCACAGACATAGTCGTAATGGGACGTCGAGCCCCGGATCACGGCGCCGAGGCAGATAATGGCGTCGTAGCGACCGGCAGCGGCGGCCTTTTTGGCGATCAGCGGAATCTCAAAGGCACCGGGCACCTTCATGATGTCGATATCGTCGACTTCCACGCCGGTGCGGACCAGGGCGTCCACGGCGCCGCTGACCAGTTTCTCCGTGATGAAATCGTTAAAACGACTGACCACCAGGGCAAATTTCTTGCCCTGCCCCAGCAGTTTTCCCTCAATGACGTTCGGCATGAATTCTCCTTTTTTTCAGGGCAATCCGTCGCAGGATCGCTTTCGGGAATGGGCGGATACGCTTCCACAAGGCTGCGGCAACAGCGGCGCCATGGCGACCACTCGGGGCCGTGTCAGGATTTTGCCCCTGGCGACGGGCATTCCATTTTCAGCATGTGACCCATTTTTAGTTTCTTGCAGGCCAGATACCCCTGATTGTGCTTGTTGGACGGCACTTCCATGGTTATCTGTTCGACCATGCTCAGGCCATACCCTTCCAGACCGACCATTTTCTTGGGATTATTGGTCAGCAGGCGCATCTTTCGGACGCCGAGATGCCTCAAAATCTGAGCCCCGATGCCATAGTCGCGCAGGTCGTCCTTGAATCCAAGCTCGAGGTTGGCCTCCACCGTGTCCAGGCCGTGTTTTTGTTGCAGTTCATAAGCCCGCAGCTTATTGACCAGACCGATACCGCGCCCTTCCTGCCTCAGGTAAAGAATGACCCCGGCGCCTTCGCAGGCGACCATCTCCATTGCCTTGTGCAACTGCTCGCCACAATCGCACCGCAGGGACCCGAAGATATCGCCGGTCATGCACTCGGAATGAACCCGAACCAGAATCGGCACTTCGGGATCGATCTCGCCCTTGACCAAGGCGATATGGGTCATCTGGTCCACATCGTTTTCATAGGCGATGATGCGGAAGTCCCCCCCATATTCAGTGGGAATGACGGTCTCGGCGGCAATGCGGACAAAGGACTCCGTTCGCAGGCGGTATTCGACCAGGTCGGCAATGGTACAGATGCCGATGCCGTGGGTTTCGCTGAAGGTCTCCAGGGTCGGCATACGGGCCATGGTGCCGTCGTCGTCCATGATCTCGCAGATCACCCCCGCCGGCGTCAGGCCGGCCATGCGGGCCAGATCCACCGATCCTTCGGTCTGCCCGACGCGAACCGTCACCCCCCCCTGGCGGGCCCTTAAGGGAAAAATATGGCCCGGCCGGACCAGATCGCTCGATTTTGCATGGGGCGCCACGGCGGTCAAAATGGTGGTGGCGCGGTCAGCCGCGGAAATACCGGTGGTCACGCCGCACTTGGCCTCGATGGAAACGGTAAACCCGGTCTCAAAGGGAGAGGTGTTGTTGTCCACCATCATGGGCAGTCCCAGCTGGTCGACCTTTTCGCTGGTCAGGGAAAGGCAGATCAGTCCACGGCCGAATCTGGCCATAAAATTGATGGCTTCCGGGGTCACCTTTTCGGCCGCCATGGTCAGGTCACCCTCGTTTTCCCGGTCCTCGTCATCGACCAGAATGACCATCTTGCCGGCACGGATGTCTGCGATGGCCTCTTCAATGGTAATTTTCGGCATAGCGTTTGTGATTCTCCTGTCTTTTCATTCAAATAGTTTCAAATAAAACCGGACCGATGAAGCAATCCCAGGTCGACACCGTCTTTTTTCTGTTCCGTGTTGCCACCGGAACGCCCGAGGGCAATGAAACGTTCCACGTATTTCCCCAGCATATCGGTCTCGATGTTGACCGATCCGCCGATCGGCTTGAAGCCGATGGTGGTCAGTTTGGCCGTATGGGGAATGATGCTCACCTGAAAACTGTGGCGGTCACATTGGTTGATGGTCAGACTGGTGCCGTCCACGGCCACCGATCCCTTGGGGATCATATAGCGGGCCAGGGACTCGGGTACCTCGACAGTGACAATCAAGGCATTGGCCTGGGGACTGCGGCCCGTCAGACGACCCAACCCGTCGATATGTCCGGATACCAGATGTCCGTCGATGCGGTCGGCAAGCCGCAAGGCCCGCTCCAGATTGACGCGCTCGCCAACCCGAACGTTGCCGAAGGTTGTTTTGGCAACGGTCTCGGGGGAGACATCGGCATCAAAGCGACGTCCGTCCAGACTCACGGCTGTCAGGCAGGCACCGTTGACGGCGATGCTGTCGCCGATGCGGGTTCCGTCCAGGACAAAATCGGCGGCAATGCCTATGCGGCATCCATCGCCCGCCGGCCTGACCTGAACGACGGTTCCCAGTCCCTCTATGATTCCGGTGAACATAGTTTGGCAGGCTGAAGGTGAAAGGCTGAAGGCTAAAGGTCAACGGATCGATCCGCCCTTCCAGCTTCAGTCTTCAGTCTTCAGTCTTCCTCCTGGTTTTGATTCAAATACCCCTCAATAAGGATATCGTCCCCCAAGCGCTCCACCCGGGTGTGGCGGAGCTGAAGGCAGTCGGACATGAGCCCGGCGCCCGGTCCCCGGCAAACGGGCACGCCATCGTCACCACCAAGAATCTTGGGCGCATAAAAAAAAGAGACCTTGTCCGCCACACCGGCAGCCAAGGCCGAAGCGATGACCCGGCTTCCGCCTTCGATGAGCACGCTGGTAATCCCAGCCTCTGCCAGCAACGGCATCAGCGCCTTAACGTTGATTCGGCCATGGCTGACCGGGGCGGTGAGCACCCTGGCCCCGCTCTTTTGGATCAGGCGCCGTTTGTCGGCCGATGCCTGATCACCACAAAAAATAAGCGTTTCGGCGGAAGAGTCAAGCCGAAGCACCCTGGCATTTTCCGGTATGGAAAGCCGGGTATCCAGGATTACACGCACCGGATCCCGGCCCTTGATGTCCGGCAGTCGGGTGGTCAGGCTCGGATCGTCGCTGATGACCGTCCCCACGCCGACCAGAATGGCGTCCAGGGCGTGGCGCATGCGATGAACACGGCGGCGTGCGGCCTCGCCGGTCACCCACCGCGAGTCACCGGTCCGGGTGGCGATGCGACCGTCCAGGGTCGCCGCGCACTTGACCACCACAAAGGGCAAGCCGCTGGTGATGTACTTGACGAAAACCTCGTTGAGACGACGGGCACGCGCCTCACAGACCCCCCTGACCACGGAAACCCCCTGGGAGACCAGAAATTCCCCACCGCCGCCGCGAACGCCGGGGTTGGGGTCTTCCATGGCCATCACTACCCGATTGATGCCGCTGGCCAGGATCTTTTCGGTGCAAGGGGGCGTTCTGCCGGTATGGTTGCACGGCTCCAGGGTGACATAAAGGGTGGCCCCTTGGGCCTTGGGACCGGCATCATCGATGGCATGCACTTCGGCGTGGGGGGTTCCGGCAGCCTGGTGATATCCCCGGCCTACCACCTCCCCCCTGTTGACCACCACGGCGCCCACCATGGGATTGGGCGAGGTAAAACCACGGCCCTTTTCCGCCAGGTCCAGGGCCATCTGCATAAAAGAGTTGTCATCCATGGAATATCTGCGGGTCTATCACTGCAAAGTGAACCATCTCGAAAAACGCCTATGGGGCAAATTTGGACTTCTTGCGAGCCTATCGAGATTTTGATTCCCGAAAAATCAGCTACCGCTGGAATTGCTCAGCAACGTCTTTAATTCCGATACAAAATCGTTGACATCCTTGAACTCCCGGTAGACCGAGGCAAACCGGACGTAAGCGATATCGTTTATCTTGTGGAGCTTCACCATGACCTTTTCGCCAATGGCCGATGCGGGAATCTCCTTTTCACCGGTTTCCTTGAGGTCTCGCTCCAGATCGTCAAGAAACGCTTCGATGGTGTTCATGCTGATGTCGAGCTTCTCGCAGGCCTTGTGGAGTCCGGCCCGCACCTTATCCCGGCTGAAAACCTCCCGACGACCATCCTTTTTGATGATCATGATGGGGATTTCTTCAATGTGTTCGTAGGTGGTAAAGCGTCGGCCGCAGGGGATGCATTCCCTGCGCCGTCGAATCACATTGCCATCCTTGCTCAACCGGGAATCAATGACCTTGTTATCGATTTCTGCGCAGAACGGACATTTCATAAATCCCCCTTTGGTGAGTCGGTCTCCAGCTTGACAATTCCCACACCCGCGGCTTCCAGCATCTCTTCGCTCATGGCATCGGCATACCCCGACCGGTAGAATATCTTTTTGATCCCGGCATTGATGATCATCTTGGCACAAATCGAACAGGGCAGGTTGGTGCAATACAAGTCCGCCCCGTCAATGGACACCCCGTGCAGGGCGGCCTGAATGATGGCATTTTGTTCGGCATGGATTCCCCGGCAAAGTTCGTGGCGCTCGCCCGACGCCACATTGAGCATTTCGCGAAGGCAACCGGTTTCGGAGCAGTGGGCCAGACCGGACGGGGCACCATTGTAACCGGTTGAAAGGATCCTCTTGTCTTTGACGATAATGGCTCCGACAGACCGGCGGGTGCAGGTGCTCCGCCTTGCCACCAGGGCGGCGATATCCATGAAATAGATCGGCCAGGTCGGTCGTTCATCACGGTTTTTCATGGTTCAATTCATACCTTCGTTCGGGGTTGCCGGCGCCATGGTGCCGGTGGCTGGAAAAACGGTTCATTGCTCCGGGTCGCCATAGAGCGGGAAGGCCTCACACAACGCCTGGACCCGCGCCCCATTGCGATTCAGCAGCGTGTTGTCCCGCCAGTTCTTGAGCACTTCGGCAATGATGTCGGCAACGACTTCCATCTCCGCGGCCCCCATTCCCCGCGTGGTGAGCACGGGCGAACCGAGGCGGATCCCGCTGGTCACCTGGGGACTGCGTGTGTCAAAGGGAATGGCATTTTTGTTGACCGTGATGCCAGCCCGGCCCAGGGCTGCCTCAGCCTCTTTTCCGGTGAGGCCGAGATCGGTCAGGTCCACCAGCATCAGGTGGTTATCCGTTCCGCCGGAAACCAGCCCAACACCTTGAGCCATCAGACGCCGGGCCATGGTCCGGGCGTTGATCACCGTCTGCCGCTGGTATTGGCGAAAGGATTCGGTCAGGGCCTCTTTAAAAGCCACGGCCTTGGCCGCGATCACATGCATCAACGGCCCCCCTTGAATACCAGGGAAGACCTGACGGTTGAGCTGGCCGCCAAAGTCGGTTTGGGCCAGAATCATACCGCCCCGGGGTCCACGAAGGGTCTTGTGGGTCGTGGTGGTGACCACATCGGCAAGGGCCATGGGCGATGGGTGGACACCGGCGGCCACCAGGCCGGCAATGTGGGCCATGTCGACCATGAGATAGGCATCCACCGACCGGGCAATGTCCGCCAGCCGCTGGAAATCGATGATCCGGGGGTAGGCGCTGGCGCCGGCCACGATCATTTTCGGCTTTTTTTCGCGGGCCAATTCATCCAGCGCATCGTAGTCGATGGTGCCGGTTTCCCGATTCACCCCGTAATGGAAGAATTGAAAGAGCCGACCGGAAAAGCTCACCGGGCTGCCATGGGTCAGGTGTCCACCGTGGGCCAGATTCATTCCGAGAAGGGTGTCCCCCGCATTGAGCAGGGCAAAGTAGACCGCCATGTTGGCCTGGGATCCCGAATGGGGCTGGACATTGACATAAGCGGCGCCAAACAGCTCCTTGGCCCGCTCAATGGCCAGGTTTTCCGCCACGTCCACATTTTCGCAGCCACCATAATACCGTTTGGCCGGGTACCCTTCGGCGTATTTATTGGTCAGGACACTGCCCTGAACCGCCATGACGGCCCGGCTGGCGATATTTTCCGATGCAATCAGTTCCAGGGTGTGGGCCTGCCGGTCCAGTTCCTGTCTCAGCACAGCGGCAATTTCAGGGTCGATGCGTTCAAGGTCTTTCGGAACCAACAATCCGTCCTTTCTCAGGCGAAGTCCGATTCATTCGCAAAAAGTTGACTGATTGGAAAGCCGGTCGAACTTGTCCAGCCTCCCCTGGTGACGCCCCCCTTCAAAATCCGTTTCCAGCCAGGCGCGCACCATTTCCAGGGCCAGGCCCTCGCCGGTCATCCGGCCGCCCATGACCAGAATGTTGGCATCGTTGTGCTTGCGACACATGATGGCGGCAAGAAGATCCGTACACAGGGCGGCACGGACATGGGGGAACCGATTGGCCACCATGGACATGCCGATGCCGCTGCCGCAGAGCAAAATTCCCCGGGAAAAATCGCCGCGACTGATGGCGGCGGCGACTTTGATGCCGTAATCCGGATAATCCACCGAAACCTCACTGTGGGTTCCGGCATCTTCCACCTCAATGCCTTGCTTGAGCAAAAACGCTTTGACCGTTTCCTTGAGCGGATAGGCCGCGTGATCGCAGCCGATGATAATCGCTGTCTGGGTCTGATTCATCGTCTCTCCCTGATGGCGTTGGTATACGACACCGGCAGCCCCCGATGCCTCGGAAAAGATTGAAAAAGCATCCTAGGGCCGAAAGCCTTTGACCTCTCCGGCAATGCGGGTGGCAAACCCACTCGCGTCAAAGCGGGTAATCTCGGCGATGCCGGATTTGCCCGCACACAGCGCCGACCAGGTTTCCGAGGTGCCGATCCCCAGCGGCGTCACAAGGCCGATTCCCGTTATGACGACTCGCCTGCCCACCACGCCTGCTTTCTGTTTGGCCCCGTGTCGCCGTTCGTTTTGGATGTGAAATCCGGGCAACTCGGGAGGAGTCCGCTTGCTGGGACGGCTCGGTCAATTTTCCACGTCGACCAGCCGCCCACCACGAATCAATGAGCGTTGATATAGTTGATGGCATCCTGAACGGTCACCAGGTTTTCGGCGTCCTCGTCGCGGATGTCGATATCGAACTCTTCTTCCATGGTCATGATCAGCTCGACCAGATCCAGAGAGTCGGCCCCCAGGTCATCGGCAAAAGAAGCTTCGGGCACCACTTCCGAAATGTCCACACTGAGTTTCTCCGCAATGAGCTTTTTGACTTTGTCCTCGACTGACATTGAACCTCCTTTAAAAATTGGCGAATTGGCGAATTTGTAATTGTCGAATTCGCAAGGCCGGTAGTCCTGTCTAACAGGGCCTTCAATTCAACAATCCAACAATTCGCTAATTCGCTAATCCGACAATTTGCTAGTCACATATAAATGCCGCTTGAGATGGTTGTCCATCACTGGGTGCCACGGATCCCGACACATGCGCACCAGCAGTCCATTGCCGCAGCACCCGGTGTTGTATAATTAAAAAAGACGCGGATATCCGGCCGGGCAAAGGCCAGGCAGATCGCGTGACCGATGCCTTTGGATCCGCCGGGTCTGCTCCGTCATGTTTCAACCGCCGGGGTTGGGATGATCGACCGAAACGCACCCACTGACCCTAGATGGGGTCCGCAGGGGGAGCGGGATCCTAATCGTCATCGGACTGGATCACATCCCGCCCCTTGTAGGTTCCGCAGCTCGGACAGGTTCGGTGGGGCAGCTTGGACTCACCGCACTGGGGACAGGCGGTCGGGTTGGGCGCATCGGTCTTTTGGTGGGTCCGCCGCATGTCCCTTTTGGACTTGGATGTTTTTCGCTTGGGTACGGGCATTAGAAATTCTCCTAACAGATTGTTTTAAATAATAATATTCGCATAGCGAATTCCTCTTTTTCCAGTGGCTCATTAAGTAATTGAAACCAATGGGAATGTCAACCCTTTTCCGGGTGCAAAGCGTCCCCCTCCCCTATTGTACTGAATGCGGCGATGTGTTATGTGATTTTACCGCCTGTTAAACAGGGGCGAATTTCGGCCTAATCAATTGAAAAAACTATTTAATATATATTTAATCGTCGACTCCGAATGACCGCCGTCATCGACGAACCGGCAGGTGGAACCGCAACGCAGCCCAATGGCAACCGGCCATCGCCAATATCCACCATAATGACTAATGACTAGTATAAACTTCAAGGCATGAGAGATTCCCATCATATGCCTTTGAGACAGAAAGGAAGATAAATCGCCATGGATGCCATTGTTACCCGATTTCCACCAAGCCCCACCGGATACCTTCATGTGGGCGGCGCCCGAACCGCCCTGTTCAACTGGCTATACGCCCGCCACACCCAAGGCCGGTTCGTGCTGCGCATCGAGGATACGGACGCCAAGCGGTCGACCCAGACCTCTGTAGACGCCATTTTCGAAGCCCTGGAATGGCTCGGCATCGACTGGGACGACGGACCCTATTTCCAAAGCCGGCGATTTGACGTCTATGCCGAATACATTCAAAAACTCTTGGATAACGGCCACGCCTATTACTGTGACTGTTCGCCCGAGCGGGTGGAGACGGTTCGCCAGGCAGCCATGGCCACAGGCGGTAAACCCAAATATGACGGGGCCTGTCGGGAAAAGGGCCTGGGCCGGGGGGGCGATACCGTCATCCGCTTCAAGGCCCCGACCACCGGCACCACAGTGATCGAGGATGTGGTCAAAGGAGACATTGTCTTTCAAAACAGCGAACTGGACGATTTTGTCATTGCCCGGTCCGACGGCACCCCCACCTATAATTTCGTGGTGGTGGTGGACGACATCACCATGGGGATCAACACGGTCATCCGCGGCGACGACCATGTGATGAATACCCCCAAACAGATTCTGCTTTACCATGCACTGGGCGAACCCTTGCCCGCATACGGACACGTCCCCATGGTGCTGGGCCCGGATCGTGCCCGCCTGAGCAAGCGACACGGGGCCATGAGCGTCACCGCCTACCGGGACATGGGCTACCTGCCTGGGGCTGTCATCAATTACCTGGTCCGGCTTGGGTGGTCCCACGGCGACCAGGAGTTTTTCACCCGGGAAGAACTCATCGAAAAGTTTTCTCTGGAACACATCGGCAAATCCGCCGGCATTTTCGATCTGGAAAAACTCCAGGCCCTCAACGCCGACCATATCATGGCCGCCAAGCCGGCAGACCTGTTTGCCCCCCTGTGCCCTTTCCTGGAAAAACACATGGAGGGGCTCCAGGGGGAGCTCAAGTGCGACGCCTGGATGGAAAAAGTGATCGAGACCCTGCAGCCACGCAGCAAAACCTTAGAGGATATGGCCGACCAGGCCCGATTTTATTTTGGCGACACCGTGGACTACGAGGAAAAGGCGGCCAAGAAAATTCTCAAGCCGGCGGCGGCCGAGCCGGTCCAATGCCTCGTGGAGGAACTGAAGCAACTCGATCCGTTTGAGGAAAAAGCCCTGGAGAATGCGTTCCAGGCCGTCATGGACAAAACCGGGCTGAAACTGGGCAAGATCGCCCAACCGGTCCGGGTGGCCCTGACCGGCCGCACGGCCAGCCCGGGCATCTTTGAAATCGTGGCACTTCTCGGCAGGAAAACGGTGCTGCAGCGGCTGGAAAAAGCCCTGGACTATATCCAGACCCGGTCTGAATAGACGGAGCGGCGGGGTTTGGCCAGTCGAGCCAGTCGGCTGAACCGGATTAACTCTGGCATGCGCCACCATTTCCAGTCGTGGACCCGGAAAGGTTCACCCCCCTGCCGCGAGAACGGAACAACCGTGTAAGGGCAATATCGATTGTTTCGCCCCCCCATGGGGGCTGCCTGAGGCCACCCGCTCAGCGGGTGGCGCCTCACTGGCAAACCGGGCAAACCGGCAAACGGGCCAAACTAAAATTACTCGTCCAAAAAGCCCTTGACGGTGCGGCAATGATGTCTTATTAACTGTTTCTCACTGAGGGATCGTCTAATGGCAGGACGACGGGTTCTGGTCCCGTTAGTCTAGGTTCGAGTCCTAGTCCCTCAGCCAAAAAGAAAGCAAAGGGTTATGGGCACTTCCATAACCCTTTTGTTTTTTATCAAACCATGCCGGGGTCAATACTGAACCGATTTCAATGGCCGGCCTGGAATTGCCTTCAATCGGACCCCGTGATAGGATACTTGCAGTTGTGATGCATTAAAACCATTCTTGCGCATTTATTATTACTGAGGACCAGACCCATATGAAACAGCCCGAAAACACACGGCCGGACCAAAATGCGGAGGCCGGGACCGATCCCACGGGACCGCCCAATTTCATCCGTACCATCATTGAGGAAGACCGCGCCGCCGGCAAGAACGACGGCCGGGTGGCCACCCGGTTTCCGCCGGAGCCCAACGGATACCTGCATTTGGGCCACGCCAAGTCCATCTGCCTCAATTTTGGGCTGGCCCGTGTCTTCAACGGAACCTGCAACCTGCGATTCGACGACACCAACCCGGCCAAAGAAGAGACCGAGTATGTCGAATCGATCCAGGAAGATCTGCGATGGCTCGGTTTTGACTGGGAGGACCGTCTGTATTATGCCTCGGACTATTTCCAGCGCCTTCACGATTTTGCCGTCCAGTTGATCACAGACGGCAATGCCTATGTGGACTCCCTGAGCGCCGAGGAGATCCGCGCTTATCGGGGAACCCTCACCGAGCCCGGCAGGGAGAGCCCTTTTCGCAACCGTTCGGTGGCGGAGAACCTGGACCTGTTCGCCCGCATGCGGGCCGGCGAATTCGCTGATGGTGAGCATGTGCTGCGGGCCAAGATCGACATGGCCGCACCCAACATCATCATGCGCGATCCGACCCTGTACCGCATCCGCCATGCCGAACACCACCGAACCGGCAGCCATTGGTGTATCTACCCCATGTACGACTTCACCCACTGCCTCTCCGATGCCATCGAAGGGATCACCCACAGCGTCTGCACCCTGGAGTTCGAAAACAATCGGGAACTCTACGACTGGGTCCTGGACCAAGTCTGGCCCACCGGCCGGCCCTACCAGTACGAATTTGCCCGGCTCAACCTCACCTATACGGTGCTGAGCAAGCGCAAACTGATTCAGCTGGTCACCGAAGGGCAAGTGGCCGGCTGGGATGACCCGCGCATGCCGACCATCCAGGGGCTTCGACGCCGCGGATATACACCGGAAGCGATTCGAGATTTTTGTGACCGCATCGGCGTGGCCCGGCGCGACTCCACGGTGGACATGGCCTTGCTGGAGCACGGCATCCGGCAGGACCTCAACAAGCGGGCCCCCCGGGTCATGGCGGTCCTGGCCCCCCTCAAGATGGTCATCGACAATTACCCCGAGGGGCAGGTGGAGGAACTGGCCTGTCAGAACAATCCCGAAAATCCTTCGGCAGGGTCGCGAATGGTTCCTTTTTCCCGGGAACTTTACATTGAGCAGGACGACTTCATGGAGGATCCCCCCAAAAAATTCTTTCGCCTGGCACCGGGCAGAGAGGTGCGGCTTCGCTATGCCTACTTTGTCACCTGCACCGAAGCGATCAAAGACGACACGGGCCGGGTGATTGAGCTGCGATGCACCTACGATCCGGCCACCCGGGGCGGGGATGCGCCGGACGGCCGCAAAGTCAAGGCGACCCTGCACTGGGTGTCGTCCCCCCACGCCGTTCCCGCCGAGATCAGACTCTACGATCATCTGTTTTCCGTGGAAAATCCGGGTGATGAAAAAGCGGTTGCCGACTGGAAGGACAACCTCAACCCCGACTCGCTGACAACCGTCACCGGCCAGGCAGAACCGAGCCTGGTAAACGTACTGCCGGGAAGCCGGTTTCAATTCGAACGGCTGGGGTATTTTTGTGCGGACCCCGACGGGGCACCGGGCCGACCGGTCTTCAACCGGACGGTGACCCTTCGCGATACCTGGGCCAAGGTTCAGAAGGCGAAAAAGAAATAGCTTTTTACGGGACCATCAAATACGGGTGACGCCATGTCAACAAATGTTAAATTGATATTCTTGAAAATCCTTATCGCCTTTTCCGTAGTGGTCGCGCTGCCGGCAATATGCCCGGCCAAGGATTACGTGATCACCTTCGTCAAGGAAACCCACAAGGCTGAAACCGCGGGCGGCGCCGAAACGGCCCCTCGGATCTATCACACATGGGCCGTTAAAACCGAATTCGGCAACAAACTGCTCGTCCTGACGGGAAGTGACAGCGTCCATCGGGCCTGGCTTAGGGAATTTACCAAGGATTTCGACTTGTTTCTGGCCAAAGTCCCTGAAAAGGACACCGGCGCATTTGAACTCAATACCGTTGTGGAAATCGACGTGAAGAATCTTCATCCCATCGACAACAGCTTTCTTGAAGACACCGACAAGAAGAAGAAAAAGTAACCCGACGTATTGACGTCCGGCAATTTTATGAAAACAAGACCCCCACGTACCCCACAAAACTGTCTCCCGGGCTCTTGTCGTGGCTGGTGGCATAGGCCAGAATCTCGCCATTAGCCGCCCCGATTTCCCTCACGGCGCTAATGGCGCCAGCGGCAGCACCGGCACAGCAGGCGCTCTGACTGGCAACCCCCTCGCGGATCACACCCGCTCCATCCAGCGCCAGCATGGCATCGATGACCCGGCGGTCGTTTTCGTCACGAACCCATGCCAGCGCCTTGGCCCCGCTCCCTTGAGGGGCAAACCCGTAATTGGGACCGTAGTGGGTCAGATCCGTGGACCCGACAACCTTGATGCGCAGCCCCTTTTCAAGTGCTTCGGCCACCACGGCCCGTCCGATGTCCAGGGAGGCCGCGGCCGGCGGCAATCCCAGGGTCAGCACCTTGGCCTGGGGAAAGAAATATTTAACAAAAGGAAGCTGAAGCTCAATGGTATTGTCCCGGGTGAAATCCACCGGTGTTTCTTGGGTAAACCGGAAACGCCTGCTCAGGGCTTGGGCCAGGTCTTGGGCCACCGGCATGTTCCCGAAAGGCGTCTCCCAGGCCCCATCCGCCATGATAAAATTGGGGGATCGCGGATGCAGATGCATGCCGAAAACAACCACCACATCTGTCGGTGTCGGCCCTTGCAGACGGGCAATGGCGTTGCAGGCGATGCCCCCGGAAAAATACCATCCGGCATGGGGAACGATGCTGCCCATGAATTCACGGCCGTCATGGCCGAGCCCGTCGAATTCTTCCATAAAGCCGGTAATGGCCCGTTCACACGCTTTGGCGTCCGCCGGATACCAGCTCCCGGCAAAGGCCGCTTTTCTCAAATTCACGCCACACCTCCTGACCGGTCGACCGAAGCGGCCTTGCCGGCTGTCGCTGAAATCCATGACTTAAAAACCGGTCTCCCACCTTTTTTTTCCCCGTTTCGTGATTACCATGAATGGCGACGGAGCGATTTGAGCAAGAGTAACGAATCCACGCCCCGAGGACATGACCCTGGAAGGGACTTGGTTACCGACGCCCATAAGTGTAAAAATTTGTTTCGGCATTGCCTCTTGGCTCTGACCACGCCCGTCTGTTTTGCATCTTAGAAAACTGGAAGAATATTTCAAGGGATTCCTTGAGAAACAGCGCTATTTTTGCCATAAAAGGAGGTTGCCATGTGGGACTATACGGACAAAGTCAAGGACCATTTCCTCAATCCCCGAAACGTGGGGGTGATTGAGAATGCCGATACGGTTGGGGAAGTGGGGTCTTTGGCCTGCGGCGACGCCTTGACCCTCTACCTCAAGCTGGACGCGGACAAACGTATCGAAGACGCCAGCTTTCAGACCTTTGGCTGTGCCAGCGCCATCGCCTCGTCTTCGGCCCTGACAGAGATGGTCAAAGGAAAGACTCTGGAGGAGGCCCGGGAAATCACAAACGAAAACATCGCCGACTATCTCGGGGGGCTGCCCAAGGAAAAGATCCACTGTTCGGTCATGGGCCGCGATGCCCTGGAAAAGGCCATCAGCTGTTACCTGGGAGATGAAAAGGCGGCCCCCGAGGGGGAGATCGTCTGTGAATGCTTCGGGGTCACCGACCGCCAGATTCAAGACGCGGTCACCGAGCACCACTTAAAGACCATTGAAGAGGTCACCGGCCATGTCAAGGCCGGCGGCGCCTGCGGCAACTGCCATGAGAAAATCCAGGCCATCATCAACGAAAGCCTCGGCCTGCCGGCACCTGTGAAAAAACCGCCGGCCATGACCAATCTGCAGAAAATCCGCCGCATCGAAGAGACCCTGGAAGAGCAGATTCGGCCGGCCCTGAAAAAAGACGGTGGCGACATTCAGCTGGTGGATGTGGACGGCAATCGGGTCCTGGTCAAACTGCGCGGGGCCTGCGCCACCTGCACCCTGTCCCAGGAGACCCTGAAGACCTACGTGGAGGCCCAGCTCCGTGAAGCGGTGCTCCCCGAACTGGTGGTGGAGGAGGTCAGCCAATGAACCCCATTTATGTGGACAACAACGCGACCACACAGGTGGCCCCCGAAGTCGTCGAGGCCATGCTCCCTTATTTCACAGAGCTTTACGGCAATCCTTCCAGCATGCACCGGTTCGGCGGCAGCGTCGCAGCCAAGCTTGGCAACGCCAGGGAAAAGGTCGCATCGCTGCTGGGCGCCTCTTCCGAAGAGATCCTCTTTACCAGTTGCGGCACGGAAAGCGACAGCACCGCCATTTGGTCGGCCCTTCGGTCCAATCCTGAGAAGCGACACATCATCACCAGCCGGGTGGAGCACCCGGCCATCAAGAGCCTGGGCGAATATCTGGCGGA
Source organism: Desulfobacterales bacterium (assembly GCA_016342285.1). Lineage (GTDB taxonomy): Bacteria > Desulfobacterota > Desulfobacteria > Desulfobacterales > JAEINQ01 > JAEINQ01. The sequence continues at coordinate 74,794 of JAEINQ010000028.1, forward strand.
AAACGGGTATCGGGTCACCTTCGTGCCGGTGGACCGCCGGGGGCAGCTCGATCTGGACTACCTGAAAAAGCATCTCGGCGACGACACTGCCGTGGGCAGTTTCATGTGGGCCAACAACGAAACCGGCGTGATCTTTCCCATGGAGGAACTCGCCGGCATCTTTAGCGAACGAGGGGTGCCGCTTCACACCGACGCCGTTCAGGCGGTGGGAAAAATCCCCATCGACCTGTCCCGGATGAAGGTGGACATGCTCTCCATTTCAGGCCACAAGCTTCATGGCCCCAAGGGGATCGGGGTGCTGTATGTCCGGAAAGGGACGCCTTTTAAACCGTTCCTGCTGGGCGGACACCAGGAGCACGGCAGGCGTGCGGGAACCGAAAACGCCGCATCCATCATCGGGATGGGCCGGGCCTGTGAACTGGCCGCGGAAAACATGGAAGCGGAAAACAAGCGGGTCCGGGCCATGCGGGACCGGCTGGAAAATGGGCTTCTGGAGGCCATTCCCGGCGCCGCGGTAAACGGCGACCGGGGAAAACGCCTGCCCAACACCACCAGCATCGCTTTTGATGCAGTGGAAGGGGAAGCCATCTTGCTGATGATGGACGAGTTCAGTATCTGTGCTTCGTCTGGCTCGGCCTGCACGTCGGGCTCCCTGGAGCCTTCCCACGTTCTCAGGGCCATGAACGTGCCGTTCACGTCGGCCCACGGGTCCATCCGCTTCAGCCTGAGCGTCTACAACACCGACGCGGAGATGGACCTTATTATCGAGAAACTGCCGCCCATCATCGCCAGGCTCCGGGAAATGTCCCCTTTTTGGAAGGGTGGGGCCTGTGCTGCGGCCTTTTCCGCCTGACAGCAAGCGGCCTTGACATCAGCCATACAAAAAGCCCCGGGAAGATGATTCCCGGGGCTTTTTGTTTGCGTCGCTGGTTGCCTACCCAATTCTGTTTTTTTGGCAGATCTGAAACCGCTTTTTACAAAACCGTCAATGGTGCTGTAGCTTCTGATGCACCTGGTCCTTCAGCCAGGCAAGCCAAGGGTCAAACCCTTCCTCGGTCTTGGCTGAAATCTCAAAGACCGGAATGCCGGGATGAACCGTAAGGATGTTGTCCACGGCGAGTTGCCGGTCTACGTCCAGGTAGGGAAGCAGGTCGATCTTGTTGAGCAGGGCCGCATCACATTGCCGGAACATGAGCGGGTACTTGAGCGGTTTGTCCTCGCCTTCGGTCACGCTGAGTATCACCACCCGCCGGTCTTCGCCGATATCAAATTCCGCCGGACAGACCAGATTACCGATATTCTCCACAATGAGCAGGTCGATGGCATCCAGGTCGATACCACCCAGGGCATTTTCAATGACGTGGGCGGCCAGGTGGCAATCGCCGCCAAACTCATCGGTGTTGATCTGGACCACGGGGGCCTCGCTGGCAGCCAACCGGTCCGCATCGTTGGTGGTGCAGATGTCACCGACGATCACCGCACACCGGATTTCCGGCATGATCCGGTTCAGGGTCTTGACCAGGGTTTCGGTCTTTCCCGACCCTGGCGAACTCATGACATTGAGCACATACACACCCTTTTCGGCAAAAAGGCGCCGGTTTTGTTCAGCCATGCGGTCATTGACGTCCAGTACCCGTCGGACCACTTTGATCTCCCGGCTGCCGCTGGATCTGCTTTCCACCACCGCCTCGTGCCTCGATTGGGTGTGGGGATGGGTGTGTTTGGTATGATCGTGATGGAAAAACACCTGTCCTTTAGGCGCAATGGTCAGCATGGTTTGATTCCTTTTCGGCAATTTCAATGGATTTGATATCAAGTTCACGTCCCGACAAAAGTTCAACCTTGCCGCTGCCGCAGGCCTTGCAGGAAAAGACCGGGCCTTCGATGGTCCATTCGGTTTGGCAGTCGTTGCAGCGCGCCTGAACCGGTATTTCCTCGATGACCAGGGTCGCCCCTTCTACCCGCGTATCCTTGGTGGCAATCTCGAAACAGAACCGGAGGCTTTCCGGCACAATGGCGGAAAGCTTGCCGACTTCGAGGTTGACCCTCTCGACCCGGACATCCTTCAGGTGGGCCGGAATGGACGCGACGACAATATCAATGATTTCAAGAACAATACCCATTTCATGCATTATTTAAACACCTCGGTACAAATCTTTCCCAGGGCGCCCAGGTTCTCGCAAACATGGATTCCACAGGTTTTCATGGCATGGATCTTCATGCTCCCAGAGCTCCTTGCAAGTTCGGGTACGGGGTTAAGGGTAAAGGGTCAACGGGGCCTGTGTCCATCATCCTTAACCTTTTACCCTTAACCGTTTGCCTGCTGTCACCCGATCACACATAGCACCGCCCCCTTGGCCACGGAGTCGCCGCTGGCAAAGTTGACTTTTTTCACGGTTCCGCCCACGGTTGCGGGCAG
>JAEINQ010000029.1 GCA_016342285.1 Desulfobacterales bacterium
CGGCCCTGACATTGTTTTTGGGCATAACATACCCCAAAATTGGCCCTTGACTTTCCACGGATTAACTTTGTGGTAAAAGTCGGGCTTTTTTATCGCTCTTCCATGGGAATAAATGAGCACTCCGCCGGTCCGCAGTAATCCCCGACGTATTCGGATTCCGGTCGGTACAATGCCGGCTTGGCTGCTGCTCCGCCAAACTGCTCTTCCAGTACATGGGCGGCCCATCCCGCAATTCTCGCAATGGCAAAAACCGGCGTAAACTGGTCGACCGGAATGCCCATGTAATAATAAAGGCTCGCACTGTAAAAATCGACATTCACATAAATCTCTCGCCCTTTTTTTTCCTTGAACGCCGCTTTTGCCTTTTTCTCGAGGTCTCTGGACAGTTCGTACCACCGGGTGTCTCCGGCACGTTCACCCAAGGTCTTGGACATGGGCGACAGGATGTGGGCCCTTGGGTCGTCGGTCTGGTAAACCGCATGCCCCAACCCCATGATCTTTCCGCCGGAATCGAGAACCTCTTGGATGTAGCCATCCACCTTGTCAACGGCACCGATGGCAAGAAGCATTTGCATGACCCTGGTGTTGGCACCCCCGTGAAGTGCGCCTGACAGGGATCCGACCCCCGCGGCCACTGCCGCATACATATGGGCCCGGGTCGAAGCCACTTCCCTGGCGGCAAAGGTGGAGGCATTCAGGGAATGCTCGGCGTGGAGCACCATGGCAACGTTGAAAAAACCGGCCAACTCATCATCGGGCGGTGTTCCGGTGAGCATATACAGGAAATTGGCCGCATGGCCCAGGTTCGGATCCGGATCGACGGGGTTTTCGTTGTTTCGAATGCGTTCCCATGCGGCGACAAGGGTCGGGAGTTTGGCAATCAACCGGATCGCGATGGCCAGGGCCGCCTCCCTTGAGCTTTTCTTTGCGTCCGGGTCATGATGGGCCAACATGGCGACGGCGGCCTGGAGGACATCCATGGGCAGCGCATCTTTGGGTCTCGTATGAAGCGCCGCAATCAGTTCAGGCGGCAGCGATCTTTCCCTGTTGAGCTGCTGTTCAAACGGCGCTATTTCGCTCTCGTTGGGCAGTTCTTCATAGAGAAGAAGATAAGCAAGTTCTTCAAAGGAGACTTTCCCGGCAAGGTCCTTGGCAAGATAGCCCCTGTAAACCAGTTTGCCCGCGGCACCGTCTACATCACTGATTTTGGTGCTGGCAATGGTCACTCCCCGAAGGCCTGTATTGATCATCTCTTTGTTTTCAGTCATGATATGTCACCTCGGCTTCTTTTTTTTTTAACCGGATCGGCTGGTTAAATTCGGGATACAAGAAAAGGTGCGATTTCTGGGTTTGAGGAGTCGGGGAAGGCGCCCTGGTGAAGGCCTATGCGTCCAGGCTTCCGCTTTTATGCATTTCTTTCGTGCAGCGAGGGCAATACCCCGTAAATTCAAGATTGTGGCTGATGATTTCAAAGACGGTGGCGCCGTAGAGTTCGTCTTCGATCCGGTTCAGCGGCGCGACGGGGGCATCATCCACCCGGTCGCACCCCAAACACCGAATATGGTAATGCTTGTGCGGGGTTCCATCGAAGCGTTTTAAAGAGCCGCTGAGTTCCAGTTTCTGGATTTGTCCCAGTTCGCAAAGCACTTCCAGGTTCCGGTAGACCGTGCCAAGGCTGATTCTTGGCAAATGGGTTCTCACCCGCTCATACAATTCGTCTGCACTGGGGTGGTTGTTTTTTTCCCTGAGCACTTCCAGTATGACCTGCCGTTGCCGGGTCATGCGGAGGCATTTTCCTTTTTGTAACACGCTAATTTCCAGCCAATAAGGTTATTTGAGGCGCAGGGCAAGACGAGTCGGCGATCTTTTCCCTCCTGAACCTCTAAGATGAAAGAAAGGCGATGTCAAGGATGAATTCCCATGGGTCTGCAGCCGTCACGGGCTCGGGAGGCATGTTGCTTTTGTAACTGTTCACGGGTTTGGAACACTCAATAAATTACAAGCCTTTGCACGGTAAGCGCTTGCAGGATGCCGTAGATGCGAGGCGCCGGGCGTGCAGGCGTACTCATTCGTACTTCAAATGCCCGGGAACAAAGCAGATGCGGTGTCCTGTGAACGCTTACTCGCTTTTTACTCAATGTCGATCCACATGTCCGCCTCATTACCGCAGTGGGAGCAGGTTGCGGTTCCTTTGACCTTTTGCTTGGCTTCGGCTTTGTCCGGGCTTTTGTTATCGTGTTGGTGTTCAGGGTCCAGTGTGCAGGTGATGACCATTTCGGCCTCGTTGCCGCAGTTTTGGCATTCGCATGTGCGTTTGATGGTGGTCTTGGTCTGGGCCATTTTTGTCCCCCTTCGCATGAACGGTTAAAATGGCGATCGTTAGGATCGGAACGGTCTGGCGCTGATGATCGCTCGTTTAAAAATGGAATCGGTCCGGCCAAATGTCAAGGCATAACTTGCTGGCGGTACCGGCACACAATGGCCGCAAAGAGGGCGTCACCAAGTTGAAAAGAATAAAGAAAGGTGATAGACTTATTCTCATTTCTTTGCTTTGCGACGCGTCCTCATGGCGCCATTATAAGAGGATCGAGGCGCCATTATAAGAGGATCGAGATGACCCTGCTGCGAATTAAGAACGGCTATGACCTCAACATCTCCGGAGCACCCACCGAGGCGTTGGAGGTGCTGGCATCGCCGGAGCGGGTGGCGGTCCTTCCCGCAAAGATCCCCTTTATCAAACCCAAACCGACCGTGGCCGCAGGCGATGCGGTTCGGCGGGGCTCGGTGCTCTTTGTGGACAAGCGAAATCCCCGGATCCGGTTTCTTTCGCCGGGTGGCGGCCGGGTGGCCGATATCCGCTTCGGGCCGCGTCGGGCCATTGAGGCCATTGTTGTGGTCCTTTCGCCCACGGAGTCCGAAGAATCGTTTTTGGTCATGTCCGATGCCGACGTTGAAGCGATCAGCAGGGCCGAGTTGATCCAGTATCTGCTCGACGGTGGGCTCTGGCCCATGCTCCGCGCACTACCTTTTCGGGACATTGCCGACCCCGACCCCAACCTCCGTCCGCCGGCCATTATCGTCGATCTCGGTGCCCAGGAACCGTTTCTTCCCCAACCGTCGGTCTATCTGGATGCCCAGACCCAGCTCTTCGACCGGGGCCTTGCCCTGTTAAGACGGCTCTGTGACCGGGTGGTGGTCTATGGGCCGCAAACGATGAAAGCCGGGCAAAACGGCATCGGCAGCCGGGTCACCCATACGTATCGCGGTGGTTATCCGGCATCGGATCCGGGCGTCATGGTCTACCATACGCGGACCGGCCCGGAAGACAACCGGAGCTGGTACATTTGCGGCCAGGACCTGCTGGCCATGGCCCGGCTGACGGTGGCCGGCCGGTATCCTGTTGAGCGGATCGTTGCCGTGGGCGGCAGCGAAAGCCCGGTTCGTTGCCATGTCAAAACGCGTCTGGGGGTGCCGTTGGCCCATTTGATCGGAGGGGCTCTCCCGGCCGGTGCCCGGCCGGTGGTCGGGGGCGTTTTCAGGGGCTATGGGAGCGACCCGGACGGATATCTCGGTTTTTACGAGACCAGCCTGGCCCTGCTGCCCGAAGGCCCCGATGAGGAGTTTCTGGGATTTGTCCGCCCGGGCTATGGACGGGCGAGCTATTCGCGGACGTTTCTTTCCGCCGCAAACCCTGCCCCCCTGTTTATGGACTGTAATTTTCACGGTGAAGAACGGGCCTGCGTGGCGTGTAGCGCCTGCAACCGGGTCTGCCCGGTGGAGATGCTGCCCCAGCTGGCGTTCAAGAGCGTGCTGACAGGCGAGATCGAAGAGGTCCTGGCCTATGGCCTGCTGGATTGCGTCGAGTGCGGGCTGTGCACCTATGTCTGCCCTTCGAAGATCGATCTTTGTGCTATCTTTAAGTCGGCAAAGCGTGACTACCACAAGGAACAGGTTGCACCATGAACCTCATCAAGCGCGTCTTTGACCTCCAGCGGCCGAATTTTACTTCCGGAGGCCGGTTTGAAAGGCTCTACCCGTTTTTCGAGGCCATGGAGACCGTCTTTTTCGTTCCCGGTCGCAAAACCGCTGCAGGCCCCCATCTTCGGGACAGCCTCGACGTCAAACGGTTCATGACCCTGGTGATCGTGGCCCTGATGCCCTGCCTGGGATTTGGCATATACAACGCCGGTTACCAGTCCCATCTGGCATCGGGACTTTCCCTCCATTGGCTCGATGTGGTTTCCCGGGGACTGCGCCTGGTGATGCCCATGGTGGTTGTGACCTATGGGGTGGGGTTTTTCTGGGAGATCGTTTTTGCCTCAGTGCGAAAACATGCCATCAGCGAGGGGTTGTTTGTTTCCTGCATGCTTTTTCCCCTGACCCTGCCGCCCACTACCCCCCTGTGGCAGGTGGCCTTGGGAATCTCATTCGGCATCGTTATCGGGAAAGAGATTTTTGGCGGAACCGGAAGGAATTTCCTCAACCCGGCGCTGGCCGGCCGGGCCTTTCTCTATTTTGCCTATCCGGTGCAAATGTCCGGCGATGCGGTGTGGACGGCCCTGGCCGCTGGCCGCCAGGTGCCGGTGGACGCTTTTACCGGTGCCACGCCCCTGGCCATCTCTGCCGGTGTGGCTGCGCCCGGCCATGTGGTGTCGGCACTGACCGACGGCGGCTACACCGTTACCAGGCTTTTTTTCGGCCTTTATCCGGGCAGCGTGGGGGCCACATCGGTTCTGCTGTGCATTGCCGGTGCGATCTTTTTGGTGGTTGTGGGCGTTGCCAGCTACCGGATTATCCTTGGCGGCGTGCTCGGCTTGCTGGCCACGGGTTTCTTAGTCAATTGGATCAGCGGACCCGCCTCCATGCCGTACCTGGCCTTAAACCCCGTTTACCACCTGGTCATGGGCGGCTTTGCCTTTGCCCTGGTCTTTATGGCCACGGAGCCGGTCTCGGCGCCGGACCTGGACGGCCCCCGATGGGTCTACGGATTTGCCATCGGCGCGTTGACCGTGATGATCCGGGTCTTCAACCCGGCCTTTCCCGAAGGGGTCATGCTGGCCATTCTCTTCATGAACCTGTTCGCCCCGTTGATGGACCATATCGCCGTGGGCAACCGGCTGAGGAAAAGGATTCCCAATGTCTGACAGGGTCAAGTCGCTGTTGTTTGCCGTGGTCATGGGCATGGTCTGCAGCCTGCTGTTGACGGCCGCGGCCATGGGATTGCGGGACAGGCAACAGGAGAACATGCGACTCGATCGCCAGAAGAATCTGCTCAAGTCCGTGGGGCTTCTCGATGCCGACAAGAATCTATCCGCTGAGGCCGTCCGTCGCCTCTACACCGAGAACATCGAACAGGTCCGTGTGGACCGTGCCGGTCGAATCGGTTCTTCCGAGAATGCCCGGCCCGAAGATCTGACCCTTTATCTTTATCGGCCGAAGGAAACCATCGAGGGGTATATCGTGCCCATCGATACCCGGGGCCTGTGGGGGAAGATTCAGGGGTACCTGGCCCTGAAGAACGACGGGGCCACCATATCCGGGTTTACCGTCTATAAACACAACGAAACCCCCGGTCTGGGCGGCGAGATCGAACAGGGTTGGTTCCAGAAAAACTTCGTTGGCAAGCGGATCGTGACCCGGACCGGAGAATTTGCCGCCATCACCATCGCCAAGGGCGCGGTGGGCAGCCAGGTGCCCAAGGATGAACGGAGCCACTATGTGGACGGCATCAGCGGCGCCACCCTCACCGGGCGTTTTTTGACCGCCGGTCTTCGCAGCACCCTGGCGGCTTACGAGCCGGTGTCGGTCCGGTTCCGGACCGATCACACGCTTCAAACACAGCAAAAAGGACCGGAATCCAAGGATGCGCCATGACAAAAAAACGATCCCCAACCTTTCGCGCCTTTGTTGATCCGCTGATTGGCGACAATCCCATTTCCGTTCAGATGCTGGGCATCTGCTCGGCCCTTGCGGTCACTGTCCAGCTCAAGACAGCCCTGGTCATGGGGATCAGCCTCACCTTTGTGGTGGCGTTTTCCAACCTGATCATCTCTTTGCTGAGGAAATGGATACCCCGAAACATCCGCATTATCGTGGAACTGAGCGTGATCGCCTCACTGGTCATTCTGGCCGACGAGCTGATCCGGGCCTATCTGTTTGACATCAGTAAGCAGTTGAGCGTTTTTGTCGGCCTGATCATCACCAACTGCATCGTCATGGGTCGGGCGGAAACCTTTGCCCTGGGCCATCCGCCCCACCAGGCCTTTGCCGACGGCATCGGTAACGGACTCGGCTACACCCTGGTGCTGGTCACCGTGGCTTTCATCCGCGAACTGCTCGGGTCCGGCAAGCTCTTCGGTTTTCCCGTGGTGCCCGAGGCGTTCTACGCGGCCGGTTACGAAAACACAGGGTTCATGCTGCTGGCGCCGGCGGCCTTTATGATCATCGGTATGTTGGTCTGGCTTCAGAAGTCGATATCGGGAAAGCCCTGAGGGGTGGCTGATGATTCAGCGGTTAACGGATCGTGCCGCCTGGGGCGGCAACGGGCGGAAGAGGGGAGCGGTATAAAGGCAACAACGGGCGGGAAGCGATAAAACCCATGGAAAACCTGATCAGCCTCTTTCTCAATTCGGTCTTTGTCGGCAATATTTTGCTAGCCTATTTTCTCGGCATGTGCAGCTTCGTGGCGGTGTCGAACAATCTTCGAACCGCCTTCGGGCTCGGCATTGCCGTGGTCTTCGTGCTGGCCATCACCACACCGGTCAACTGGCTGGTCTATTACCGGCTTCTGGCTCCCGGTTCCCTGGCATGGGCCGGCCTGCCCGGAGTGGACCTGAGTTATCTGAAGTTTATCATTTTCATCGCGGTGATTGCCGCCATCGTTCAGATTGTCGAGATGGTCATCGACCGATATTCTCAGGGACTGTACAATGCCCTGGGGGTTTTTCTGCCCCTGATCGCCGTCAACTGCGCGATCTTGGGCACCTCGCTGTTCATGGTGGAACGCGAGTATACATTCATTGAGTCGGTGGTCTTTGGCATCGGCTCCGGAACGGGTTGGATGCTGGCCATTGTTTCCATGGCGGCCATCCGCAACAAGCTCAGGTATGCCAACCCGCCCGAAGGGCTCAGGGGCTACGGCTTGACCATGATCGTCACCGGCCTCATGGCCATGGGGTTCATGCTTTTTTCCGGCATTGTGCTTTAGCGCTTGATGCGCTCACAAAAAGATTTAATTTGCTATGGTGCACACGGTGGACTCAAAGAGAATAATTTTATATCAAAGGCAATTCTCTGTGCGCTCGGTGATCTCTGTGGTTAAAAAACGACCGTCCTCAAGGTTCGGGAGCAGGCGTTGATCTATATTGTCAGCACAACTGTTTTCTCCTCGGTGATCTTTCTGCTGGTGGTGGCCCTTTTGCTGGTGGAGGCCAAGGTGGTCCGCCAGGGGGACAGCCGGATCGTCATCAACGATGACCCGGACAAGGGCATCGAAACGCCCATCGGCAAGACCCTTCTGGCGGCGCTGGTCAACAATGATATTCTCATTGCCAGTGCCTGCGGCGGCAAGGGGACCTGTGGCACCTGCAAATGCGTGGTGACAGAGGGCGGCGGTGACGTGCTGCCCACGGAACTGGCCCACCTGAGCCGCCAGGAAAAAGCCGATCACGTGCGGCTGGCCTGCCAGCTAAAGGTCAAGCAGGATCTTTCGATCCGGATTCCCGAAGAGATTTTCAGTATCCGCAAGCTCAGCGCCACGGTGGTCAGCAACCGCAACGTGGCCACCTTCATCAAGGAACTGGTGCTTCAGCTCGATGACGGACAGACCCTTGAGTTCGACGCCGGTGCCTACGTCCAGATCGACATTCCCGAATATACCCTGGGGTATGACCAGATCGATGTGGCCGATCGCTACCGGGCCGCATGGGAGAAGTTCAATTTATGGCAACTGCGGGCCGCTTCGGACGAAACGGTGAACCGGGCGTATTCTCTGGCCAGCGCGCCGGCGGAAAACGACCGGCTGATGTTTACCATCCGAATCGCCACCCCGCCGCCGGGCCGGGTGGACCTGCCGCCCGGTATCGGATCTTCTTATGTTTTTGGCCTCAATCCCGGCGACCGGGTCACCCTGAGCGGTCCTTACGGAGATTTTTTCGTCCGGGACACGGATCGGGAGATGTGTTTTATCGGCGGCGGGGCCGGCATGGCCCCCATGCGCAGCCACATCTTCAACCAGTTGCTGGCTGTGGGTACCCGGCGAAAAATGACGTTCTGGTACGGCGCCCGGTCCAGACAGGAGATGTTCTACGACGAGGAATTTTCAGACCTGGCCAATCGGTTTGATAACTTCACCTACCATGTGGCCCTGTCCGAACCCCAGCCGGAAGATGACTGGGACGGACCGGTGGGATTCATCCATCAGGTGGCCAACGATCTCTACCTCACCGCCCATCCGGATCCGGATGAGATTGAATACTATCTTTGTGGTCCGCCCATGATGATTCAGGCGGTGATGAAAATGATCGACAGCCTGGGCGTGGATCGGGAGATGATTTCCTTTGACGATTTCGGGTAGAAGAAGAAAACGGGTAGGCCTTATACAAACAATCAAAACTCCAGCAAGCCACCTTCGATCAGCACCGGATACGGTCCCAGGCTGTCTGCCCTTTCGCTGTATGAAAACGACAAGAGTGATGCCGGCAGGCTGGCAAGACAAATCTTGCACGAAATCGATTCCCTCTGGACTTTTCTCAATCACGAATGGGTTGAACCATTAATTCTGCGGGCGCAAAAAGGCGCGTCGCTGATTTTAATGTTCGGAAACCACATGAAAGGGGGGACAATGGTCGACAAGCAGAGGCTTCTGGAACAGTTACGTAAGCTTAAAAAACAGATTCAAAGCGATTCCCGAGTAAAGGCATTGTACGACACGGATGGCGATGGAAATATAAGTGGTGAGGAATGGGACAAGGCCAGACAATCGGTCATTGCCTTCATGGGAGCGACGGAATCCGAAAAACCGTCGAGCGGAAGCAAAAACTCCAAGGCGGCCGGTGCAGCCGGATTGGCGATTGCCGGGGCAGCCGGTGCGGCAGATGCCGTTTTCGGACAAATCAAGGAGAGGGTCGGTCAATCCGGGTATGCAGCAGACGGCACCCTGTGGACCGAACCAGCAGTCATCGTGGAACAGGAGGTGTCTGGCACCGAGATGTTGTCCAGCAATGACGTCCCGAACCGTTACAAGTTTTTTAGCGAAAAGGGAAAGAAACTGGCCAGTGCCATAGAAATCCGCTCCAGCGGCTTCAGGCGCACTTCCCTTGGCGGACGCCCCCCTTTCAAAATGGACATTACCGTCCACGGCACGTCGGAAGTGCTGCGGCTGGATCGGCATTATGAGTTCAATCACTTGCAGACGGATGTGTCCTGCAATGACACCCCGATCGGATTAATCCTTGAAAAGGGTACATCGAAGGGCAATCACTATGTGCTCAGTCCCAACGCAGAAAACCGTGATCTGACCATTTCGAAGTCGATGCTTAGCCGGACCTTTGCCATTAAGTCGGGCTCCAAGCAGGTCGGATCGATTGAGAAAAAATGGGGAGGGATATTGAAAGAAGCATTCACACAGGCCGACAGCTTCAGAATAGCCTTCGATGATCCTTCCCTAACCCCCACAGAAAAGAAGTTGATCGCTGCAGCAACGATCATTATCGACATGGATTATTTCGGGGACGAAGGGTCGCATCTTAATTTTTAAATATTTGTTTTTTCCAGTCGATTTATCCTGCTATTGAGCTTTTTGTTCTTTTTGATTTGATCTGCCATCGCTTTGTGCCGCATGGTAATGGCGGCTCCGGACACATTGCCAAAGTGCTCTCCCAGATCCTTGCCGCTTCGGCCCGTGAAATTCCTTGAAATATAAATGGCAACGTCTCGTGCAAGATTCTTCTTCTTTCCCTTGGTCAGGAGCTGCTCGGGTTCGACACCAAACGATTCTGCTGCCACCAAAATGATATCGCTGATCTCAATTCCTGGTTTGAGTCTCCTCAGCTTCGGCTTCTCCTTGTCATTTTGCTCAGGTGAGAAAAACGCCTCTTTTACCCACGATACAAAACCCTCACCACCAAGGATAAAGCCGCCCACGGGCGACTTGCCCGGATTGTCTACAGACCAAGGATCGACACCTTCCCCGATTGATCACATGGTAGAAGGCGCCTGGATATTCCACCCGCAACGGTTTGGCCATCGTATGAAATCTCCCCGGAAGATTGAATCGATTAAAATACCAATCTATCCAAATACGATAACCATTAGCCGGAAAGGGCCGATTTTGTCAATATTTAATATTTAAGATGCGACCCCATCGACCCCATTGTTGAATTTGCCATTATCAATGAATGTTAGCTTTCCAGGACCGATTGCGCTCTGCCGGGAACTATTGCTATGCTGCGATATCTCTTTGTTATAATTGTTATTTACTTATAAACAGTCCACGACAACTCAGCCATGCCTTACCTCCGGGACAAGTCTTATTATAACTGCATTTCTCACACTGGGTGGGCATGAACAGGATGAAATGAGCTGCAATCAGTAACAGGTATATCGGAACAAGATACCAACCTGATTTATAAACCCAATACAAGGGAAAAATAAATAGCGCAAAAACCAAAATCCCGCAGGCCGTTTCATTAAATTTGAAAAACTTCGGGTCCTTTTGACGGTTCTTATATAGGGTGATTGATAATATATTCCCCAAATAAACACCTAACAGAGCCGGGCAATACTTCCCCTGATAAGGGCACCCCACACAACACCCTGCCTGAAAGACGTTGAGAATGATATACAAAGCAACGAACATAACAGGAAGGTAGGTTGAGTATGTGGCCAATATATATACCGTTCCGAAAAACATTACGATTAATGGGAGCAACGAAAGAAGGTAACGCCACTTGTCCTTCTTTGTCCAGTTGTAAACTTTTTGATCCATATTTACGATTCCTTGTTTGATATGTAAAAAGCATAACGCTGCTAATCAGCCGCGCGGCTTTTGGCGTCGGCTGAATTAGCCTTCGTGGTTGCATACAAAATTCTGCCCCTGCCCACGCAGGGGCAACTCTGTGAAGACAGAGATTTGTACCGGCCGATTGAGTCCCTGTAACGGAACGTCATTTCGACAGGCGCTATCCTCCAGCGCCCAGAAAACGAAAGAAGCCGGAGGCGCTTTTCTGTAAAGCGGCAACCGGCTTCATTGAATTGGGACGGCTTGCGTTTTAAAACCCCATCTTCTCCGGGGGACGGCGCTCCGGGACGTATTCGTGGGGTATTTCGCCCGTGTTCCACGCTTCGGAGACGTAGAGGTTGCAATAGCAACTGCCGAACTCGGCCACGTCGGGTTCGCGGTAGACACAGGGACAGATGATGTCCCGGTCGGCCTCCCGGTCGCCTGCGGCCAGGCGACAGGGGCAGACCATGGTGCCATAGCGCTCCTTGTTGGCCAGCAGCGCCTCAAGCAGGTCAAAGACCCGTTCCCGGTCCTGGTTGAAGAAATACCCTTTGGGCTCCTGAACCTTTTTCAGCATGTCGTACAGGGCTTCGGCATTCATTACAGTCCCAGCGCCTCCTTGATCTCCTTTTCCTTGTATCCGACGATGACGGTCTCGCCGATGATGATGGTGGGAAAGGAGCATTTCGGGTTGATCTTTTTGATGTCTTCTAAAATGGCCTTGCGCTCGTCTCCTTCAAGCAGGTCCACGTCGACGAAATCGTACTGCACCGTGCATTCGTTGAGCAGTCGCTTGGTGGATTTGCAGTGGCTGCAGGTGGTCAGGGTGTAGAGTTTTACCGGTTTGTCGGTCATATTGCATCCTTTCGTTTGCTGTTCCACAATAAATTAAGGAGATTAAATCACAACCGGTTCTTTTTGACAATGGTATCATCGGGGAATTCAATTCGGTTCAGGCACGCCAGGGTCCGGGGGGCGGATGACCTGCCCCAACGCAGCCTTTGGGCAAGAGCCCGCAGGTCGTCGTGTTCATCGACGTCCTGCCACGGGGGCAGATGGCGGCAGGTGAGGCCGGCTGCTGATATTCGATCGAGGGTTTGGGCGAGAACCTTTGGGCCCCCCCAAGCGATTTGGGAAAAAATGTCCGGCGTGAAACGGTCGCGACAAAACCCGATCAGATAATACCCCCCGTCCGTACTGGGGCCGATCACCGGCCCGGCCGACGCCATGTGGGCAAAGGCCGTTTCTATAACCGCCAGGGGCAGGTCGGGCAGGTCCGATCCCAACACCATCACCTGATCAAAGCCCTCGCCAAAGGCAGTGGCAAAACCATGGGCCATGCGCTGACCCAGATCCTTGCCGGACTGGGCCCGATACTGCCGGTCCGGTCCCAGCCAGTTGCGGACCATGGCCTTCTGATTCGGAGGGCAGTAGCAGATTTGCAGGGAAAATCCGCTCCGGTCGATGGTCTCCAACAGGTCTTCCACAAAGGCCCGGTATAGGGTGACCACCCGGTGTCGGGACAGATGCCGCTCCAGACGGGTTTTGACCCTCCCCGGTTCAGGGGCACGCAGAAACAGTAAAATACAGCGGCGTGGTTTGACAGCTCCGGTCATGGGCGTTGTTGGTCCTTAGGTGTTGCCGGGTACGTTGTCAGATTGTGCCCATCCACGAACGGTATATTTCGTGGATGGAAACCAGATAAAAGATCGGCCAGGCCCCGGCGTCGGTGACCGCATCCCGGCGGTCCGGTCGATGCAGACATGGGCGGCCGGCGCATCGGCCACGGCACCGAGATTATCGATAAAGGGTAGATGCTTGACAAGCCTTTTCCGATGGGCCTCATCGCCAGCACAGATCTGGGCTGCTTCGGCAAAATCCGGCCCGGGCGTCAGGGCGTGTTTTTTCTTGACAAGCTCCCTATTGCAATTTAAATAGTAATAATTACTATTATAATATCAATTTCATCGTGCATATACGGGCAAGCTGGCGAATGCTTGTCCATGCACCCTTTAAAAAACCTTTGCACAAGCCTTTCCATGAAGGGAGGATCGAATGCCAGAAGGAAAAAAAACGGACAAAACTCTGCCGAACCCCAGCGATATGACCATTTGTGAGGCCACGGCTCAGATGCTGACCAAAGCTCGAAAGGACGGGGTGGAAACCCAGTTCGAACGGGCTGCGAACATGAAAGCCTGTCCCATCGGGGCCGACTCGGCCTGTTGCAAGCACTGCTTCATGGGCCCCTGCCGTCTCAATGCCAGGGACCCCTACGGCAAGGTCGGCGTTTGCGGTGCCACCATCGACACCATCCAGGCCCGAAACTTTGCACGCAATGTGGCCACCGGCACTGCATGCCACAACGACCACGGCATGGCCATGCTGGACCTGTTCCGGGGTGTGGTCAACGGCAAGATCATCGATTACAAGATCAAAGATGTAAACAAGCTCAATGAGACCGCCCAAATGCTGGGCATCGAAATCGAGGGTAAGACGGTGCAGGAAGTGGCCAACGAACTCTGCGATGAACTGGAAAAGACCTATACGGCGGTGGATGGCGAAATTCCCTTTGTCAAGCGGGTTCCGGCAAAGACGCTTGAGACCTGGCGCAAGGCCGGCATCGTCCCCCGGGGCGCCATGCGCGAAATCATGGAGATGTTGAGCCGGACCCACATCGGCATGGATCAGGATTACAAGAATATTATGCGGCAGGCCAGCCGGACGGCCCTGGTGGACGGCTGGGGTGGTTCCATGGTGGCCACCGAAATTTCCGACATTCTTTACGGAACCCCTGCCCCGGTGGCCGTCGAGGTCAACATGGGCGTTCTCAAGGAAGACCAGGTCAACGTTATCGTTCATGGCCATGAGCCCAACCTGTTCGAGTCCATGCTCGCCTCGGTCAACGATCCCGGTCTCATTCAGGCGGCAAAAGATGCCGGCGCCAAGGGGATCAACCTGGTGGGTATGTGCTGTTCAGGTGCCGAGATGATGTCTCGCCACGGCGTTCCCCATGCGGGCAATTTTTCCTCCACTGAGCTGATTCTCGTCACGGGTGCCGTGGATGCCATGGCCGTGGATATTCAGTGCATCCAGCAGGCGCTGGTCAAGGTGGCCGAATGCTATAACACCCCGCTGATCACCACCAACAGCCGGTGTCATCTTGAAGGCGCCACCCACATCCCGTTCCATGAGCATGATCCCCGGGCCTGCACCGAAGAGATTGTTATCAAGGCCATCACCCGCTTCAAGAGCCGCAGCCTGCCCGTCGAAATTCCTAAAAACGTTGGCACCGGCGTGCACGGGTTCTCCTCCGAGTATATCAATTACATGCTGGGCGGATCTTTCAGAGGGTCCTACACACCGCTGAATGAAAACATCATCAACGGACGCATCCGCGGCGTGGCCGGTGTGGTGGGGTGCACCAACCCACGCACCAAACAGGACTGGATGCACGTGGAACTGGTCAAGGACCTGATTAAAAACGACGTGCTGGTGGTCCAGACGGGCTGCTCCCAGATTGCCCTGGCAAAAGCCGGGTTAACCTCCCCCGAGGCAGCCTACTATGCCGGCCCCGGCCTGCGGGAAGTGTGCGAAACCGTTGGCATGCCGCCGGTTCTCGGCCTGGGTTCCTGCGTGGACAACACCCGCATCCTGATCGCCTGTGCCGAGATGGTCAAGACCGGCGGCCTGGGCGACAGTATCGCCGACCTGCCGGTCGCCGGGGCGGCCCCCGAGTACATGAGCGAAAAGGCCATCGCCATTGGTCAGTACTTCGTGGCCTCCGGCGTTTTCACCATTTTCGGCGTGACCTTCCCGAGTATCCCCGGCACCAAGTTCCATAAGTACCTCTTCGACGAAATGGAGAATGAGGGCTTTGGAAAATGGGGTTTTGCCACCGATCCTCACGAGATGGCCCGGCAGATGATTGCCCATATCGACAAAAAGCGAAAGGCCTTGGGCATTGACAAGGCCCGGGAGCGGACCCTGGTGGACATGGCCGACCGTCGGGCCATCGACGCTGCCTAAATCCGTTTGGCTTTCACAAAAGACCACCCATAAAAAAAGGGCGCCGGTATTCGGCGCCCTTTTTTTATGGAGCGCTATCGGATTTGCCGATGATCGGCGAGAAACCGGTACAGGGTGGCGCGTCCTACGCCGAGGATCTTGGCAGCCCGGGATTTGTTGCCGGAGGTGGCGGCCAGGGCCGATTCGACGGCCTCGGGGTCAAGCTTTTTGGCCGGCCCCCTTCCTAATGATGCGCAGGCGTTGTCCTGGGCGATCTCGGTCGGCAGGTTTCGCGGTTGGATGGCCGGGTCGCTGGAGTGAACGATGGCAAACTGAATGGCGTTCTGGAGTTCACGGACATTGCCGGGCCAGGGGTAATCGAGCAGAAGGCGCATGGCTTCGTCGGAGACATTGGGCGCCTTGCGGCCATTGCGTTCGGAGGCCTCCTGGAGGAAATGGATCACCAGTTGGGGGATGTCGTTTCGGCGTTGCCTGAGTGGCGGCAACTGGATGGGAATGACGTTGAGGCGGTAGTAAAGATCATCCCGGAATCGGTTCGCCTGAACTTCCTGCTTCAGGTTGCGGTTGGTGGCGCTGATGACCCGGACATCCACCGAAACGGTTTTTTCCCCGCCTACCCGTTCAAACGTTCCTTCCTGAAGAAATCGAAGCAGTTTCACCTGCATCGGCTTGGAGAGCTCTGCCACTTCGTCCAGAAACACCGATCCGTGGTGGGCCAGTTCAAACCGGCCTTTTTTGTCCCGAATGGCGCCGGAAAACGCACCGCGAACATGACCGAAGAGTTCGCTTTCGATGAGGTTCTCGGGCAGGGCGCCGCAGTTGATGGGGACAAAAGGGGCTCCGTTTCGGACGCTCTCTCCGTGGATGGCCTTGGCGACCAGTTCTTTGCCGGTGCCGGTTTCACCGAAGATGTGCACCGGGTAATCGTAGGCGGCCACGTCGATGATCTGCTGGAAAACCTGAACCATCTTGATGTCGCTCCCGATGATGTCGGCAAACCGGTTGATTTTTCCCGCCTGCATCTGCAGTTGAAACAGGTCGGTCAGATCCCGGAAAGAGGCCAGAACACCGCAGGGCGCCTCGTGTTCGTCTTTCATCACCGTCACCGACATCTCAATGCGCCGCTGTTCACCGCTTCGGCTGGTGATGGTCATGGTGTATTCGGTTTGGTCCTCCGGCTGGTTTTGGTCACCGCAAAATGAGCAGTGCCGGCCGCAGAAGGGGTTTCCGAAGGCTTCATGGCAGTCACGACCCAGCACTTCGTCCCGACTGAAACCGGTGATCTTTTCCGCTTCTTGGTTGAAGAAGAAAATACGGCGATCCAGATCGTGGGCAATAATCCCTTCCTTGAGGTTGTCCAGAATCCGGACCAGGTTACCGTGGCTGGCGATGATCGATTCGAGCTTCAAACCGGAAGGCCTCCTAATGGGGGGCGCGAAGCAGGGGCGTCCCCGGACGGCATTTCTTATCCCATGGCGGATTCAAAGTCAAACCCGCCGACGACTGTCAAGGATCGAAAAGGTGGGGCAGGGGGCGGTTGATGAAGATGGTTTTTAAATCCAGGGAGCAGTTCTTGATCTCCACGTAACAGTCCGGCGTCCCATGGCGTTCCAGTCGAAGATCCAGCCGGGAGTGCTGACCGACACGAACCTCACGGGTGACGGTGTCGTAGCCGGCCAGGGGCGGCACGTCGCCTGCGGCAATGGCGCCGGCGACCAGGCGATTGGGGCTTTGGATTTGTCTTCACCGGGGGACTTTCTTTTTTAGGTTCACTGCATCGATTCATGTTTGACACCAGGTTCCGTATTTGCTCGGGGCAGGACGGAAGGTGCCGTGCCCCTAACGGAATTGTCCGGCAGCGGTACGGGGTGTCCCATGGACCGCCCATGGCACTGTCTTTTTTTGGATGGCCATCGGCCGACATTGTAACAACTTGTAAATATAAATAAAAAAATCGATAATGGGCTGGGCTTGATGCTTGACGCCCCCGGTCGTCTTCCTTATGATTTCCTTTGTGGCTATTGTCAGGTTTAATCCGGTGCCGTATGATGGTGTCTACCCGTTCTTGGCTCGAACCGGGTCCTTATGAGATTGGACTTTAACATGCAAGGGGGCAGTGTGAAAAAAATCGTCTGTTTAGCGTTGATGATAGGCGTGCTGGTGCCGGTAGCGGCATGGGGAGCAACACCCATGGATGCCCTTCGCGGCCCCATTGAATCGGGGATCGCCCTGTTGAGAGACCCTCAGTATGCCGATCAGTCAAAAAAGGACGAACAGCGTCACCGGATGTGGGAAATCGTCCGTCAGGCCTTTGATTTCAGGCTGATTGCCGCCCGTGCCCTGGGCCGCAACTGGCAGCAGTTTTCGCCGGCGCAAAAAGAGGCCTTCACTGAGGCCTTCGCCGCCCTTCTGGGCAACACATACATCGGCAAGATTCAGGGGGAGTTCAGTGACGAAAAGGTTGAATTTCTTCAAGAGGAGATGGTTTCGGACAACAAGGCCGTGATCAAGACCCGGATACTGAGAAAGAATGCCGAGATTCCAGTTGATTACAACATGTTGTGGAGAGACGACCAGTGGCGGATCTACGATGTCAAAGTCGAAGGGATCGGGTTGGTCCTCAACTACCGCAAGCAGTTCAAATCGTTTTTGTCGAAGGAAACCGGCACGCCGGACAGCCTCATCGAAACGCTTCGGGAGAAGGCTGACCAATAGCACTTCGGCCACGGCGGGGAGGCTTTCTCGCCTCGCGGGTCGAGAATACGGGGACAAGGAGAAGCTCAGTGTTGAGAACGCGCATTATTTTTTTTACGGCCCTGCTGGCAATGGTCCTTGCCGTCGGCTTGCCCCGCCATGCCATGGCCGGTCAAACGACGGAGGTCGCTCCGGTCGAGACACTGGGTGGGGGGGAGTTTGACGAGGCGTTCATGGACGAAGATGAGGCGGAGATTGCGGCAGCGGCCGTGGCCGATCCGCTGATCCACTTCAACCGGGCCATGTTTACCTTCAACGACCGGCTCTATCTCTGGGTTCTCGAGCCCGTGGCCAGGGGATACCGGGCTGTATTGCCGGTGGTGGTGCGCACCTGCGTAAGGAACTTTTTTCGTAATCTCGCCGCGCCGGTACGGATCGTCAACAGCCTGCTTCAAGGCAAACCCCGTCTCGCGACTGCCGCTTTAGGCGCCTTTGTTGTCAACACCACGGCGGGCGTGGCCGGCTTGGGTGATCCGGCCAGCCGTCACCCCGAACTCGATCCGGGGGATGAAGACCTTGGCCAGACCCTGGGTCGTTACGGCGTGGGAAACGGGATCTATCTGGTCTTGCCCTTTTTGGGCCCCTCCACCCTCCGCGATACGGTGGGGCTGATCGGGGACCGGTTTCTTGCCCCCGCCACCTATGTCTTGACCCCCGCCGAATCCGGCGCTGCCACCGGGGTCAAGGTGGTCAACTTTACATCCTTTCACATCGGAGAGTACCAATCGCTCAAGGCAGCGGTCCTGGAGCCATACGTGGCCTTGCGGGACGCATACGTTCAGTATCGTCGAAAAAAGGTGTCCGAATAGGAACCCGCTTCCTGTGCGCAGGAAAAACCGGCTTCCGGGCACAGGGAAACCGCTTCTTTCCGGGGCCGGATTAGCGATCTGGATTGCCCTTGACAAACCCCGCCAACCCGCTATCCTAATGAGCCATATTTTTAGATCATGGCCCTGCGATATTCACCTGTATTCTGACACGCTGAGGTTAAATGGACATGAAGGTTCTGGTCAGTGACAATCTTGGAGAAGCCGGTATCGAACTGTTTGAAAAAGAATCGGGAATTGCCGTGGACGTCAAGACCGGCCTGACGCCCGAGGAGTTGAAGGTGATCATCGGCGATTACGATGCCCTGGTCATCCGTAGCGCCACCAAGGTGACCCAAGACCTGCTCGAGACGGCGGGTCGGCTCAAGGTGGTGGGCCGGGCCGGCATCGGCCTGGACAACGTGGACATTCCGGCGGCGACCCAACACGGCGTCGTGGTGATGAATACCCCCGGTGGCAATGTGGTTACCACCGCCGAGCATGCCATCGCCATGATGCTGGCGCTGACCCGGAACATCCCCAGCGGTACCGCTTCGCTCAAGGATGGCCGCTGGGAGAAGAAAAAACTTCAGGGCCGCGAATTGTGTAACAAGGTGCTGGGACTGGTCGGATTCGGCAAGATCGGCTCCATTGTGGCGGATCGCGCCCGGGGGCTCAAGATGCAGGTGATCGTCCACGATCCGTTCATTACCCAGGAGCAGGTGGAAAAGGCCGGGTTCGAAGGCGTTTCGTTCCAGGCCCTGCTCGAGAGAAGCGATTATATCACCGTTCACGTGCCCAAACTCAAGGATACCATCGGCATCCTCAACAAGGCGGCCTTTGACCAGATGAAGGACGGGGTGATGGTCATCAACTGCGCCCGGGGCGGCATCGTCAACGAGGCAGACCTTTACGACGCCGTGGTATCGGGGAAAGTGGCCGGCGCGGCCCTGGATGTGTTCGAAACCGAACCGCCGGGCAAGTCGCCGCTTCTGGAGCTAGAGCAGGTGATCTGTACCCCCCACCTGGGTGCCTCCACCCGCGAGGCCCAGACCAATGTGGCCGTGGCCGTGGCCGAACAGATTATCGCCTACCTCTTACATGGAACGGTGATCAACGCCGTCAACGCCCCGTCGGTCACCGGTGAACTGCTGGAAAAACTTCACCCTTTTTTATCCATCGCCGAGCAGATCGGGTGCCTTCAGGCCCAGTTGATCAGCGGCCCGTTGAAGGAGGTGGTGATCGAGTATGCCGGGGATTTCCTCGGCCTTGACATGTCGCCGGTGACCACCGCCGCATTGAAGGGAATCCTGACACCGGCGGTTAAAGATGACGTCAATTTTGTCAACGCCCATCACATCGCCAAGGAGCGCGGCATCAAGGTGACCGAAACCACCAGTGCCGAGTCCGAGGACTACGTCAATCTCATCACGGTGCGGGCCGTGACCACCGAGATGACCAGTACGGTTTCCGGCACCATTTTTGGCAAACGGGACTCTCGGATCGTCAAGATCAACAACTTCCGCCTTGAGATGATTCCCAGCGGCCATCTGGCGCTGATTTACAATATCGACCAACCGGGTTCCATCGGCCAGATCGGTTCCACCCTGGGCAAGCACCACATCAACATCGGACGCATGCAGGTGGGACAGGAAGAGGAAGGGGACCGCAACATTATCTTTTTGAGTACGGACACACCGATTCCCGAACGGGTTCTTGACGAGCTGCGGGGGCTTTCGCTGGTCAAGTCGGTAACACCGCTGGAATTCTGACCCGCTTGATGAAGGGCAAAACCGGCCGGCGGCGGCTTGCCTAACCTTACGGAGGGGCGACCATGACGGAACAGGGGAAGGGCTTCATTCTCAAGGAGGACAAAACGAAAACAACCCATGAAGAGGCCCGTCAACAGGCCGATGCCGCCGGTGCCGATCGGAAAACGCGATTGCCAAAGGTCGATTTTGCCACCTTTGTCTTTTCCCTCAATTCAGCCGTTTTGGTCCATCTGGGGGTGATTGACGAACCGGGCACCGGTGCCCGGTCCAAGAACCTCGACCTGGCCAAGCAGACCATCGACATTCTCGGCATGCTCCAGGAAAAGAGCCGCGGCAACCTGACCTCCGACGAAGAGAACATGCTCAAAAATATTCTGTATGACCTGCGCATGCTCTATGTCAGAGAGACCGGCTGAATCTGCGCCGTGCAAACCCTTCCCATGAAACTGTTGTCACCGGCCAAGATCAATCTTTTTCTTCGGGTCCTGGGCAGGCGTAGCGACGGCTACCACGAACTTGAAACCCTGATGGCCTGCATCGGACTGTTTGACACGGTCTTGCTGACCGTTGGTGACGGCCCGGTAACGGTTTGCTGCCGCCATCCCCTGGTGCCGGAAAACGAGACCAATTTGGCGGTCAAGGCGGCCCGGCTTTTTTTTCGACACCACGGCCATCAAGGCGGGGTTCATATCGAAATCGACAAGCAGATTCCCGTCGGCGCCGGACTGGGCGGCGGGAGCAGCAATGCCGCAACCGTCTTAAAAGGGCTCAACCGGCATTTCGGATCGCCCTTTTCCGATTCGTCTCTGGCGGAGATGGCCCTGACCCTCGGTGCGGATGTCCCTTTTTTTATTTTTGGCCGGCCAGCCCTGGCTACCGGTATCGGCGAGCGCCTTGATCCTTATCCCCACCTGACCCGGCTGCCGCTGGTGATTCTCTATCCGGGGTTTGCCGTGTCCACCGCGACCGTGTACAAAAACCTGAATTTGGGATTGACAAAGGATGAAAATCAACCTAAATATTTCCCTTTGATATCGGGATTCATTATCGAAAGCCATTTATTTAATGATCTTGAGGCGGTTACGCTGCAGCGACACCCGGAAATCGCCGCCGCAAAGACGGCATTGGTGAAAAACGGGGCACTGGGTGCGCTCATGTCCGGTAGCGGTTCAAGCGTTTTCGGCGTGTTCGCGGATACCGATTCGGCCCGTCGTGCCTGCAAGGCCCTTTCCCAACGGAGGGGCTGGCGCCTGTTCGTTGCGGAGATTCTGGCCTGATGCCATCCATGGATCGTGGTGAGCACCGGGTGTGATGGCCCGCCGGATGTTTTTAACGGTTGGGGTGTAAGAAGATGGTGGTAGAGGCAAAGACGGACTGCTGGGGCGTCGTCAAGTGGCAAGACACAGGATTTTGGTTCCTGCATTCGGAGGTTCGAATCCTCCCGCCCCAGCCAACCGGTAACGGCCAAGCCGGTTCGACCGGCGTAACGATGGGACAGACATGGGCGACTTTGTAATTTTTTCGGGTAATTCCAATCCTGTACTGGCCAATAAGATTTGCGACTACCTGGGAGTTCCCCTGGGAGGAGCCAAGGTCAAGACCTTCAGTGACGGTGAAATTCAGATTGAAATCAATGAAAACGTCCGTCTCAAGGATGTCTTCGTGGTTCAGTCCACCTGCCGTCCGGTCAATGACAGCCTGGTGGAATTGCTTTTGATGATCGACGCCTGCAACCGGTCGTCGGCCAATCGGATTACCGCCGTTCTGCCCTATTATGGCTATGCCCGGCAGGACAAGAAGGTGGCGCCCCGCGTGCCCATCAGCGCCAAACTGGTCGCCGATCTGCTGACCACTGCCGGGGCCAAGCGGGTGATCACCATGGATCTGCATGCCGGACAGATTCAGGGGTTTTTTAACATTCCGGTGGACAACCTGTTTGCCGCGCCGGTGATCATCGAATATATTAGAAACCATTTTCAGAACGAACTGGTGATTGTTTCGCCCGACGCTGGCGGCGCCGAACGGGCCCGGGCGTTTGCCAAACGGCTCGACGCCGGCTTGGCCATTATCGACAAGCGCCGGGATGCACCCAACAAAGCCAAGGCCATGGCGGTCATCGGTGACGTTTCGGGCAAGGTTGCAGTGATATTGGACGACATGATCGACACTGCCGGTACCCTGTCCGAGGCGGTTGCCGCCCTGGCCGCAAAGGGGGCCAGGGAGATTCATGCCTGTTGCTCGCACGCGGTCCTGTCCGGGCCGGCGCTGAGCCGCATCGCCGATTCAGTTCTGAAAAGCGTCATCGTCACCGATACCATTCCCTTGAGTGACAGGGCCGCGGAGAGCGGAAAGTTCACTGTACTGAGCATTTCCGAACTCGTCGGGGAGGCCATCATCCGTAGCTACAAGGGCGATTCGGTCACTTCGCTCTTCATATAATCCGCATGCAAGGAGGAAAAACGTTTTGAATATCATCGAACTTACAGCCGATTTACGCACCACCCGGGGCAACAGTCCGGCCCGTGCCCTGCGCCGGTCCGGGCGAATTCCCGCGGTGCTTTACGGGCCCAATATGGCCCCCCTGACGCTTTCTGTTGACGCCACTGAGATGGAGAAAGCCCTGAAGAAGGCGGGCGGACGGCAGCCGCTATTCAAAATTGCGGTCGCCGGTGACGAAAAGCCCGCCCGGACGGTCATGATCAAGGAACTCCAGAGCCATCCGCTTTCCAAAAGCCTGGTTCATGCCGATTTTTACGAAGTCGCCATGGATCGCAAACTTCGGGTCATGGTGCCCGTGATCACTCGGGGGCATTCCATCGGTGTGGAGATGGGCGGCATGCTTCAGGTCATCCGTCGCGAACTGGAAGTGCTCTGCCTGCCCATGCAGATTCCCGAGGTCATTGAACTGGACACCACCGAACTCGATATCGGTGACGCGATCCATGTGGAAGATATCCAACTGGAAGGGGATGTGGAGATTCCCCACGACGTGAATTTTACCGTGGTGACCGTTCTCAGCTCCCGGAAGGATGAGATCGACGACGAAGACGAGGACGAGGGTGTCGAAGGCGAGGAGGCGGTATCCGAAGACGGTGCCGAGGTGGAAGCCGAGGCCTAACCGGCTTTTCGGTCCGTCATGGCCAACGTTTTTAACCCGTTTCCTTTGCACTCTGAATCGGCGGGTGAGCCGGACCGACGGCTTTGGCTGTTGGCCGGTCTGGGCAATCCGGGGCCGGACTACGCCGCCACCCGGCACAACATCGGTTTCATGGTGGCCGATGCCCTGGCCGAACACTGGGGCCTCGGGTTTACCGATCACGGCCCCTACCGGGTTACGGACCGGGCTGTTGTGGCATCCGATACCGTTATCCTGGCCAAACCGATGGCCTATATGAACCGGAGCGGTCCGCCGCTGCGGGGCATTGCCCGACGACTCAGCCTGACCTTCAAAGATTTGGTGATCATCCACGATGATTTGGACTTAGCGTTTGGACGATTAAAAATCAAAGAGAAAGGGGGGGATGGGGGACACAAAGGCATAAGATCCATCATGGATGCCTTCGCGAGCGGCGATTTCGTCAGGCTCCGCGTCGGCATCGGGCGTCCCGACACCGGTACCGCGGTGGTGGACCATGTTCTCGGCCCTTTCAATGCCGAGGAGCAAGCGGTTCTTTCGCAGGTGGTGGTCCGGGCACGGGAGGCCGTCGTTACGGTCCTGGAAGAAGGGGCCAGAACGGCAATGGCCCGGTTCAACGTTAGACAGACCGAACAATCAAGCTTATAACAAAATGGAGGAGAGAATGGACGCTGTATTGAATAATATCCCGTTGGCATGCACACTGGTCGGGTTGGTTGGGGTCATCTACGCGGTTATCATGGCGACCGTCGTCAAAGCGGCCCCCGCGGGCAACGAACGGATGCAGGAAATCGCCAATGCCATCAAGGAAGGCGCCATCGCCTACCTGAACCGGCAGATGAAGTCCATGGGCATCACCGGCATTATCATTTTCGGTGTTATTTTTGCTACCCTGGGGGCCAAGACCGCCATCGGCTTTGCCCTGGGCGCCATCGCTTCCTTCATGGCCGGCTACATCGGCATGCGGGTATCGGTTATCGCCAACGTGCGGACCGCCGAAGCGGCCAAGCACGGCATGGCCGCGGGCCTTGCCATGGCCTTTAGAGGCGGCAGTGTCACCGGCATGATCGTTGCCGGTCTGGCCCTGACCTCCGTGGCGGGCTTCTACACCTTTACCCATGACATCATGGCCCTGGTCGCCCTCGGCTTTGGTGGATCGCTGATCTCCATCTTCGCCCGTCTGGGCGGCGGCATTTTCACCAAGGGCGCTGACGTGGGCGCCGACCTGGTCGGTAAGGTCGAAGCCGGTATTCCCGAAGACGATCCGCGCAACCCGGCCACCATCGCCGACAACGTGGGCGACAATGTTGGTGACTGTGCCGGTATGGCCGCCGACCTGTTCGAGACCTATGCCGTGACCGCCGTTGCCGCCATGCTCATCGGCCACCTGCTTTACCCGAAAAGCCAGATGGCTATAGAGTTTCCGCTTATTTTGGGCGCCATCTCCATTTTCGCCTCCATTATCGGCGCTTTTATGGTGCGGCTGGGCAAGGGCTCATACATCATGGGCGCCCTTTACAAAGGGATGTTCGGCTCGGCCATCATTGCCGGTATCGCCTTTTATTATGCCACCATGAAGCTCATGGTCGGTGTGGGCAACCTTACCCCCATGAACATCTACTACTGCACCCTGATCGGCCTGGTGCTCACCGTGGTTATCGTCATTATCACCGAGTACTACACCGGCATCTACGGACCGGTTAAGTCGATTGCCGAAGCCTCCACCACCGGCCACGGCACCAACATCATCGCCGGTCTCGCCGTTTCCATGCAGGCCACTGCCCTGCCGGTACTGGCCATCTGCCTGAGCATCTTTCTGGCCCACAAGTTTGCCGGGCTTTACGGCATCGCCATGGCCGCCATGTCCATGCTCTCCATGACCGGTATGGTCATCGCCATTGACGCCTACGGCCCCATCACCGACAACGCCGGCGGCATCGCCGAAATGGCCGAGCTCGACGACAGCGTCCGCGCCGTCACCGATCCGCTGGATGCCGTGGGTAACACCACCAAGGCCGTCACCAAGGGATACGCCATCGGTTCCGCCGGTCTGGCCGCTCTGGTGCTGTTTGCCGCCTATGTCATGGAATTCCAGATTCAGGGCGGTAAGGAAGCGGCCAAGATCTTCTTTGACCTCTCAGACGTCAACGTCATTCTCGGCCTGTTCATCGGCGGCCTGCTCCCCTACCTGTTCGCCTCCATCGCCATGAAGGCGGTCGGCAACGCCGGTAGCGCCGTTGTGGAAGAAGTGCGGCGTCAGTTCCGGGAGATCCCGGGGATCATGGAAGGTACGGCCAAGCCGGACTATGCGGCCTGTGTCGACATTGTCACCGTGTTCGCCCTTCGTGAGATGATGATTCCGGCCCTGCTGCCGGTTATCGCTCCGCTACTGGTCGGCTTCTTCCTGGGCAAGGTTGCCCTGGGAGGTCTGCTCATCGGTTCCATTGTCACCGGTGTCTTCCTGGCCCTGTCCATGACCACCGGCGGTGCGGCCTGGGACAATGCCAAGAAATACATTGAAGATGGCTACCTGGGCGGCAAGGGGTCTGATGCCCATAAGGCTGCCGTGACCGGCGACACCGTCGGCGATCCCTACAAGGATACCGCCGGCCCGGCCATCAACCCGATGATCAAGATCCTCAACGTCGTGGCCCTGCTCATGGTGCCGTTCCTGATCTAGTTTTCACCACGACGCAGAGCATTGAACCATATGAAAGAGGATTGGCGCATTCCGCGCCAATCCTTTTTTATTGCGTGTTCAATTTGGCTGTGATATAAGACTGTTGTGAATTAAGAGATTTTTTGCTATCGACGAAGGCCCCCAACGGCCACTGCACAACGGGCCGGCATCTGCCGATTGGGTTCATCCCGTGCCCCGGTGCCAACGGCAATAATTTGCGTTGCCCGAAATCGTGCATGAATGGTAGACTGACCTCAGCAAAGGCTGATATCCCCTTATGGACCCATCTATGGAAAACAAAACAGCCAAACCACAGACGCCAGGCGCAAAGGACAGCACGTTGGAATTTCAGGTCGGCGATCTGGCTGTGTATCCGGCTCACGGCGTGGGACGGATCGAAGCCATCGAAACCCGGGTGGTCAACGGGGAGGAACACAATTTTTACATTCTGCGGGTCATCGAAAGCTCCATGGTCATCATGATCCCCACCTCAAACGTCCAATCGGTCGGTTTGCGGAACATCATCGACGAAGAGGAGATTGCCAAGGTCTATGCCGTCATATCGGATCAGCAGCCCCAGGCCGGCAGCGAGTCCCAGACCTGGAATCGACGCTACCGGGAGTACATGGACAAGATTAAAACCGGCTCCCTGTTCGATGTCGCTGAGGTCTTTCGGGACCTGTCCATTCTCAAATTGACCAAGGATCTGAGTTTCGGTGAACGCAAACTCTACGATACGGCCCATCTTTTGCTGGTCAAAGAACTGTCCATGGCAAAAGATGCTGACGAAGGGACCATTGCCGAGGAAATCGAGTCCATGTTCACCCCGGAAGCCAGCACATCCGAAGAGTAACCCTTTCCCTCCCATGAACGCCATCGGCGATTTTTCCATCCTTGTGGCCCCGGGCGAAGCCGGTATCCGTCTGGACGCCATTCTTTGTTCCCATATTGAAAGATGCTCACGGACCATGGCCTCAGCCATCATTCGTGATGGTTTGGTACGGGTTGATGGCGCTGCAAAAAAAGCCGGGTATCGGGTCAGGCCCGGTGAGGTTATTGACGGGCTGCTGCCCGAGCCCGAACCGGTCGGCTATTTTCCCGAACCGGTGAATTTTGGTATTCTTTACGAAGACAGGCACCTCATCGTGGTGGACAAGCCGCCGGGGTTGGTGGTGCATCCGGCCCCGGGTCATGCCACCGGCACCCTGGTCAACGGACTTCTCTTTCATTGCCCGGACCTGGCGGATTCCGGAGGGATCGGCGGACGGATCCGGCCCGGCATTGTCCACCGGCTCGACAAGGATACCTCCGGCATTCTCCTTGTGGCCAAGCACGACGCGGCCCATCAACATCTCTCCCGGCAATTCAAAGACCGGTCCGTCGAAAAGGAATACCTCGCCCTGGTTCACGGCAATCCCGCAAACGCGGGTGGCCGCATTCAACTTCCCATCGGCCGGCATCCGGTCGAAAGAAAAAAGATGTCCACGCGGAGTCGAACGCCCCGGGATGCCGATACCCGATGGACGGTCGTAAAACGATTTTCCGGCGCATCGCTGCTCCGGGTCAGAATCCATACCGGTCGAACCCACCAGATCCGGGTTCATCTCTCCTTTCTTCGGTTGCCCGTCATCGGCGATCCGGTGTACGGAAAAGCCCCGCGTACGGCACCGCCTGAGTTGAGATCCGCCGAACGCCAGATGCTCCACGCCCACCGCATCACCTTTACCCATCCGGTCGATGGGAATCGCATGACTTTTATCTCCCCGCCGGCTCCGGACATGCAGGCGTTGATCGACATTTTGGAAAAGCAGAAGGCTGAAGGTGGACGTGAAGACTGAAGACTGAAGACTGAAGACTGAAGACTGAAGACTGAAGGTGGAAGGCGGAAGGCGGGCGAAAAACCACAAGGGCCGGCGGAGGGATTCTCCCCCCTGCCGGCCTTTTTTTAATTCTGGCATTAAACGCACCACTTCAAGTGGTGGACCGGAAGAGGCTCCGCTCTGCGGGTGGAGCATCACTAAGCGAAAAGCGCCGTCTTAATCTCAGGCAGCGTCCTGGTTGTAGCAGATACGGCAACAATTGAGACAGCGGCCCGATTCGTGGGCCGCATCGGCTTGGCTGATGACCAGATCGGCCTCGGCAAAGCAGATGATCCGCTCTTTCACTGGCATTTCAGGCATGGGGGTCCGTTTGGTGGGTACGATGCCGGAGACGCTCTTGAAGAGGGACTCGGGAATGTGGCGTTTTCGAAGGGATTGGGGCACCGGCGTCACCGCCTGGTCCATGAGGAACCGGTGAATGGATCGTGCCGCCCGTCGCCCGCCCCCGATGGCCTCGACCACCAGGGAGGCGCCGGTGGCGGCATCTCCGGCGGTAAAGACAAAGGGGATGTTGGCCTGAAGGATTTCCGGATCGTTGTCGATGGTGTTCCACCGGGTGATGGCCAGTTCTTTGAGGGCGGGGTCGCTTTCCACAAACCCGACTTCCGGTCCCTGGCCGATGGCGGTGACCACCATGTCCACATCGAGCACGGTTTCCGACCCTTCCACCGGCACCGGACGTCGCCGGCCGGAGGCGTCCGGTTCGCCCAACTCCATCCGCTGGTATTCCAGGCCGACAACCTGTCCGCTGGCATCTCCCATTACCCGGGTGGGGGCGGCGAGGAAACGGAACTTGACGCCTTCATGCTCAGCTGCCACGATTTCGACCTCATTGGCCGGCATTTCGGCTCGGGTGCGTCGGTAGACCAGGTTGACCTCATCAGCGCCAAGCCGGATCAGGGTCCGGACGCAGTCGATGGCCGTATTCCCGCCGCCGATCACGGCGCACCGCTTGCCGATGGGAAAGCCCTCGGGTTTCTCGGACTGCTGGTCCTTGGCAAAACGGGTCAAGAAGTTGATGCCGGTAAAACACCCCTTCTGGTTCTCGCCTTCACAGCGCAGGGAGTAGTCCGACCAGGCGCCCACGCCGATGAAAATCGCGTCATGACCTTCCTCCTTAAGAGAGGCGATGGTTGCGTCTTTGCCGAACCGGACATTGGTTCGGGCTTCGATGCCCAGAGCGAGAATGCCGTCGGTCTCCCATTTGAGCACTTGCTTGGGAAGTCGGTATTCGGGAATGCCGTAGCGGATCATGCCGCCGAGCTCGGGGTTGTCGTCGATGAGGGTGACCGCGTGGCCCAGGCGGCGGAGAAAATAGGCGCAGCTTAATCCGGCCGGGCCGCCGCCGACCACCGCCGCCTTCTTTCCGGTGTCCGGTGCGCAGGCGATGGGTAGGCGCTTGCCGCTGTTCATTTCGTAATCGGCGACGAATCGTTTGAGCTGGTTGATGGAGACCGGTTCGTCTTCGATGCCGCGACGGCAGTAATCTTCGCAAGGGTGGGGGCAGACCCTGCCACAGGCCAGCAGCAGGGGGTTTCGTTCGCGAATGGTATTTACCGCACCGGCAAAATCGCCCGCATGGATCTGGGCGATGTATCGGGGGATGTCGATCTCCGCCGGGCAGGTCTGGGCGCAGGGAGCCAGGGCGTCGTCTTCCTGGTTGAAATGAAGCAGACGCTGGCTCATGGTCCGGACGGTGAGAATGTTTTTGGGGCAGGCCTTCTCGCAGGCGCCGCATCCCACGCACTTGGCTTCGTCCACCACGGGGAACCCTTTGGGACCCATATGGATGGCATCGAAGATACATGACTTGACGCAGTCGCCGTATCCCAGGCATCCGATGCTGCAGACCCGGCGGCCATCGGCCATGGCAGCCACGGCCCGACAGCTTTGAATCCCCTCGTAGATATACTTGTCGGCGGCGCGAAAGCCCCCTTCACAGAAATTTTTCGATTTGAGCGGCTCGGCGCTGCCGGCGTCGAGCCCCATGATGGCAGCGACATTGATGGCGGCTTCGGGTCCGCCGACGGTACAGACACCTGGCGCTGCCTTGCCGGCGACCACGGCGACCGCAGCGGCCGCGCATCCGGCAAATCCGCAACCGCCGCAATTGGCGCCGGCCAGTACGGATTCAACTTCAGCAATGCGAGGATCTTCGTAGACGTAGAAAACTTTCGATGCCACGGCCAGAACGATACCACAGGTGGCGCCGATGCCCATCAGAACCAATACGGCTTCAATCACGCGGGACCTCCTCGGGCAATATCACCTGTCCTCCCCGCTGTCTTGTAATGGGCTTGGCCACAACAACCGCCGAGAGTGGAATATTTGCCGAGTTTTGAAAAATCGTTACACCATGCCTCTGAAGGCGTAAAAACTTAAAGAAATGATTCCGGCGGTAACAAGAGCGATGGAGGTGTCCTGCAAAGGTTTGGGTACCCTTGCCAGCAAAACGCGCTCCCGGACCCCGGCAAAAAGGATCAGCGCCAGGCCGAATCCAGCGGCATAGCCGAAGGATGCGACCAGAGACTGGAGAAAGTTGAATTCCTTATCGATGTTGAGCACGCAGACGCCGAATACCGCGCAGTTGGTGGTGATCAACGGCAAAAATATTCCCAGGCCGGCGTAAAGGGCGGGGATGCTTTTTTTAAGGAACATTTCAACAAACTGCACCAGCGCGGCGATGACCAGGATAAAGGCAATGGTGCGCAAGAACTCCAGCTTGTAGGGAACCAGCAGCCAGGCGTAGATCATCCAGGTAATCCCGCCGGCCATGACCAGCACGAAGACGACGGCCATGGCCATGCCCACGGCCGTCTCCATTTTTTTGGAGGTGCCGAGAAAGGGGCAATTCCCGAGAAACTGCGCCAGCAGGATATTGTTGACGAAGATGGTGGCGACGATCAACTCGATATATTCCATGGTGACTCCTTAAGGCTACTTGCTCGGGATCAGGTTCATCAGGCAGAGCATCAGGCCCAGGGCGATAAAGGCGCCCGGCGCCTGGACGGCAAAGCCGAAGGGCTCGAAGGATGCGCCGAAAATGTTGGGAATATGGTAGGGGAGCATGCCGAATACATCCCCCTTGAGAGAGCCGGTCCCCAGCAGTTCACGCACCGCCCCCAGAGCGCCCAGGGATAGGGTGAACCCGATGCCGATACCGAGCCCGTCGGCAGCGGAGAGCAACGGGCCGTTTTTTGATGCGAACGCCTCGGCCCGGCCGAGCACGATGCAGTTGACGACGATCAGGGGGATAAATACGCCCAGGTCGATAAAGAGGGTGTAGGCGTAGGCCTGCATGAGCTGTTCCACCACGATGACAAAGGTGGCGATGATGATGATAAAGCAGGCGATGCGCACCTTGGAGGGGATTACCTTGCGTAGCATGGAGATCAGGACGTTGGAGCCGAGCAGCACGAAGGTGGTGGCCAGTCCCATGCCGATGCCGTTTTTCATGGATGTGGTCACACCCAGTGTCGGGCAGAGACCGAGAACCAGGCGGAACGGGGGGATCTCCTTCCAGAGGCCCTTAGTGAATTCAGCAACAAGCGATTTGGCCATTGCGGTAAACTCCTCTTATTTGTTCATGCCTTTTAGCTTTTCAATCAATTGTGGTTTCAGACTGTTGTAGGTCTCAATGGCCTGCATGGTCCCCTTGCAAACGGCCCGGGACGTGATGGTGGCACCGCTGAGCGCATTGATATCGCCGCCGTCACTGGTTACCTTGATCTCCTTGTCGATTGATTTTCCTTTGAACTGGGCCGCAAAAGAGGGGTCGGCCTTGGCGTTGCCGCCCAGTCCCGGGGTCTCTTTGTGGGTGGTGACACCGATGCCGGCCAGGGTATTGTTTTCCACGTTGATGGCCACCATCAGGCCGACCTTGTCGGCAAACCCGTTGACCCGAGTCTCCATGGCGACGGTGTCGGGTTTTCCATTGAAGACGCCGACAAAAACATTGTGGGTCGTTTCCCCTTCTTGAATCTTGAAGCGGTCGCTGACCGGGTCGTTGTCGGTCCCTTTCAGGATTTGACGGATGGCCGGTCCCTTGACCAATTCCATCTCCTGATTTTCGATCAGTGGTTTGGCGAATTCTTCCAGCCACTTTAGACCGCCGCCGGAGATGACGCTCAGCACGGTCAGAACCACAACCATTTTTATCATTTCACCCATTTTACGCCACCTTTCCAATCGCCTTGGGTCTGATTTTGTCGAGCAGCGGATTGATCAGATTGATCAGCAGAATCGCGAAGATCGCGCCGTCTTGATAGGCGCCGATATTGCGGATGAGAACGGTCATCATACCGCCGATGGCCCCATAAAGCAGCATGGGAATGACGTTGACCGGCGAAGAAGCGTTTTCGGTGGCCAGGAAAAAGGCGGCCATCAGCGTATATCCGGAAAAGAGATGAAACAGCGGCGTTGCAAACCGCACCGGATTCGAGAGGTGGAAGATCAGGGCCGTGAAGAAGATGCCGGCAACGAAGGAGAGGCTGATTTCCCACCGGGTCACACCTTTAAAGAGCAAGAAGAAGCCGCCGGCGATGATGCCGAGGCCGAAGGTGGCGCCGATGCCGCCGATCTGTCTTCCCAAAAGGAGATCCCAGGGGGAGAAACCGGCAACGACCTGGGGGCCGAAGGCTTTGAGGCTCGCCAGGGGATAGGTCATGGCAAAGCCAAGGTCATAATGGCGCAGCATGAAGTTGAAATCGAAGAAGTCTTTCCAGGAGACCATGAGGATGGCCAGGGCCAGAGCCACCGGGTGAACCGGGTTGGCACCGATACCGCCGAAGATCTGTTGCCCCAGGACAATGGCCACGAAGGTGCCGGTCAGCACCAGCCACCATGGCGCCGTCGCCGGCAGTAGCATGGCAAACACCAGGCCGATCAGTGCGGCGTTGCCGTCGCCGATGGTGATGGGGCGGCCCATGGCCCGGTTGAGCAGCAGTTCCCACAGCATGGCCGTGGCCATGGAAAAGCTCACCACGGCAATGGCCGGCATGCCGTATTGCATGATGCCGAAAACAACGGCGGGAAGCATGGCCAGCAAGGTGGTGTAATTTCTCTGGGTGACACTGTTTCCGATGTGCCAGAAGGGCGCATGGGAAACAATGAGTTTTTTGGGGTTAAGCATTGGCGGCCTCCGCTTGTTGAATTCGGGCAAGTTCGTATTTTGCCAGCCGGACGTACTGGAGGATGGGAATTTTTGACGCACAGACGAAGGCGCACAGGCCGCATTCCACACAGGAATACAGATCGTATTCGTCTGCCGCCGTCTGGTATTGCGAGGCTTCGAGGAAGCGGACCAGCATGTTGACCTGAATGTTGGCCGGGCAGAGGCGGATACAATCGCCGCAGTTGATGCAGGGGTAGTCGGTGGGCAGGGCCAGTGTCCCCCCATCTTGAATCATGATGGCGTCGGTATCGGCAAGAATTGGATGGGTCGTGGAGAAAACGGCCGAGCCGGTCATGGGGCCACCTAAAATGATGCGGTCCGCCTCTTCCACCACAATCCCCATATGGTCGAAAACCGCTTGAATCGGTGTGCCGATGCGCACGCGGACCAGTTTCCCCCGGCCGGCTTTGTCGGTGATGGTGACCACTTTGTCCACCGGCACGCGTTTCTGGGTGAAGGCGCATCCGATGGCAGCCACCGCTTCAACGCTGACAAAGCAAACCCCTGTTTCTTCAAAGGGCTTTTCAGCCGGTTTTTCCATGCCCAGAACGTCCCGCAGGACCAGTTCGGGCAGGGCCGATGGAAATTCGGTGGAGACCGCCCGGGGGGTGGCGCCGATGCCGCCCACGTTTTGAATGATGTCCTGGGGCAAGACGATGATCGCTTCTTTTGCCCCGGAGGCTGCCTTGAGGATGGCGATCCCTTTGGCAATGTCTTTTTCACGGGTTCCGGCAACCTGTTGCCGGGTGAGGCAGAACAGATCCGTATCGGCGGCGGCCACAACGAGGGTGTGGACGGGGTGTTCCGGTGCGTCCAGGGCTGACAGCGGCGGCAGGCCCGGTACCTGGGAGAGAAATGCTTTGAGGGTGGCCATGTCCGGCGTGTGGGCCGCCTGGGCAAAGCGGTCGTCAAAGACCTCTTCGGCGGCGGTATCAATAACCACGGCCCAGTAGACCCTTCCGAAATCACCGGCAACGGTTTCAATGGCGCTGATCGTTCCGGTCACCGTGGCAGTCACGGCAACCGATGGCGCCTCCATCAGTTCAAGGCGCTGCCCGGTTTGCACCGTATCCCCGGTTTTCACCAGCAAGGGGCCGTTTTCAACTGTTTTTTCGACACGCAAGACCACTTTCCGGGGCAGCGGCATGGTTTCCGGTCGATCCATGGGGCCGTCCATGCGCTGGGTGAATATCCGGGGTTTCATCCAACCGAACAATGATTTTTGTATCATGGCTTAACCTTCTATCCGTATTTTTCCGCGTGAGAAAGTCGCGCGCTGCTGTGCGTTTGCCGTCTTCGATCCGATGTGGGTCAGATCACATGACACGATGCGCACGCCACGGGGCCGGCTTCAAAATCCTTGTGGCAGGTGATGCACTGGCTGTGAAAGGCATCGGCCCGGGGCATGATGTCTTGCGGGCTGAAATCTTCGTGGCATTCGTTGCAGCGTTGCTGAATCGTGTCCAATTGCTCGGGGGAAGACTTGCTGCCCGGGTGGCATCCGGCGCAATCGTTGTATGGCGCTTCCTCCGCATCGGCGGGGTGGGGATGGTGACAATCGGTGCAGGCGGCGCCGAAGCCGGTCGCAGAGGCATGGGTCTTGTGATCGAAGAAAACTTTTCCGGCGGTGGTTTTGTACATGACCCGCACCGGGGTTTCGGGTGGTTTGGCCGGGAATGCGGCAAAACTCAATACGCCTATGACGAACAACACGATCGCCAGGCGGTAGGCCAGCTTCAGCTCTTTGTCGGAGGTCATATGGACTCTGGTCCTTTCACGTATGGAAACGGTGGAGGGATAGCTCACAAACCATCGCACGACTACCATAATGCCGGGCAGCTTTCAAGCTCTTTTTCCTGAATGAAATTCAATGGATTGGCTAAAATCAGGATTGTTTCGGCGGGGTGCGCGGGCGTCGGTTTCCCAGACCGAAAGCGGCGGGTTGCGAGGCATGCGACCCATAAAAGGGGGGGCGAACAGGCCTGCGGTCGGCCGCGGACCTGCGGGGGTGAGAAGGATCAGGCGGGCGGCTTTGGTTCGTTGCCGGATCGCCGGCAGCGTCGGCAGACATCGCAGGTGTCGGCAGGGCAGGGCGGCGAAGGGCGTTCGGCCAGGGCGCGGCGATACTCTTCGGCCAGAAATGTGGGATCGATGCCGTGGTCGATGAAATCCCATGGGAGTCGCTCATGGAGGGCTCTTGGCCGGGTGGCGAAGAAATCCGCCGGTGGTTTGGCCGATTTGAAGGTACTGGCCCAGTTGCCGCCGATGTTGTGGGCATGGCGTAACAGGGTGGCGACCCGGCGATCTCCTCGGGAAAGAAGGGCCTGGAGATACGCTCCTTTGGGGTTTTCCGCCTGAATGCGTAGATTGGCAACCTGGTTGAGGGCGGTGCGGATTGTTCGAATCTTGTTGCGCAGAACGGCCGGCGGGAACATGGCCGCCCACTGAAAGGGGGTGACCGGCTTGGGGACGAAGGGGTTGACGCTGACCGTGATGGTGCCGATGCGCCCCCTGGGTCGGCTCGCCGCCAAAAAGCGGTCTTTGACCTTTTTGCACAGTTTGCCGATGGCCGCCACATCAGCATCGGTTTCGGTGGGAAGACCCACCATGAAGTAGAGTTTGAGGTTGGGTATGCCGCCAGTGACCAGCGCTTCGGTGGCCTGGAGAATCTGGGCCTCGGTGACCCCCTTGTTGATGACCCGGCGCATGCGTTCGGACCCGGCATCCGGTGCGATGGTGGCGGTTTTGACCCGGCTCTTGAAAAGGGTGTCGATCAGCGCCGGTGTCAGGGCGTCGGCCCGAAGCGAACTGAAGGAAAAGCGCACCTGGGACGCCTCTGGCATGGCGCACAGTCCGGGCAGATCGGGCAGATCGGAGACGGCGGCGCCGACCAGTCCGACAGCGCCGCTCAGGCGAGCCCCCTCGGCCACACAGGCCGACAGCTGATCCTGGAGGCGGAACCGGGGCGGGCGATAGACGTATCCGGCGCTACAGAAGCGGCAGCCGTGAGGGCATCCGCGGCTGACCTCGACCAGATAGGTGTCGGCGAATTCGGTGTGGGGTGTGAGCACGGTGCTGCATGTGGATTCGGTCGACAGGTCGGCGAGCACCGGCGATTGCACCGTGGACGGCACGTCCCGAACGGGATCGAAACGGGCCAGGGTGCCATCCGGGTGATAGCTGGGTTGGTAGAAGGCCGGAACGTAGATGCCGGGGACCTCCCGGGACAGGGTCTCCAGCAAGGACAGGCGGTCGATGGCGGGGTCGAAACGTTCGAGAAACGCCGGGAGGTTGGTTTCGGCTTCACCCAGAAGAAAACAGTCGACAAATTCGGCGATGGGCTCGGGGTTGAGGAAGCATGCGACGCCCCCGGCCAGGACCAAGGGATGGGGGGTGCCTCGGTCACAACTGGCCAGGGGGAGCCCTGCACCGGCCAACACATTGAGCAGATGGGGGAAATCTTTTTCAAAGGAGACGCTAAAGGCGATGATGTCGGCATCGCCGATGGCCCTTCCGGATTCCACCGTGGTGATGGGCGATGCGCCGGTCTTCGGTGAATCAGGGTGAAACGCCCTTTCGCAGACCACATGGTCGAGTCGGTTGAAGAGCCGGTAGACCGTCTGAAACCCAAGGTTCGACATGCCCAGCGCATAGGTATTGGGATAGACCAGCGCCACGAAGAGGCGACCCTGGCTGCGCTTGCGGATCGTTCCGGTTTCGGCCGCGAGCCAATCCCGGCGGGTTTTGTCGGATTTTTGTCCCATGGTCCGGTTCACATGTTGTTATTGCGATTGTCGTTTTTTCCATGATTCGCCTTCAAATCCCGGGCGTCAACACCTAATCGGCCTTTCGACGCAGAAAGGTCGGGACATCCAGGTCGTCGTTGTCGATGGCGATTCCCTTAAAGCCCCGGTGAAAGGACCCTCCGGACTCGCCCACGGCTTCCTTCTGGCGGATATAGGTCGGCTCATCGTAATCCACGCCCAGGTTCAGGTCGGCCGGGGTGATATCGCGGACCTTGCCGCCGTAGGTGTGGTCCTGATGGCCGCGGCCGGCCGCACGGTTGGCCGGCCCCGAACCGATACCGGTGGCGATGACCGTGACGCGCATCTCTTCGCCGAGGGTTTCGTCGATGGCCTGGCCCCAAATGATTTCCGCATCGTCGCCGACCTCCTGGTAAATACGGTCCGAGGCTTCGGTCATCTCTTGTAAGGTCAGGTCGCTGGTGGAGGTGATGTTGATGAGCACCCCCTTGGCGCCGGCGATGGAAATGTCTTCCAGCAGCGGATGGCTGATGGCCCGCTCGGCCGCTTCCACGGCGCGGTTTTCACCGCTGGCGATGCCGATACCCATGATGGCCAGGCCGGCCTTGCTCATGGTGGTCTTGACGTCGGCGAAATCGAGATTGACCAGCCCCGGGATCATGATGAGATCGGTGATCCCCTTGACCGAGTGGAGCAGGATTTCGTCGGCCCGCCTGAACATGTCGACCATTTTGGCGTTCTTTGAGGCCAGCCCGCGGAGCCGGTCGTTGGGAATGGTGATGACGGTGTCGGCCACCTCCTTGAGTTGCATGATTCCCTCATCGGCCTGGCGCATTCGCTTTTTTCCCTCAAAGGAGAAAGGCTTGGAAACCACGGCCACGGTCAATGCGCCCAGGTCCTTGCAGATTCGGGCGATCACCGGGGCAGAGCCGGTGCCGGTGCCGCCGCCGAACCCGGCGGTAATAAAAACCATGTGGCTGTCTGCCAGGGCGCGGCGTATGGTGTCTTCGCTTTCCAGGGCCGCGTCACGCCCCACCTGGGGATTGGCCCCGGCACCGAGCCCGTCGGTGAGCAGTTCACCCATCTGAATCCGGGTTTCGGCCTTGGAAATGTCCAGGGCCTGGCCATCGGTGTTGGCGGCGATGAATTTGACCCCCTGAAGCTGGGACTCGATCATGTTGTTAATGGCGTTGCCTCCGGCACCGCCGACACCAATGACTTTGATTTTTGCCGATTTTTCGTTTTCCACGTAGGTAAACGTCATTTCCCCCACCTCCTGTTATCTTGTTTGCTGTTCCCGGTTCCCCTCCCCGGGGGGCTGCCGGCATGCGTTGATGCATATCCCGTGTTTGCAATGCCGCGTTGCTGCGGCGATGTCCCGCAACGAAACGCGTCGTTTTAAATGACGTCCTTGAACCATCGTTTCATTCGGGTCATGATCCGGTTGAAGATATTGGCGTCTCGAATGCGAAATTTTCTTTCCGCCCGGTTTCTGGCCCCGTACATCACCAACCCGACGCCGGTGGCATACATGGGGTTGTTGACCACGTCCACCAGGCCGCCGATGCCCTGGGGCTTGCCCAGCCGGGTGGGCAGACTGAAGACGGCCTCGGCGATGTCGGTACACCCGTCCAGCAGGGCGGAGCCGCCGGTCAAAACGATTCCCGACGAAATGGTGTGTTCCATGCCGGCACGGTAGATCTCACGCTTGATCAGGGTGAAGATCTCCTCCATGCGCGGTTCCAGGATTTCTCCGAGAATCTGCCGGGGAAGCTTGCGCGGTTCACGTCCGCCCATGCCGGGGACCTCGATGGTCTCGTCGCTGGCGATGGCCGTGGACAGGCAGGTCCCGTATTTTTTCTTGATCTTTTCCGCCTCGACCAGGGGGGCTCTCAATCCGATGGCGATATCGTTGGTGATGTTGTTGCCGCCCAGGGCCAGCACAAAGGTGTGCTTGATGTTGTTTTCGGAAAAAACGGCCAGATCGCTGGTCCCGCCGCCCAGGTCCACCAGGGCCGTTCCCAGCTCTTTTTCCTCGGCGGTCAGGACCGCTTCGCCCGAGGCCAACGATTCCAATACGATGTCGCAGACATCCAGGCCTGCCCGGTTGGCACATTTTACGATGTTG
Source organism: Desulfobacterales bacterium (assembly GCA_016342285.1). Lineage (GTDB taxonomy): Bacteria > Desulfobacterota > Desulfobacteria > Desulfobacterales > JAEINQ01 > JAEINQ01. The sequence goes on from JAEINQ010000029.1 coordinate 39,122, forward strand.
TGGGCGCTGGTGACCGCCCCGGTGACGATGTGGATTTTGGCCTCCAGCCGAACCCCGGCCATGCCCACCGGGTTTTGGATGCCGGCCTGGTCATCCACGATGTATTCCTGGGGCAGCACGTGGATGACCTCCCGGTCCATGGGGATAGCCACGGCCCGGGCGGCGTCGATGACCCGTTCCACATCGCTGGTGGTGATTTCCGGCCCCTTGATGGCGATGATGCCCCGGCTGTTGAATCCGGTGATGTGGCCGCCGGCAATGCCGGCATAGACCGATGAGATCTCGCAGCCGGCCATGAGTTCGGCCTCCTCCACGGCCTTTTTGATCGATTCCACGGTCGATTCAATGTTGACCACGACCCCTTTGCGCAACCCGATGGACGGGTGGGTGCCGATGCCGATGATGTTGATCATATCGTTTGATAATTCTCCGACCACCGCGCAGATCTTGGTCGTTCCCACGTCCAGGCCCACAACGATGTCTCCCTGTCCTGGCATGCTAAACCTCCTTTGGCCCTGCGGCCGTCGGTTCGTCCCGCTTCGGGGCGACGACAACCCGGTTGATATCGGTCAAATTGATGCGTTCCATGCGCTGCCCCGGCAGATGGCGCTCAAGGTGGGCCAGCACCTGGGAAAAACGGTTGAATTTTTTTACATAGTCTCCGTAACCGACGACAACGGCGCCGCCGGTTGTGTCGGTCCACAGGGTCAGGCCGGTCTCGGGATCGACCCGGATGCGATCGATGGCACCGGAAAAGCCTGTGTCCCCGGCCTGTAGCAGCGACAGGGCGGCGGTAAATGCCGGGCTGGCATCGTCTTTGCCGACGGGAACATCCCCGTAGCCGAGTCCGGTGATGCGGGGAAGCCCCTGGGTTTCCGTGGGTTCGGCGACTTTAAATACTTGGCCGGCGGTATCAAGGAGCAACGGTCGGTCGAATTCCAACACCGCCAGGGGGTGATGTTCCTGAACCCAGATGCGCAGGCGGTCGGGGAATTCCCGCCGAACCGCTGCATCGGCCACCCAGGGATGGGCCAGAAGTCGCTTTCGAGCGTGTTCCAGATTGATTGACAGCAGGTTCATGCCCGGTGCCACCTCCGCCTGCCGGCAGAGCTGAATTTGGGTGAGGTGCTCACCGCCGATCACGTCGATCCGTGCGATTTGAAAAAAGCGGCACTGGGTCAGCAGGTCATGGCCGAAAATCAGCCCCAGACCCAGTATCGGAACCAGGATCAATCCGGCCAGAACGCGAAACACCTGTCCCAGGCGCTGGCGCTGCAATTGCCGGCGTTGGTCCAGATGGACCTTGAGGCGGTTTTTTCGCTTCCGTTTACGGGGTTCCAACAATTCTGATCTCCGCATCCAGGGGCATGGGGCGCCCTATGGTTTTTGTCACCCAACCGGACCCGTCGGCCCGCTTTTGCACGGGAACGATGGCATCTCTCAGGTTTTCTACGAGGAGGCGGGTTTAGCGCCTATCCGCTGCCAAGGCTGCCAGCGCCGCCTCGCCCACCTTCCATACATCTCCGGCACCCAGGGTCAGCAGGACATCCCCCTCGATCAGTATCTCCTTCAGCCGGGCCAGGGCCTGGTCGGGCCCGTCCACATAGACGGCCTGGCGGTGGCCGTGGGCGGCGATGGCCGCCTGAAGGGTTTCGGCGCCGATCCCCTCGATAGGGGTTTCGCTGGCTGCATAGATCGGCATGACCAGCAACACGTCGGACTGGTAAAAGGCCCGTGTGAACTCTTCGAACAGATCCCGGGTCCGGGTGTAGCGATGAGGCTGAAAAATCACTACCTTGCGGCTGTTCGGCCAACTCATGGCCATGGCTTCAAGGGTGGTCTTGATCTCCGTGGGGTGGTGGCCATAGTCGTCCACCACGGTTACCCCCCGAACCTCTCCTTTAACCTCCAGACGGCGCTGGACCCCCTGAACGGTTTCCAGGGTCGACTTGATCGCGTCAAAGGGGATGTTGAGCTCAAGACCGACGGCGATGCTGGCCATGGCGTTATAGACGTTGTGGGTGCCGGGCATGTTCAAATGAATCTCGCCCAGGCTCTTTCCGTTGTGTTCGACCTTAAACCGGCTGCCGAGGCCTTCAAAAGAGACGTTTTTGGCCTGAAAATCGGCCTGGGTGCTCATGCCGTAAGTAGTAAAACGCTTTCGTACCTGGGGCAGGATGTCCTGGATCGGTTCGTTGTCCAGGCACAACACGGCCAGTCCGTAAAAGGGAATCCGGTCGATGAAATCGATAAAGACCGCCTTGATGTGGTCCAGGTCCCGATAGAAATCGAGATGCTCCCGGTCGATATTGGTGACAACGGCGATGGTCGGCGAGAACTTGAGAAAACTGCCATCGCTTTCGTCGGCCTCGGCCACGATGAAATCGCCCTGGCCCAGAACGGCATTGGCGCCAATCCCCCGGAGTTTTCCGCCGATGACCACGGTGGGGTCGAGGCCGCCCGCTCCCAGAACCGCCGCCACCAGGGAGGTGGTGGAGGTTTTGCCGTGGGCGCCGGCCACGGCCACGCTGTATTTGAGCCGCATGAGTTCAGCCAGCATTTCCGCCCTGGGGATGACCGGAACCGGGGTTTGAATCGCAGCGGCCACCTCGGGGTTTTTCGGGTCGATGGCCGAAGAGACGACCACCACGTCCGCTCCGGTAATCTGGCTGCCGGCGTGACCCTGGAAAATGGTGCCGCCCAGGCTGGCCAGGTGCCGGGTGATTTCCGAGGTCCGAAGGTCTGACCCCGACACCCGATAGCCGAGATTGAGCAGGAGTTCAGCGATGCCGCTCATGCCGATGCCGCCGATGCCGACGAAGTGTATGTGGTACTGTTTCTGGTACATAGGTTTAGGCCAAAGGCTGAAGGTTAAAGGCTGAAGGTCAATGGTTAATGGTCAATGGTTAAAGGTTAAAGGCGAAGGGCCGGGTACGGTCTGGGTCGCCCTTTTTCGGCCAGCAGCGCCAGCAGGTCGTCCACGATGGTTTCGGCCGCTTCAGGCCTCCCCAAGGCCTTGGCTTTTTTCGCCATGCGCCACAGGGCGGCCGGATCTTTTCGGTAATGGTCAATCCGTTGGGCCAGGATGGTCCCCGTCAGGTCCCGTTCGGCAATCATGTCACCGGCGCCGGCCTCTACCAGGGTGCGGGCGTTGGCCGTCTGGTGGTCGTCGGCCGCAAAGGGAAAGGGGACAAAGAGCGCCGCCTTGCCCATGGCGGTTATTTCGGCCACGGTGGTGGCCCCGGCCCGGCAGATCACCAGATCGGCCTGATGATAAAGTGCGGCCATGTCCTTGAAAAAGGGGGCGACCCGGGCCACGACGCCCGCCGCCGCATAGGCCTTGCGCACCATCGCCTCGTCCCGGTCACCGGTCTGGTGAACGATGGCGATCCCATCGGCTTTGATTTCCGATAGGGCTGCCACCACGGCCATGTTGATGCGGTGGGCCCCCTGGCTGCCGCCGAAGACCAGCAGGGCAAAGGGGGGCGTCCGGTTTTTTCCGGCGCGCGATGCGCTATCTGTTGCTACCGCCAGCAACTCCGGTCTGACCGGGTTGCCGGTCAGGCGGGTTCGGTCCGGTCGGAAAAAGGCCTGGCTCTGTTCAAATGAGAGATAGACCCGGTCCGCGATCCGGCCGAGCAGCCGGTTGGTCAGCCCCGGCAGCCGGTTCTGTTCGTGAAGCGCCCTGGGAATGCCCAACAGCCAGGCGGCCAACCCGACGGCGCCGGCCGAATAGCCCCCCATGCCGAGCACCAGATGGGGTGCAAAGTCGCCAAGAAGACCCACTGCCTGGGCCACCCCCTGAGGGACGATGGCCAGTGCGCCCGCCTGGCGCGCCAGTCCGCGCCCTTTGAGCCCGGCGGCGCGGATGGCACGGTGATCGAAACCGGCATCGGCCACGGCTTCGGCTTCAAAAGGCCGGTCGGTGCCTATGAACAGGACGCGGCAGTCCGGAAATCGTCCGATCAGGGCCTGGGCGATGGCGATCCCCGGAAAAAGGTGCCCCCCGGTGCCGCCGGCCACCACCACCAGACGGAGGGCGCCGTTGTCGGTCGCTGGTTTTGGCGGACGCTTAAACAAGACGATCTCCTATATTCACCGGTGCCCGGTTGATGCGCCTTCGGCTGCGGCGCCGATGTTCAAAAGCACGCCCACCGAGGCCATGCTCATGAGCAGCGAGGTGCCGCCGTAGCTCAGAAAGGGCAGGGTCAGACCCTTGGTGGGCAGCAGCCCCAGCGCCACCCCCATGTTGATGCAGACCTGAATGGCGATGGCCGATGTTACGCCGACGGCCACCAGGGCCCCGAAAGCGTCCGGTGCATTGCGGGCGATGGCAACCCCGCGCCACAGAATCAGGCCGTAGAGAACGATGATGACCAGAACGCCAATGAGTCCGAGTTCCTCACCGATCACCGAAAAGATGAAATCGGTGTGGGGTTCGGGCAGGTAAAACAGCTTCTGGTAGCCCTTGCCGATGCCGGCTCCCCAAACGCCGCCGGTGCCAAAGGCCATCAGGGAATGGATGGCCTGGTAGCCTTCGGTGGAAGCGTACTGCCACGGGTTCCAGAAGCTGATCAGGCGCTCGACCCGGTAAGGGGCGCTGATCATGAACAGATACCCCAGCGGCGCGATCACCACCAGCGGGGAGAGCAGGTGCAGGATCCGAACGCCGCCGACAAATAACATGATCCAGGTCAGCATCCAGAGGATCACCGCTGAACCGAAATCGGGTTGAAGACAGATCAGTGCCGTCAGGATTCCCAGCACCAACACATGGGGAACAAAGCCGATGTAAAAATCTTGTATCCGCTCGATCTTTGCACTCAGGGAATAGGCCAGGTAAATGATCAGGGCGAACCGGGCAAATTCCGAGGGCTGAAAGGAGAAGAGCCCGACCCGCAACCATCGGGCGCTGCCGCCTGCCGACAGGCCCAGTTCGCTGAACTGAATGGCACCCAGCAAGGCCAGGGCCATGGCCAGCAGCACATAGGGAAGGCTACGGTAGACGCGGTACGGTATGTGCCGACAGACCACCAGGGCCACGATGCCCACCAGGGAGAACAAGGCTTGTTTTCGGAGAAAATAATAGTCACTGCCGTGTTTTTTCAGGGCCAGGGCGCTACTGGCGCTGTAGACCATGACTATGCCGATGCCCACCAGAAAAAGGACGGGAAAGAGCAGCCGGACATCGTATCCTGTCGGACGGGGGCGATTTTTTGCCGCGGTTTGCATCATGTCCTTTCCCCCACCCTTTTGCGGAAATCCTCACCGCGTTGGGTATAGCTGTCATACATGTCGAAGCTGGCGCAGGCCGGGGAAAGCAGGACCACGTCACCGACCTCGGCGGATGCCTTGGCCCGGGCAACCGCTTGGGCCATATCGGCGACCCGATGGGTCGGCACCAGGCTGCCGAGGGCCTGCTCGATCCGGTCGGCGGCTTCTCCCATAAGGATCAGGTGGCGGACGCGGCCGCAAATCCGATCCGTCAGGACGCGGTAATCTCCGCCCTTGTCCCGGCCGCCCAATATAAGCACCAACGGCGCCTCAAAGGCGTCGATGGCCCGCACCACGGCGTCGACGTTGGTGGCCTTGGAATCGTCCACATAGGTGACGCCGGCAACGGTGGCCACGGTTTCCAGCCGGTGGGACAATCCGGTGAAGCGGTCCACCACGGCCTGAATACCGGTCCGGGTGGCACCGGCGGCCAGGGCGGCCAGGGCCGCGGCGGCGATATTTTCCCGGTTGTGTCCGCCGCAAAGGGTGGACCGGGCCAGGGAGATCTCTTCTGACTGGCCGGCCGCATTGACGATCCGGATCCGATCCGCTTGGATCCGTGCGCCGGGGTGCCCCTTTGTCAGGGTTGCCCCGTCATCGTGGAAAAAGGGTAGAGAGACCGCGGGAAGCGTTTGGACCAATGCCTGAATTCGGGGGTCTCCGGCGTTAAAGACCGCCGTGTCCGTTCGGGTCTGGTTCATGAAAATTCTGGCCTTGGAGGCGGCGTAGGCCTCAAAATCCGCATAACGGTCCAGGTGGTCCTCGGTGATGTTGAGCAGCACGGCCACAGCGGGCTTGAATCGTTCCATGGTGTCGAGCTGAAAGCTGCTCACCTCTGCCACCACCGTGTCCACCGGTACGGGCCGGTCGACAAACCCGATCAGGGGGGTGCCGATGTTGCCGCCCACAAAAACCCGTTGGCCCGAGGCGGCGAGCATTTGCCCCACCAGTTCGGTGGTGGTGGTCTTGCCGTTGGTACCGGTGACGGCCACCACGGGGGCGGTGATAAATCGGGCGGCCAGTTCCATCTCTCCCACCACGGCAATGCCCTGCCGGCGTGCCCGCTCCAGAGGCGCCAGGGTATGGGGGACCCCGGGACTCAAGACGATGAGGTCGGTGTGGGCAAAGATTGACTCCGGGTGGCCGCCCAGGGCCAGTTCGACCCCCAGGGCCCTCAGGTCGTCCATGGCCGGGCCGGCAATCGGGGCCCGGGCCGCGTCGGTGACCGTTACATGGGCCCCGCGACCCGCGGCGAACCGGGCGGCTGTCAACCCGGAGCGTCCCAGTCCCATGATGAGGATATGTTTGCCCTTTAAGACCGGTTCCATTGGTTTGATTGGTTCCATTGGTTCCATTGGTTTTATTGGTTCCATTGGTTCCATTGGTTTGATTGGTTCCATTGGTTTGATTGGTTCCATTCGTCCAATTGGTTTTGTCGGTTCTATTGGTTTGATTGGTTCGACCGGTTGCTATTGCTGCTAACCAATCCAACCAATAAGACCGATTCAAGCCAACCCAACCATTTTACCTCAGTTTCAGCGTACTCAGGGACAACAGGGCCAGGGCGATGGAGATGATCCAGAATCGGACGATCACCTTGGGCTCGGGCCATCCCTTGAGTTCGAAGTGATGGTGCAGCGGCGCCATGCGAAAGATTCGCCGGCCGTTGGTCATCTTGAAAAAGCCGACCTGAAAGATCACCGACAGGGTTTCCACCACAAAGAGTCCACCCACCAGCACCAGGAGCAGTTCCTGCTTGGTGATGACCGCCACGGTGCCCAGGGCGCCCCCCAGAGACAGGGACCCCACGTCGCCCATGAAGACCTGGGCCGGATAGGCGTTGAACCACAAAAAACCCAGCCCGGCGCCGGCCAGAGCCCCGCAGAACACGGCGATTTCGCCGGCACCGGCGACATAGTTGATCTGAAGATAGTCGGCGAACCGGACGTGCCCCGCCACGTAGGCAAAGAACATATAAGTGGCTGAGGCGATGATCATGGGGCCGATGGCCAGGCCGTCGAGACCGTCGGTGAGATTGACGGCATTGGCCGCGCCTACGATGACCAGGGCGGTGAACAGGATGTATCCCCACCCCAGATCCGGGGAAATATCCTTGAAAAAGGGGACCGTGACCTGGGTGGAAAAGCCTTCGCAGCTGACGATCAACACGCCGGTGGTCAGGGCCACGCCCGCCTGCAGGGCGAATTTTTGCCGAACGGAGAGCCCCTTGCTCTGCTTTTTGACCTGCATGAGGTAGTCGTCGGCAAATCCGATAGCGCCGTTTGTCCCCAGGACCATCAGGGCGATCCAGACGTAGGCGTTGGTCAGGTCCGTCCATAGCAGGGTGGCGGCGATGACGGCGAAAATGATCAGGATGCCCCCCATGGTGGGCGTGCCGGCCTTTTTCAGATGGCTTTCGGGGCCGTCATCTCGGATGTATTGACCGACCTGCATCCGGCGGAGTCGGCCGATGACCCAGGGACCGAGTAGAAAACAGATCAGAAAGGCCGTCAGACTCGCGTAGATGGTCCGGAACGTGATGTACCGGAACACGTTGAACACCGAGAAGGTGCCATGGAGCGGGTATAATAAATGGTAGAGCATCGGTTGTGGGGTGACCTTTTTTTCAGGGTATATCGTTCCAGTTTTCGATGGCCTCGACCACCATTTCCATGGCCATGGACCTTGACCCTTTGACCAGAACCCAGTCACCGGGGGCGATCCGTTGCTTTAAATCGGCGATGATCTCTTTGCGGGTGCCGCAGATTGTGTCCCCAAGGGCCATGCCGGCGGCGAGAGCACCCGTAGCCATCTCTTTGGCCAGGGGGCCGGCGAAATAAAGCCGGTGTGTTGCCGACCGTCCGGCCAGTTCGCCCACCTGCCGGTGCAGGGCCGGGGACTGTTCGCCGAGTTCGGCCATGGAGCCCAGGACCGCAATGCTGCGTCCCCCTTTACAAAGGGACGACAGGGTTTCCAGGGCAGCGGCCATGGAAACCGGATTGGCGTTGTAAGTGTCATCGATCAGGTGGATGCCCCTGGCGGTCTGTTTCAATCCCAATCGCCCGGCAATCGGTGTGAAGCGCTCCAAACCCCGCCGGATCGCTTTCGGCGACAGGTTCAGGGCCGCCCCCACCGCTGCCGCTGCCAGGGCGTTGGCCACCATGAACCGGCCCGGTGTGCGCAGGTGGACCTCGATGGTGCCGGTGGGCAGGGTCAGGCCAAAGTGGGTTTCGGCCCCCTCTGTCCGGATCCCTGAGGCCCGAATCGAGGCATCGGCTGACTCACCGAAGCGGATTTGTGCCCCTGGGTGCTTTTTTGCCAGCTGCCGGCTCCAGGGGTCGTCGGCGTTTAACACGGCAATGCCGCCGGGCTCGATTTTGCCGAGGAGTTCCCCTTTGGCCGCCATGACCGCTTCCATGGATCCGAGACCTTCCAGATGGGCCGGGGCGACGTTGGTGATCACCCCCACACGGGGGGCGCAGATGCCGGCCAGCCGGGCGATTTCTCCGGGCCGGTTCATGCCCATTTCGACCACCGCCCACTGGTGTTCGGGGCAAAGGCCCAGCAGGGTCAGGGGGAGACCGATCTGGTTGTTGAAATTTCCCCGGGTGGCCCAGGTGCAAAACCCCTGGGCGACCACTTCGGCGGCCATGGCCCGGGTGCTGGTCTTTCCGTTGGAACCGGTGATGGCGACCACCGGCACCTGGCACCGCTTCCGATGAAAGGCGGCCAGATCGCCCAGTGCCCTCGTGGTGTCGGCCACCGTCAGGCAAGTGACGCCTGCCGCCTGCCATCGGTCCAGGGGCAATGACGACTGGCTCCCGGCTGCCACCAGCACCCCGCGTCCCCCCCCGGCCACTGCCGATTCGACGAACCGGTGACCATCGTGGGTTTCGCCGCAAATGGCGACAAAGAACTGGTCCGGCAATAGGGTTCGCGAATCGATGGCAATGCCCGAAAAAACCGCCGTGTCCGGTCCGCACAGGGCGCGGGCGCCGGTCGCCCGTCGAATGTCGTCTGTGGTCCAGCGTGTGAGCGGGTTGCTGATCATGTTCTCTATCCTCGGGGACCAGGTCATGGGCGAACCTGATTTTCTGCCATTTTCCGCTTTAGTTTACAAACGCTCCGACCGGTTTTTTGCCTCAAGGACGGCCAGGGCTCCCCGGGCTTCGATGCGGTCGTCAAAATCGAGCCGGGTGTCGCCGAGGATCTGATAGGTTTCATGCCCCTTGCCGGCGATGAGCAGGGTGTCTCCGGGCCGGGAGGCGTCCATGGCCAGGGCGATGGCCTTTCGCCGGTCCGGCTCCACCACGTGGCCGGGCCAATTCTTACCCGTGGCCAGGTCCTGGGGAGACAGGGGCCGGGACCGGGCCGTTTCCATGCCTTGGCAAATGTCGGCGATAATGGTCTGGGGGGATTCGCTGCGCGGGTTGTCCGATGTGACGACGGCCAGATCCGCTTGGCGCCCGGCGATTTCTCCCATGAGGGGACGCTTGGTTCGGTCCCGGTCCCCACCGCAGCCGAAGATGCAGATGAGCCGGCCCGGGGTCAGGGTTCTCAGTACCACCAGGGCATGGGCCAGGGCATCGGGGGTGTGGGCGTAGTCCACATAGACAAACCGGCCGGCGCCGTTTTCGACCGGTTCCAGGCGACCCGGAACCCGGGTGACCGAGGCGATCCCTGCCTGGATCACCGTCGGGGGCAGTTCCAGGGCAAATCCCACACCGGCCGCGCAGAGGATGTTTTCCATGTTGTGCCTGCCGACCAGGCTTGAGGTGAGGTCGATGGAACCCGATGACAGGCGGATTGAGGCGCGGATGCCCATGGGATCGCAATGAAACCGCTCCAGATGAAGATCGCTCACGGCCGTGGTGCCCACCCGTATCCGTGGCAGGGTCAGTTCGCGTACCAGTTCCTCTCCCCGCGGATCGTCCGCGTTGATGACGGCAGCAATCCGGCCGTGGTCCGGCGTCAGGTGATTGGTGAACAGCCGCTTTTTACAAGCCCAGTAGTGCGCCATGGTGCCGTGGTAGTCCAGGTGGTCCTGGGTCAGATTGGTCAGAACTGCCAGGTGAAACCGACAACCATGGATGCGATGCAGATCAATGGCATGGGAGGAGACCTCCATGGCAACATGGGTGACTCCGGCGTTGCGCATGTCGGCCAGGATCCGCTGAAGATCCAGGGATTCGGGCGTGGTCATGGGGTTGGGATGGGATTTTCCGCCGAATCGGGTGTCGATGGTTCCGATCACCCCCGGGCGAAAGCCGGCCGCGGCCAGAATGCCCTCCACCAGATACGCGGTGGTGGTCTTGCCGTTGGTGCCGGTGATGCCGATGACGGTCATGGCTTCGGATGGATCACCGTAAAAGCGGGCCGACAGGGCGGCCAGGGCCAACCGGGTGTTTTTTACCTGGATGACCGCTACCGGCGCTGCTGTTGGCCTCTGAACGACAATGGCGGCCGCGCCCCGGTCCAGGGCCTGGTCGATGAAATCGTGGCCGTCGGCGGCAAGCCCGCAAACCGCCACGAAAAGCCCTTGGGGCTGCACCTGCTGGGCGTGGTAATGGATGGACCCGATCTCGGGGTCGCATCGGTTCGGGGGTACGGCGTCAATGGCGTTAAGGAGTTGGGACAGTTTCACCCTTGGACCTCCTGTTGCCGGTAGACCATGAGGTTGTTGCCGCCTTCGGGCGGCACGTCGAGATAGTCCAGGGCTTCATGGGCGATTTTCCTGAAGACCGGAGCGGCAACGCTGCCGCCATAGTGATCATGTTGGGGTTCGTTGACCACCACCAGTATGGTCAGGACCGGCCGCCGGGCCGGTACGAACCCGACAAAGGAGGCGATGTAGCGATCCGGGGCATATCCGCCGCCCACGCCGCTCTTTTGGGCGGTTCCGGTTTTGCCGCAGACGCTGTAACCGGCAAGGGACGCCCGGGTGCCGGTGCTGCCCGTGGAAACCGCGGCCTGCATCATGCGGGTGACGACGCTGGCGGTCCGGTCCGAGATCACCCGGCGGATGGGGGTGGGGGGAAAGTCTTGGACCGTCCGCCCCCGGGCGTCGGTGATGGCTCGGACCAGGTGAGGCCGCATGAGCATACCGCCGTTGGCGATAACCGAAACTGCCGAGACCAGTTGAAGGGCGGAAACGGAAATCCCCTGGCCGAAAGCAATGGTGCCGGCATCGATTTTGGCCCATTTTCGGTATGGCGCCAGGTTGCCGGCGGTTTCGCCCGGACAGTCGATGCCGGTTCGGGAGCTGAAGCCGAAATCGTGCAGGGTTCGGAACAAGGCGGCCGGCCCGACTTTTTCGCCTACCTTGACCGCTCCGATATTGCTCGAATACTTTATGATCTGCTCAATGGAGAGCCATCCGTGACCCTTGGTGTCGTGGACCACGTTCTTGCCGATCTGGTAGGCGCCGTTTTCGCAAAAGAGAATGCTCTGACTGGTCAGACCGCCGGATTCGATGGCGGCGGCCACACTGAAAATTTTCATGGTGGAACCGGGCTCGAAGGGATCGGTGATGGCCCGGTTGCGCCAGTGGTATCGGGGTGAGCGCTCAAAGACGTTGGGATTGAAAGTGGGCACATGGGCGATGGCCAGCAGCGCGCCGGTCTTTGGGTCCATGACCAGGGCCATGCCGGATTTGGCCCCTTGGGTTTGCACTGCCTCGGCCAGGGCTTTTTCGGCGATAAACTGAATGGTCTGGTCGATGGTCAGGATCAGATTGTTGCCGCTTTCAACGGTCCAGGGCCGTTCTTCGGAGGCGAATCCGCGGCCCAGCGCATCACGCAATACCGTAAAGGTGGCCTCCTTGGCGCGAAGCTGGGCGTCATAGTAAAATTCGAGACCTTCCAGGCCGTTTCCGTCGATGCCGGCAAACCCGATTACCTGGGCCGCCAGGTGGCGGTTGGGATAGAACCGGCGGTGTTCGGGGATGAAACCGACGCCTGGCAGGGCCAGGGCGCGAACCGCCTCCACCTCGCGCGGCGTGGCCTGGCGCTTGATCCAGGCAAACGATTTGCCGGCGGTGAGTTTGCGGTGCAGGGCGGCGGGCTTGAACCCCAGGGTGCGGGCCAGGGCCACGGCCGCCGCCCGGGGATCGGCCAATCGTGCCGGATAAGCGACGATGGATGTGACCTCGATGCTGGCTGCCAGTTCCCGCATTCGGGTGTCGAAGATGGAGCCGCGCTTGCCTTCCATGGTCATGGCGGAGGTGTACTGGCCGGAAGCCTTTTCCGACAGCCATGGGCTGCGCATGACCTGAACATAGAAAGCCTTGGCGCCGATGGCCGTCAGAAGGAGACCGAAACCGATGCCCACCATGGCAGCGCGCAATCGCAGGGATGTCCGATGCGTTGATCTCATGGGATGGTCACCATCTGTTCCGGACCGGGTACAATCAGGCCGAGTTGTTCGGTGGCGATGGTCGCGATGCGTTCAGGGGATCTGAGCCGCGACAGTTCGACCTTGAGTTGACGTTGAAGGCTGAGCAAATGCTGGTTTTCGGCCCGGGCAACGGAGGTGTCGTATCCGACCCGGACGTGCTGAACCCGGCACCAGGTGTAAAAAAAGAGCTCGGCAAAAAAAATCACCATCAGCATGGCCCAGACCCCTGCCTTGGAAACGGTTGGGCTTTGCTTTTTGGTCCGGGTGCCCATGGTTTTGCTTTTGCCTCCCTCGAGCTAAAGTTTGATCATGGCCCGAAGACGGGTGCTGCGGGCCATGGGGTTAGCCATGATTTCTTCCTCCGTGGGCCGGGCCGCCTTGGGGGTCAGATTGCGCACCACGGGAACTTTGCCGCAGACACAGATCGGAAATTTCGGCGGACAGGCGCACCCTTTGGCCAGGGCCCGAATTCGCTGCTTGACGATTCGGTCTTCCAGGGAGTGAAAGGAGAGGACCACCAGACGCCCGCCGGTGTTGAGGCAGTCGGTTGCCCGGTCCATGAATTCATCAATCCGGTCCAGCTCCCCGTTGACGGCGATCCTCAGTGCCATAAAGGTCCGGGTCGCCGGATGGATCCTTTTGCCGGCACCTTTGCCGGGTACGGCCCTGGTTACGATGTCGGCCAGGGCAGCGCTGGTTCGAATGGGTGCGGTCTTTCGGTGATCAACGATGCGCCGGGCAATACGGCCGGCCCAACGTTCCTCTCCGTAAGTCTGCAGCAGTCGTTTGAGTTCTCCTTCCGCCAGGGAGTTGACCATATCCGCGGCGGTGCGGGGGCGGTCGGTATCCATGCGCATGTCCAGGGGCTCTTCACGTTGGAAGCTGAATCCTCGGCCGCTGCCTTCCAGCTGGTAAAGGGACAGGCCCAGGTCCAGCAGAATGCCGTCTACTCCCTCAAGGCCCAGGTGGCTCAAAATGTCCGGCAGATGGGTGAAATTGTCATGAAACAGGTGGACTTCGACATCGCGGCAGGCAAGGACCCGCCGGGCGTGATCCACTGCGGCGCGGTCTTGATCAATGCCGATGAAGACGCCCCCCGGGGCAAGCTGGTCGCAGATGTTGCTGGCATGGCCCGATCCGCCCAGAGTGCCGTCCACGCAGATGTCTCCGGGCCGGCAATCGAGATGGCGGGCCACTTCCAGGGGCATGGCTGGGACGTGTCGGGATGGCATTGGATCAGAGCCCCAGTTTGGCGATCTCGTTTCGGACGTCCTCCTGTTTCATGTCCTCTTCCATATGCTGGTTTTCCTGGTCCCAACGGTCCCGGGACCAGATTTCGAAGTGATCCAGCACGCCAACCATGACAATTTCCTTATCCAGTTCCGCATACTGACGCAGGGTGGGGGGGATCAGCGTCCGTTCCTGCCGGTCGCACAGACATTCAAAGGCGCCGCCAACAAAGACCCGCCGGAACCGACGCATGCTGTCGTTTTTTTCTGCCAGGTCCAGAATACGGGCCTCGATCTTGCGCCATTCTTCCAGGGTATAGGCCACCAGGCATTGATCCATGCGTGACACCATGACCCCATCGCCCCCACCGGCTTTGATAACATCCCGAAACCGTGTCGGAATGATGATCCGCCCCTTGGCGTCGATGGTATGAAAACTGCTTCCCCGGAACATAAAAGACCCCTATTATCCACTTTAAACCACTTATACAGGATTAAATGTATTTGCCAAGGATTGTCAAGGGAAAATATCTATTTAGATGTAAGATTATTTATAATGATTTTTAAAAGTTAAATCAAGAGTTCTTCTGAAATTGGACATGTGGATATTTGTGGAGCATATGTTGATTCGTCTTGATGGCATCGGTTTTTCCTGTTCGTCTTGACGGATCGTCGCCTTATACGGGGGTGGGCGTTCTTGACAAGGTCGCGGCCGTGTTGGTAATGTGCCCGAAAATTTGGGATTTCAGGGGCTTGTCATGGAAATCAAACAGTTTCGATACAATGCCGACAACCTGGCCTATGTGATTTGCAGCGGGCGGGCCGCCATGGCCGTGGATGGCGGCGCCGTGGCGGCCATTTCCGCTTACATTGCCGATCACGGACTCGTTCTGGAAACGGTGATCCATACCCATGCCCATCCGGACCACACCCAGGGGGCAAGGGAACTGGCTGAGGCCACTGGCGCCAAACGGGTCGACCACCGGGGGATTGCGGACGGAGCGACGATCTCCCTCGGCCGGGGCCGGGTGCAGGTGCTCCATACCCCGGGGCACACCGAGGACAGCGTCAGTTTTGCCGCGGGCAATGCGTTAATTACCGGCGATACGCTGTTCAACGGCACCATCGGCAACTGTTTTTCGGGGGATCTGGAAGCTTTTTACCGTTCCCTGAAGCGCCTGATGGCATTTGCCCCCCAGACGAAAATTTACGGCGGGCACGACTATGTTCGCGAATCCATGGCCTTTGCCAGAACCCTGGAACCGGACAATCCCCGTATCGACGAATATCTGGCGGCCCGAAACCCCTACTGCGTGGTCTCCACCCTGGCCGATGAGTTGGCCGTCAACCCCTATCTGCGTTTCAATGCCCCCGCCATGGTGGCGTTGCTCAAGGAACGGGGCCTGGCTGTCGATACGGAATACCAGCGATGGCACAGCCTTATGGCACTGGGGTAACCCGGGGCTTGCCCGGTGATCCCGGCGCGGGAAGGTTTAAGTCGCCAACTTTGATGCGCCCGTAAAAAGTCTTTGAAACCACAAAGACACAAAGGTCACAAAGAAAATATTATAATAACAGTCTATTCGCTTTGTGGCTTTGTGCCTATGTGGTAAATCAGGACGCTTGACACGGCCTTTCACTTTGATTTTGGCATGAACATTTTGGCGGCGGTCAGCGAGCCGCCTATTTCAATTCGCCATTTTAGGCACTTCGAACTTCAAACACCCGACAGCAGCCCCTTCCAGGGGCAACCCAAAGCCTGGTCCTCTGGGCCAGGATTCCTTTCAAAAGGCTTTCCCATTGACATCAGCGGCAGAAAAATTCGAAGGACCGGAGAAAAAGCTCGAAGTGATCTTGCGAAAGCCCCTTGAAGGCATCCGCGACCACGCCGACGGTCGATGGCATCGTGTGGTCAAGGCCTGTCGGGCAGAGATTGTCAGCCGCATCTTTACGGATCAGATGGACGCCTATCTGCTCAGCGAGTCGAGCCTTTTTGTCTGGACCGACCGTATTCTGATGATCACCTGCGGGCGAACGATGCTGACCCGGGCCGTTCCGGCGATCCTCGAGATCGTGGGGCGGGAAAATGTGGCCCTGGTCTTTTACGAACGCAAAAACTTCATGTATCCATCCGAACAGCCCGCCGATTTCGAGCAGGACGTGGAGGACCTGGCCTCGTGCTTTCCGGGAAAGAGCTACCGGCTCGGTCCGGCCAATCACGATCATGTTCATGTTTTTTACGCGTCCCAGGCTGGCCTGGATGCCACGGGCGATGCCACGCTGCAGGTACTCATGCACGACCTGGACCCTTCTTTGGTGGCGATCTTCGGCCGGCAAAATGGAGGAGACGTCCCCAGCGTGCGCCGCCGGTCCGGGCTCATGGACGTCTATCCCCACATGGCGGTGGACGGGCACCTGTTCTCCCCCTACGGTTTTTCCATTAACGGCATCGATGACGATCGCTACTACACCATTCACGTAACCCCTCAACCGGACGGGTCCTATGCCAGTTTCGAGACCAACATCATCGAACCGGATTACGGGGAAATCGTCCGCATGATTACCGCCATCTTCAAGCCGGGTCGGTTTTCCACTGTTTTGACCACCAGCATCGACGGAACCTGCATGCCCCTTCATCCCAAGGCATGCCGGGCTCAAGGCGGCTATGCTCTGACCGAAAAGAGTCTGTACGAATTTGACTGCGGCTACGCGGTCAGTTTCATCAATCAGGTGCGGACCTGAAAGGCGGGTCCGTCCAAGCGGGGAAAGCACCCTTGGATCGAACATCGGGTGCATGGGACGGCATCTCGTCCCATGGAAAGGATGCCCATGACCACGGAGACGGGTCCGGACCTGTGGGTTCGCGAAATTTACAAGGGAGTGATGGGGTTGAGCTTCAAGGTGGAAAAGACCTTGTTTTCCGGCCATAGCCCTTTCCAACAGGTTGATGTGGTAAAGACCGCCGGCCACGGGGCCATGCTCTTAAACGACGGGATGGTCATGCTTTCCGAGCGTGATGAATTCGTCTACCATGAGATGATCGCCCATGTGCCGCTTTTTGTTCACCCGCACCCGGAAACGGTGCTGGTCATCGGCGGTGGTGACGGTGGGACCGTGCGGGAAGTGCTCAAGCATTCAACGGTCCGGCGGGCGGTCATGGTGGAGATCGATGAGATGGTGGTCGAGGCGTGTAAAAAGCACTTGCCGTCGGTGAGTTGTGCTCTGGACGACCCGAGGCTGGAACTGCGCATCGAAGACGGTGTAAAATTCGTAGCCGAGACCGAGGAGCGGTTCGATGTGGTCGTCATTGACTCCACCGACCCCATCGGGGCAGCCAAACCCCTGTTCAATAGAGCGTTTTATGAAAACGTTGCCGGTATTCTCACCGAGAAGGGGATTCTGGTCTCTCAGGCCGAGTCCCCCTTTTATGATGACGAGATTCAGCGAGCCATGCTTGCCAATCAGCGCCCCTATTTCAAGCGGTTGCATCTTTACCTCTTTGCCAATCTCACCTATCCGGGCGGACTCTGGAGTTTCGGTTTTGCCTCGCGGGGTCTTTGTCCGGCACAAGACTTTGTCGCCGGGCGGGTGGCGGCGTCGGCAATCGATTTTCGTTACTACAATGCGGACGTCCACCGTGCCGCCTTTGCACTGCCCACTTTTGTGGCAAAAACCCTTCGGGGCATAACCGATCCGATTTGAGAAAAACGTGAAGGCGCATCATCGATACGGGTTGATACCCAGGCCGGAACAGCGCTGGAAAAGGAACCGGAGGACGGTTGATGAGAAGAAAAGAAAAGGACACGACGGGAAAGGCCTCCGGATAATGCCCGACAGCCAGCGGACAGATGCGGCCATGGGAAAGGCCCGTGACGGCAAAGGCGCGTCTTCGGTCGATGCGGTCGATCAGGTGCGGGAAGCGGCCTCAAATATTTTTGATACGGCCCGCGGCAGCCACGACTGGGATCACACCCTTCGGGTGGTAGCCCTTTGTGAACGGATCGGGCCCGCCGAAGGCGCGGACATGGTCGTGCTGCGCATCGCCGCCTATCTCCACGATATCGGCCGGAGCTGCCAGGACCGGTCCAACGGCAGCGTTTGTCACGCCGAACATGGCGAAAAAATGGCCGGCCCCATCGTCGAAGCGCTCTTTTTGACCCCCGAGCAGAAGCAAAACATTCTCCACTGCATCGGGTCTCACCGGTTCCGAAACCGTCACGTGCCTGAAACCGTCGAGGCAAAAGTTCTGTTTGATGCCGACAAGCTTGATGCCATCGGGGCTGTGGGGGTTGCCCGGGCCTTTCTTTTTGCCGGCGAAGTGGGTGCCTGCCTGCACAACCCCGATATCGACGTCACCCAGTGTCGGTCCTATTCGCGAAACGACACCGGCTACCGGGAATACCTTGTCAAACTGCGCAACATTCGAGGCCGGGTTCTGACCGACACCGGGCGGCGACTGGCCGAATCCCGCCATGGCTTCATGGAGACTTTTTTTGCCCGGTTTCTCGAAGAGGTTCAGGGGCGGCGGTAATGGGTGGGTGAAGGCCGTACCGCCCGGAAGCGGATTCCGCTTGCCGCAAGCCCTTGGTGGCAAGGGCCAATGGCGCAACAAGCCGAGGCCAAATGCTGCCCGGCTCCCTGTCCGATAAAAGACCGTTGTGATAAAAAAACGGACAAGGCCGAAGCCGCCGGCCTCTCCTGACAACCCTTCTGCGTGAGTCCGCCCTTCGGACACTTGCTGGCTGTGCCGTTTAAATTCCACATATTTATCTTTTAATTCCGGATAGTAACATTTCTATTGGCGCGGGCTTGACCTCTTCTCTGGGCTGATATTTCCCATGGTGACCTCCCCCTGTTCAATGGCACGTCTTTTGCTTTTCATTGACACCAACAACCTGTCGCTCGGTCTGAGCGCAGCCATGGAACCCGCGACGAGGCGGGGCCGGCGTTCAAGCGGACACGGAAAACGGTTATGATTTAAACAGAAAGGCCGCCTTTATGGAAACGATTCGCCGAATCCTGCTCGCCGTCGATTTTTCCGATTACTCGCTGATGTCCCTGCGGTATGCCGCTTCACTGGCCAAAGACGCCGGCGCGGATCTGGTATTGGTCAACGTCATCAACCACCGCGATGTGGAGATCATGAAAAAAGTGGCCGACCAATACCCGACCTTTTCCATGGAAAAGCGTCTTAAAGCCATGGTGGAAGAGCGGAAGAATCTTTTCAGGCAGTTGCTGGCCCAGGTGAACACTGACGGCATCAAGGTCGATATTCTGATCCGCAGCGGGGTTCCCCATCTGGAACTGCTCCAGGTGATCGGCGAAAAGGGGCCGGACCTGCTGGTCATGGCGACCAAGGGTCGCAGCAATCTGCTGGACACCCTCGTCGGGTCCTGTGCCCGAAAGATGTTCCGGCAAAGCCCGATTCCGGTGCTGAGTCTTCGGGGCAAAAACTAGTCGTACCCGGTTTCGTCCGGCCCCGGAGGCACCGGGCAGGGCTTTGAGAGACCTTCCCCTTCAGCGGTTTTCCGATTGCCCGGGCGCGGCCGACGGCAGGCTTGATGCTGGCCCGAGATCATTGCTCCCGGCATTCGTGGCCCGATCGATATCCACGATCTGATCGCCGCAGATGTACTCGCGGGTTCGGTATCGGGTGATCTGCATCAGCTTGGCAGTGATGTGGCGCATGCGGTCGAGTTGGGCTTTGAGTTTTCGCAGGGTATCGGTCATGGGGTGGGCGACGATTCCCTCCATGCCCATGATCTTGGCGTATTCAAAGATCGCGATCTGGATCGGTTGATTCAACTCGTGGCAAACCGCTCCGGCCAGTTCGATGACCCCTTGCAGTTTTTCTTTTTCGACCCGCTCGTTTTCGGCGTGCTTTCGCCATGAAATGTCCGATATGGTGATGGTGGTCCGTCGGAACGGGAGGCTCGGGTCCGGGGCGCTGGCCTTGAGGTGCCCGAGGAAGGTCGATCCGTCCCGTCGCTGGAACTCCGTGTCCAGTTGGGCGGTTTGGCCCATCTTCAGGGCCTCATAAATGATTCGGCCGATGCTTTCGTAGGCCTCCCGGGAGGGGTAGAGCGTCTGGACGCTTTTACCGATCAGTTCAATCGGGTCGTCATAGCCGAAGAGCCGGATCATGGCGGTGTTGACCCGATCAATGGTGCGGTTTTCGATGAGGCCGATGCCGGTGGCGGAGGTAGCCAGGATGCGGTTGACGATCTCGTTGCTTTCCCTGAGAGATCTTTCCGTTTCCCGCCATTGCTGCGCCTCGCCTTCCAGTTGATCCAGGCGCCGGACCAGTTCTTCATAGGTGGGCTTGCCGGACATTTAATACCGCTCCCGTTTCATTCGATGTCCACCGATCACCATCGTACGTTGGTGTCGACTCAAACTTTCGATGGCTGGCCCTTTCTTCCATGGCGTCCGTTAAAAATCAATGTCCAATTCACCGGTTGTCCGGTTCGGGGAGCCATCGAATGACCTTGCGGTCAAAATCGATTCGGAAGTTCGCTTCCTTTAGGATGTTCATGCCAAGATAACCGCCGAAGGCGACCGGCGGTCCTGTATGGTCAATGAAGCCGGCCACGGGGCCCTTCACCGTCAGCGGGCCGACCCGAACATAACTGAGCTGCATGAAACCGGCCCGAATGACCGTCCCTCCGACCACTTTTGCCCTGGAGCGCATGGATGGCGCGATTTTCAGTTGCCGGGCGATGCTTTTGTGCAGGGTGATGATGGAGGCTCCGGTATCGAGGAGCAGTTGGGTTTCCACCTCGACGCCGAGGTGGGCAATGGTGACCGGAACCAGGATCTGATTGTTGGACACGGTGATGGGCGTCTCCATTGCCCCTTGTTGGATTTTACGGTTTGTCCGGGCCTGACGGGCTGCCTCAGTGGCTTGGCGGAGGTTGATGGTTTCGATGTGCTGCAAATAGTTTTCTCTGGCCCGCCGATTTTTTTCGGCCTCAATCGCTTCGAGCTTCGAGCGTTGGGAATCGTTGAGTCGATCTTTGGGCTCGCTGTAGACCGTGGCACCGCCGCGGTACGGCTGCGGGATTTTGCCCAAGTCATCCACAAAAACCTGTCTGCCGTCCTTGTCCGTATACTTATAAAAGGCGCCGGTGGCGGGCATCGGCATTAAAAATAACAATGCAGCCGTCAACCACGCCGCCCCCCGGTATGGCCAGGCGTCTTTCATGGGGCGTAATTGCCTTTTTCTTCGCATCGGTCGATGTCCTCAATGATCCGGTCGTCCAGCACGGCCTCAAATCGGACATGGAGTGCGTATTCGTTCTGTTGGAGATAATGAATGCCGATGACCGTTGCATTTTGGTCAATGCCATGGGAGGCGGATTTGCCCTGAATTTTAAAGGCGATGTTGATGCGGCGACCCAGGAGCAGCCGGATTGTTTCCTCCTTGGAAGATCGTATAAAAAAGGCCAGACCGCCCACGGAAAGATCCGACAACTCACCCCGAAAGGGTTTTCCGGCCGGCTTGCCTGCGGGCGACAGCAGTTGAATCCGCGTCTTTCCCTGAATGTTGATGCGCTTTTGCTCTCTGCGGTCGACCCCTTTTTTCTTCAGCAGGTCTTCGGTTTTCAACAGTTTCAGGCAGTAATTGGACAGTTTCGATTCGAGGGCCGGCATGTGCTGTTTCCATTCCGGCAGCACCGATCGGTCCAGGACGCTGGCGTTGACCCGGGACAACGCGATCATGGAGATGGTGCAGACGGATGGGCTGAAAAACGTCCGGTGGCCGACGATGGCTCCTTTTTCGACGGTTGTCAGCAGCTGCTCCCGATCCCCCTGCCGAAAAACCGCCTTGACCTGTCCTTCGTTGATGAAACAGAGGCGGTTGTACTCTTTTCCCTGTTCCAGGATGGTGTCGTTGGTTTCGAAGACCTGTTCGGTCATGGCAAAAAAAAGGGCGTTGGCCTCTTCGGCGGTCAGGGTTTCGTAAAGCTCCGGCCACAGGTCCAGATGGTCCTGGTCCAGGGCGTCGCTTTTTTCCGACTCGATGATTTCTCCGGCCTTGATGATTTCGGTCAGGGCCATGGCATCCACGTCAAACAGACGCTCCCGCAAGGCTTCGGCCCGGGCGAAATCCTTGCGGCGGGCCGCGGCCTCAATGGCGTTAAAGATCAGCTTGACCGCTGCATCGGTGTCGCCGGCCTGCACATAGTCATCCACCCGGGCATCAAGGGATCGGGGCCCGGCTGTTTCGACGGTTGCCGCGGGCGCCGCCTTTTCGGTGGCTGGCATGTCATGGCCGCCGGGTCCGGGGGGCGATTCGATTTTGCCCAGGGCGGCGACGGCTTTTTCGGCGGCCTCGCAGACACTTGGTGCAAATGCCTGGGTTTTCTCCTTTGTTCCCTGGGTAACGTTGAGCAAGGCCGGCAGGGCCTTGGCATCGCCGATCAGCGCCAGGGCGGCGCAGATCCGTTCCTGAAGGCGGTCACGAACCGGTGCCCGAGAGATGCTTGTCGAAGAATGAAGAAGCTCGGTCAGCGCCGGCCGGGCCGGATGGTGTCTGAGGTTTCCCAACATGCTGACGATGAGGATTTTGGTGGGATCCTGGGCCTGGTCGAGACTCTTCAGCAACAGATCCCCACGACGTTCACCACCGATCTGATAGACGGCATTGAAGACCTCTCTTTGAATGCGAAAGTCGTTATGGGTGAGCAGCGGTTCGAGCAGGGGCAGATGTTCCACCGTACCGATTCGGCCGATGAGCAGGATCAGGTTTCGCAGATAGTACCAGGGGGTGTCGGGGGTTATCTGGCGGGTGATGACGGGAAGGGCCGCCGGCCCGGTATCGACAACGGCTTCGATAATGCGGGTGCGTTCCTTTCGTTCCGGACTTGTCAGAAGTCTGCCCAGCAGGCCTTGAATCAGGGTTTCGGCGGTCTGGGTCTTGCCTTTTCGAAGGAGCCTATTTACGGTCGCCGGCAGGGCTTCAACCACTTCCGGATCGGCCAGGGCTTCGGTTTGCCCTTTGAGAAGGCGTTCCATGGCGATCTTGAACCGCGCCATCTGATCCTTTCTCTGACGTGTTTCTTCATGAAACCGGGTTTCGATGCGCGCCTTGGCGCCTTGTCCCCGAGCGGTTTCCATGAGCCGGTCGTAAAGGGTGTCTGCCGGCCCGGCCCCTTCTCCGGCGACCATCCCCCTTTTCATGCGGATGGCCAAGCCCTCGAATTTGTCATCGTCCAGACGATCGGCCAGGCGTTCCAAAAGGCCGGTATCCATGAGGGCGTCAGGGGCGTGGGCCAGGACTTTTCCGATCTGCTTGGCATCGACCAACGCCAGGGACTGGGCCGCTTCATTGACGATACGGTCTTGGTCGGCTCCCTCGGCAACGCCGGCGAGGCCATCCATAAGGCGCACGAGGCCCTTGGTGGGGCCTGAATCGGAATCGTTGCCCCCGGACGGTCCCATTTGGGCGAGTCCCGTGCGAAAGACCCGGGAGACCCATTCCGGGTTTGCCGCCAGTTGTCGCATGCGGTTGACATCTTCGGTCCCGTCGCTCTTCAGGTAGCGGACGATGTCTGCCTCGGAGAGGCCCATTGCCGGTGCAGCCGCGCCGATCTCTTTTTGGCCCATGGAGACATAAACTTTTTGATCGACGCGGATGCCGGGCAGGGAAGCGGCGGCGAGAAGGGCCTGGACACCCCCTTCGGCTTCGATTTCGGACGGTTTCCGGCTGAGCAGGACCAGCAGCGTTTCCAGGGACTTGGGGTCGAGCCCCGGCTCAAAATCAAGGCTCTTGAGGCCCAGGTCCATCATCAGATCGAGAAAGGCGACCACCTGGGTTTTTTTCGCGTCTTTTTCCGGCAAACTTCGACCGGACACCAGCAGGGTTTTTTCCGATTCGGCATAGGTGATGCCGCCCTGAGCCTTGATGAGATCGGCCAGAATGGGGTGGACCTTGGCCACGGACCCGGCCACCATGGCGCTGCCGGCCGGGTAGAGACGAATGTTTCGGATGGCGGTGATGGTGGCGATCAGGGCATCAACGGCCTTTTGAAGATAGGCGGAATCGTTCATGGCGTGCTCCGGTGAGGGGGTATTCGGCTTTTTTGTTCGTGGCCCCGATTCAATCCCTAGTTGGAATCCGCATTCTGAGCGTGGATTCATGACATTCTTTGTTCGGTGGCCCGATCAGTTGGCAATATAGACAAAGCCCCCGTATGTCAAACAAAATGCCTTTTCAGTCCTTGCCGTCGGAGACCCGTTCACCGGGGTCTCCGTGGCTGTTTTTTCATTTGTCACCTTGACGGGCGGCGGGCCTTCGTCCTAATCTGGCTTCGCGGTATCGGGTTTTTTTACGCAATGCCCCCACCCCAGAAGAAAGGAGGAAATTTGCCGGGCGTCCCGTCGCGCCGCGAGTCCGACACCGGCAAAAAAAACGATGGGTATCAATATTGTCAATCGAATTGACGACAAAGTGAAGGTTCGAAACGTACTGATCAGCGTATCGGACAAGTTCGGTCTGGAAACCTTTGTGCCCGAATTGCTCGGACTCTCTCCGGAGATTCGGATCTTTTCCACCGGTGGCACCTATGGCCGGCTTCGGGAGATCCTCGGGTCGCAAGCCGACGCCAGTCTGACCCAGGTTTCCCATTACACCGGCCAGCCGGAGACCCAGGGCGGGTTGGTCAAAACGCTGGACTTCAAGATTTACCTGGGCCTGTTGACGGAAACCTACAACGAGGCCCATCAGGCCGATCTCAATCGTACGGGTGCGGTGCCCATCGACATGGTGGTGGTCAACCTGTATCCGTTCAAGGCGACCATCGAAAAGGACGGGGTGACCGTGGAACAGGCCCGGGGCAATATCGATATCGGTGGTCCGTGCATGATCCGGGCCGCCGCCAAGAATCTGCTTCGGGTGGCCTCGGTGGTCGATCCGTCCGATTACGCGGTGATACTCGACGAGATGCGCGCCAGCGCGGGGCAACTCTCCCTGGCGCTTCGCTACCGGCTGGCGAGGAAAGCCTTTGACCACACGGCGACCTACGACCGAACCATTGCCGATTTTCTGGCAGCCCAGCCTTTTGATGCGCTGCAGCACTGCTACGGTGGATGATAACGGGTCGCAGCAGACGCCTCTCCAGTTTTTTTGGTGAAGGGGTTCGAGGGTCCAAGGAATCAAGGGGCCAAGTGAATACAATCGGCGATATGCCGATGGCGAAATCCATTGGCAAGCCTCTGTTTATGGAGACTGGTATTCTTTAACCGCCGAAGGCTGAAAACCAAGCGACGAAGTCGCGCTTTATAAATTTTCCAGCGGAAAATTTATCGGGAGACAACCATGGCCGAAGATCTGAAGAAGATGTACCGGACCATCCTGGGGGATCACTTTCCGCCTCAAATGGAAGTGAGCTTCATCGACGGCGATACACGCCAGACGCTTTTCTACGAAAAGGTCGGCTGGACCATCGACGGCGAGGAAAAGGGGCTGCGCTACGGGGAGAATCCCGGCCAGGAGGCGGCCCTGTATCGTCTGACCAACGGCAACCTTGTCTTGGGCGACGTTCAAACCATTCAGCCCGGGCGTTACCTGGCGTCGAATGTCGAACTGCTGCAGTCCGGTAAGCATCCCGGCAAGACCAACCTGACCGATGCCGACAATTCCCTCAATATTTTAAGATACTTTACCGATCGACCCACCGCGGTCATCGTCAAGCACAACAACCCCTGCGGCGTGGCCCGGGCCGATTCTCTGGTGGAGGCCTACACCCGGGCCAACATGGCCGACCGGGTCGCTGCCTTTGGCGGCTGCATTGCGCTGAACCGGGCGGTGGACCGATCAACGGCCGAGGCCATCTCCCGCCAGTATGCCGAGGTGGTGGTGGCGCCGGAGTTCGAGGACGGGGCCATGGCGATTTTTGCCCAAAAGAAGAACCTGCGGGTCGTTCGCGTCGGCAATATCGATCGGCTTCAAGACTTTGTCGGACAACGGTGCGTTGAATTCAAGAGCCTGATCGACGGCGGGATCGTTACCCAGTGGTCTTTTGTGCCCAACACCCGCACCCGGGCGGACCTGACACTGGCCTCGTGCGACTACAAAGGGGAGACCTATACGGTCAATCGGGAACCGACGCCGGCGGAGCTGGACGATTTGCTTTTCGGTTGGCTGGTGGAGTCGGGCATCACCTCCAACTCAGTGATTTACGTCAAAGACCAGGTGACCGTGGGCATCGGCACCGGGGAACAGGACCGGGTGGGGGTGGCCGAGATCGCCCGGGACAAGGCCTACCGGAAATTGTCCGACCGGTACTGTTTCGAGGCCCATGGCATTGCCTACAACGAAATGGCCGATGGTGAGCAGCGGGAGGAAATCGATTCCCGGGTGGCCGTGGAAAAAGGCGGGCTCATCGGGGCGGCCATGGTCAGCGACGCCTTCTTTCCCTTCCGTGACGGCGTGGACGTTGGGTTGCGGGAAGGGGTAACCGCGGTGATTCAGCCGGGAGGCTCGGCCAACGATTACCAGGCCATCACGGCCTGCAACGAGGCCGGCGCCACCATGGTCTTTACCGGTCAGCGCAGTTTTAAGCACTGATAGAATTTCTGGCGAAATTTTATGAGGCGCGGCTTTGCCGCTTGTGATCATAAACAAGGATTGTGAAAGCGTAGGATAGGGAATTTTCCCTATCCTATCACGCTGTTCTTGCCGCTTCTGATGCGATATGACCTGCCATAACGGAGACGAATGTTTTGATGCTCGTCAAATCTGACAGTTCTTTGTATTGGCCCGTTCTCACCGCAGACCTGGATGACATGATAAAGGCCGCCGCTGTATACAACCTCTCCTGGACCAATTTTCGGCAAAATATGTCATATCGATTTGCATAAGAAGCATTGTTGAATTCAGGGAAGACCGGGAAATGAGGGGTTTTGTTGTTGACCGGAGATCGGGAACGCTCACAATCCTCAAGATGCATGAGCTAACCGACGAAGGGGCGGGAACTATCGCCCAGAGCGCCTTCCCTGTAAGCCGTCCACAAATCAAGCGCTGTTCCTATGGCTTCTTCGGTACGATTGTTGAAATTGTTACCAAAAGATGGTCCCACCTGACTTTTGAATTCAATGGCTGCAACGAGTTTCCCATGGTTGATAACGACCATGTCCCATAACTTTGTTGAACGGAAATATCCGGGCAGTGTTAAGACGCGTTGCTGAAGGCAAATTTCAGCTTGTGAAAGGCCATTTGCGTTTATGATACCCTTTGCCAGCGACAAAAACCCGTCCATGTTTTTCCCGGCAGTTACGCCAGACCTTTCACCTTGATCTGCCTTCCCGTTTGCCACTTGTTTTTTTCTTGCTGAATCTCGTGTACGCCAGAATTTTCTAACGGCCGTTTGGGTTTTCTTATGGTAATCAGCTAAGTCAATGCCCATTTTTTTCACCGTGTTTGTCATTTGTGCACTGCCGTTCTTTCAATCGGGGTCAGGCCGTACAGGTCGAATACCACCTTGTTGCGGGACTCAATATTTCCTGAGTCAGCCAAATTTATTAGCTGTTTGCGCATTGATTCGGGGACATCCTGCCAGTAAGGCAGTCGGATTTTTCTAAGATACTGGGCTTGAAAACGAAAATAACCGCCCCGCATTTTGGTCGAATAAACCGAAACAAAAAGTTTTGCGATACCCGATTTTAAGACCGTTTGAAGAGCCTTTATATTCCACTTGTCGGAGATCACATAGTAGAGATTGTGATGGGGATAGAATTGCCCATTTTCGTATACGATATGGGCGTCTCCTTTAATATCCGGAATCAGCAACTTGGGCCGGGAGGCGAGATCCGGGCAAATCCGGTCAATGGTTCGGTACCATCCTTTTGGATTCTTCTTCGCACAGTTTCGCTTGAGAATTGCTTGAGCGTGGCTGTTGAAATAACTGGCAAGCTTCGGATAATTTGCGAGAGAAACAAGTTTTCCATTTTTGCCAAACGGATTGATGACAGCTAATCCCTGCCAGTCTACGGTGCCCTTCTCAATATCCTTAGTCTTAACGAGTGGTATCTTTCGATCCGGTTCAACCGGCATGCTGTCCATCGGGCCGATAAATACTTTGTCGGCGCCGGTGGCGACACCAATCCCGATCCTGCAACCGGTGTCCTCAATGGCCGGAAATATCTCTTCCAGGCGTCGAACCACAGCCAATCGATCCAAAGAATGAAACACCCATGGATCCTCACCATTATGGATATTGCCAGTTTCGATTACCTGGCTATCCTTGGGGATTTTGGACGCGAGCATGGCATGAGACAGTTCCGACAGCGATTGTTGGTCCAATTGGGGCTTGCTGGCGATTCTTGTTTGGCCATCTTTGTTTCGTCGGATGATGGTAATGGCTGGATACGCGACAACATCGGAGTTAAACGCTGGTGTGTCTACCATGTCAACGTAGCCGCTGATGTGGAAGTCCTTTGAAACCATTGCCCTGAGGGGGCCTCCGTACTTATTTTTCATCCATCGGTCCGAGCATATAAAACCGATGGTTCCATTCGGCTCCAGACAGGTTAAGCCTTTTTCAATGAAAGGGACATAAAGATCCGCTCGGTCGTAGATGGTGGTATACCTTTCGCGATACTCTTTCAGGAGTATGTCCGGTATACGTTCCTGTCTTACATATGGCGGATTCCCGACGACATGGGTAAAAGTAAAAGGCAGGTCGGTAAGCAAAAAATCACCATTAATGATCCATTTATCAAGAAGGGTTTGCGATACTCCTGATTGCAATCCATTGGCATTGAGCAGCAGCTTCAGTTTGTTGGTTGTCATTCTAATGCTCTCATGATTTATTTCAAAAGCGCGGACAGCGTCGGTCAGATCATGCACAGCATTTGAATGACTGGTTGATGTTTTATTGTATGATTTCAGCAGGCGGTTTACGATAGGCAGCAAGAAGTCGCCATCACCAAAAGAAGGCTCAAGAATTCGATACCGTTGCAAGTCCTTTTCTATGGCGTAACCGGAAAGATCCAGAATAAAGTCAACAACTTCTGGTCGAGTAAAAATTGCGCCGCGATCTTCGGCGGTACTCTCCGAGAAATCTTGGATAGTTTGGGAGAAATCTGGCTGAAATAGTTTTTCTTGTCTCATTGAATTTTTTACCGAGATTGGTTAACTTCTTTAAAATAATTGCTATCGACTCAATAGAGGATTCTATAGCGATAATCAATCCTTGGAGGCCAGAACCTTTGAAAAGACATATAACGCATGGTTGATGTCTGTTTCCCGAATGGGGTAGTGGGTCACGGCGCGGCAGCGACGGGCGTCCACGGGAAGAATTTTCACCCCTTCGGCGGCCAGTTTTTCCACCAGGACCGCAGCATCCATGGTTTCATGGTCGATCTGAAAATAGACGATGTTGGTGAGCACCTCGTTCGGGTCGAGATTCACCCCCTTCAGGTCGGCCAGACCCGTTGCCAATCGTTTGGCATTGGCGTGGTCTTCAGCCAGGCGGTCGATCATTTCGGTCAGCGATATGATGCCGGCCGCGGCCAGCACGCCGGCCTGGCGCATGCCGCCGCCAAGAACCTTTCGGGCCCGGCGTGCCCGGGCGATAAAGGCCCGGCTGCCGCAGACCAGGGATCCGACCGGTGATGCCAGCCCCTTGCTCAGGCAGAAGGAGACCGAGTCTGCCGCTGCCACCAGATCGGCCACACAGACGCCCAGGGCGCAGGCCGCATTGAAGATTCTCGCCCCATCCACATGGATTTTCAGGTTGTTCTCCCCTGCCAGTTTGCCCGCCGCCGCCATGAAATCGGGCCCGATGGGGGTGCCGTTGCAGCGGTTGTGGGTGTTTTCCAGAACGAGAAGCCGGGTCCGGGGGAAGTGGACGTCGTCGAAGCGGATGGCGGCCCTCACGGCCTCTAAATCCAGGGTGCCGTCAGGCCGGTTGGCCACGGTTCGCGGATGAATTCCGCCGACGGCCGCGCTGCCGCCCTGTTCGTAGAAGAAGATGTGAGCCTGGTCCCCGAGAATGATTTCGTCGCCGCGTCCGCAGTGGGTCATGAGGCTGACCAGGTTGGCCATGGTGCCGGAGGCAACGAACAAGGCCGCTTCCTTGCCGGTGCGCTCGGCAGCCAGTTCCTGAAGCCGGTTGACGGTAGGATCTTCGCCGAAGACATCGTCGCCGACATCGGCTGCGGCCATGGCTTTTCGCATGGCCGGTGTGGGGGGGGTGAGGGTGTCGGATCGCAGGTCGATAGAACTCATGGCGTCTCCAAAGTGGGTTCGGGTTGGCGTGGAAACAAAAACCTAAACTGAGGGAAAAACTTGTCAGCGGACTGCACCACCGAATAGCGGAAAACGGACCCGGGTTCAATCTAAAAGGCCAGACACCAAACAATTGCATCTTGACAGTCCGAACGCGTTTCAATATGACTTGACCGGTCGGTCGGTAAACAAGGGCCTTGGTCAAACCACCACATCTGATATCCGTCAAAGGGAGTCGATCATGGGCAAACTGCTGTGGGAACCATCCGAGACACGCATCAAGAGCAGCAACATGTACCGTTTCATGACCCTTATCAACGAAAAGTACGGGCAGCAACTGAACGATTATGCCGACCTGCACCGGTGGTCGATCGAGCATATCCCCGAATTCTGGCAGGAGATCTGGGATTTCGTCGGCGTTCGGTATTCAGCCCCCTACACCCAAGTGATCGACGATGTGGAAAAAATGCCGGGGGCCCAATGGTTTCCCGGTGCCCGGCTTAATTTTGCGGAAAACCTGTTGCGCTTCCGGGACGAACAGACGGCTCTGGTATTCAAGGGGGAAGATGCCGTCACCCGGCGCCTGACCTATGCCCATCTTTACGACGAAGTGGCACGGGTGGCCAAATCCCTTCGGGACATGGGGGTGGTGACCGGCGACCGGGTGGTCGGCTTCATGCCCAACATGCCCGAAACGGTGATCGCCATGCTGGCCGCGGCCAGTATCGGTGCCACCTGGTCCTCCTGCTCGCCGGATTTTGGCATCAAGGGGGTGCTGGATCGGTTCGGCCAGATTCAGCCCAAGGTGATTTTTACCGCCGACGGATATTTTTTTAAAGGCAAGCGGATCGATTCTTTGGCGCGTATCGCCGACATCCTCAAGGACCTGGCCTCCATCGAAAAGGTGGTGGTGGTCCCTTACACACAGGCCGATCCGGAGATCGGGGCGCTGCCCCATGCCGTTCTTTTTGATGACTTCAAGGCGACCGGGGACAATCTTGAAATTGTTTTCGAACAGCTCCCTTTCGGTCATCCCCTGTATATCATGTATTCTTCGGGTACCACCGGTTTGCCCAAGTGCATGGTCCAGAGTGCCGGCGGCATTCTGGTTCACCAACTCAAGGAACTGGTCCTTCACACCGATTTAAAGCGCGACGACACGATCTTTTATTTTACCACCTGCGGGTGGATGATGTGGAACTGGCTGGTCAGTTCCCTGGGCGTGGGCGCCACCCTGGTCCTCTATGACGGCAACCCCTTCCACCCGGATCCCGGCGCCCTGTGGCGAATGGCCGAAGAAGAGAAGATTTCGGTTTTCGGCACCAGCGCCGGCTACATCGCTGCCCTGCAGGCCTCCGGGGTCAGGCCCGGAGAGATTTATGACCTGTCCCCGCTTCGGGCTGTTCTCTCCACCGGATCGCCCCTGTCGGCCGAGGGGTTCGAGTTTGTCTACGATGCGGTCAAATCCGATCTCCAGCTGGCCTCCATTGCCGGCGGGACCGATCTCAACGGCTGTTTCGCCCTGGGCAACCCCATGGGGCCGGTTTACGCCAGCGAACTCCAGTGCCGGGGGCTGGGCATGAACGTCCACGCCTATGACGAGACCGGAACGCCTGTCATCGGCCAGCAGGGTGAACTGGTCTGCATTTCTCCATTTCCCTCCATGCCCATCCATTTCTGGAACGATGCCGACGGCAGCAAATACCATTCGGCCTATTTCGACGTCTATCCGGGCGTCTGGCGCCATGGCGACTACATCGTGGTCACCGAGCGGGGCGGGGTGGTCATGTTCGGCCGGTCCGATGCCACCTTGAACCCCGGCGGCGTGCGCATCGGTACCGCCGAGATCTACCGTCAGATGGACATGCTTCCCGAAATCGCGGATTCGGTGGTGATCGGCCAGAACTGGAAGAACGACGTCCGGGTCATTCTTTTTGTCATGATGGCCGAGGGGCATGAACTCACAGATGACGTCATCGCCCGGATCCGTTCGACCATCCGGACCAACGCCTCACCGCGCCACGTGCCGGCCAAGATCATTGAGGTGCCGGACATCCCCTACACCCTGAACATGAAAAAGGTCGAACTGGCGGTTCGTAAGGTGGTTAACAACCAGCCGGTCAAGAACAAGGACGCCCTGCGAAATCCCGAGGCCCTGGACTTCTACGCGAAACTGCCGGAATTGTCCCAGGACTGACCGGAACGAAGATCGGCATATGCAGGAGGCGGTGGATAAATGCCACCGCCTTTTGCTATTCATGGTGGAATACGCTGGCAGCGCCATCGGCAACCCTTACGGATTCATCGGTCGAAGGTTTGATCCCGAATCCGGCCCGTGGACTATCGCAACCGGACTTTTCGATGTTTACTCGTGACCATGGGCTTGAATTTGGGTTTCCGTTTCACCTATAATGAAGATGGTGCGCCTCACCAAGCGCCTTTCCCTGGCGTGGGCAGCCCCTGCGCCCCGGTCCAACCCCTGCCGATACAGGAGAACGACATGAAAGAAACAGCGTCACCTCGAAGGTTCCTTGCGGTTGTCGGTCTTTTTCTGTCCCTGGTTCTTTTGTTGTGGGGCTGCGGCGCGGTCAAGCCGGCCGTTTCACCGACGGCGGTCCATACCGACTTCGATGTCATCATCGTCGGCGGCGGCCTGTCCGGGCTCTCTGCCGGCGCCCACCTGGCCAGCAGCGGTCTAAAGGTCCTGCTTTGCGAGCAGCACGACAAGGTCGGCGGATGTGCCACCCGATTTGACCGGGAACCATTTGTTTTCGATTCGGCGCTGCACCAGATGGCCGGCGGCGGGCCGGGGAAAAAAGACCGCGGTCTGTATCAGCTTCTGAAAGTGGCCGGCGTGGATCGGAAGGTGGAACTCTATGAGCTGCCGCATTTTTACCGAAGCCTTTTTCCGGGGGTGGACATTCGCCTGCCCGGAGACTGGGATGGTTTTAAAAAGGCGCTCAAGGCAAAGTGGCCGGAGGAGTCGGAAGGGATCGAAAAGTTTCACCGCCTCTGTGAAAACACCATGAACGACATCATGGAGATCAAGGACCTCTTCCGCTATACGGGGTTCAAAAAATTTACCACCATGGCCATGGTGCCTTTCCGACAGCCCACATTTTTCAAATACATGGACAAGACCCTGAAGGACCTTATGGACGACTGCTTTACCGATGAAAATCTCAAAGCCGTCGTTTCACAATTATGGGTTTATTATGGCGCACCGGTGCCGGATCAGACCGCACTGCTCACGCTGGCCGCAACAGAAGGCTTTCTGGCCGACGGGGTGTGGCATATCAAAGGAACCTCCCAGGAACTTTCCAGTGCCTATGCCGAGCGCATTGAGGAACTGGGTGGGACCGTTATGACCTCCACCCCCGTCACAAAGATCCATATGGTGAACGGCATGGCCACCGGCATCGATACCGAAGACGGATCGCGTTATACGGCCCGGTATATCGTCGCCAACACCGATCCCTACCAGCTGGCCTACAAGCTCATCGGAAAGGAGCATTTTCCCGAAAAGTATATCCGGAAACTGGAAGGCATGAAGCCTGCCAATTCTCTTTGCGGGGTCTATCTCGGCCTGAACATCGATCTGCGAAAAAGGGGTTATGACGACACGGAGATTTTCATCAACCCCTCTACCGATACCGTGGCCATGTACGATGCCATGATGCGCGGCGATTTTGAAAACGGTGCCGTGGTCGTCAGCATTTACAGCAACTTTGGTGACCCTGTCTATGCTCCACCCGGCAAATCCTTGGTGACCCTCACCTCCTATTCAAAAATGGACTACTGGCCCGAGTATGGGGAGGCGTATGATCGGGTTAAGGGGAAAATGGTAGACGACCTGCTCGCTGTTGCCAGCAAGGCGGTGCCTGAACTGGCCGACCCGAATTTCATTGAGCACAGGGAAGGGTTCACACCCCGAACGCTGAAACGCTACACCATGAACAAGGGCGGGGTGGTTTACGGGTTTTACATGAATCCCGAACAGATCGAAAAAATACCCAACACCACGCCTTTTCCCAACGTATTCATCGCCAGCAACTGGACCCAGGCCTGGCACGGTGTGGGCTCGGCCCAGATCAACGGATGGCGGGCTGCCCGACTTGTCCTGGACCGGGAGGGGAGGGAATAGCAAGGATATAGGCAGGGATTCGGCTATCCAACGTGGCCTTGGCGAAGTCCTGAGGGGCGCCGTCGATTTTCACCAAGCTCTCTGCTTTGCGGATAGAAAGGATTTTTTGTGTCTGGGTGGCTTTGTGGCTGAACGGTTCTGTTTTTGGCCACGTCGCTCGCGGCATTGTCGCCTTAGATGCCCAGCCGGTCGAGGCAGGCCAGGAAGTCCTCGGCAAAGGCATCCTGAAGCCGTTCTTCCTGTCCGAATTCGGAGATGTCCGTGGCCTTGTTCATTTTGATGCCGTATTCGACATCATGCCCTTTCTCTTTCAACATCTTTATGACTTTTTCGGCCTGGGCAACGGTGGCGTCGCCACCGATATTGGCTTCGGCAATGTAAAATTTCATGGTAACCTTTCTTGTTCACCCTAACGTTGCAAAAGTCGAAGGGCTCCAGAACCAGGCGCAAAGGGTGAAGTCGTAGTGTTTTTTATGCAACGATAGGGTTCAGGCAGTGTCGGGCGGGTTCGGGTCCAATGGGACGGAGACGCAAGCCTCTTCCTTGGCCCGGTCCGTCGTGGTCAGAAACGTGTAAAGGCTCCCCGCGAAGTTGCACTGAATGTAATCTCGAACGTGTCTCATGAGGTATTCGATGGTTTCGGCCTCACCATCGACCTGGAGTCGAAAGGCCAATAACCGTTGAAGCTGCTTGTCCCCTTTTTCCTGCCCCGGAACCATGCGCATCACGCGCTGGAGCACAGCTTGAAAGGGTCCGTCGCGTTTTTCCAGAGCAATCACCTTTTCAGTCATATGAGCCCTCTCTTCCGGGGGCGATCCTTCCCCCCCCCGGACTTCGGTAACGATTGTTTTCAGAAAAATAATGGCGATTTGAGAATATGCAATCCGTCATGGCAAAAATTTAACTGAAAATCCTCCCCCGTGATTTGGATTCAGCGGTAAAAGCGGTGCGAAACCGCCAATTTCCATGCCGATCCTCAACGACGGCGCCGGTGGCATGTCAAAGTGGGCGATCCGGTCAGGCAGGGTGGTCGGGACTATTCGCCATGGTTTTCCACAAACCGGCGGTTCATCCGATCCAGGCGGAGAACCAGTTTATGGATGATTCGGTCCTTGATTTTTTCGCGAAGTGCCACCGGGAGCCGATCCATCATGTCCCGGTCCACGCGAATGGCGATGACCATTTCTTCGGCCGCCACATTGGTGGTGCGGGGCGTACCGGCCAGAAAGGACATCTCTCCGAAAATCTCTCCCGGCTCGAGGCGGTCGATCGATTTTTCAGGCGTTCCTACGGTGACGTTCACCGATCCGGCCAGAAGAATGAAAAAGAACGTTTCCGTCTCCTTCTCGCGGATCAGATATTCTCCGGCGTCAAAGACGAAAAAATGGGTGTGAAACTCCACCAGATCATTTTTTTCGAAGGTGGAGAATTGGTCGAAAAATGCGATGCGATCCATGATGCTCAGGATCTTTTCCCGGTCGTGTTGTGCTACGGTTTTCAATGGGGTATCCTCGCGTTGGCATTACGGGCAGGAGGCCTCCATGATTTTACAATACTGTACCACACCTTCACGGACCCATCAAACCGGGCCAGCCGCCTGGGGATGGCGGCGCAACGTCCGGAGGGGGGCTGTCATCGTGGCCGGCTGGATCGCGATTATGGCCACGGGGTGCGCCCGGCTCGAGGAAACGTCGTCCGTGGACGCCGTCCATGGAGATGCGGATACCCATGCCGGATTTGTTATTCGAAATATGGCCATGTTAAACCGGCTCTATGCCGAAGGCTACGAACCGAAGCCCTTTGTGGTGGATCTCGATGGCGGCAGCGCACCGATCCAGACGCTGATCCGTCCCAAGGCCATTTCGGCCGCGACGGGTCGATTGGGGCTCTCCGGCCTTTCTTCTGCCCGGCAGGTGAACCGGCTGCATCAATATGTCCTCTCCAATTACGCCTTCGTTCCCGAACCCCTGGCCTGGCGGCCGCCCGAAGAGACCGTATCCCTGGGGCGGGGCGACTGCAAGAATCTCTCCCTTCTGCTGATCAGCCTGCTGGCGTCGGCCGGGCTGGAGGCCAGGGGCGCCATTTCCCACGGGCACATGTGGGTGGAGGTCCGCGTGGAAGATCACTGGCGGATTCTGGAACTCGATGGGGATCAAGAGTGGGGGCGCATCTACCGGATTCCCGGATTCTACGACCTGCCCTTGTATCGCATCTACCCGGACCGGTCCGAGAAGCGCCGACGGCTGGCCGTTCCCCGCTGAATCAATGGAGACCCATGGCCCGCTGATATTCGATCGTCTCCGATTGACGATTGCGAATATCGATGATCGACTGTCTTTCACCTGAAGAAATCCCATTTCGTTTTGATTCCTTTCCAGATTCGGAAAATATACACCATAAACAATGAGAGTGAAAAATGGAAAGCTTTGCCAAATCTGAGTATGTATTTTTTTGCTAACGGTAGAAAAAAATTATGAGTTTTTATCATCAGGGATACAACGTTCTCTTTGATCTCAGAAAGAGATTCTTTTCTCTGACCAGTGGTATCTGTATTCATCGCCGTTCTTTTGCTCGCCCTATCTTGCTTTCCGTTCCAATTTCCCCGCAACGATGTTTCTGCTTTACATTCTTTGACTGAAAGCTTGTTGCTGAAATAAATTGTCTGGCTCCATTCCGGTAACTTATTTAAATGTCTAAGAAATTGTTGTTTGGACAATGGCAGGTGCGCCACTGGCCATGATCGGAAAAACAAGATGTCTTCGAGGATGAAACATTTCCCTCTCCGGACGACGTTTTGCCCCCAATGGGTTTTCCAGGAAATTTGACCATCTGCCATTATGGTGATTTCGTATCGTTGAAGTTTGTATGCAACATTGTCCGTAACTTTCATGGCCGCTTTATGAATAGGACTCTGCCTGCGCGCCTCTGGTAAAGGCCCGCCACCTTGATCGGCACTTCGACCGACAATCCAAAGCGTCATTTCTTTTTTTGTGACACGGGTTCCATCTTTACAGTGATGTACCGTAAGTCCAAGACAATAATATTTTGTATTCATCCACTTCGGGTACTTATTTAAATCGTCAAGAAACTCTCCTTTCAAGAATCCATGTCGATTGTTTTCCGCAGGACCAATGAACAAGATACTCCCTTTTATAAAACATTGCCCCTCTTGGAATGCGCTGAAACCCGAATGGGTCTCCCACGTCAATTGGCCGGTAACGGTTTGAATGATTTTATAACCGGCCAATCTATAAACAGTCGAATTCATCGTGGTCTACCTTGGAATTCTGGCGTTGTCGTCGTCATAGATTCCATCTTCAGCGGTACTGTGGCATGCCAGACAATTGGACAGTGAACCGATTGACTTCCGGTTTAACATGGTGTCTTGGATTTCGTGGTGTTTGTGCATGAAATAGGGGGTCTTGGTTATTCTCAATGGCGTGGTATTCCCGATGCTTTTAACAATCTTTCTGGATATCTTCGCCGGTGAGAGGTCGGCGGAATGGGTATTCAGGTACTCGGAAATGTGTATTCTTGTTTCTGGATCAAGATTGACGGTTTCACCAAAATGGTCTTCAAGGTTATTCAGAATCAATTTCCATGAGTCCGAGGGTAGTTGTCATACACTATAATTCTTCATCAGAGGGTGAAGGACAATTCCTGACATGAAGAGCATATAAGATCTGGG
>JAEINQ010000117.1 GCA_016342285.1 Desulfobacterales bacterium
CCATGACTGGGTTACCTATGTCCTGGCATTTTTTGCCGTTAAGCTTGGGTAACCCATGTCCTGGCATTTGGGATTTAAGTGTTAAGAAAAGGCACTTTTCTCATCTCGATCTTAAAACTTAACACTTAAGACTCAATACTTAATACTGGTGGAAACCCCATGGACGATATTGATCGGCGCATTCTCAATCGGATCCAGTCCGACTTCCCCATTGCCGAGCGGCCGTTTGAAGCCATTGCCGTTGAACTCGGCTTCACCGAACACGACGTATTGGACCGGGTCAAAAAGCTGAAAGCAGCTGGCATCATTCGACGGATCGGCGGAAATTTCGTTCCCGGAAAGCTCGGTTTCGTTTCAACCCTATGCGCCGCCAGGGTCCCCTCGGACCGCATCGACCATTTCACCCGTATCGTCAATGGCTACCCCGGGGTGACCCACAACTACCGGAGGGACAACCCTTACAACGTCTGGTTCACCTTTATCGCCCCCTCCATGGCTGAAATCAAAGCAAACATTGAGGCTATTGAACGCAAGACCGGAATCACAAGCATCCTCAACTTACCGGCCACGAACATCTTCAAAATCCGCGCCAAATTCGACCTGAAACCATCTGACCCATCCCCGGTCTGACCATGGATAAATGCCAAGTTGACAGCCATACGGACTCCCGCTAAGATTCGCATACATTGCCCAGGCTTTGATCCGCCATTCAATGCGTCCTGGGAATCCATGCCCTCTGGGCCAGGATTCTTTACACTCCGGGCCTTTAAGGTCCCCCAACGCAACCAGCACACAACAAACGCCATGGCCACATCAAAAATCAAGCACCGATTACAGCTCAATGTCGCGGTCGTCGCCAGCAACGGGGACCAATGTCAGAAAACCTGCGGAATTCTTGATCGGATTTCCAGCGGCCACATCCATTTGAAGGTTGTCTGCCTTTTTGTCTCTTCCCCCAGCGAGGCGTGCCAGAGCCAGGCCAAGGAACGAGGGATCAAAATTTTCTCCGATTACCATTCACTGTATACCTATCCGTCTCTGGATCTGATTCTGGAAATGAGCGGCAATGTCGATTTGCTGTCAGACCTGGCCCTAAAAAAGCCCAAATCCATAGGCCTACTCGACCAGCAAGCCGCCGGACTCTTTTTAGATAGCCTCAGGCAGACCAAAGAGCGGCCGCAGGACCAGAAATTGGAAATCGGCATGGCCGCATCCTTTGCATCAACGCTTCTGGAATCGTCCCCGGATGCTGTCATTATCATTGACTGCGACTACCGGATCATCAATTGCAATAAAAACACCGAACAGCTAAATCAGGGGCAGCCTTGCAGTGAATTGATCGGCAAGTACTGTTTCGATGCGCTTTACAGCAACAACCAGCGGTGCGAAGGCCATTCGCGCCATTGCCCTATGGATGAAGCAAAGCGCACCGGACGGCCGGCACGCGCCGTTCACGAAGTCAGGGCCAAGGACGGCACGCCCCGCATCAACCAAGTCACCACCTACCCGATTGTCAACCACTTCGGAGACATCATCCAATTCGTTGATGTTATCAGGGACATCACCGAGGATGTCAGTGTACGCATTGAGGCGCGCGCCCAGGCCATCAAGGACGATTTAAATCGCTTTGTTCAAGAGGACCGGCTTGTTACCCTGGGACGACTGGTGGCCTCGGTCTGCCATGAAATCAACAACCCGATCACAAGCATCGTTACGTTTAACAAACTGATCCTGTCCCACCTGATTGACGACACCCTTCCGCCCGAGGGCATGACCGCCTTTAAGCGTTACCTGGACCTGTCGGTTAGGGAGGCTCTGCGTTGCGGAAAAATCGTCAACAACCTGCTGACCTTTGCCCGGCAAAAGGGCCTCGATTCCGGTCCGGTAGATCTGATCGAAATGATCAATACCATCCTGGTGCTGCTCGGCCACCAGATCGAAAAAGCCAGCATCAAACCACAACTGACGCTGCCCGGCCCGACATTTAAGGCATTCGGGGACTATGCCCAAATCCAGCAATGCCTGATGAACCTGATTCTCAACGCTATTGAAGCAATGCCTCAGGGGGGACGGCTGAGTATTGCCGGCGGCACGACCGACAGCCATATCTGGATCACCGTGCATGACACCGGAATCGGAATTGAGCAAGAAGACCTTCAGCGTATTTTCGAACCGTTCTATTCCACCAAAGCCGAAGGCAAGGGGGTTGGCCTCGGCCTTTCCATGGTCTACGGCATCACTCGTGAACACGGAGGGACGGTCGTCGTGGACAGCACACCGGGCAAGGGGACCTCATTTAAAATTACGCTGCCACCCAGCCCACCAGACAATGAAATTCAAAAAGGAGACCGACCATGACCGCTTCGGGCCTGTGGACGCTTGTGGTAGACGACGAAGAGGCGATCCGCGAATCCCTGGCGCCCTGGCTCGCCAAAGACGGCTTTCGCGTGGCAACGGCCGGCTCCGGTCCCGAGGCCCTGGGCTGCATGGCCCAGCGCC
Organism: Desulfobacterales bacterium; assembly: GCA_016342285.1. Lineage (GTDB taxonomy): Bacteria > Desulfobacterota > Desulfobacteria > Desulfobacterales > JAEINQ01 > JAEINQ01. The sequence continues at coordinate 2,500 of JAEINQ010000117.1, forward strand.
ATTTCGACATCTATCTGGTCGACGTCAAAATGCCGGGCATGAACGGCATCGAACTGCTGACCCGCATTAAAGAGGAGCAGCCGGAGGCCATCATTATCATCATTACGGCCCACGGCACCATTCAAACGGCCGTTGATGCCATGAAGCGCGGGGCCAGTGACTACATCTGCAAGCCCTTTGATCCCGAAGAACTTTCATTGATCATGGACCGGGTGGCGGCAACCAAAGCGCTTCGAGACGAAAACACCGCCTTGCGCGAACAGCTTCTGGAGAGACTGGATTCAGGCTTTGAGGGGGTGGTGGCACAAAGCAAGGCCATGCAAAAAGTATTTGCGACCGTTGAAGATGTGGCATCGACCATGGCGCCGGTACTCATCAGCGGGGAGACCGGCGTTGGCAAAGAGTTGGTGGCCCGCGCCATTCACATGACCAGCGACCGCGCTTACGGGCCGTTTATCGCGTTAAATTGCGGCGCGCAATCCGAGGCCCTGCTGGAAAGCGAGCTTTTCGGACATGAAAAGGGCGCTTTTACCGGAGCGGTCCAGGCACGCCGTGGCCGCCTGGAGATGGCCGGGGACGGCACCTTGTTTCTCGATGAAGTCGGTGATATTTCGCCCAAGATGCAAGTCAGCCTGCTGCGGGTATTGGAAGAAAAACAATTCCATCGCCTGGGCGGAAGCCGGGTCGTCGACACCGATTTCCGTCTGGTCTGCGCCAGCCACCGCGATCTGCCCCGTCTGATTAAGGAAAATCGGTTTCGGGAAGATTTTTACTATCGCATCAACGTCATTTGCATTGATATCCCCCCCCTGCGCGACCGACTTGAAGATGTGCCGCCACTGGCCGACTATTTTCTGGAACGATATGCCCGGGAAACCGGCAAACGGATTGTCGGCCTGACCCAGCGGGCATTGGGCGTACTCATGTCCTATCAGTGGCCGGGCAATGTGCGCGAGTTGCGCAATGTCATGGAAAGAGCCGTTGTATTGGCCCGGGGCCAGATGATTGGCGCCGACGAACTGACCGCCATCAACACCGGGCCCAATGAATGCCAGTTGGGAACCCTGACCTTGCAGGAAATGGAAATCAGCCACATCCGTGCCGCCTTAGAGGCTTTCTCCGGAAACATCAGTCGGGCAGCTCAGCAACTGGGCATTGACCGGGGGACCTTGACCCGTAAGATGAAGCGTTATCAGATTCAAAGGCCATGACACTGCCGCCGCACCAAGACGCCCCGCCTGCCGATGATACCCGGGCACTGGTCGAACTGGTTCCTCTGGGTCCGGTCAACCTTTTGGCTTACCAGGTGGTGGCCGCCAACCTTCAAACCCTGATGGGGCTGCCGACCGATACCTACCCAATTATACCCATGCCTGAAGGGGCTTATATGGCCGCCCGCCGCCAGTATGATGCCGTCCGGATCATCCAGAGCCTGGCGGCCAGACAACCCGGGGCCGCCATCTGCCTCGGGATAACCGCCGCGGATGTCGGCACCCCGATTCTCACCTATGTATTTGGGGAATCCCAACTGGGCGGCCGGGTTGCATTGGTATCTCTTTACCGGCTCAGCGCCGAAGGAGAAGAACAAACCCTGAAACGCCTGACAAAAGTGAGCATGCATGAAATTGGCCACACCCTCGGTCTCGGCCATTGCTGGGAGCCTCACTGCCTGATGCGTTCGCCGCGCAACATCGAGCAACTCGATGACATGGAGCTGGATTTTTGCGAGAGCTGCACCTATGAAATCGCACGCCGCGTCCACCGGCTGGCATCGCAAGCCCACTAAAAAGTCCACGATCATTGGACGTTCGATATTGTTCCGACACGGTGGTACTGTTCTCGCCGGATCGATAGAACCTTTCCGGGCCCATCACCGGAAGGGGTGGCTTTATGCCAGCGTAAACAGCCGTGGGGCCCTGGCCGCGGGGCAGGGCCCCTCCCGACCTCAGCGCAGGAAAGTCTTTGCCAGGTTGTTCCAGTCGAGACCGGGCAGCGATCCGTAGATGTCCCGGACCGCCTCACCACCGGCCGCGGCCATGGCGTAGCCGGTATCTTCGCTGACCATTCGACTCAACCGGTTGGCCTCGTCGTCGATCCACGAAAGGCTTTCGGTTCCGAAAAACAGGTTTTTCAGGTTTTTTCGCAGATTGGTCGGTTGAATCACCATCAACCAGCCGTCGCTGTAAGGTGCACCGTTGGCAAGATCCGCACGGCGCTCGATCTTTGGGTTGATCGCCACAACCTTGCCACCCACCGGGCTGCTGGCTTCGGCTTCGTTGCCGTCTCGCCGCAGCATGGCATGGGGACGATTTTGCTCCACACTGGCACCCAGGCCGGGAAGTTCAATACTGTCCTGGGGACCGAACAGCCGCAGGGCAAAATCATCAATGCCCACCCGTACCAGGCCACCATATTCCACCCGCGCCCATGCATGGCCCTGGTGGTAGTAATAGTTTTGTGCCAGTTCGAAACCGGCAACCCGCTCCAAAGCCGGAGGGGCCGGCTGGGGCAGGGTCCCGATATCCTCGATCATCTGGTCGTAAGGGCATTTGACGCAGTTGTAGCCGTGGGCACAAAGCTTGTAGCTGACCCGACCGCTGAGCATGTGGCGACACTTGAGATCCTTGACCAGCAACCGCAGCCGTGCCGGCGCGTGGTCCATGCTCGTCGGCCCGGAAAGTTTCTGACTGGCCTTGAAGTCACCCCGGACCTTTTTGTCAAAGGAACAACCAAGGCAGTTAAAGGCGTTCATACATTTAATGGGCTTGATGACACCGGCACGACTCCAGACACATTCATCCTGCATCGTGTGATGAACCGTCGGACGACTGCTTTTTTTCTTTGCTGGGGATGTCATGTTGTTCTCCTTTGGTTATCGGTGTGTGAAAAATGCGTTTCATCCTTTTTTATAGGCTACCAATGCAGGCAACGGGCCAAACGGCATAAAAATGAATCGCATGAGTCTTATCCAATTGATTTATTATGAAATATTTTATATTTTCCAATGCATGGGGTCCAGCAGGGTTGGCCCGAGAATTGAGGCATTTTGCCTCACTTTTTCCACAACAACACGATTTATGTTTATTTGCAGCCTGTTACGTCGTTGTGGCAATTCAACCCAATATGATGCATTATGCACCACATTCAATGCGTCCTGGGAATCCATGCCCCAGGGCATGGTCAGAGTCAATTGGCTATGCCGAGACAGCGTTGTTGCCAGTGACTAAAGTGAGCTAATCCGCCAGAGGCGGACAAGACGTTTGGAGTGAGCTAAAGTTACGGAGAAAATCACCATGAAAGATATTCGCATCGCTGTCGTTGTGACCTGCTCACCGGTGGGAAAAAATGCGGAAAATATCGACAAGGTTGCCCGATGGGCGGCCCGGGCACGGGATCAGGGCGCTGGTCTGGTATGTTTTCCCGAACTCAACCTGACCGGCTACAGCAATCATCCGGACATTTTGAAAGCGGCGGAAACGGTTCCCGGGCCCTGTTCTGAAAAGCTTGCCGCCATTGCCGGGGAAAACAAATTGATCCTGCTGGCCGGCCTGGCGGAAAAGACCCTGGACGAAAGGGTTTTGGCCACCCACCTGGTGGCCAGTCCGGATCGTTCGGTGCAGGTGTATCGAAAACTCCACCTGGCCCCCCCCGAACAGAAAATCTTTTCACCGGGCGACCGGGTGCCTCTGTTTAAAACCGAAGCGGTCACCTTTGGCATCCAGCTCTGCTACGATGCCCATTTTCCGGAACTCGCCACCCGCATGACCCTGGATGGGGCCGATGTGATCTTTATGCCCCACGCCTCACCCCGGGGCGAGGCCCTGCAAAAGCATGTGTCCTGGATGCGCCATTTGACGGCCCGGGCCTACGACAACGGCGTATTTATCGTTGCGGTCAATCAGGTGGGTGAAAACGGACGGGGTCTTTCATTTCCGGGAAACGCCGTGGTCATTTCGCCATCAGGAGAGATCATGGCAAAGGATTTAAGCGGAAAAGAAGGGCTGCTGCTGGCCGATCTCCGGGCCGAAGACCTGGCTTATGTGCGCGACCATCGCATGCGCTACTTCCTCCCCAACCGCCGGCCGGATGTCTACCATCTCAAGGGATAAGCGTTCGATTTCATCGTTCAGCAACCACTTCGAGGAAGCTTTTTTCTCAGGTTGCTCGTCCGGATCACTATCAGCCCAACCGTTGCTGTAAGTTGCCCCACTGGCGGCCTCGGCCCACAGTTCGATTTTGGGATTGGCCGCCACAACGCTGCCTCTCCAACCGAGCCGCGGGCTTAGGCCTCGTTGTTACCGCGCCGCAGCAAGGCCTGGAGTCTGCTGGATGGCCAGGGGCCTCGGCATGACAGCAAAATCTTCGATCATCTGGTCGTAAGGGCATTTGACGCAATTGAATCCGTGGGCGCAGAGTTTGTAATTGACCCGACCGTTGAGCATGTGGCGGCATTTCAGGTCTTTGACCAACAACCGCATCATGGCCGGTGTATGGCCCATGGGACCGGCCTGCAGCCGACCGGCCTTGAAGTCGTCCCGGACCTTTTTATCAGAGGCACAACCATGACAATCAGAGGCGTTCATGCATTTGGTGGACGGGATGACACCGGCGCGGCTCCGGGCAAATTCGTCCTGAATCAGATAATGAACCGCGGGGCGACCGCTTCTTTTCACTTTTGTGGATGCCATGATATCCTCCTTTGATTGTCGGTGTGTAACGATTTTGTTCATTTCAGGAATTGGATACTGCAGGCAATGGGCCAAGATAGAAAAATCATTCGAGTTTTTTTATGTATTTGATTTATAACGATATATTTGCGGGGCTGCATATTGCGGATTCAAACACTGAACAGAATAATTGTGGCATATCGCCACACTATTTTTTGAAAAATTGACTTTTTGTGTGTTTTCAGCCAGTTAAAGCCATGCTGCAATATAGCGCAGTGTGGTGCATTTTGCGCCAGTTCCAATATGACATCGGCTCTCACGCCCTTGGGCACCATCAACGCCCACTGGCCACAACAGGGAAAAGACCTATAACTGCCCATCTATAATAGGGAAGATTGCCATGGATCGGATGCGTGACGCACTCTCGCCATCACCCGTTCTCCGGTGGGAAAAATGCTCGGAATCTCGGCTCTAAAGCGTGAAATGGTGCGGGGTTGTTGTGGTTTCTATGGAACCGGTTGGCCAGACGATGCCGGTTTCAGAATAATCCGGTCTCCATCCTTTTCCACGGCCAGCCCAAAACCGTGAATTGTCTCGGTCATGGGTCGCCCGAACAGAAAGTTCAATATTTCCGGATCCATTTTCCCCTGCCCACAAACCAGTTCACGCAGATGGCCATCGTAGGCGATCATCTCCGTCACCAGCGATCCCGCATCGTCGGCATCAACGGTATCGATCCGCCGGGCAAGGGCTTCAAATTGCAGGTAGCTGCATCGTTGCTCATGTTCCTGGACGAGTTCCCACAGCCCGGAAACCCCGGATAAGAGATCCTCGCGGCTGATCCGATCCTTTGGGTAGACCACTTCGATCTCGGTGGTGTCCCAGCATTTTTGGGCACGGCACTCTTCGGGGCGATGGTCGTAGATCTGGCAGACGCACCCCTTTTCTTCAAGATACCGGCAGCGCCACTCCCCTCCCCGGCCCCGAATCTTGACCAGTTCTTCGGTTGCGGGAATCGGCTCCTCATGGGCCGGGTCCATGACCATCTCGCCTTTTCGAATGGTGTACAGATCCTTTAAGGGGATGGTTCCTTTTTCGACCAGGGGCAGGTCATCGCGGTGCAGTGTCGGCCCTCCCTTTTCACAGCAGGTGCCGCATCGCCGGCAGTGGTTTTGATCGTTGTTCTCCATAATGCTCCTGGCAATCATGTCCCGGAGGGCATGAGAATGTCATTGTTAACCACAAAGACACAAAGCATACAAAGAAAATTGGGTCGGTTGGAAAATCGTCGAATTCGGCTTTGCCGCGCATCAATGCCGGCCCTTAATCCGTCAATTCCAAATTCGACAATCCGCCAATCCTAAATCTTCTCCCTTTGAGCCCTTCGTGCCTTTGTGGTGACGATTCGGATGTGGTGAAATTATCCGGCGCGTCCGTCGTCACAGGCCTCGCCGCCATCGGCCCGGGCGTGCTCGGGGGAGCTGTCCAGGGTACAGGCATCGGAGTCAGCCCCTGCCCCGCCCTCGGGCGGCGCCTGACTGACGGCCACGGCCAGCGGGACGGCCGCGGCCATCTGCTTCATGCGC
>JAEINQ010000118.1 GCA_016342285.1 Desulfobacterales bacterium
TGGTACGATGCCGTCAACCGCAAGATCGGTTCGGAAGACGCCGAAGGCGGCACCACGGTCTTCGACTATGACGCAAATGGGGGACATGGGGTCGCATCTTAATTATTAATTATTGACAGAACCCGACCATTCCGGTTAAGGATTGTTATTGTTGGACTGATTGAGATCGGAAGTTTAATCGCTTCAACCCTCCGGAAGGCCCCCGAGCCATGGCCAGACCCTTGCGGGTGGAATATCCCGGCGCTTTTGGAAGACAAGTTTCGCAGTTGAACAGCTTGTAAAGGTCATCATTATGAAAAGACCCGATCTCCTTCTGGTGCTTTCTTTGCACATCGATGGATATGCCTCTGGATGGGTCTTTCTCGATGTATCCATGGTTATAAGCCAAATCGAAAAGAGACTTGACCCGCGTCAGGTGCTTTTTCACAGTGACCAAGGACAGGCGTTCCTTGTCGTTTTTCTCCACGAAACGAATGATTTCAGCGATGCTCTTGTTTCGATACTCCTTCATCTTGTTCATGTTGGGAGGCAGTTTCAGAATGGTCTTCTTGAATTCCGCGATATCCTGGCGGCTGATCGAGTCGATCATTCGCTCAGAGCCGATTACCTGCTTGAACAGGCTGAACGTGGAAAGGACTTCCATGCCCGTCCGCTCCTTCCATTTTTGAGTCGACTTGCACTCTTCGGCATATAGGTCGATGATCTGATCGATGGTTCGGCTGGATGTTGTGGATATCGCCGGTACCGGGCTTTGTTTCGGGACTTCAGGCGGTACCGACGATTGCCCTGCTTGATCATCGGGAGCGCCCAATGGTCTGGCAAAGACACCATCTACAATCGAGGGCTCTGGAGAGTAGTCACCGCTGTTGCGCCGGTCCCAGACATCAAGAAACCGATCAAAACTTTTCCTAAGCTCCCGCGTCAGCTTTTTGATCGAAAAATCATTTTTGGCATCGTCCTCAGGCAATTCAAGACCAAGGTATTTCGAAATAAGCGACCGGGCAACTGAGAAAAGGTGTTCGTGGTCACATTCAGCAAGACACTGTCGATTTTCCTTCCTGAATTCCTCCAGCACCATTCCCGCGCATTCGGGGTAGCTCCCTTCTGTCCGCGTTTGTTCATCCCCTGCCAAGAGATCTAAAAAATCCCGCTTCACAATTTCCGCTATTTGCTCATCCGTCAACAACGTCATCTCATTACCCTCACGTATCCGGTTTATTATCAAATGGATACGACTCGAAAGAACCCTGGCCCGGAATTTAGCCTCTGAAAATTTCCGGGTACCAAGCGACACCTTGATCTCCGTCCTATCAAAATATTTTCGGACATCTGCGGGCAAACTAAAGCGAAAAGTGTATCCGGAGTTGCGGAGCTGCAAATAAAGCGGCGAGCGTCTGTACATGTGTCCATCCCCCTGGTAAAGGGTACGTGAGCTTCGTACCAGAGCTTCGTACCAGGGCGGATTCACTGGGCGGGGCAATAAAAAAAGCCCCTGAATATCAGGGGCTTAGAAAATTCGTGGTGGAGATGAGGGGGATCGAACCCCTGACCTCAGCGTTGCGAACGCTGCGCTCTCCCAACTGAGCTACATCCCCATTTAAGACCCCGATTTATAACAGATCACACCCAAAGGGTCAATTCAAAAAGGGGTTGCCTTTCCCTTGAAATCATGGTGTTCATGCAGGCTCGATTTCATATAAGCTGGCACTGTTCTCACCGCAGAGCCACAGAGATCTGAGCGCGGCATAGCCGCAACCAAAATGTGTATCACCGCGAAGCCGCAAAGATCGCAAAGTTTTTTTTTGACAGGATACCAGGATATCCAGGATTTATTTGTTCGGCCGATCACCTGTTAAAGACAGCGGACAGATGACCGATGACGGCAGAAAACAAAAAGATCATCAGGTGCTCCGGCCGAACAAATGGTGCCATGCCCTTCGGGCAGGTGCTCCGTCGTATCAGACCTGGTGCCGTGTAGAAAGCCCAGAATCCTGTATCCCTCCCGTCAGGGATCGCAGCTTTTACGGAATCGCAGCCTGTAGTGGCCGGGGTTTGGCCAATACAGGACCCGATTCCGTAAAAAGGATTTCTTAGCGTTCTTGGCGACTTGAGCAAAGCGGGCGGTGAAATAAAAACAAGTCGTCCGGGTTTGCGCAACAAAAAAACGATGGCTCATGACTTTCGAGCATAAAATCATAGCTTTTATTCTTGTTCACTTATTCTCTCGTGCGAAATTTAAAACGCCCAGTTCAGGTAGGAGGAACACCGATGACCGTCAAAATCGTCCTTCAGGACGCCTTTAAAAAATTCACCGATGACCAGGACAAGGTCCTGCCACCCGAAGAGACCGTTCGCCGGCTCCGCGAGCGCCTGGCGACCCTGGACCTGAAAATTCTCGACCACACCCGGCGCATCGACAGCGGCCGGCTCGGGATACCGGTCTATTTCAGCCGCTGCGGCGCCGACGCCGAGGCAATCACCGGCACCAAAAAGCAGATGGGCAAAGGGGCCACCCCGGCCCAGGCCGAGGCCAGCGCGGTCATGGAACTGGCCGAGCGCTTCAGTTTCTTTTCCTTCTGCAACACCCCGGGCAATTTCATCGTGGACACCTGGGCCAACCTTAAAGACCGGGCCATCCCCTTTGAAATGATCGCCCGATCGGTCCACGACGAATCGGCCGACCTGGCCGTGACCCGCCAGGTTTTTGAAACCCTGCCCATGCGCTGGACCTGGGCCTACAATCTCACCCGGGAACGCGCCGTACTCGTCCCCTTTGACTGGTTTTTTGCCATCAACGAGTTCAACGGGCCTTCAGCGGGCAACTGCACAGAAGAAGCCATCAGCCAGGGGATCTGCGAGGTCGTGGAAAGACACGTCTCCGCCCTGGTCAGCCACGGCCGCATCAGCGTGCCGGCCATCGATCCGGCTACGGCCACGGATCCGGCGGTTCGGGAGATGATCGCCAAGTACGAGGTCGCCGGGGTAAAGCTCTTTTTGTCGGATTTTACCCTTGCCACCGGCATTCCCACCGTGGGGGCGATGGGATGGGACCCGTCGACCTTTCCGGAAAAAAGTGAAATCGTCTGGACCGCCGGCACCACCCCGAGTCCGGAAAAGGCCCTGAGCCGGGCCCTGACCGAAGTGGCCCAGCTCGCCGGCGATTTCAATACCGGGGCCAGCTTTGTGGCCAGCGGCCTGCCCAAATACCGGTCCATGGAAGAGGCGCGCTACGTCACCGACCCGGAGAAAACCGTTTCCCTGCAGGCCCTGCCCGATCTTTCCGACAACAATATCCGCGTGGAGATCGAAAACATGGTCCGGGTACTGGCCGCTGCCGACATGGAGGTCTTGCTCATCGACACCATGCACCCCGGCCTCCGCGTACCGGCCTTTTACACCATCATTCCCGGCGCCCACTTCCGAGAGCGGGCCATCGGAACCAGCGTGGGCATGTTCGCCGCAAAACTCATCGCCGAAAACCATCCGCCCCAAGCTGCCATGGCCCAACTCAGCGCCATGGCCGCCCGGCTCCCGGGAAAATACTACCTCCAGTTCTACCTGGGACTTTGCCACAGCCGGGATCAAAACCCGGAAGCGGCCCTTTCCCACTTCGGCCGGGCCCTGGACCTGGAGCCGCCGGCAACGGATGCGGCGAGCATCTGTTCCTACATGGGTGCCTGCCTCAAGGACCAGGAGCGCTACGACGAGGCGTTGGAGGTGCTGGAAAAGGGATTGGCCGCGGACGCGGAGCGGACCGACATTCTCAACCTGATGGGGTTTTGCCATTTCAAGCAAAAGGCCCATGAGGCGGCCATCGACTGTTTCAGGAAAATACTTGCCCTGGACCCGTCGTCAGCCATTGATTATGCCAACATCGCTTCCAACTACCGGGACATGGGCAACCGGGAAAAGGCCATCGACTACTATGAGATGGCCCTGGCCTTAGACCCCACCATCGAATTTGCCGCAGATAATCTCACACGCTTGCAGCAAGGAAGCTAATTACCTGGCGCGGCACTGCCTCAACCAAAGGATTGTCTCACCACGGAGGCACTGAGGCCACGGAGCTTTGTTTAATTTACCCCCGGCCGGGAGACGGCGGCCGGGGATAAGAAAGCCCTGGCAGTGTTGGCTTTTCACAGGCTGCTATTCGGCTTGGGGCTTCACCTTCTCGGCTACGAGGCCACAAAACGACCAGACTGACCGATGAGAAAACGATTTCGATCCCTGTCGGGTCGGACAACGGCTTCGGGTCATCCGACATAACCCCCAGCCTGATACCCAGTGCATCTGCCCGAATGGCTGGCAACTTTCAACTGATCGCACGCCCTGCAAAGCAGGGACCCGATCGGTTGAAAAATCACCCGCTTTTCCTTGGCGTGCTTTGCGAGCTTTGCGGTGAAATAATTTTTAGTTACGGTGAATATCAAGCAGCGGGCCGGTCCATCAGTTCGGCTGCCAGGGCGGTGTAATCGGCCGCGCCGGCGCTGGACGGCCGGAAAAAGACCACGGGTTTGCCGGCACTGGCGCTTTCTGCAATGGTGGTGTTGGCCCGGATCACCGTTTTAAACAGCAGCCCCCGGTAGCGTTCGTCGGCGCTGAGCTGTTCCATGATGGCGTTACCGACCCGGGTTCGCCGGTCGAAAAAGGTGGCCAGCACACCGGTAACGGCCAGCCCCGGGTTGATGTCTTCGCGGATGGCCCCAATGGTTTCAAACAACTCCTCCATGGCGGCAAAGGCATAGGGGTGGGTCTGGCACGGCACCAGGACCTCGCCGGCAAAGGCAAAGACGTTGACCGTGAGCAGCGACAGGCTCGGCGGCGTATCCAGAAGGATCACATCAAAGGCGCCGTTTAAGGTCGACAGGGCCTTTTTCAGGCGGTTTTCCCGGCCGTACTCGTTGACCAGTTCCACATCGGCACCGGCCAGGTCCGGATGAGCGGGAATCAGGCAGAGCCCGGGCCAGGCGGTTTCCACCACCGCATCGCCGGCCCTGACCTTGCTGCTATTGCGGATCAGGTCGTAGGTGGTGGTCATGGTGTCGTCCGGTGCGATACCCAGCCCCCGGGTGGCGTTGTACTGGGGGTCCATGTCCACCACCAGCACCCGGTGTCCGGCCGCTGACAGGGCCGCGGCCAGGTTGACCACGGTGACGGTTTTGCCGACACCGCCTTTCTCGTTGGCCACGGCAATGGTGCGGGGTTTAATGTCGGTCATCCTGACGGCCTCCTTTCAAGGGTTTCCCTGACCTGCTGAATGCGCCGGCCCAGCTCGTCCGCCTGCCGGGCCAGATCCGCCAGGGTGTTTCGGGTCTGCTGTCGCTCCTGGGCCTCCCTGCCCATGAGGCCGGACAGGGTCGACAGATCGGTAACGTAAGCCTGAAACCGGTCGGACACCGCTTCGTATAGACTGCCGGCCGCCGCATCCACCAGTTTCACCAGATACTGGAACTTAAAATTCTCCCGGTAGCTCTTGAAGTGAAAACGCATGGAGTTTTCGGTTTCGCGCCGAATTCTCGCCATGCCATCGGCCAGGGCCGTCCGCTTCTCTTCCTGAGGATCCTGAAGCGGCTTTCTTAAAACTTTCTTAAACCACTTCACCGCCGAATAAAAGCCCAGCCGCAGCACCGCTTCGGTTCGTATCCGGGCCGAATAGCGCATGGTGGTATCGGCCGGCGGCAGAGAAATGCCTGCCATGGTTCGCAAGGTGGCCATGTCCGGCAAGGTCACGCGCTGCCCGGGCCCCGGAGCGGCGCCGTGCCGGGCCATGGCGTCGGCGTACTGGCTCAGGGCATCGGCGGCCATGGCCTCGTAAGGACCGGTGGCCCCTTCCAGATGGGTTCGAATCCGCTGCTCCTGCTCATGGGCAAAGCGGATAATTTCCGGGTTGACCGTCTCGGCCATATGTCCGTCCAGCGCACCCCTGAATTCCTGAAAAGCCGAATAGAGCGCATTGTTGAAACCGGACCGGTCCGCCTGGGTCACGTAGGGGGTAAAATCGATCCCATGGTCGTGAATGAAGCTGACCACGCCGGCCAGAACACCGCCGGGCCGGTAGCTGAAAAAGCGGTCCGCCTCGGCCTTGAGTTCGCTCTCCAGTTTCCGTCCGGCGCCGTCCAACGTGTTTCGGATGATGGCCTTGACCCGATGCATCTTCTCCTGCTGCTCCCGGACCCGCTCCACGGCGGCGGCCACCCCGGCGGCATCCCGGCCCATGAGATCCTGGCTGACCCGATGCCATTGGGCGGCGCCGTCAGCCACAACAGCCAGCCGGGCCACGTGATTTTCCAGCAGCAAAGCAGACCGCTCCACGGTCAGTCGATACGCCAGGGCACGTTTAAAGGCCAGGCTCTGCTCGTCGGAGAACCGGACCATCTCCGGGTCGGCCGACCATTGCGCCAGCCGCTGGCTCTCTTTTACGGCCAGCCGGTCCCCATCGGCCCGAAACAGGTTGAACAGGGCCGAGCAGGCGTAAATCTCCGGGGCGGGTTTAAGCATGGACAGCTCGGCCTCGACCCGGCCCAGCAGGATCTGAAGATCTTCGGGCCCGTCGTGCTCGTTGAAATCCACATTGAGCACGAAGATCGTGTTGTCCATGATCCCCATTTTTTTGATCATGGAGAGGAACCGGATGTCGGCCTGACGCAGGCCCGTGCGACTGCTGATCACGTAAACGATGAGGTGGGTCAGAAGAAGATAGTCCTGAATCATGGCCAGATGAAGCGGGTTGGGCGAATCGCTTCCCTGGCAGTCGGCAATTTCGATGCCCGGCTCCATGGCGTCGGAATCGATTTCCAGAGAAATATCCCTGAGGTAAACGGCCAGGTTGTCATCGCCGGAAAAATCCCGTTGTGCGGCAAACCGATCGCCGGAGAAAGAGACGGTCCGGTGATCGGCCCCGACTTTTTCGCTGACCCGATCATACCCGTTGAGATAGGAGGAAAGCAAAACACTGCTGGCATTTCGGGTGCTGCCGGAAATAAGCAACTCGGCATCCATCCGGTCAATGGCCAGCTGAAGTTGTTCCCGGTCGAGGCTTCGCCGGATATCGAACCCTTCAGGCCCGGATTCCGGATTCAGCGAAGGCAGCAGTACCAGGGCCTGTCGGATTTCCGCATTGACATCATCCCACGTCTTAAAGAAGAGATCGGCCCGGAGCTGACGACCACAGCGTACCCGGGTTACGATGGAAGTCACCACCCCGGCGCCGCGTTTTAAATAGTCGCCGCCCAGCAGGGAATTGGCAAAAGAACTCTTTCCGGATTTGATGGGACCCACCACGGCGACCCGAAGGATTTCCTTGGCGATCTGGGTATGAATGGTGCGGCAGGTCTTCTCCCAGTCTTCAAAGGAATGGTCGGCCATGCCCGGAATCGACCTGGCAGAGGCAAACAGGGTGTCGAGACCCTCGATGATCTTCAGCAGTTCCGTTTTGGTCTGACTGAACGTGTCCATTCCATTCCATCTGTTGGTGTCGAAACGGCCTTGGGCCGCAAAAAAGGGCGCATAGTCTCAGCCTGACCTGTCACCCGAAGTCTATTACATGGGGCTCGGCCAATTGTAAAGATCCGGTCGAAGGACCCGGCTTTGGTTTGCCCTGGACGCATCGAACCGGCACCTTACGCATGTCCGGCCGTGCCGGACAACGATGCCGGATCGATGCCGATCTTGCGTACCGCCGTTTCCCAACAAAGGTCGATGGGTGTATCAAAGGCCACCTCTTCATCGGCCGGGCCGGTCAACCAAGCATTTTCCCGAATCTCCGCCTCAAGCTGCCCCGCACCCCAACCGGCACAGCCCAGAGTGATGAGAAAAGCCGCCGGCCCCTGTCCTTTGGCAATGGCCGCCAGTATGTCCATGGTGTTGCTCATGGCCAGCTGCGCGGTAATGGGAAGACACCCCTCCCATTGAAACGGCAGGCCGTGCAGGACGAAAATTTCATTGATATGGACCGGCCCACCCACGTGGACAGGAATCGATTCGGCCCCAGGGGCGCATTCCAGGCGCAATTCGTCGAAGATGTCCTTGGCAGACACCAGGCCGTGGTGCCGGTTAATCACCAATCCGACGGCCCCTGCTTCGGTATGCTCGGAAATACACGTCACGGTCTGGAAGAAGTTGGGATCCAGCAGACCGGGCATGGCGATGAGAAACTGCCCCTTGAGCGACGTTGAATACCCGTCTTCCATCTCTCCCCCAAAATCGTTTCAGGATTCAGGTGTCGGCCGTTTTCTCGCAGCAACGGAAAAATCCTGTCAGGTCCATGAAAATGGCGGCTTCATGTCAGGTAAGAAGTCTACGTGGATGGTCAGGGCGTTGTCAAGGTGGCACAGCCCATCGATCCAAGTAAAGAATCCTGGCCCAAAGGACCAGGCTTTGGTTTGCCCCTGAAAGGGGCTGCGATACTTCGCTTCCAGTTCGAAATGCCTTAATTGCCTAAGCGGGGTGGTCGGTTAGCTCCTCCTCTCAGGTGGCGAAATATAATTCAACCAGTCGTACCCGTCCTTAACATC
>JAEINQ010000030.1 GCA_016342285.1 Desulfobacterales bacterium
ATGTCTTGGCACAAACGAACCTTAAGGTAACCCATGTCTTGGCACTTTAGGGTTACCTATGTCTTGGCATTTCTCACATAAACCTTGAAACCAACGGCATCCGCATAGTGCTTCAGTGGCAGTCGGTCGTTTTCGGCTGCGTCCACCCACAGAATGAGCCCGGCATCCCTAAGCCAGGCAAGCGCGCTATCGTATTCCCGGGCGCGGGCTCCCTTTTTGACAGCCGAAAAGATGAACTTCTTGTTCTCTCGCGCGAGATGCCTGGGGATCGACTCCCAAATCGCGGTCAGCTTGGGGATGTCGGTGGATGAAGCGTGCTTGGCAAAGTCAAGTTGATAGGATCGAATGATTTCGTTTTGGATCTCGCGGGTACCTGGGGCGTCGTTCGTTTCGGCAAAATGGCGGACGGCTTCGGGCATCCCACCCGTGAAGTAGTACTGCCGTAACCGATCAATTAAGTGGGTATGGAAGGCATCGGATAGGGGTTCAATACCGGTGATTCCTTCAATAAGCCCCCGGTAGCGGTCGTCTCCAACGGCCTGCAGGAACTCCAGAAACGTCATAGGATACAAATACCGGAAGTTTACCTTTCCGACTGGAAAAGACCCTGGAGTCGACAGCTTAAGGCCAAGAAGCGAGCCGGCAGCGACAATGTGGATGTCGTTTCGTTCTTCCGCGAAATATTTGAGAGAATTCAACGCTCGATTTGAAACCTGAATCTCGTCGAAAATGATCAGGTCTTCGGTTGGACGGATCTTGTGGTCGTAGTAAATGCCCAGCTCGGTCAGGATTCGATTCGGGTCAAGATCCCGTTGGAAAAATGCATCGAGTTCCGAGTGCTCTTCAAAATTGCAATAGACGACGGATCGGTAGGCCTCGCGGCCGAATCGTTTCAAAATATAGGTCTTGCCGGTCTGCCGGGCACCCTGCAAGAGGAGTGGCTTGCGACGGTTAGAGGCGCGCCATGTCTGCAGTTCAGAGTAAATGTCTCTTTTCATGAGAAAAAACTACCGCACCGCCATTTCATTGTCAACCTTTTCAAGCTAAAAGTGTGCATATTTTCACATTATTCGCGCGAATTTTGTGACACACTGCCAGTTTTTCGTCATTAGGGGGTGATTCTGGTTTGGGGTCGCATGCTGGCTGGAGACCATATTATCAAGGCTTCAGGCAGAAAACAGGAGCCATCTTTGCTCTTAAAGTGATGTTTCTATGCTTTTTCATTCTTCATCGACGCCAGGCAATCGGTGATGATCCGGTTATCGGGAAGATCGTCTATATTGTTCCCGTAGTGGGCGAGTCGAATACGCCGGTCGCCCTGGAGAACAAACACTGCCGGCAACTGAAGTTCCCGTCCCTCTCGCTTACCGTGACGATATCCTTTGGTCATGGCGGTCAGGGCTTTTTTCAGCACCGACGGTGCCAGGTATTGATGCAGTCCCCCGGGCGCGACGCCGTAAAGGGAAAAAAGATCTCCGTCCGGATCGCAGACCGGAACAAAGGATTCGGCTTCCCTTGAAACCAGTGAAGCGACGGATTCGGCCCGGCTCTGGAGCAGGACAAAGACCGTGGCGCCCATGTCCCGCCACAGGCGGCTGTCCCGGCGGATCTCGACCACGCGCATCTGACACAGGGGGCAGCCCGTGTACCGAAGAAAGAAAAGAACCGCCGGTCCGGAACCCGTCGCATCATCAAAGCCGATCCCCGTTTCCCACGGCGTATCGAAGGAAAAACCGGGCGCACACATGCCCGACGCCAGCCGCACGCCCCCGCTGCAGGGAACAGCCTCGTCCGCCGCCAGGCAGCAGCGAAGCTTTTCCGGCAGCCCGGCCTCGGGAACGGTGCAGGCCAATTCCGAAAGATCGAGACCGTTGTATGTGTGCCAATAGAGCACCGGACCGTTCGTCTTCCCCCGGCAGTGGTCCAGCACGGCGGCAAAGGCCTTGGCCGTATAGCAGGGATCCAGGGCGATCCCCTCCCGGTCCATCAGCGCTTGGGCGGCCTGTTGGCCCGGCAGCGTGGGAACCCCGTAGCCGGGACCGGCATACGCATCCAGAAGCCGGACCGGCGGCAATGCCACGGCGGGCAGGCCCGGCACTTTCTTCTTCAGAAACTTCAAGGTGTTTTGGGCGAGTTTGGCCACGCTTTGCGGCGTGCAAACGTGGACCGGCCCCCAGCGCGACTGGGTGACCCGGACCCCAACGACCCGGGTCCTCAGCCCGGCCAGGGCCAGGCCCACCATCAAGCCCGCCATGGTGCCGCCGGAACCCACCGGGCAAAAAAGTTCGGCCGGTTCGGGCAATGCACCCTCGGCCACCTGGGCGGCCAGTTCCAGCCCGCCGCTCACAAAACCCAGGGTGCCGGTCACACTGGAGCCGCCGGGATAGACGAAGTAATCAAATGGATGCAGTATCCGATGCCACAGGAAAAAGGCCAAAAGGGTTTGGGAAAAAGATCCTCTGGGCAAAACCCGGGCGCCGAAGTGATGAAAGAGCCGCAGGTTGTCCTTGACGCAATGGGTGACCGGCTGATCAAAAAGAAGCAGGACGCAGTCCAGCCCCAGTTGCCGGCAGAACGCGGCCGTGGCCAGACCGTGGTTGGTCCCGATCCCCCCCATGGTCACCACCCGCCGCTTTCCCTTTGTCTTGGCTTCGGCCAGGATAAACTCCAGCTTCCGCACCTTGTTCCCGCCGTAAATGGATGAAGAGAGATCGTCGCGCTTAATCCAGAGATCGCCGCAATCCATATGGGGCAACGGGGCCACCGGGGTGGGGGTATCGCCCAGGGCGATCCAGGGCAGTGTTTCGGCAAGCTCAGGCCAGGCATCAAACAGGGCGGGGCGCCGGCTCATGTTTTCATCTCCTTGTTTTTCATGCGATATTGGTAGCCATGTCCTAAGTGTTTCGATTCGCAATTATTGCGACATATCATGTATTAACCGCGGACACTCGCCAACAACCGCGGACTTTTTTGAACCGGCCAACCTGGCCGGCCCAAAGAGGTTGCCCTGCGGGGCGCACACTGTAAAAGAAGGCCCCTTCTTGCTTAGAATCTATTGAATCCTTCGCGAAGCGATGCGAATTTGTCGGCGATCAGGTCGATCGCCAACAAGCTTTTCCTGCCTGCCCGGCGTCTTGTGCGGCGAAGCCTTTGAGGCGTAGACGTAAGCCTTCAGGCGAAGCCGGGTCTGCGACGGTCTGCGAGCGTCCGCGGTTCATAATAAAAAAGTCACATCCTACGGGCGTGGATGCTTGATATACCGTTCCGGATCTTCCCCCCGGGCGATCAGCGTTTTCTTCCGCAGCCGGTAAAAAACGATCCCCGATGCGACGAACAGGAAAAAACATCCGATGCGCCAAACACTTTTCAAGTCGACGACCAGCACCACCATAAAAAAGGTGATCAGCCCCATGCCGGTGAGGCAGCAAATCCAGAGGCCGGCGCCCCGAAACCGAAAAGTTGAACGTTCATACGCTTCCGGGTAGCAGGCCTTGAGCCGCAGGGCTGCCAGCAGGGTGGGCAAAAAAACCATGAGCCCGCCCAGGGCCGCGTAGGACGCCAGGGTCTCCAGGGAGAATCCGGAAAAAATACCCAGGACGCTCAGGCCCCAGAGGACGGCCAGCAAGATATGGGGGGTTTTGTAACGGGGATGGATTCGGCCGAAAACGCCCGGCAGCAGGCCGTCTGCGACCATCATGAGCAGGGATTTGGTGCCGAAGATGAACAGGGCGTTCAGGGTCGAGGTCAGGGCCAGCACCGCGCCGCAAAGGATGAACAACAGGGCTCCGGTCCGGCTGAAAATGGCCTGGCTCACCAGCAGCAGGGGCTCGTCGGCCGCCGTCAGGCGGTCCAGAGGAAGGACTCCCACCGTTGCCACGGCCACACCGGCATAAATCACCGCCACCAGCGGTATGGAGATGAAAAAGGCCCGGGGGATGGTTTTCTCCGGATTCCGGATCTCACCGCCCAGTTCAATCACACCGTTGGCCCCCAGGTAGGTAAACGTCAACAGGGCCGTGGCCAGAAGCAGATTGCCCTCCCCTCGCTCGAAAAAGCCGTTGAAGTGCTCGGGGTGAAAGTTTGCCGTGCCTGTGGCCGCATAGCAGAGCAGTGCCGAGCAGAGAATCACCACCAGAACGCCCTGGACCCGGGCCGCCAGTTGGACCCCGAAATAGTTGACGACAAGGAAAAAGGTCACCAGGCCCACGGCAAAGAGGTTTTCGTGAACGCCCGGGACGACCGCCTGGACATACCGGGCGCAGCCCAGGGCATAGAGGGGAATCTGGCCGAAAAAGGAGGCCAGGGCGTAGGTCCAGATCCCCACAAAAGCCAGGCCCGGAGAAACCATGCGGCTGGGATAACGGTAGTTGCCGCCAGTGGTGGGAATGGTGGCCCCCAGCATGGCCAGCGGCATCATGGCCACAAAAACCGGCACCACGGCCAGCATGTATGCCAGGGGCAGCGCTTTTCCCGTGATCTTCAAGGTGATGCCGGTAAATATGAACACCCCGCCGCCGATGGTCATCCCCACGGCGATGAAGGTCACCGCCCCAAGACCGAGCACCGGCTTCAGGGCCGGGCCGGATCGATGATCTCCCATGCCTCTTCTCCCGGGGAAAAAGAAACGATCCCCTGCTGTGCCAGAATACTCTTGGCCCGATTCACCCCATCGTCTCCCATCTCTCCGCGGATGGGCGACGGGTCCAGCCCCAGCCACTGCCGTTTGTTGGCCCCCATGTCGTGGTAGGGCACCACGGTGACGTGCCCGCACTGCCTGTCGCGCAGAAAACCGGCCCACTGGGTCAGGTTCTCCCGGGTATCGGTGATACCCGGCACCAGGGGAATCCGGGGCCAGACCGGAGGGGCGGCCCGGTCCAGATACGCCCGCTGCAGACGGGTAAAGTTCTCCCGTATGGACCGGTTCTCCCTCTTACAGAGCCGGACGTGCTGGTCCGGGTCCCATACCTTGAGGTCAAAAAGGATCAGGTCCACGGAAAGGAGAAGCCCTGCCACCGGGTGTTGCGACCCAAGATCGGTTTCGGCAAAAAAACCGCAGGTGGACAGGGCCACGTGAACCCCGCGTTCCTGCAACGCCGACGTCAACACCCGGGCAAACGCGGCATGGAGAACGGGCTCGCCCCCGGACAGGGTCACCCCGCCGCCCGAATCGGCCATCAGGGGAAACTCCGGTGCCAGATCGGCCAGGAGAGAAGAGACCTCCCTGTCCTGGCCAAAGCGCACCCGGGCACCGGTGGGGCAGCGATCCACACAGGCAAAACAGCGGGTGCAGGCCCCGTCCGCGCCGGCCGCCGCCCCGGTGGGGCAGACCTCGATGCAGGCCCCGCAGCCGATGCATCGGTCTTCACGAAAGCCGATCTCCGGCGCCGGCCGCCACGACTCCGGGTTCTGGCACCAGGCACAGCGCAGCGGGCACCCCTTGAAGAATACCAGGCTACGGATGCCCGGCCCGTCATGGAGGCAGAAATGCTGCAACGAAAAGACCGGGGCCGTGAGCCGGTCAGACCCCATGGGCGGTCCTTTCGATGATCTCGTCCTGGACCTGGGGATTGAGGTCGTTGAAATAGGCGCAGTACCCCGCCACCCGGACCACAATCCCCGGCCAGGAAGCCGGATCTCTCTTGGCGGCCCGGAGGATGTTCGAATCCAGCACATTGGGCTGGACCTGCATGCCTCCCTGGGCAAAGTAGTTTCGAAACAGGGATACCAAAGCCCGCCGGCCGCTCTCCGCCCTGACGAGACGGGGATCGAATTTGATGTTCAGCGCCGCGCAGTTGGCCCATTTGGAACTGTCCAGGGAGGCCGCCGAGCGAAGCAGCGCCGACGGCCCTTCCCGGTCCATGCCGTCCACCGGAGACAGGCCGTTGGACAACCGGGTGCCGGCTTTTCGCCCGTTGGGCAGGGCGCCGGTGACGCGGCCAAATCCCACGTGGCAGGTCATGGAGTAGATCCCGGGAATGTAACGCCCTCCCCGGCTGTTTTGATGGGCGAGAACGGCGTCGCTGTAAATGTCGGCCGCAAGCTGGGTCATCCGGTCGGCCTCGGGGTGGCCGTTGCCGTATCTGGGGAAGCGCAGGGCCAGTTCCATGCGCAAGGGCTCCTCTCCGGCGAAGTCGGAGGCCAAAATGGCGGCCAGGCGGGAAAGGGAGAGTCTCTTTTCTTCGAAAACCAGTTTTTTCAGCGCCAGCAGCGAATCGCCGGTGTCGGCCAGGCCGGCCACCTGGATGGAGGTCAGGTCGTAATGGCCGCCGCCCCAGGTCGCATCCTTTCCCGTGTCCATGCAGCCCTGGGTCATCATGGAGGTAATGGGGGTGGGACGGTGGATACGGTAGGTCACCTCCAACCGGGTGATCACCCGGGCCATGCGGCCGACCGCATCAGCCACCTGACTGCGAAAGGCGTCGAGAAAATCTTCGAAAGAATGCATCTCGGCCACAGCCGGGGTGGCCGCTCCCAGGGGCCGCTGCCCGGGTCTGGCTCCGAAGCATCGCCCCTGGTTCAAGGCCAGTTCCAGGCACAGGGGCAGGTTGAAAAGGGCGGCATCGGAAGAGTTGTAGGTCCGGCCCTGGCTGCCGATCTCCACGCAGCCGATCACCGCGTAGTCCCTGGCGTGGGGCAATGTCATGCCCGCGGTTTCGGTCAGGGCCCGGATCACGGCCTTATCTCCGAAAAAGGAGGGTTTGCCGCACCCGAGCTGCACCACGGCCACGGCCTTTTCCAGAAAAGATGCCGGGGTATCGTCGTGCACCCGCACATGGAGAGCCGGCTCCCGGGTCCGGAGCCAGGCATACGCTTCCAGGAAAAGATGGGAGAGTTCGTTGGTGGTATCTCCGCCCGCTTCATCCACGCCGCCCAGGGTAATCCCCTGAGCCACACCATTGCCGCTGAAAAACCGGTCGATGCGCTGAGAATACAGGGGAAGGGTTTCGCAGGTCTTTAGCTGAAAGCTGGCGATACGTTCCAGGGCCTGTTCGCGGGTCAGGGTTCCCCGGGCCAGCTCCCGACGGTAGAGAGGCTCCAGAAAACGGTCCAGGCGGCCAAAGGACATGCCCTGCTCGAAGTCCTCCTGGATCAGGGCCACATGGACCAGCCAGCAGGACTGCAGGCCCTCGGCAAAGGTCCGGGCCGGGTGATAGGGGACGTGCCGGCAGGCCCGGGACGCCCGGAGAAGTTCCTCCCGCCGTGTGGGGGATACGCCGGGGCACCGGGCCTCTTTTTCCGCTTCGACCGCCAGGTTTTCAGCCATGCGCCGGATGCCGTCAATGGCCATGCGCACGGATCGGAAAAAGGCGGTCTGGTCGCAGGAAAGCCGCCGCCCGTTGGGAAGTGCGTTTCTTTCCAGTGCTTTTTGAGCCTCCCGGTCAATCCGGACGAGTCCGTGGCGGATCAGGCTGTGGTAGTCGCCCACCTGGTGTCCCACCCCCGCCTCTTCCGTAATGAAGTAGCGCCGGGCGCGAAAGAAATCGAAAAAATCGGAAAGCCATCCCGGACGCAAAAGTGCCTTGGCGCCGATACTTCGGCCCATGCTTTCCACACAAAATCCCGCCAATCGGACTTTCTCCCCAAAGCTGAGCGTCAACGGAGACTGGCGCCGTTCCAACCGGAAAAGATCTTCAAAGATGTTCATGGATCCGCCTTCCGGATAAAAATTGGCGGCGATCCGCTTGGACGTCATGTTGCCGATGATCATCTCTTCAGGATAGATCCGAGGCTGGCGGTGGACGAGGAGAAACCGCAGTGCCCGGGCCCTTTTGACCAGGGGGTGGTCGCGCCGGGCCCGGCGTCCTTCCCGGGAAAGGGAAAACCGGCGCAGCAACGAAGGACGTTCCAGACAAACGGAGGCCGACGTATTTAGCACGGTGCTGCGGATGGACGCGATCCGCGGAGGCGGCTCGGCAAACAGGTGGGAAGGTGCCGAATGGACGGCTGTGGGACTGGCAAGGCATCCGCTCATCATTTTCCTCCAAAGGCGGGATATGTTGGATCTGGGGAAATGAGCCAAATCGGTATTACCGGATGCGCTTTCTGTAACAGCCCTGCTCAAGCCCTGTCAAGGTGTAAATATCGCATATATCCTTTTAATCTATAACTATAACGAAAACATACGCACCCCTTCCCCTTGACAAGAAAAGCCATCCTGACGCATAGTGGTATTACCAATCAAGGTAAATAGGCTGAAGACTGAAGGCTGAAGGCTGAAGGCTGAAGCAAAACCCGAATTCAGATCCAAACCCGCTGTGTCCGGATACAGCAAGGGCCGATGACTCAATAAGGGGGACAAACCCTCATTTCAACGGAATCTTCGATGATCCTCACCTTCGGACTTCGGACTTCGGACTTCAACCTTCAGACTATACAGCTAATCGCAGGGGACCACATGGCCGACAATCTCTCGGATGCGGTTTACCGGAAACTGCAAAAACAGATTCTCGACAAGACCTATCCGCCGGGAAGCCGGTTCCCGTCAGAAAGGGACCTGGCCGAAGCCCTTGGCGTGAGCCGGGTGACCGTCCGTGAGGCGGTCCGCCGCCTGGCAGAACTGGGGCTGGTGAACAAGATTCCTTCCAGCGGAACCTATGTCAGGGAATTCGAGTCCGAAGCCTCCCTAGACCTGCTGGTGAAAATCATGCAGTCCAGAGACTCGCTGGATCCTGACATGCTCTCTTCCCTTTTGGAATTCCGGAGGGCCACAGAGGTATTTGCCGCCCGCGCGGCGGCCCTGCGGGCCTCACGGGAAGAGACGGCCGAGCTTCGAGCGATCCTTGCCGAAATGGAAAACCGCCTGGAGGATGCCGACTTCCTGGCCCAGGCCGACTACCGGTTCCATTTCGCCCTGATCCGCATCTCCGGCAACCGGGTGTTCCGGCTCATTCTCAATGCATTCAAACCGGTCTACACGTTTTACACCCGGTTTTTTTACGGTTTGGAAGAGATGCCCAGGCGGTCCATCCTCTTTTTCAGGAAACTCGTTTCGGCCCTTGAATCCAAGGATGAATTGTTTGCCGCCTACATCATGGAAAAGATGCTGGAATACGCCGAAAACCGGGTCAAGGAGGAGACCGACTTATTCACCCGGTCCTTGGCCGGGGAAGGACAGACGAAATAGAATCGGAATATTCATCGGAGGAACAAAAATGACACCCAAGCACTGTCTCCGCCCCTGGTTTTTCTCCTTGTCCCTATTCTGCTCTTCTCCTGTGCATCCCACAGCCGGAAGCATTTTTCCCCGGATGCCGACGTCCAGCGCCCCCTGACAGAACTGGACAACCGGATCCGGAACCTGGTGACCACCTCTTCGGGTCTTTCGCTCTCCGTCAAGCCTTTTCCCGAAGAAGAGGCTCATCCCCTGTGGCACATCACTCGAAAGGCAAAAAAGAATCCGGTCCGCCGGGTGTTGATCACCAGCGGCATCCATGGCAACGAGCCCGGAGGCGTGGAGACAGTGCTGGCCTTTATTCGAGCCCTGGACGCAGAACCGGACCGCTACCCAAACATCGAATTTCACATCCTGCCCCTGCTCAATCCCTGGGGATGGACGCGAAATCTGCGGTTCAATTCCAACGGCACGGATATCAATCGGGATTTTTCCTCGTTTGAATCGGTCAAGGCCCGGGCGATCCGAACCCTGGTGGGGCAGATGCGTTTCGACCTGGTGGTCAATCTCCATGAAGACCCCGAGGCCACCGGGTTTTACATGTACCAGTATGCCCGACCGGACAAGGTGTTGTGCCGGCAGATCATCGAAACGGTGAGGCAATCCGGATTTCCGGTGGAACAAGAGATCCGGATGCTGCTCCTGAAAACCGAGGAAGGATTGATCGACGCCCCCCTGTGGGGACTTTGGTACATGCGCCTGACCCGGCAGTTGAGCTTTGACAATTACTGCCGGCTCGAATTGTCAATAAATGTCTTCACCCTGGAAACGCCCATGCAAGGCCCCATGGATACGCGGGTCGCCGTTCAACTGAAGGCCCTCCACATACTGATCCAGGCCCTTTGCGACCCCCTGCCCGGCGCTTAGCAGGCTGCTGAAAATGGAAACTACTTTGTATCAAAACCCGGCATCTGCTTGAGCAGGCCAACGAGCATGTCGGCCTCCTTTGCCCCCGGGCTGGCCGGAATTCGGGCCATGATGCCCAGCCCTTCACTGGCCTCGTGAAAATCGTCTTCCGAAAGGTCGCTGACCACGGCCATGTTGATCATGGCATTAACGGCGATGACCTGCCGGGCAACGGCCAAGGCATCGCTGCCGTCGACCATGGCGTCAATGACCAAAAGATCCGGTGCTTTGCCAAAGGCCAGGTCAACATCCCCAATGGACGAAGCACAGTCAGTCTGGCATTGGAAAGCGTCAGCCAGCCGCCGGGCCATTTCGTCAAAGGCCGATACCCGTTCGGTCAGGATCACAATCTGTGGCATGTTTGTTTCCTCAATGGGGTGTTGGAAAACGTCATGAACGAAGCGACTCCACAACTTTGATAAAGCCGTGGTCACCGACATGCCGTTTTTTTCATTAACCACGAAGCACACGAAGCTGAAATCATAATATATTATTTAACCCCTTCGTGCTCTTCGTGGTAAAAAATGGCGTTTTTATTGATAACGTTTGTCGAGACCGGATTGCTACCGCGGGAAATCCCCCGAGAAACCACAAGAAAGGTTCAGATAGGCCCTTTACCGCAGCAGGAACCCGGACCCGCGCACCCGGCATGTCCGGGCGTGGAACCGCAGCACGCCGTGTCCCCCGGGCCGGGCAGGGACGGCCCGGTTCGACCGGTCATGGAACTGGTGGCGGCCATGAGCTTCCGGACGTTACTGCCGCCACAGGCGGGGCAAATCATTTCATCATTGCCCGACATCACCAGAAGTTCACTTTGCGCCTCGCAGGAAAGGCAAACCACCTCATAAATCGGCATGATGCGCTCCTTTTGCCCATGACATTATTTCACTCAAATTGAGCGTTTCCAATTTCGGCAATCGCTCAACTCAGGTTTCACGAAGGTTAAGAAAAAGACGGCCGCCGGCCCTCAGAAAACCGTGGAGGCAAGCGGTTTTCTGATTTACCGGGAGGAGGTGCCCTTAACCCTGCAGAGCGCAGGCCAGCGGCCGCCAGATACCCGTCATCATATAAAATGAGCCGAGCTGGCCGTTCTAGTTACCCCCGCCGCCGCCACAGGTGTGCTCCTGGGTAAACTGGGGCAGATTGCCCGCCACCAAAGCGGTCACTGCAGCCCCAACGGTCTCTGCGTCACCGCCGAAATAGACATCTACGCCGACCTGGTTAAACCCCATAAGGGGCCGCATACCCATCCCGCCGGCGATCAGAATCTTGGCACCATTGTCGGCCAGGTACTGAACCGGCGCCATGCACCCGCCCTGTTGATGGGGCACGCAGGGAATGACATTCACCGACTTGATCTCACTATTTTCGACGGAAACCAGGGTGTACATATCGCAATGGCCAAAATGCGCACCCAGCGGGGCTTCCAAACCGCCGGGCGAAGAAGAGGGAATGGCAATAACCGTATTCATCGTAAAATCTCCTTTTTTTGTTAATTCACTTTGCTGGTTTAATCTTTGCATTATCAACGCTTGATACATTCGTAAAAAGTCATTTTTAAACCACGAAGGCACAAAGCACACAAAGAACAAAGACTTTCAATTTAGCTTGTTAACTTTGTGCCCTTTGTGTCTTTGTGGTAATTTTGGTCTTCTTACGGGGCCATCAAATTTTTGCTCCGGGCTATGGACTTCATTGTTCACGCCGCCGCCCGAGTCGCGCTCCACCCTTCAATGTTCTGCCAGATGAGCCGGATCTCACGGGCAATAGCGCTGTCCGGGGCGTATTCGGTAACGGTTTGTGCCGCCACCATGGCTTCGGTCATCACCTGATCGTGGGGCAACTTTCCAAGCATGGCAAGGCCGTTTTTCGTGCAAAAATCTTTGATGACCCCGGTTCTTTGGATATGCAGATCAAACTTGTTGACAATCACGCCCGTGGGGATTTTGAAAAACGCACAAAGTTCGACAATCCGTTCCAGGTCATGTAAACCGGACGGGGTCGGCTCGGTAACGATCACCGCCATGGCCGCACCGGAAAGCGAACTGATCACCGGGCAACCGATACCCGGGGGGCCATCCGACAGGATAAGATCGAGCCCGTCCTGTTCCGCCATAACCTTGGCTTTCTGCCTGAGCAATGCCACCAGCCGACCGGAATTTTCTTCCCCAGGAAAGAGCTGGGCATGGATCATGGGACCAAACCGGCTGTCGGATCGGTACCAGTCCCCGCAGTATCTCGGTGTAAAATCAATGGCATCGGCCGGGCAAAATTCCACGCAGACTTTGCACCCCTCGCACCGAAGCGAATCGATCCGGAATGCGTCCGGGCCTTCGATAATGGCGTCGTAGCGGCACCGTTCAGCGCAGACACCACAGGCCGTGCAGTCTTCCGGGCGAATGGTAGCCTCAAAACCGGAAACAAAAGCTTCGGTCTCCAGCCGCTGGGGGTCGAGCAATAGATGCAGGTCCGGGGCATCCACGTCCAGATCACAAATGACATGGCGCGAGGCCAGATGGGCAAAGGCAGCGGTCAGAGACGTCTTGCCGGTCCCTCCCTTGCCGCTGAGCACCACAATTTCAACCATGGGAGACCTCCGATCGGCAATCCGCGTCCGGCACCATGGACCGGATGCGCTGCACCATTTCATCAAAAATGCCACGCGTTTCAGGAGTTGCATCGGCAACGATGCGGCCATCGGCATAGGCCTCGGCGATGCGCCGATCATAAGGGATTTCCGCAATGATGGGCAGATCCCGGTCCTTGCAGACCTTGTAGACATCCGGTGAGCCGATGCCGGCCCGATTCACCACCACGGCCATGGGTTTTCCCAGCGGCGCAAACGCCTGGTGGGCCAGGGCCAGATCAAAGACCCCGAACGGGGTGGGTTCGGTAACCAACACGATGGCGTCGGCATCCATGACAGCAGCAACCGCCGGGCAACTGACCCCCGGCGGGGCATCAATAATCACATCGCAATCCCGCCCGTCAATCATTTGGGCCAGGCGCTGTTTGACCTGCCGCATGAGGGGCGGGCTCATGGCCTCACCAACCCTCAAGCGCCCCATGAGAAAATCGACCGATCCCACCGTCCCCCAGGAAATCTCCCCCAGTTCCCGGCTGCCGGCAGAAAGCGCCCCCTCGGGACAAACAGCAATGCAACCGCCGCAGCCATGGCACATTTCCGTAAATGTCAGAATCACGTCTCCCAGCACACTGATGGCCTTGAACTGGCAAATCTCAGTGCATTTGCGGCACTGGTTGCACAAGCTTTCGTCGGCAACGGGGACCTCCATCAGGGCCGTTTCGTGACCGGTAATCTCGGGATTGAGGAAGAGGTGCAGATTCGGCTCCTCCACGTCCAGATCGACGGCGACCAGGGGGGTCGACCAGATCGATGCCAGAGACGCCGTGACCGTGGTCTTACCGGTCCCTCCTTTTCCGCTGGCGATAGAGATTTTCATCGCCAGTGCCCCGGCCGGTTGGGCTCCGCGGCCACGGTCACATCACCGGCATTGTACTTGTCCAGGGCCTCACGAACCGTCAAATTTTCCATATTCTGGCTCACACTGATTTTGGCGGCCGACAAGGCCTGAAAGGCTTTAGGTCCCACAAAGCCGGTCAGCACCACGGAGGCGCCGGAATTGGCGACAATCTCCGCTGCCTGAATACCCGCCCCCTGGCTCATGACCTGGGTCGAACCATTGTCAAGAAATTCAAAGGCAAGGGTTTTCGGATCCACGACGAGAAATCCCGCCGCACGGCCAAACCGCGGATCGACCCGGGCGTCGAGGCTCGGACCTTCACAACTCACTGCTATTTTTTCCATATCGGGCTCCTTGGATTGGGGTGGCGTCAAAGCCAGCACTGACAGTGGACGCCCCCGTTACGAGCATATGCTCGTAGAAAATAGGCGTCACCACTCTCCCTGTCAAGGCTATTTTTGAGTTCATACCCACTAAAAACTTGCCGCGCACCCCCATTAATTTACAACATATCGTTATTACGGAATTTTTTGGTTTTCATACGCTGGAAAGAAATCAGGTCCCATAAAAAAGGGCCATGTTTTGACCCGGCGTAAGATAAATCCCTAAGAAAATGGAATGCACCCATATATACCCCCGTGGCGCTTATTGTGGAATCGTCGATTCTTTGCCCATGTTCAATATTGATAGCCCCGTAAAAAGTCGAAAACCGTCCTTTTTTCGTCTTTCCCGCGAAGGCGGGAATCCAGTCATTTCAAATGGTTCTGGATGCCTGCCTTCGCAGGCATGACGGGATCTCGGACTTTTTACGAACGCATCAATATTGCCCTTTCCGATTGCACAGCCTCATGTTGGATGTTAAGACGGCAAAAGCCATTCCCATGGGGCGAATGGACGCTGGCATGAAAAGAAACGGAACCACGAATGGACACCAATGCACACCAATGAAAAATATTCGTGTTTATTGGTGTCCATTCGTGGTTCAAAATAGAAAGCGTTAACCCCAAAAAAGGGGCAATAAGGATTAAATTTTGAACTCAATGGATCAGGTCTTAACGAAAATGGATTTCGAGTTTTTTGGCTCCGGAGAGCATGGCATGAGTATCGAAGGCATGCGCAAAGCGCTGGGAAACGATCACGTTGTCTTTTTAGACGTTCGCTCTGACAAGGAGATCGAATACCTGTCTTTCCCTTTTGCACTTCACATTCCATTAAACAAACTGCCTGCACGCCTGGGAGAATTGCCAAAGGACAAACTCATTGTCGCCTTCTGCTCATCGGTTTTCCGCGGGGCCATTGCCTATACCTACCTTCGGGCCAACGGTTTTGATGAGGTTAAAGGGCTAACCGCGTCTTTTGAAGAGATGGTCATGGCATTCAAGCCGGGTCCGCTGGCTAAGCTATAGATAATCATGCATAAGTTGTTTTTTTCACCATGTAGGTCATGTAGCACATGAAGGATTCCGATAATATCGGCATATTGTCTATTGTATGCGATTTATGCGCTTCATGGTAAATGGCAACTTTTTGCGAATCCATCAAAATCTAACGCTCCAATCCGCGCCGCTGCCGGGACAACCGAAACAGCACAGCAAATTTTCTCACAATCCCGGACATATCATATGGACGCCATTACCCTGATCATCAGTCTCCTCTCCTTCGGTCTGAGTTTCATCTTTGCTCTCGGCGGCGTGGGTTCGGCCGTGGTTCTCATTCCAACCCTGTCCTGGCTGGGCGTACCCTTCAACCTGGCCCGCCCGACGGGGCTCTTTGTCAATTGCGTAAGCATGCTGGGCGCCACCTATTCCAACATCAGGGAAAAACGCCTGGATGTCCGCCTGGGGCTTCCCATCATCGTCTCATCCATCCTTCTGGCGCCGGTGGGAGCCTGGGTGGGCCACCTCATCCCGACCCGATTCCTGCTTCTGGCCTTTATCGCCTTCCTGTGTTTTTCCGGCTCCATGATGCTCTTTTTCAAAAGCTCGAAATATGCGGATCAGTATCGCAAAGACCGGCCGGTGGCCGGCCCGCTGCTGGTGGGGGTCGTAGCGGGCTTCATTTCCGGCCTGCTGGGGGTTGGCGGCGGGGGCGTCATCTCGCCGCTCATGATCCTGCAGGGTTTCAACCCCAAGAAAGTGGCCACGGTCACGGCCTTTTCCGTCCCCTTCTCTTCATTTTCCGCGTTTATTGCATACGCTGCCATGGGCTCGGTTTCAGGCAAAATTCTCATCTTTGCCGGATTGGCGGCGTGGGGCGGCGGATACCTGGGGACCCGGGTGATGCAAAAAAAAATGCGCCCCCAAACCGTCAAACGGATGTTGGGCGGCGTTTTGCTTCTGATCGCAATAAAGCTGGCCTGGCCATTGATGTAATCATCAGCCTGGTCATCGCGGGCTAAAAGACGACTTCGGTTTTCCTGGGACGGCTCATGGAATTCATAACGATCCTGAACAGTCGAATCGTTCCATAAATACTAAACGTTACAAGGAGCATCACCGTGAATTTTGACACCGTAAAACTGGCCTATTTCTCTCCCACCGGCACCACCCGAAAAATCCTCAATGGAATTGCCGAGGGCTTTGGGGCCGAAAACGTCCGACAAATCGACTTGACATTGCCCCAGATGGATACACTGGTGTCAAATGAAGTCCGGGATGATTTGGTGGTTTTAGGCGTTCCGGTTTACGAAGGCAGGGTCTCCAGGACGGCCATTGCCAGACTGAAACGGCTCAAGGCCGATCATACCCCGGCAGTCATTGTCGTGGTGTATGGCAACAGGGACTTTGAAGATGCGTTGATTGAACTCAACGATCTGGCCCGGGAATCGGGCTTTCTGCCCGTGGGGGCAGGGGCCTTTATCGGGGAGCATTCCTTTGCCAACGAAAACCGGCCCATGGCCAACGGCCGGCCCGATGCCGAGGATATCGCGGCGGCGAAAGCCTTTGGATCGAAGATCCGCGCCAAAATGAACGACCTGGTTTCGATTGATGAAATGTCCTTGATCGAACCGCCCGGGAACCGGCCCTACATCGACCGCGACCGAAGCGCAATGGAAGACAAGGCCGCCTCGACCATGGATGAAAAGTGTACCCTCTGCGGCGAATGCGCCTCCCTTTGCCCCGTGGGCGCCATCACCATCGAGGATACGGTGAAGACGGACAACATGGCCTGTATTTTGTGCAATGCCTGCGTCAAACACTGCCCGGAGGGGGCCCGGGTGGTGGACGATCCCATGATCAACAAGATCGTCAACTGGGTAAGCAAAAACTTTCAGGCTCGAAGGGAACCCGAAACATTTATTTAAAGAATCGATATGAATGACACCCTTGAAAACCTTTCACCGCTGGGATGGAACTCTCATTTTCAGACACAATGGGACGATGATGGCAGGATCGAGGCCGCTTTTCCGGAAATTGAGGCGTTTTCCGCTGACGAAACCAAGTGCAAACAGGTCGGAATTTGTGCGGCCTTGCAAACCCGGTTACGAAGACAGGGCGATAGATGCGGCATATAGGACTTGCCCCATCTCCGTATCATGTCGAAATCCCGGGATTTTCTTGATAGCCGCTACCAGGCCTCGGTAAATATCTCGAAAAAACCAATGGGCCGGACGCAGGCAGGGCATTTTTCAGGGGCATCTGCCCCCTTATGGATATAGCCACAGTTGTTGCAGCGCCAAACCCGTTCTTCATCTCTTTTGAATACCCGACCGGTTTCAAGGTTGTCTGCAAGGGCCAAAAACGTTTTTTCATGCTGCGCTTCCGCCACTGAGATGGCATCCCAAAAATCAGCGGCCCGGTTAAACCCTTCCTCGCGGCCCATTTTTGCAAATCCAGGATATAAGTCGGTATGGACGTGTTTTTCCAGATCGGCCGCAGCGATTAGGTTCTCGTAGGTGGATTTCACCACACCGGTTAGAAACCGGGCAGTGATTTCTAAATCCCCCCCGTTAAAGAACTTGAAAAACCGCAAAGCGTGTTCCAATTCCTGGTCCGAGACCTCTTTAAATATGTTGGAAATCTGGATAAAGCCGTCTTCTTTCGCTTTGTTGGAGAAAAAGATATACCGCGTTGTTGCCTGTGATTCGAAGGCATAGGAAACAAGTAGGTTCTTTGCCGTTTGGCTTTCTCTGAATTTTCCCACTCTGGTACCCCCCTCTCTATACGGATATACTGCTACCTAAATTGAGCTCAACTCAGGTTCTAGTGGCCGTCCTCAATGATCTCGATGGCGTCGGCACCGCACTCAGCTGCGGCACGGCGGCAGATTTCCTTGTATTGGTCTGGTATTTTCTCATACTTGACCAATGTTCAAAATCCATATGATTCCAGAACATTAGTGAATGGCAAACAGTCCGCAGTCCCTCCGCTTGGCCACCTTGCCGATGGTTATTCGCGACATTCCTCATGTAGTGCCGAGTTCCGCCCCCTCGGTTCATGGTTGCGCTCGTCTATTCTTCTGGAGTATCATGAAATCCTATCCCGAATGGTCTCTGATCACTGCTGGCCTGTACCTGACGCTGTTACGAATACCGTTGGAATCCTTGACAATTCAAAAACGCCATTGATTCAAACAAAATAAAGCCACGTTTTGATGCGGAGAGAAGAACGTTATGGTAACGACTCTAACAGATCAGATATTCGAAAATATCGTAGAGACAATACATGAACCCCTTTTGGTTCTGGATTCAGATCTGAAGGTTATCATAGCAAACCGAAGTTTCATTAATTCATTCAAGGTAACACGGGAAAAAACTTTAGGCAATTTTATCTATGACCTGGGCAATAAACAGTGGGATATCCCCAAGCTGCGGGAACTGCTGGAAACCATCCTTCCCCAACAGACCAGCTTTGACAACTATGAGGTTGAACACGATTTTGCCACCATCGGCAAACGCGTCATGCTGTTGAATGCCCGCCAGATTGAACGAGGGATGGACAAGGAACGGATCATTCTTTTGGCCATTGAGGACATCACCAAGCGCAAGGAGATAGAAGCCGGTCTGGAAAAGACCCGAAAAGAACTGGCGATCATTAAAAAAACCGCGGATGAAGCCCATGAATTCGCTGAGAGTATCATCAACACGGTGAGCGAATCCTTAATTTCCTTGGACCAGGACCTCAGGGTGGTCACCGTCAGCCGTTCATTCTATGACTTGTTCAAGGTAAAACCTGAAGAGACCGTGGGGCAGCTTATTTATGACCTGGGCAATAAACAGTGGGATATCCCCAAGCTGCGGGAATTGCTGGAAACCATCCTTCCCGAAAAGACCGCCTTTGACAACTATGAGGTTGAACACGATTTTGCCGCCATCGGCAGGCGCGTCATGCTGTTGAATGCCCGCCAGATTGAGCAAACGTGGGGCAAGGAACGGATCATCCTGCTGGCCATAGAGGACATTACCGAGCGCAAGCAGGCGGATCAGGCACTGCAAGATAGCGAAGCAAAATTCCGGAATCTATTTCAAAATCATTCCGCCGCCAAACTAATAATTGACCCCGATACTGGAAATATTGTTGAAGCCAATAGATCGGCTGAAATATTTTATGGGTGGTCGGTGGAGCAACTCAAAGAAATGCGAATTCAGGACATCAACACGTTATCGAACGAACAGGTGAAAGCGGAGATGGAAAAGGCCAGACTTCTGGAACGTACTTATTTCGAATTTCGCCACCGGTTGTCCGATGGATCCTTTAAGGAAGTGGGTGTATACAGCTGCAAAGTTGACATCAAGAGAAAGGCTCTGCTCCATTCCATCATTCATGATATTAGCAAGCGCAAGCGGACAGAAGAACAAAAGGACAGGTTAGTTTCGGACCTTCAAAAGGCACTATCAGAGGTTAAAACGTTGCGGGGTTTTCTTCCCATTTGCTCAAATTGCAAAAAAATCCGTGATGATAAAGGCTATTGGAATCAGATTGAATCCTACATTCGAGATCGCTCTGACGCTGAATTCAGTCACGGCATTTGTCCTGAATGCGCGAAAAAATTGTACCCTGATATGAACCTGTATGAAGAAGATGCCAAGTAAGGATTTTCGATGCATATTTAGATAATTTGGAGCTTAAACAATAATTATCCTATGCGCAACCACCGTTGACCCCGGACAGATCAAACATACCAATCCAATCCTTGACTGTTCAATACGGTTATTTTCGACAGTCATTCCTCAGGCATAATCTTTTCAAATGCGGGACTGGCAAACAGTCCGCAGTCCCTCCGCTTGGCCACCTTGCCGATGGTTATTCGCGACATTCCTCATCTAGTACCGAATTCTGACCCTCGGTTAATGGTTGTGCTCGTCTATCCTTCTGGAGTATCCTGAAATATCCTCTCGAACTGGTCTCTGTTCGCCCTTGGTCTCGACATGACGCTGTTACGAATACCACTGGAATCCTTGAACCTTGCAGCACTCAAGGATAATGCAAATAATCATGACTCGAAAAGATTGAGAAGGTAGGGGCAAAATCCATGTCTGGAAAACCTACGTATGAAGAATTAGAACAACGGGTTCGGGAATTAGAACAAGCAGAATCAGAGCGAAAAGAGGTTGAGGATACGCTGCGGGAGAGCGAGAGTAGATTGCGAGAAGCCCAGCGATTGGCTCACATGGGAAACTGGTCTTGGGACGTCAATTCAGGTAAAGTGGAATGGTCCAACGAAGTGTTCAAAATTTTCCGACTTGACCCGAAAGTGTTCACACCTCAGATTGATTCAATTCTGGATTTGTCGCCCTGGCCTGAGGATCACCAACGCGACAAGGAACTCATCCAGAAAGCAGTCGAAAGTCGTGAAGTCGGTTCCTATGAACAGAGGTTCCTCCGGCCCGATGGCAGTACCGGATACTACTTCTCAAGCTTTCAGGGGATCTACGATGACAACGGAAAACTCACTGCAATAAACGGAGTGGTGCAAGACATCACCGAACGCAAGCAAGCGGAGGAAGAAATTAGGTCAGCTACGTCATTTATCGATAGGGTTGTCGATATGAGCCCTTTCGCCATGTGGATTTCCGATCGAGAAGGAACGGTCATAAGGACAAACAGCTCTCTGCGCGAAACATTAAATATGTCGGATGATAAGATTGTGGGCCAATACAATGTACTCAAGGATGAAAATCTGGAGACACAGGGTGTTATGCCCATGGTGATGGCTGTTTTCGAGAATCACGAGCCCGCGAATTTCAGTATTCCATGGAAAGCATCAACGGCTGGTGATGTCAATTTTGATGGCGCACGAGATCTGTACATCGATGTGTCAATATTTCCGATAGTTAGTGCAGAGGGTGAACTTACGAATGCAGTATGTCAGTGGGTGGACATCACCGAACACAAGAAAAACGAAGAATCCCTCCGTGAGAGTCACGAGAAATTTAAATCAATCGTCGACAACATTGGAATAGGGGTAGCATTGATCAGCCCGGCTATGGAAATACTCGAAATGAATCATCAAATGCGCGAGTGGTTTACGGAACATGATCTGGACAAAAGACCAATTTGTTACCGTACTTTTAACAATCCACCACGTGAAGAAATCTGTGAATACTGCCCGACTTGCAAGACGCTTAAAGACGGCAAAGTTCACGAAGACACAACTGCCAGGCCACAGGCAGACAAAACGCGGAATTATCGCATTGTTTCTTCACCTCTAATCAATCCACAAGGAGAAGTGACAGCAGCCATCGAAATGGTTGAGGATATTACCGAGCGTCTGAACCTGCAAGCACAGCTTATACAGGCGCAAAAAATGGAGTCCGTGGGCCTATTGGCTGGCGGTATTGCACACGACTACAACAATATCTCCAGTGTCATCATCGGTTATTCGGAGTTGGCTCTGGAAAAGGTGGACCAGAATGATCCTCTACATGACGATCTCATAGCGATTCTTACGGCTGCGAATCGTTCGACGAACATTACCCGGCAATTACTGGCTTTTGCTCGCCAACAAACCATTGCACCCAAGGTGCTCGATCTAAACGGTACTATAGAAACGATGCTCAAAATGCTCCGGCGGCTGATAGGCGAGGACATCAAT
Organism: Desulfobacterales bacterium; assembly: GCA_016342285.1. Classification (GTDB taxonomy): domain Bacteria; phylum Desulfobacterota; class Desulfobacteria; order Desulfobacterales; family JAEINQ01; genus JAEINQ01. The sequence goes on from JAEINQ010000030.1 coordinate 21,598, forward strand.
CTTGCCTGGCGACCTGGAGTGGAGGTGTGGCCGGTCAAAATTGATCCCTCCCAGGTCGATCAAATTCTGGCCAACCTCTGCGTGAACGCCCGAGACGCTATTGCGGGGGTAGGTAAAATTACCATCGAAACCGGAAATGTCAGCTTCGACGAGAACTACTGCGCTGATCATGCCGGGTTTGTTCCCGGTGAGTATGTATTGTTAGCGGTAAGTGACGATGGTAGCGGAATCGCGCCGGAAACCCTGGACAAGATTTTCGAACCGTTTTTCACTACAAAGGAATTCGGCCATGGGACAGGGCTGGGGCTGGCCACCGTTTATGGCATTGTCAAGCAGAACAACGGCTTTATCAACATATACAGTGAGCCGGATGAAGGGACAACAATCAAAATATATTTGTCACGGCATTCAGGGGATATCGAAGCCCTTCATAAAAGTACCTTAGAAAACCCAATAAGTCGAGGCGAAACAGTATTGCTGGTTGAAGATGATCGTTCCATCATGGAACTCGGGACAAGAATGCTCAACGATCTGGGTTATTCAGTGTTGTCCGCAACTATTCCGGGTGAGGCCATTCGCTTGGCCAAAGAGCATGCTGGCGAAATTAACCTTCTGGTAACGGATGTGGTTTTGCCCGAAATGAATGGCCGCGAACTCTCTGAGCAACTGAAAATCCCTTGTCCTAATCTTAAAATACTTTTCATGTCCGGCTATACGGCCAACGTCATTGCCCATCGGGGAGTGCTGGAAGATGGCGTTTGTTTCATGCCGAAACCGTTTTCCAAAAAAGATCTGGCTGCAAAGGTTAGAGAGGCCTTGGATAATGACAACGGCTGATTGAGGACAATTATCCGAACGTTGAGTATTCACGGATCGGAATTTTTAAGGATACAGGAGGATAAAGGGGGTGTTCTTGAGTTCAGCCTGAAAGACGTCGTGATCGATACTCGTAGGAGGGGGCTTGAATTAGGGACGCACTTCAGGAATATTCAAGCCCGGCTGGCCGTCAGCCCCCGAGAAACGTCATGGAGCCGGCGGCATGAACCTTATCGTCGCTGAAAATTTTGAACCGGCAGCCATCATCCGCGTTCAGGCCGCCGGCCCGAACCGCCCGGCATCGCGCCCCAATCTCCTTTTGAAACTGGATCTTCAATTCACCAATCCTCCCATTTGCTGCAAAGGCGCGGGAGGCCATGGTTTCCAGGTAATCGAAATAGAGCGAATTGTTCACATGGCCCAGGGGATCGAAATCGCTGGATCTTGTGGTGATCTCGATATGGGCTTCCGGTTCGAACTCGGCCTCTGGCCGCCAGGCATCCAGGTCCAGGTCGAGCACGGTCTCGTCTTCGACTGAGTAGGCTTCGATCAGGTCTCCAGGTACGCGAACAATCCGCTTTCGTTTCATATCGAAATAAAGCCAGATGCTGGCGGCGACGGCCAGTCGCTGATCCCCCGAGGAAACGACAAAATCCCGAAACGCCTTGAATCCCTTGGCACCTCTGCTCCAGGTAGTCACGGTGACCGTCTCTCCGTACTCCGGATAGCGGATAATTTCGGCGGCAATTTTATTGAGGATCCACACGGTGCCGTCATTGACAAGGGTGCGGCTTCCGATCCCGACCCGCTCACTGTGCATCACCGCCGCTTCCTGAAAATACCGGAACAGTGACACCAGCTTCAGGCCAAATCGTGAATCGACGTCAAAATAGTCAAGCGGTCTTTCCATGCGAAATTTCATCATCGCCCCCTTTATGAACCGCTTTCGGGACAACGAATATATTGCCCCCCCAAGGACGCATAAGCCGCCTGGCCAAAGGCCATAGCCTGGCGGTGGGCTTCGGTGGCTTTCTTCACCGGCTCAGCAGGCCGGCCGGCGACAATGGTACCGGCGTCCACGGTGGTACCGTCGCGCAGGTGGGATTGTTCGGCAACAATGGCATCGGCACCGATGACCACCCGGCTACCCACCAGCGACTGCATGCCCACCAGGACATTGTCGCCGATTTCGGCATCGTGAACCATGGCCTGGTGGCCCACGATCACCCCTTTACCGATCCGGGTCGCCTGGGCCGCATGGATCACCACGTTGTCTTCGATGATGCTACCGTCGCCGATGGCGATCAATCCGAAATCGCCCCGAATCACCGCCCCGAATCCGATGTAACAGCCCCTTCCGATCTGCACGTCGCCGATGACTGAAGCGTTGGGGGCAATCCAGCACCCCTCTCCGATGACCGGCCGCTTTCCGTTGATTTCGTATAGACTCATGAAGCGGGGTCCTTTCTGTTCTGAAATGGGAAAAAGGTCTTTTATCATAAAGAGACGCCGTTGACAAAGAAACGGCTGTATTGCCCATGAAATGACAATCCAGACCACCGCCATCGGTTTGCCATTTTCAATTTCTCAAGAATCGTGTATGATGGCCGATAACAAATAAAGACAAAGGGGCCGGACGACAATCGTCGCCCGGACAAATACCCGCAGCGCCATTAAAGGCGCTGCTTTTGTTTTTTTATCCCCGAGGAGAAAAGGATGTACTTCGAAGCCACGTTCAAACCGTCGGACCCTACAGAATATATCGCGGAAGCCGAGCCCCTGGTCGGCCAGAGGATATCCATTCAGCAAGGATGGATACTGGAAGACGGCCCCTACCAGGGAGAGCTGTGCTACTACATTCCCAACACCACCATCGGCACCATACCGACCAGCCACCTGGACAACATTGAGCCGATCTCCTACGCCAAATGGCGCGAAATCCACAAGCACCTGGGATTCAGCAACTAAACGGGCAAAACGCACATTATATCTTTGAACACGGATCGCCCGAGTTTCACCCCACTGCAGACCGCCTCTTCCGGGGACGGGTTGATCTGCGTCCATGCCTGCTGATTCCAGGTACGGGCAATTCCCCAACTTCAAAGGGCTTTTTGGTTCCCAAAACCGGGCCATTGCGTTAACATACCAGAAATGCCTCTTTCACGTGACATGACCGGAAGGTAAGGAATCAACGCCACCGCATCATCGTTTTGGGAGAAAAACATGCCCATGGGGCAGATCAAAGCGGTCCTAGCTCGCCTGATTTTTTGCCTCACTGTCCCCATTCACATAGCCAATGGGGGATCTCTCCGACCCTAACCGACAGTGGCCACAGGTGCCGGTCCTTTTTGCCAGAGGCAACGTTACCATCAACCACAGGAGGTGGACATGTCCAGGGGACTCAATATCGCCATCAACACCGGCGGCGGCGATGCGCCGGGCCTCAACGCCGTCATCGAGGCGGTGGTCATGGCGGCCCACAACCGAAACTGGGATGTTTACGGCATCAAGAGCGGCTACACAGGCCTGATCGATACTGACGAGATCGTCCGCCTGACCCCGGACCGGGTCCGTCGCATCTCCAGCACCGGCGGCACCATTCTCGGCACCACCAACAAGGGCAATCCCTTTGAAATGCCGGTGACCAACGCTGCCGGCGAAGTGGAGATCCGTGACGTTTCCGACCGCGTGGTGGAAAATTTCAAGCGTCTGCGGTTCGACTGCCTGGTCGCCGTTGGCGGCGACGGCTCCCTGGAAATCGCTTACCGTTTTTTCCAGAAAGGAATCCCGGTGATCGGCGTGCCCAAAACCATCGACAACGACATGGGCGGCACGGTCATCACCTTCGGCTTTGACACGGCGGTCAGCACGGCCACCGAGGCCATCGACCGGATCCACTCCACGGCCCGCAGCCACGAACGGGTGATCGTGGTGGAGGTTATGGGCCGCCACGCCGGCTGGATCGCCCTGAACTCCGGCATTTCCGGTGCGGCCCACGTCATCTTGATCCCCGAGATCCCCTTTGATATTGAAAAAGTCTGCGACCATATTATGGCCGAAGAGCTTCACGGGGAGCGCTATGCAGTGGTGGTGACGGCCGAAGGGGCCGTACCGGCAGGCGGCGGCCAGATCGACCGGGGCGCGGGCGAGGTCGGCCGCCAGGACGTGCTGCTGGGCGGTGTCGGACAGTACGTGGCCGAGGAAATCGCCAAGCGAACCGGAAAAGACGCCCGATCCCTGGTGCTGGGGCACCTCCAGCGCGGGGGATCGCCCACGACCTTCGACCGCCTGCTGGCCCTTCGCTTCGGGGCTGCCGCGGTACGTCTCATCGAAAAAGGCAAGTTCGGCTCCATGGTGGGCCTGGACCCGCCCAAAATCAAGGCGGTGCCCCTGGAGCAGGTCATCGGCAGCATTCGAAACGTCCCCCTAGACAGCGACACCATCGCCACCGCCCGGGACATCGGCATCTGTTTCGGCGACTGAGCCGGGTACGGGGCATTGGGTTGTCCCGGAAGGGGCCGGGTTATCGCCCCCCATATCAGTGTGGGGTGCCTAAAGTGAACTAAAGTGACTAAAGTTGAGGAGTCGCTACGCTCCACCGGTTTTTAATAATAGGAAGAATTCTTTAACTTTAGTCACTGGCAATGTGTCTCGGCATAGCCAACAGACACTGACCACACCCACATCATGTGGATTCCGACTGCGTATTGAAAAGGAGAAACCGTCCCATGGCAGAACCGAACTGGCGGGTTCACAACCCCTCCGGGAAACGCCGCGTCATCATCACCAAGGAGCTGCCCGGAGGCCGATGGCTGGACATTCTGACCACGGCCGACTGCCGGGTGGAGATCTGCACCACCACCGATGTGCTCACCGTTGAAGCAATTCGGACGGCCATGGGCGACCGGTGCCACGGGGCCATCGGGCAGTTGACGGAACCCTGGGGAGAAGAACTCTTTTCAGCCCTTGCGGCCGCCGGAGGAAAAGCCTACAGCAACTATGCCGTGGGATTCAACAACATCGACCTTGATGCCGCCACCCGCTGCGGCATCCCCGTGGGCAACACCCCCGGTGTACTCACCGAAACCACGGCGGAAATGGCCGTGGCCCTGACCTTTGCCGCAGCCCGGCGCGTCTGCGAATCCGAACGGTTCTTAAGGGCGGGGAAATACAAGGGGTGGCTCCCCACCCTTTTTCAGGGAGAACTGCTGTGGCGAAAAACCCTGGGGATTATCGGCGCCGGACGCATCGGTGCGGCCTACGCCCGCATGATGGTGGAAGGCCACAAAATGGATCTTGTCTACTACGACCTCTACCCCAACCCGGACCTCGAATCGTACATGGCCGATTACAGCACCTTTCTGACCGCCCGGGGAGAAGCCCCGGTGACCTGCAAGCGAACCGAAACCGTAGAAGAACTGATGGCTGCCGCCGACTGCATCAGCCTGCACACGGTGCTCGATCCGGCCACCCGCCATCTGATCAATGCCCAGCGACTGGCCCTGATGAAAAAAACCGCCATCCTGGTAAACACGGCCCGGGGACCGATCATCGACGAGGCAGCCCTGGTGGCCCATTGCCGTACCCATCCCGACTTCAAGACAGCCCTGGACGTTTTCGAAGACGAACCGGCTCTGGCACCGGGCCTGGCCGACCTGGACAACGCCGTGATCGTGCCCCACATCGCCTCGGCCACGGCATGGACCCGTCAAGGCATGGCGATCCTGGCCGCCACCAATGTGGCCGCCATTTTATCGGGCCATCCGGTCTGGCCGGAAGCCGACATCGCACCCTTTCTTGCACCCGACCCGCCCGCCGCGGCACCGAGCATTCTGAATGCCAAAGAGTTGGGCTTGTCACACTTGGATTTGTAATCGAATTTTACACAAAAAGAGAAGGCCGCCGGCCTCTTCTTCGAATCATCAATTTGGCATATGCCAAACCGATCATGACTGCCTGCAAGTATTACTTCCCCAATTCCCTTTTGACAGCCAACCCGAGTCTTTCCAAGGTCAACGGCTTTTTTAAATATTCGCCGGCCCCCAATTTTTGGGTCCCCTTCACCTTGTCGGTTTCAGCGAATCCACTGACTATGAGCGCTTTTTGGCTAGGGTGAATCTTTACTATTCTCTCATAAGTCTCGTGACAATTTATTCCGGGGTCCATGATCATATCAAGCAGCAATAAATCCACAAAATTTTCCTTTAAATATTCAACCGCTTCCTCTCCACTGGACACGGCTTTCGAAATATAGCCAAGTCTATTCAATATCCTGCTGGATATCTCTCGTTGATTTTTCTCGTCATCAATGACCAGGATTGTCTCTCCACGCCCCATCAAGTCATCAATGGGTTGGAACAAACCTTCATCCAACATTTCATCTCTGGTAATCTGAAAATACGACTCAATTGTTGTGCCATTCTTATCACTGGTCACATCGATGTAACCCCGATGGTCCTGCACAACGTTCCATACCACTGCCAGACCCAAGCCCGTACCGCTGAGGCCCATTATCTTCTTCGTATAAAATGGCTCGAATATCCGCGATAGATCATCCGGCGATATGCCGGAACCATCGTCCGATACGGCAAGAACGGCATATTCACCGATGGTCACATCATCGTAACCCGCTATAGGTTTATCGATATATCGGTTCATGGTTGATATGGTCACATTGCCACCACTGTCAACCGCTTCCGCCGCGTTTATGACCAGGTTCATCACCACCTTCCTGACATGAACATGAGACCCGATTATATTCAGCAACTCCGTATCTAAGTCCGTCTTGAAGGTTACGGAAGAATGCAGCTGTTCAAGCTTTCTAAACTCCGGTGAATTTAGATAATTACGTATCAGGTTGTTTAAATTCACCGGTTCTTTTGTGGTGGCCACACCTCTGGCAATGGTCAACAGATCCTGGATAACGGCGGCCGCCCTGTATCCGGAGTCCTTTATGGTGGAAAGCGGTTCTCTGAGATTGCTGTCTGGTGGCAAATCCATTAAAAGCAATTCTGGATAACTGACAATGCCTGACAGGATGTTATTGAGGTCGTGAGCGACACCGCCTGCCAAAAGCCCCAATGATTCCATCTTCTTTGACCTGACAAGCTTGTCTTCGCTCGCTCTAAGCGCTTCCTCCATCCGCTTGCGGTCCTTAATTTCGGCTTCTAATTTTTTGTTGGTTTTGACAAGATCGGCTGTTCTTTCCTCAACTCTCATTTCTAATTCTTGATGGGCTTCCTCTAAAACTTGACCGGCCAGCGCTAATTTTCTGTTACTGTTTTCAAGTTCCGTATTTTTTTCGCGCAATTTTCTCCTGCTTTTTCTCAGCAACGCCCCGATGTAAGCCGAAACGAGTGCCACAATTTGAAGATAGACGGCAACCGTAATAACAATTGTTGCCTGGTAGTGTCCTGGCAAAAATAGGTTCGGGATAGGATCTTGACACGGAAGGATTCCCACATATTCCATCGAAACCATCAAAACCGCCACAACCCCACAAAAAGTGGCGACAATAAAGGGGGTCTTTTTCTGTCCTACGATTCCGATATAGTTGATTAACACGACATAGATGGGGCTCATCCAAAAGGCTCGGATACCACCCAAAAAATAGATTATTGCCGTGTAGGCAATGACTTCTATTAAATTTGTAACAAGAGAGAATAAATTTGATGCGCGGTTACTTTTTGGCCGCCTTAAAATCCATAATATTACCGGATTCATAAGGATCAAAAAGAGCACTGAAGCACTGATGCCGGCAATGTTGTTGTATTTGATAAGTTGGAGCCGATAGGCACCAAAAGCGAATGCCCACATGAACAGACTTGCCCCGGTTCGTAACCAGGCCCCATAATAATGGTTCCGGTATAGTCTTTCAACAAAATCTACCTGACGTTCCATTCCACCTTGACTGTCCATTTCCATCTGAAATCCTCGCACTGTAAGCGTTTACAGGGCGCCGTAGATGCGAGACGCCGGGCATGCAGACGTACTATAGCGTACTTCAAATGCCCGGGAACAAAGTCACGCCCAGGCGTGATGCCCTGTGAACGATCTTCTTTTTCCGACAATGCCTTTGCTTCCCCAACAAATCAAGGCCGGACCGAATCAGGGATCACGGCTGGCGCCATCCAGCACCCTGCGGACCGTTTCGGCCAGGTTCGAACCCAGCACCGGCTTTGGGATAAAGTCTTGAATCCCTATCTCCCGGGCCTTTTCATCGGTCATGTTTCTGCTGTAACCGGTGCTCAGAATCACCGGGATATCGGGCCTGATCCGTATCAATTCGGCGGCCAGCTTGTCTCCGGTCATTTTCGGCATGGTCATGTCGGTGATCACCAGATCGAATGTCCACGGCGACTGCCTGAATGCCGCCAGGGCCTCGGGGCTGCCGCTGCAAGGGGTAACCGTGTAACCGAGCTTTTCCAGCATCTGCTGTTCGACTTCAATCAGGATCGGTTCGTCGTCCACCAGCAGGATGTGTTCGCATCCTCCGGGCAGGTTCGACGCCTCTTTCCCCTCCTTGGCCCGTTCCTGTTTGATTGCGGGTATATAGACGTTGAAGCTGGCGCCGTTCCCCAATTCACTGTAAGCGTAGACAGCACCATGGTAACTCTGCAAAATCCCATGAACCACCGACAGACCCAGGCCGGTGCCCTTGCCCTTTTCCTTGGTGGTGAAGTAGGGGTTGTAGATGTTTCCCAAAACCTCAGGGGCAATACCCGGTCCGGTATCCTGGACAAGGAGCTTGACGTAGTCGCCCGGCATCAACCCGGGATGGAGCCGGATATCCCGGGAGGTCAGATGAACCTGTGACAGGCCGACTTTCAACCGGCCGCCTTCTCCTTCCATGGCGTGTGCGGCGTTGGTGCACAGGTTCATGACGATCTGATGGATTTGGGTCGGATCGGCCATCACATTGTCAAGATCCTCATCGATTTCCTGGGTGATTTCAACGGTGGTCGGAAGAGACGAGCGCAGCATTTTGATCGCCTCCTTGACCAGGGGGCCGACCTGCAGCGGTTTAAGCTGGCGTTCTTCCTGGCGGCTGAAGGTCAGGATCTGGCGGACCAGGTCGCCGGCTCGCATGCCGGCCGCAAGAATCTGCCTCAGGTTGCGGTGAAGCGGGGTCCCGGCTGTTTCATCGGCCAGGGCCAGCTCCGCGTAGCCGATCACCGCCGAGAGAATGTTGTTGAAGTCATGGGCGATGCCGCCGGCCAAGGTGCCGATGGCTTCCATCTTCTGGGCCTGCTGCAGGGCCTTTTCCAGCCGATTGGCCTCCTTGGCCATGGCGACACGATCGGTGATGTCCATGACAAAGGAAATGGAAAAGCCCTCATTTCGGTATTCCATAAAATTGATCAGAATTTCCACCGGAAAGACGCTCCCGTCTTTCCGCCGGTGCGTGGTCTCGATGACGACGGCCCCGCTATCCCGCACGTTTTTCCTGTGGGCTGCCCACGCTTCTTTGTGAAACCCGGGATCAATGTCAAAAATGGTCATCTGGCAAAGGTCTTCGCGGCTGTAGCCGAGACTCTTGCAGGCCTGATCGTTGACCGTGAGAATCCGGGCGTCCGGTCCTGTCCGGAAAATACCGAAAGAAGCCCTGTCGAAACAAAACTGGGTCAGGCGCAGGGCCTCTTCCATCCGCCGCCGCTGGGTGATATCCGTCAGCACGCCATTAAAGACGACCTCATCCTCAGACCGGTGGGAAGCGGAGTCGCCGGCGAACCAGATCATTTCGCCGTCGGGCTTGATGAACCGCCCCTCGTAATGCCAGGGCGCGACCCTATCCACGGCCTCTGACACGGAGGCCTGAAAGGCTTCTTTTTCAGAGTCCGGAATGCATTTGGCGAATTCGGCGAAAAAGGCCTCCGGGGGTGCTTCGATACCGAAGAGGGCCACTGCCTTTTCGCCGATGAATGTATTGGTATAGCGATGATCGGCCGTTGCCCGAAACTGGTAGACCACGCCGGGGATGTTGCTAGTAACATGTTTGAGCAACCGCTCGCTTTCACGGATCTGCTGTTCCCGGGCATAGGCCTCAGTGACATCCCGGAACACCAGGACCACGCCGATGATTTGGTCGTCGGTATTGCGGATGGGCGCACCGCTGTCGGCGATCTGGTACTCACTGCCGTCTTTGGCCAACAGCACGGCATGGTTGGCCAGGCCCACAGTCCGGCCTTCGGCCAGCACCCTGTCGGCCGGGCTGTCGACCTTTTGGCGGGTATGGGCATTGACGATAACAAAAACCTTGTCCAGGGCCTCTCCGAATGCATCGGCACGATTCCAGCCGGTCAGCCCCTCGGCCGCCTTGTTCATGCGAACAATCTTTCCCTCTTCGTCGGTGGAGATCACCGCATCGCCGATGGAGTTGAGGGTGACCCTCAGGTTGCTTTCACTCGCCGTCAGATCCTGCTGGGTCTCATTCAAGTCGTGAACGAACCGGATGATGTCCCGGGCCAGCAAGGAACCCAAAACGAACAGGCCGACCACAAGGCCCAGGATCAGGCCCCAGTTCAGCCACCGGTTCAGACGGCTGGCGCGTAATGTATCGGCGACGATCCGGTCCGAAAGGGCACGGCTGGCGGCGACCAGTATTTCGCCGGTATCATTCAAACGCTGCTCGAGCTGCACCAGGACCGAAAAATTTTCAATGATCGCCCCTTCGTGGACGACCAGATCGGCCAGGTTTTTGTCCAGGGCCTTGATCACGGGTTGAATCTTCGGCTCGTTGCCCATCAGCACGTTCAAGAACCGCAACTGGGCCTTGTGCTTGGCCAGGGCATCAATCAAATCCTGTTTTTGGTGCCGATACGCATCAAGGTCCGAACTCAACAAAAGTTCAAGCAGAATCAACTGCTGCTTGATATGCAGGGCCACCAGGTCGTAGGCCGTGTCCTTGATCCTGGACTTGAACGGATCAATGGCGTCGCCGTGATAGGTCCGCAGGCCCTCTTCTTTCCGATAGGGGCGTATGATCTGTTCCTCGACCTGGTTTGAAAATGAGATGCCGATCCCCTGCAGGACTTCCTTCTGGGCCTTGAGGCTCACCGCCGGTCCGTTCAACATTCTCAAGACGCCATGATATCCCTCCAGACTGATTTTCAGGGCCGCCATTTCCGCCTGCCAGTCACCTGGCGTTTTGGCCGATGCTGCCAGGTCACCGCGGATCGACGCCATGGTCCGGTTGATCCGCTGCCAGTTCCCCGGATCGGCGTTTCGAATGAATCCCCTGCCCAGGAGCCGAAGATGTTCCACACGCACCACGGTTTGCTGAATCCGCGAGAGAAACGCCTGGTTGTTGTGGTCTTTTTCGATAAAATACCGGCTGATGAAAAAACTCATCAGGCAGGCACCCACCCCCAGAAGGACGATCAGGACGACTTTTTTATTGGCACTCATCATTGACCCATTGGATGGTTGCGGTTGTTTCGGCAGACGGAAACCGCGTCTCCACCCGAACTATGGCCCGTTGCCCTTGCGCCTGGAAAGCACCTCGCTTTCAGGCAGCCACGTCTTGGCGGCCGGAATTTCGATTACCAATTCCATAATGGCAAAGGGGTATTGGGGACGATACACCAGACGCCCGAAAAAGGCCGGGCAGTCTAGTTGCCCGTCGACAGCCCGGATAAAACGGTCCCCCCGCAGCCCGGAAAACGACATCCCTTTTAGGGCTTCGGCCACCACGGCGGGTTCTGCCGACGACGCATTCTCCACGGCCTGGCGCCAGGCCAGCAGGGAGTCATAGCAGCAGAGGGTAAATCCCAGAGGATACGCCCCGGAAATGCGGTGGAATTTCTCGGTGAATGCCTTGGTCATGGGAAACTTGTCCTTCAAAAAGTTGAACGGTCCGCGAGACAGGGTCCATATCCCTTCCGGAATCAGGCGTCCGTCTTTTCCCTCAATCAGGGAAAACCCGCCAAAGACCGCCATTTGCCCAAAAAGACCGGTCGGTTTGGCCTGCATAATGAAATGCCGAACGTCTTCTCCCCATGAGGCAACCACCAGGGCGTCCGGCTTGGCGTCAATGATCTGCTGGACAATACCGGCAAAATCCCGGGTGCCCAGGGGGTGCCAGGCCTCAACAGCCCAGTCGATGGCCGCGCCGAGTTCATCGAAATTCTGTTTGAAATAGCGCAGCACCTCGTGTCCCCAGACGTAATCCGGTCCGAGCCACGCGAAACGCTGCCAGGGCATCAGTGTGGCAAAGAAGCTGAACCCTTTGGACTCCATCCAGGTATTGGGTGCGAAAAGAAAGACGAACGGATGGCCATGTTCCACCACCACCGACTGGGAGTTGCCGATGGAAACCAGGTAGGGGATTTCCAGTACCCGGCATGCCTCCGAGGCCTTAAACACACAGGAACTCGACGCGCCGCCGAAGATGGCCACGACCTTTTCTTTGGCCGCCAGCGCCCGCACATGGTCCTCATGCCGTTGGGGATCGTTGCCACCGTCCCGTTTGTGCAACACGACGGGCCGCCCCAGCAATCCGCCATCGGCATTGAACTGATCGACCGCCATTTTCGCCGCCACAAAGGCATTGCGGGTGTACGCCCTGGAGACATCGGAAAAGTCGCCCACAAAGCCGATGGCAATGGGCGCAGGCTTGGCATGCCCCATGGTGTTCACCCCAAAAATAGCGATGATCACGGGAAATGAAATGCGAAGAATGACCCAACCAAGTCTCATTGGAACCTCCCTCTATTGAATATCGCCCAAAAACCATACTAGTTGAACCGTTACAGGGAATAAGCCCTTCGGAACAATTTTCTGAAAACCGCTGTAATGGTGAAAAGATACAATGGGTTGATGGGAAAACACAACCTCGGCAAGTTAAGCCGTGCTAAAGTCAATGGCGAAAATGCCGTTATATAGATGTAATGGCAGCCGAACCCAACCATACCGCATGGAAAACGCTTATGGAAACCCGATTCAATACCCGAATAATGCCTGAAGGACCTGAGAACAGCGATCCGGACCTGTGGGCCGCGGCCATGGAAATCGCCTCGGATGGATGGTGGGACTGGCGGCTGGACACCGATAAGATACGGTTCGACCGGCGCTTTTATACCGTTGCCGGCTACACGCCGGATGCATTCCCGGAAAATATTGAAGAGTGGGTCGCCCGGGTGCACCCCGAGGACCTGCCGAACCTTCTGGAAAAACTGGCCGCCTGTCGCGGGCTAAACAAGGCCGTCTTTGAGGCCCACTACCGGTTTCGCGCCCAAAACGATGCCTGGATCTGGATCCATGCCAGGGGAAAGGTCGTCGAACGGGATTCGGACGGACGCCCCCTTCGCATGATCGGCGTCATCAACGACATCACCGAAAAAAAACATGCCGAAACCGTTCACCGACTTTCCGGAGAACGCTACCGGATGGTGGTTGAAAATGCCCTGGATGCCATCATCATCGCCCAGGACGAACGGCTTCGATACGCCAACCCCAGCACCGAACGGATGCTGGGCTACTCCCGGGAGGAACTGACCCGGGTTCCCTTTGCTGAACTCATTCACAAAGACGACCGGGCCATGGTGGTCGATCGGCACCAGCGGCGGCTGCGGGGCGAATCCGTCCCCGATTATTATTCCTTCCGGGCCCTGCACAAATCCGGAAAGGCGCGATGGCTGGAGGTCAATACCGTTCGCACACAATGGGAAGGAGCCCCGGCAATCCAGGCGTTCATGCGGGACATCACCCGGACCAAACGGCTGGAAAAGCAACTCATTCAGGCCCAGAAGATGCAGGCCATCGGCACCCTTGCCGGCGGAATCGCCCACGATTTCAACAACATTCTTTCCGCCATGATGGGTTACACAGAGATCTGCCTGGCCGAGTCGGGAAACCAAAGCCCCCTGGCTCCCCGCCTGGAGCGGGTGCTCCAGGCGGGCAGTCGTGCCAGGGACCTGGTCAGACAGATCCTGAGTTTCAGCCGGCAGCGCGATGACGACGAAAAGCCCGTCGAAATCGGACCTATCGTCGATGAAGCCACGAAGCTGCTCCGGCCCTCCATCCCCATCGACATCGCCATCGATGTAAAGCTTGAAAAAGAAACCGGCGTTGTGCAGGCGGATCCCTCACGGATTCACCAGATCGTCATGAATCTCTGCGTCAACGCCGCCCACGCCATGAAAGCCCGCGGGGGACACCTGGGCATCCACCTGGAAAATCTCGATATCGACCCGGAGGATGCCGAACGGTTTCTGGAGCTGCCTCCGGGTCCGTATACCAGAATCAGCGTCTCCGATACCGGCCAGGGCATGACGCCGGAAATCGTCAAGCAGATCTTTGATCCGTATTTTACCACCAAACCCCAGGGGGAAGGGACCGGTCTGGGCCTGTCGGTGGTCCACGGCATCGTGACCAGCCTCGGCGGCGCCATCAACGTATACAGCGAACCGGGCCACGGAACCACCTTCAACCTGTACCTGCCACAGATCCAAAGCGATCTCGACACCCGGCCCGGTGGGCGGTCCGAACTCCCCCGGGGCAATGAAACCATTTTGCTCGTCGACGACGACCAGTTCGTGCTGGAGATGACGGCCGAGATGCTCGGCAAGTTGGGATATACGGTGGTACCGAGAATCAGCAGCGTGGAAGCCCTTCAGGCCTTTGCCGCCTCCCCCCAACGGTTCGACCTGATCGTCACCGACCATACCATGCCCCATATGAGCGGCCTCGAACTGGCCCAAAAAGTCCGGGAAATCCGGCCGGAACAGCCCATCGTTCTGTGCTCCGGATTCAGCCCCGGTCTGACCGAAAGTAAATATATGGCGTACGGCATCCACGCCCTGTTGAACAAACCGGTCCTCAAAAGCGAAATGGCCGCAGCCATCCGAAGGACATTGGATTTTCAACCCGCGGAGTAAAGAATCCTGGCCCAAAGGACGTGGATTCCTGCTTCGAATGGAAGGCAAAACCATGCCGAACCTGGCCCGCTCCATGAAAGCCGCTTTCACCATAATGGCCGCCTTAATTGCGCTGGCCTCCGGCCCAGGTAGCGCCGCCGAAACCGGCAGGCGGATCCTGATTCTCCACAGCACCACCGCCGAGAGCATCACCGGCCGCCCCCAGCAAGAAGGCGCCATCAAGGCCCTGGAAGATGCCGGATTCTGCCCTGGCGGAAACCTGCGCATGGGCATCCATGCCATGGCGGCCCATCCGGGAAAGGATACCGTCGAAACGATTTCCCGACAGATCAGCGACGCCGTTTCACGAATCGCCCGGTTCCGTCCGGAAATCATCCTGACCATCGGCGACACCGCCTTTGCCACCGTCGCCCTTCCCCTGGCCCGAACGCCGATCAGTATTGTCTTCAGCGGCCTCAGGGGGCAGCCGGAGACCTACAACCGGTTTATCCGGTTCATGAAGAGCCGGCGCCATCCCGGCCACAACATTACCGGCGTCTATGAAAAACGACACATCCGACATGCCCTGGAAATCCTCTCCAGGGTAACCGATCTGAAAAAAGTTCGCATGGTCCACGACCTGACCCCAACCGGCCGCGTCATCGCCGAACAGGTCGCACTGGAGTTGCAGCCCGAAAACGCCATGCCTCCCCTTTCCTACCGGACGGAACAGGTCGATCTGGACTCCTGGGAAGCCTTCCAGCAGGAGATTGTCACCATCAACGCTTCGCCGGAGATCGATGCCTTTTACCTCGGCGCTCTCATGCTCAAGGACGCCGACGGCCACGCCCATTCGGCAACGGACATTATTCAGTATGCCATCGCCCATGCCACAAAACCGGCTATCGGTATCGACGCCACCGCCATTAATCACGGCCTTTATGGCGGAACCTCCGTCGACTTCTATGCCATGGGGTATCAGGCGGGGGAAAAGATCGCGGAGATCCTCGGCGGCGCCGAGGCCGGCAGCCTGCCGATCCAGGATGCCCAAACGGTCACCCTGGTCTTCAACCTCGTGCGATCCGAAACGCTGGGATTGAAAATCCCCAGCGAAATCCTTCTGGCCGCCGACGAGGTATTCACCCGGTAGACGCCCCAAAATGGCATGAAGCCCGTTCAGGTAAAAAACAAATGGGAAAACAGCCTTACCGTATGCTACCGTCAACGGAATCATGAAAACGGTGACGGCAAGGGCCGCAAGACTGACCCTCAGCGGATAATCCCTCGCTTCTGCCCCTGCCGCGTCAGGACCGCCATATTCGGCAGAAGTCAAGCCCGAGCCACGACGGCGCCGCCATCGTTTGATTGTGCCTGCGAATCTGCCTTGACACTGAAAAAGAGTCACGACTATTATATCCTTGTTGTTCATCGGTAGAAATCTTCCGTTAAACATCTTTTTACCCGTTCTCCTCAGCAAAAAGCGTTGGTAACGGCCGAAAAAGCCAGATCTCCTTCCCTCCCCCTAATTGAGGCATAACCCATCATGATGGAAAAACAGGGTGCCGACCGGCTCGATTCAGAGCACCAATCCATGCAACGCCAGATGGTGAAACTCAACGCGCGCAACGCCGAGCTTGAAAAAGCGGTGGAAGATGCCAGGGCACACCTGAACCATCTTGAAAAACTGGCAGCGATAGATAGGGTTATTCGCTGCGAGACGGATTTGGAAAAAGCGCTCCAAGCGATCCTTAAGACAACTCAGGACATATTTCAAAGCGATCGCGCCTGGTTGCTCTACCCCTGCGACCCCGAAGCCGACTCTTGGCATGTCCCCATGGAGGTCTCCCGCCCGGAATATACCGGCGCTCTTCTTCCGGGCAAAGCTGTGGCAATGACCCAGGACGTTCGGGAGAGCTTCGCAGAGCTCCTCGCTGCCGACGGCCCAATCACCTGCGATCTCAGTCCCAGCGAGCCCCAGTGGGATCCGGATGATACGTTCGTTGTCCGGGCCACCCTTTCCATGGCGCTTTTCCCGAAAGTGGGAAAGCCGTGGGACTTCGGACTTCATCAGTGCTCTCACCGGAGAACATGGACCGAAGAAGAAAAACGCCTTTTCCAAGCCATCGGCTACCGGATTGCCGAGGCTCTGAGCAACATGCTGCTCCTGAAAAATCTGGCCGAAAGCGAAGAACACTACAAAAACCTCTACGAAACTGCCCTGGTCGGGCTGTGGCGGACCCGGATTGGGGACGGCGCATTCATCAAGGCCAACCAGACGACAGCTGAGCTACTCGGCTACGACAGCGTCGAAGAGCTCAAGGCCAACAGTAAGGCCAGCGAACTCTATCCCCCCGATGTCCGCAAAACCTATGTCGAACAGCTCAAACTGAACGGCTACGCCTCAGGCATGGAGACCCGCTACGTGCTCAAGGATGGTACAGAAAAGGACATTTCCGTTTCAGCCCGTATTTTTCCTTACAAAGGATACATCGAAGGGGTCATCATCGACATCACTGAACGCAAGCGGGCCGAGCGACAGCTGGCCCAGGTACAGCGCCTTCTAGAGGCCGTCATCGAGCAGTCCCCGATTCCCATCGTCATCGCCTCGCCCCAGGGCCAACTCGTGGTTTTCAACCAGGCCTGCCGGAAGCAACTTCTCATCGAGATCGACGATGACGTCAGACAAGGGGTCAATCTACTGGAAATGGCACCCACCTGGAAAGACTATGACCGGGACGGAAACTTCGTTCCCACCGGCAAGCTTCCCCTGGCGCTGGCCTTAGAGGGGAAAACCACACGGAACATGGAACTGCGGGTGGTCCGAAAAGACGGAACGGAACGATGGGAGATCGCTAACGGCGGTCCCGTTTACGACGACCAAGGCAACCTGATCGCAGCGTTCGTTGCCTTTCCGGACATCACCCAGCAAAAGATGGCCGAAGAGGCGTTGCGGGCCGAAAAGGAGTTTACCGATTTCGCCCTCAATGCCCAGACCGACACATTTTTCGTGTTCGAAACGACCACCGGAAAGGCGATCCGCTGGAACCGTGCCTTCAATCGCATATCCGGTTACTCCGATGAGGAGATCCGGTCCCTGAAAGCACCGGAAAGCTATTACAGTGCAGAAGATCTCCAAAAAGCAGCCGCAGTCATGGAAAAAGTGTATGCCGAAGGTGCTTCCACCGTGGTAATCTCCCTGGTCGCCAAGGATGGCAGGTGCATCCCGACGGAGTATTCGGTCTCCTTGCTCGGAGACAGCGAAGGCAGGCCCGAATACATGGTCTCGGTGGGAAGGGACGTGTCCGAGCGAAACCGAACCGAGGCAAAAAGGACACAACTCGAAGCTCAGCTCCACCAGGCCCAGAAAATGGAATCCTTAGGCACCCTTGCCGGTGGCATCGCCCATGATTTCAACAACCTGCTCATGGGAATCCAGGGAAACGCCTCCCTGCTCCTCCTGGAATCAGAAATGCCCATGGGTAGCCTTGAAAAACTCAAAAATATCGAAAGGTACGTTCGGCGAGGTGTGGATCTTACCCGGCAACTTCTCGGGCTTGCCCGGAGCGGCAAATATGAAATAAAGCCAACCGATCCGAATGAACTGATTCGAGACTGTGCCGCCATGTTCGGCCGCACCAAAAAAGAAATCCATATCCACACACACCTGACGGATGGAACCTGGACGGTGGAGGTGGATAAGGGTCAGATCGATCAGGTACTCTTGAACCTCTTTGTCAATGCCTGGCAGGCCATGCCGAGCGGAGGGGACCTGTATATACGAACGACCAACGAATTTTTAAATGAAGACGACGTGAGACCCCATGGGGCTGCCCCCGGGAGATACGTCAAAGCAACCGTCACCGACACCGGCACCGGCATGGACAAGGCGATTCAGGAGAGAATCTTTGACCCGTTTTTCACCACCAAGGAGATGGGCCGGGGCACCGGCCTTGGCCTGGCGTCAGCCTACGGCATTGTCAAGAACCACGATGGTTTCATCGGTGTCGACAGCGAACCGGGGAAAGGAACGACGTTCACCATCTTTCTGCCAGCATCGGATAAACAGCCGACAGCAAAGGTGAGAGAAAAGGACGAACTGCTCGGCGGAAATGAAACGATATTGTTCGTGGACGATGAAGAGATGGTCATAGACGTCGGAAAGCAGCTCTTGGAAAACCTCGGGTACACGGTAAAAACCGCATTTTCCGGCCTTGAAGCACTGGCACGGATGGATGAAACGGGCAGCGTCGTCGATCTGGTGATTCTGGACATGATCATGCCGGACATGGGCGGGGGGGAAACCTTCGACCGGATCAAATCCGCCTCTCCCGGCACACGGGTCCTGCTCTCCAGCGGGTACAGCATTGACGGTGAGGCCTCAGAGATCCTGGCAAGAGGCTGCGACGGCTTCATTCAAAAGCCCTTTAATTTGAAGAAACTGTCTCAAAAGATACGCCGAATCCTCGATTCACCAGCGTGACCCTAACAATGCAAAAGCCGGAGGGCTCCAGAGCCAAGGCGAAAATGGCTGTTTTCCATCCACAAATGCGACAAACCACTAAGGGGCTCGAGCCCTGAACTCTGAAAACTGGCTGAAATTGGTTTTTGGGCCTTTGTGATCAACGAAACGATAGTGTATATTGCCATATTTATAAATGCTGGGCTGAATTTCCATGGTGGAAAAAATAGAGGGCAGTCGGTGACGATTCAGCAAAACCCACATGAAACAGGGCAGACGATCGCACTGGAAAAATTGCAGCGTCGTATCGACGGCTGGGTGAAGACCTATGGGGTGCGTTACTTTTCCGAACTGACCAACCTGGCCGTGCTGGTCGAAGAGGTCGGCGAGCTGGCCCGGATCATGTCCCGACGTTTCGGCGACCAGAGCTTCAAGACCGGAGAGGGAAAGGACGATCTGGCCGACGAACTGGCCGACGTGCTCTTTGTCCTGGTCTGCATCGCCAACCAGACCGGCGTGGACCTGACGGATGCGGTGGAAAAGAACCTGGAAAAAAAGACCCGCCGGGATCACCACCGGCATGTCAACAATCCCAAACTGAAACCCTGAGCAAAAGGAGCCGCCTGACGATGAGCGAAGATGTGTATTATACACTGGCCCAGGCCCTCAATACCCTGCCCAACGGTTTTCCATCAACCGAATCCGGCGTGGAAATCAGAATTCTGAAAAAAATTTTCCGACCTCAAGACGCCACACTTTTCTGCGATTTAAGGTTGGAATTCGAAACAGCCCGGCAGATTGCGGAGCGCACGGGGCGCCCAATTGACGGCTTGGAAGATCACCTGATCGAGATGGGCAAGCGGGGGCAGGTGTTCGGGATCAATATCGGCGGCATTCACATGTTCAAAATGGTTCCCTGGGCATTTGGCATCTATGAATTCCAGGTTGCCCACCTGGATCGGGAACTGGCCGAAATGTGTGAGGAATACGGAAAGGTTTTCGGCGCACAATTCTTCAAAACCCGCCCCCAGTTGATGCACGTGATTCCCGTGGAAAAGGAAATTCCCAACAAACAGCAATCCCTGCATTATGAACAGGTCTCCAATATCATCGAAAGCAGCCTGTCATTTTCGGTATTTGACTGCATCTGCAAAAAGAAAAAGCACCTGCTGGGACATGGTTGTGACAAACCTCTTGAGATCTGCATGGCCTACGCCCCCATCCCCGGCGTTTTCGACAAGATCCCCCACCACCGGCCGGTTTCAAAAGAGGAGGCCTATGCCCTTCTCGATAAGGCCGAAGAAGCCGGTCTGGTCCATTTGACCTGGAACATGGAAAGCGACCACTTTTTCATCTGCAACTGCTGCGGATGCTGCTGCGAGGTCCTGAGCGCCATCAACGAATTGGGCATCAATGCCGCGGACGTCATCAATTCCTACTACTATGCCAAAATCGATGCCGACCAATGCGTTGCCTGCGGAACATGCAGGGATGAACGGTGCCAGGTCAATGCCATCGAAGAAGGTGACGATGCCTACGAGATCGTTCGCGAAAAGTGTATCGGCTGCGGTCTTTGCATATCGACCTGCCCCTCCGAAGCCATTTCCATGGTGAGAAAAAGCCCTGAGGAGATTGTCCTGCCGCCCAGTAATGAAATGGATTGGTTTGAAAAACGCGCCATGGCTCGCGGGGTGGATATCGGCAAATACAGATAACCGATAAGTAGCGGGTTGATGCATTGGGCCGGTTCTGAACCATTCAGAGCATGCCAGCCAGTTTATCCAACGATATTCCAGTAGCCGCCTGGACAGTCTTTCGGGTTCACCGACAAAAAATGGCTTTGACCCATGCGGGTCAAAGCCATTTTGTTTTATTCTCTCAACTTTCGAGTTTCATGCGGGAGCTTTTCGTCGTCAGGCCATGCACTCGGGCCGGATCGTCTTCGCCCGGCCCATTTCCTTTGTTTGCGTTTTCAGAAATCCTGGAAGTCGTCGTCGTCCAGGGGCAGCACCTTTTTCGGATTGACTTCGATCTCAGGACTTACCCGGGATCGAGAGGACACCGCCATCGGCGTATTCTTTTTTCGGGAAACGTTTACCGGACGAGTCTTTCCGGCCGGATTGGCCGAATGGGCCTCACGGCCGTCCACCAGGGCCTTTAACTGGCCGATGAGGTCCTTCATCTGTTCGGCCTGGGCACTCATTTCCTCGGAAGAACTGGCGGACTCTTCGGCACTGGCCGCGTTTTGCTGGGTCAGTTTGTCCATCTCGACCACGGCGCGATTGACCTGTGTAATCCCTTCGGCCTGTTCCTTGGAAGCGGCGGCGATTTCACCCACCAGATCGGCGACCTTGCCGGCCTGGTCGGAAACCTGGGCAAAGGCATCGTTGGTCCGGTTCACCAGGGTCGAGCCTTCCCGCACCTTTTTCCCGGTATCCTCGATGAGGGTCGAGGTATTCTTGGCCGCATCGGCAGCCCGCATGGCCAGGTTTCTCACCTCGTCGGCCACCACGGCAAACCCGGCCCCGGCCTCGCCGGCCCGGGCCGCCTCCACGGCGGCGTTTAACGCCAACAGGTTGGTCTGGAAAGCGATTTCATCGATGGTCTTGATGATCTTGCTCGTCTCTTCGCTCGCCTTTGAAATGGCCGTCATGGACGTGATCAGTTGGATCATGGACTCGGTGGCCGAAGCCACCACCTGGCGGGTTTCCGCCATGAGCTTATCCGCCTGGTCGGCATTGTCGGCGTTCTGGCGGGTCATGGAGGCCATCTCCTCCAGTGAAGCGGAGCTCTCCTCCAGGGAGGCCGCCTGCTGGCTGGCGCCGCTGGCCAGGGTCTGGCTGGCCGAAGCCACCTGGGAAGAGGCCGTGCCGACCTGGTCGGCGCTTTTGTTCAGCCCCCGTACCGCCCGGTTGATGGGGTTGACGGCACTTCGCACCAACAGCAGCACCATCAGGCCGGCCGCCAGCACCACGACCAGCCCCACGGCCAGATTGATCCGGCCGATGGCCCGCACCGGCGCCATGATCTCTGCGGCCGGGGCGGTCACCACCACAATCCATTGTTGCCGGCTCTCACGGTCAAAGGCCACGAGCTTTTTCACCCCCTCAAAGGTGTAGATGAACAGACCCTTGCCCTCGGAAAGGATCCGCTTGCCCCAGTCATAATCGGTAAGGTTGACTTTCATGAGCACGGCCGGATCCGGATGGGCGATGACCAGACCATCGGACCCTGCGATATAGGCGTATCCTGAATCGCCGATTTTTATGGGGGCGATGAACTGGCGGCTGAAGGCGGCCAGGTTCACCACGGCGAAAATGACCCCTTTGACATCGTCTTTTTCCTTGAGCGGGGCGGCGATCATAAAAACAGGATTGCCACTCTGGCGGCTGGCAAGCACCTTGGAAACGATCGTCTCACCCTTCATGGCGGGCTGGAAATAGGGCCGCTCCTTGACATTGACCTTTCCCACCACGCTTTCCTCGGCGGCGGCAACGATATCTCCGTCGGGCGAAGCGACGCAGATGTTCTCATAAAAGTCGTAAGTCTTCAGAATTTCGGCCAACTGGTCTGAGGCGCTTTTACGGGCCGCCTTGCCCATGAAGGAATCTAAAACGGCGGTGCGGTAGGCCTTGTCCTTGCTCCAGGTGTTTATGTTGAGCTCACGGTCCCGGATCCAGGTACCGAGGTAGTCGGTGGTCGATTTGGCCTGCTGGGTGAGTTGGTCGTTGATGGCATGGGTCAGGGCCACTTCGGATTTATAATAGGATACGCCCGAAGACACCCCCATGCCGATGATGATCAGGGCCACGGTGGGCAGCAGGAACCGGTTTTTAAGGCTCAGTTTCATTTGGGTACTCCTTTGAACGTGTAGCGCCGCCTGAACCGGTAGCGCAAATCGGGAAAAAACAAAAATACGGCCGGTTTTCGGGGGCCGGCCATGCGCCTGGCGCAAGGTCCGGCCCCCGAAAGCCGGGCAGGGGCTGTCTTATTCGATCACTTTTTCCGCTGCACTGAGCAGTTCGAAGGGGAGTTCGACCCCCAGGGCCTGGGCGATACGGGTGTTGACGATGAGCTGGCCCATCTGGTTTTGGGCGATCTCGATGCTGGCCGGCGAGGTGCCGCCGAGGATTTTCACCGCCGCATCGGCAGCCCAGGCACCCTGCTCGGAAGCCACTTTGCCGTAAGTGATCAAGGCATAGGAGGCCATGAAATCGTATGCGGCACCCGTGGGAATCTTGGTACTCGCTTCGACAAAGGAGACCATCTCCTGGGCCTTGTCCGCGTAGAGACCGCCATCGCTGTCGATGATCAGCATGTCCACTTTGGACTGCAGTTCCGTGAACCCCTTTTTCCAGTCTTCGAAATCCTTGGCATAATATGCGGTGACCTCCAGACCAAAGACGGTCTTGTAATTGGCGGCTTCTTTTTTGGCGGTCAGGAGGTCCGGTGCGAGAAAACCGATCTTCGTGCCTTTGGCATAGGGCTTGAGCTGGTCGATGAGCTGGGGAATGGGGGTGACCTCCACCATGCCGGTGACATTCTTGCACGGAAAACCGTAAACGGTTGCATCCCAGTTCACGCCGCAGAAGACAAAGGGGAGGGCCGCATCCTTATAAAAAGGGGCGACCAGAAATTTGGAGGCATTGTCATCGGCGGCAATGACCACGTCCGGTTTGAAGCTTTCGATCTCGGCCTTGGCTTTTTCGGCCGCGGCTTTCTTAAAATCGTCGCTGCCGTTTCGCTTGGTGTCCATGCGAAAGATCTTGAGCTCGGCACCGGTATCGGCCAGGACTTTTTGAATCCCGTCGGTAATGCCGTCGCTCCAGGCATACCCCTGGTGGTAGGAATCGATGAACATCACCTTTTTCCCGCTGAGGGTGGCGGCCGACGCCGGGGCACAAAGCGCAATGACCAGGAAAGCAGAGATTAATGCAGACGTTTTTTTCACGGGTGGGTCTCCTTTTTTTCTTTGATGGAATTTATAAAAAAATTGTGTCGAGGACGGGTCCTATAGGCGAACAGGCCAATTATCGGCATTTTTTCATGAAACTTGAGATTTATTTTAAGGTTCCTGATGGGTCGGGCTCCGGAACCGTGCACTGGGCAGAGTCGCTGAAAGTCGGGCGAACGGACCCGGCGGGTCAGGTACTCGGACCCGGGATGACAGCCATACTTTTTCTCATTAAAAGCATCGGGGATGCTATTCACCGAACCCACATTGACACAACAACAGCCAGACCGTTATGATTCGCCTGTTGGGTGAAAACCGATGGGGTGAGATATTTTTCCGAACTGACCAATCAGACCGGCGTGGATCTGACGGAAACGGTGGGAAAGAACCTGGGAAAAAAGGAGAGAATATGATTCAGCGCAAAGCGATCCTGTCGATTTTTATGGGGACGACCATGGCGCTGTTATTGATCGGCTGCTATCCGAAACCGGTCGGGTCCGTTGGGCCCGGCGGCAACCGGTTGACCTGGCCCGAGATGACCCTTGAGCAGCGAAAAGCCCATATGGGCGCGGTGGTTCTGCCCATTGCCGCCGACCTGTTTCGCACCTGGCGGCCCGACCGCTTTTCCCAGGTAAACTGCTCGCTGTGTCACGGACAGGGCGCGGCAACCGGCAAGTTTTCCATGCCCACCGATCACCTTCCCCGGCTCAGTGGAAATGTCCTCCTGGGACCCGAGTTTGAAAAACATCCGGATACCACGCGGCTGAAGCTCGACCGTCTGGTACCCGAAATGGCCGAGGCCCTCGGCCTGAAGGGTTTCAGTATCATCACGCGCCGGGGCTTTGGCTGCTACGCCTGCCACCTCGGACCCACCGGCCCCATGTTCGGACACTGATCCCCGGTCGCGCTGGAAAAGTTCAGTTTAGGGGAAAAACGGTTACGCGCCCGTCTTATCGGCCGGATAACTGCCTAGAAACTTGATGGATATGGTCAGCTCCCCGAGCCGCCGGAGTACCGAGGCAATCTTTTCATCCTGGTCCGAACCTTCAAAATCGAGAAAAAAGCAGTAGTTTCCCGGATCCGAACGAATCGGCATGGAAGCGATGCGGGTCAGGTTGATCTGTGCCTCGGCAAACAGCTGAAGTACGCCGTAGAGCCGCCCGGCTTCATGGGTCGTGGAAAAAACAATGGAGGTTTTGCCGCCGGGGCCGGTATTGGGCTCGGTGGAGAGAAGCAAAAACCGCGTGGTGTTGGCCGGACCGTCCTCAATCCCCTCCTTGACGACTTCAAGATCGTAGAGGTCGGCGCACAGGGCACTGGCAATGGCCGCCGATGCCCGGGGATTTTCCCGGGCCAGCATCTTGGCCGCACCGGCCGTGTCATAAAAGGGGCGGGCCTCGATTTTGTTGCGTGCCAGAAACCCCCGGCATTGGGCCAGGGCCTGGGGATGGGAGTAGACCTGCCGGATCTCCCGGTAATCGGTGTCGCCAGCGGTCAAAAGGCAGTGTCTGACCGCCACTTTGGCCTCTCCGATGACGTTCAGGGAGGTTGTGGTGAGAAGATCGTTGACCTGGGTCACGGCCCCTTCCAACGAGTTTTCCACCGGCACCACGCCAAAATCGAAATCGCCTTCTTCGACCCCGCGGAACACGTCCATGAACTCCATGCAGGGGATATAGGCCCCTTCGGGCGCCAGGCGGCGTGCGGCCACCTCACCGTAGGCGCCATGTTCGCCCTGGAAGGCAACCAACATTCGGTCCGCCTCCTGAAGCCGCCGGCTCTCTTCGATGATGGCCCCGAGCAGCCGCCGGGTAAAGGGACGCTCAACCAGATCCAGGTTCAGCCGCTCGATCCGCGCCAGCATATCGGCCTCCCGGTCCGGATCGGAGACGGTCTTTTTGAACTTTGTCGATCGCAACGCCAACCCCATCCGTTCCTGAAGCAGCACCAGCAGTTCCCGGTCAAGCCGATCGATTTTGCCGCGGATTTCATCCAGTTTCATTGATCACCTCGTTCATATTTGCCGCGAAGGCCTTTCAGGACGGCAGCGTGTCCATGAAAGCCCTCATGGGGCGCAACTGTTTCATGATAGCGGAAAACATCTCCGGGGTCAGGGCCTGATCAGCGTCGCAAAGGGCCTCGGCCGGGTTGCGATGGACCTCAATGATCAGCCCGTCCACACCGGCTGCCACCGAGGCCAGGCTCATGGGCCCGATGAGGCTCAGCCGCCCGGTACTGTGGGTCGGATCCACGATGATGGGCAGGTGGGTCAATTCCCGGATTGCCGGAACAGCGCTCAGGTCCAGGGTGTTGCGGGTATAGGTCTCAAAGGTACGGATGCCCCGTTCGCAAAGGATCACGTCGGGGTTGCCCTCGCTGAGAATGTATTCAGCGCAGTTGAGCCATTCTTCCAGGGTGGAATACATGCCGCGCTTGAGTAGCACCGGCCGTCCGGCCCGGCCCACCTCCTTTAAAAGGGCGTAGTTCTGCATGTTGCGGGTACCGATCTGAAGAACATCGGCGAACTCGGCCACCCAGGAGACGTCTCTGGGGTCGATCACTTCGGTGACAATGGGCAGCCCGGTCGCTTTTTTCGCTTTTTCAAGGATTTTCAGTCCGGCCAGCCCCATGCCCTGAAAGGCATAGGGGGAGGTACGGGGTTTGAAGGCGCCACCGCGCAGCATATCGGCACCGGCGGCAGCCACCGCTTCCGCCGTTTCAATGGCCTGGGCCTCGCTTTCGACGCTGCACGGGCCGGCAATCACCACCAGGTCCCGGCCCACGGACACACCGCCCACCTGGACAACGGTCCGGGGACGGGCGTCGCGGGCGGCCAGTTTGAGATTTTTCATGAGTCATCCTTTTCCTGCTGCAAATCAAACCCCATCGGCCCCAGGCCGACGTGTCTGTTTAGTAAACCAAATCCGAACCGGACACAATGGGAAGATACCATCACCGTATCCGGACCCGGCGTCGCGTCAACCCTTCACCCGGCCCCTTGGGCAATCGCCTTGCTCATCCTTGCGTATCGATCCGGACTGGTCTAATATGGTCCCATACCCGGGGAAAAGCCTGCCCTGTCATTACCGAACCAATCCGACATAGACAAACCCGGACCAGAGTCAACGCTCGTGTTTCAGCAGATCGTGCCCATCGATAAGCGCCTAAATCAAGGTTGATGCGCTCGTAAAAAGCGTTTCCAATTCGAAATACGGAACTCGATCGGGGTCCCCCATGAGACTGAAAATCATCGTCATCGCCTTGTCGTTGCTGACGGTCTTGTCAACGGCAGTGGGCCTCTTTTCTTTTTACGCCTCGTTGAAAGAGGCGGCCTTTGCCGAAGACCACATCGTTTCCGGCCAGCACCTTCATGACGTGGAAAACGCATTCTCCCTGTTGATCGAACATTACAAGCGGATCGCTCAGACCATGGCCAGCCAGAAGGCCCTGGCGGCTGTGTTGGAAAACCCCGATACGACCCACATGTCAGCCGCGAACGGCATATTGGACCTTTTCAACACCCACATGGAGACCAGTGTCTGTTACCTCATGAACCGCCGCGGCACCACCGTGGCATCCAGCAACCGGGGATCGACGGAAAGCTTCGTTGAAAAGAACTACGCCTTCAGGCCGTATTTCAAGACAGCCATCACCGGAAAACCGGGCATTTACGCAGCCCTCGGCGTCACGTCGGGCAAACGCGGCATCTACTTCAGCCATCCGGTGATCCAGCCCGGCGATGATACACCCATTGGCGTCGTGGCGGTCAAGCAGGACATTGAGATGCTGGAAAAACGGTTTATGAGCGTCCAGGACGCCGCTCAGAACAGGTTTCGACACATCACGATCATTACCGATCCAAATGGCATTATCTTCGCTTCCGACCGAAAGGCGCTTCTTTACCAAAGCCTGTGGCCATTTGAGGAAAAGGGCCGTAAGGGGTTGGCCGCATCCAAACAATTCGGCCAAGGACCGTGGCCATGGAGCGGGTTTCGAAAGATCGCCGCAGACCAGGCCGTCGATACGGATGGCACCCAATACCGGATCCACACCGATGCCATCGGACTGATGCCGGGCTGGCAAATCGTACACATGAGCGACCAGGCCGCCATATCGACCAGGGCACGCGCATCTTTCTTCCAGGCGGCCGGTTACGCACTGGTTGTGATTTTCATCATGATCGGGGCCGGCACGATCCTTCTCAACAGGCTGGCCGCCAAGGAAATCGCAAGGCGCAAAGTGACCTCAAAACAGCTTCGCGAATCCAAGGAACGCTACCAGCTCATCTTCGAAAACTCGCCACTGGGCATCCTGCATTATGATCAAAAAGGCGTCATCGTGGCCTGCAACGACTCCCTTGCAAAAATCATCGGTACACCCATAGAACGGCTCATCGGATTTCACATGCTCGCTTCCATGCCGCCGGGCGATGCTCGAGAGGCGGTTGCCAGCTCCCTGAAAATGAGTGAAAGCCGGTTCAGCGTGACCTACCGGACGGTTACCGGCAACAAGGAAATCATCATTCGGGCCGTTCTCAAACGAATCGAAACCCAGGATGGGACGGTCATCGGCGGCATCGGCATTTTTGAGGACATTTCGGAGGCCGCCCGATCCCAGGCAGCCCTTGAATCCAATGAGGAACGCTTTCGCCAGATCTTCAACCACATGGGCACCTGCGTGGCCGTTTACGAAGGCGTCGACCATGGCAAAGACTTCATCTTCAAGGACATCAACCCTGCCGGCGCTACAGTCGGCAAATTGGACCGCGAGGCACACATCGGGAGAAGTGTTCAGGAGGTCTACCCGGGCGTTCACGAACTGGGGCTGTTCGAGGTTCTGAAACGGGTCTGGCAGACAGGCCAGGCAGAGCACCTGCCCCTGACCGTCTATCAGGACCAACGGATCGCCATCTGGATCGAAAACTACGTCTGCAAACTCCCCTCGGGAGAAATTATCGCCGTCTATGACGATATCACGGGCAAAAAACAGGCCGAAGAGGAAAACCGGCAGTTGACCAACCAGCTACGACAGTTGCAGAAGATCGAGGCCATCGGCGTTCTGGCCGGCGGCATCGCCCACGATTTCAACAACATTCTATTTCCCATCATCGGCCTGACGGAAATGCTCATCGAAGATATACCCAAGGGCGGCCCGATCCAGAAGAGTCTACGCGAAATCCTCGCCGGTGCGGCCCGGGCACGGGATCTGGTCCGCCAGATTCTGGCCTTCAGCCGGCAGGCCGATCAGGAAGTCAAGCCGGTCCGGGTCCAGGACGTCCTTCGCGAAGTGCTCAGGCTTGTCCGCCCCTCCCTGCCGGCCACCATTGATATCCGCAGCCGCATCGATGACGCGTGCGGCCTGGTCATGGCCGACCCGACCCAGATCCATCAGGTGGCCTTGAACCTGATCACCAACGCCTACCACGCCATGGCCGAGACCGGCGGCATGCTTGAAATCATTTTGGAACCCACGGCCCTGCACCTTTCGGACCTGGCCGACCCCGCCATGGATTCCGGCGACTATGTCTGCCTGGCCGTTTCCGACACAGGTTACGGCATGAGCGGAGAAACCCTGGATAGAATCTTCGATCCGTATTTTACCACCAAGGACAAGGACAAAGGGACAGGCCTGGGTCTTTCGGTGGTCCATGGCATCGTGAAAAGCCACGGGGGAGACATCCAGGTAGAAAGCACATCGGGACAGGGAAGCATTTTTCGGGTTTATCTCCCGATCCGGGCATCATCCATACACGATAGCGAAAACGGTGAGATCGAAAAAACACCCGGGGGCGACGAGAGGATTCTGCTCATCGACGACGAACCGTCCATCGTAAAAATGATGCAACCCATGCTGGAACGGTTGGGTTACCGGGTGACCGCACGCACCAGCAGTATCGAGGCCCTGGAAGCCTTCAACGCCAACCCGGACCAGTTCGACCTGCTCCTAACCGACATGACCATGCCCCAGATGACCGGTCTTGAGCTGACAAAACGCGTGAAACAGATTCGGCCGAACATACGGACGGTCATCTGCTCCGGCTTCAGCGAATACATCAACGAGAAAAAGGCAAAAGAGATCGGCATTCATGGATTTGTCATGAAACCGGTGGTCAAAACCGACTTGGCAAAGGCCATTCGAAAGGCCCTGGACGCCTCTTGAATCCCTGCCGTGAGGCTCCAGCCGCAAAGCGGGTGGCTTCACGTGAAACTTTTCTCGCCGGCAGCAGAAAAACCTTTCCGGGTCCACCACTTGAAGGGGTGGCTTCAAACCGGCGCGATTCCCCTCCAACCCCGGGCGAGATTCCTTTGGTTTGAGCCTGGAAATTCATGCAAATTGTGATACGCTAAGTACTTGTAGGCGTAAATATTGTGACATTGACAAGGAATGCTTTAACCACTGAGACACTGAGGTCACAGAGCTTTTTATCGTTTATCCCCGGCCGGGAGACGGCGGCCGGGGATAAGAAAGCCAGCAACAGTGTTCACTTTTCACAGATCGTCGTCTCCCGATCTGTGAAAAAAAAAGAAACCTCTCTGCGTTCTCTGTGACTCTGTGGTGACCCAAATATATGTCATCGAATTTATGACAGTGTGTACTAAGCTCCACCTCGAAACGATCGGTTTTTTTAATGGAAAAAAAGAAGATCCTCATCGTTGATGACAACCGCGCCATGCGTGCTTTTCTGAGCAGGCTGCTCGAAAAAGAGGGCCACGACGTATGGATGGCCCATGATGGTTACCATGCACTGAAATATGTCTTCCGTGAGCAGCCCGATATTATGTTCATCGACTTTTTTATGCCGAAAATCGATGGCGGCCTGCTCTGTCAGATGGTCAGAAAAATGCCGCAAATGAAGAACAGCTATCTGGTCATCATCTCCGCGGCATTGGCGGAAATGGATTTTGATTGTCAAAAAGTGGGAGCCGATGCCTGCATCGCCAAAGGACCATTCGGACAAATGAGCAAGCACGTTCTCGAATCGGTGCGGGAGGCGGGCACCTCCGGCAGGGAAAGTTGTCCGAAGCCGATCCTTGGACTGGATCCCTGCCAGGAGGCTTCGGTTCACCCGAGACAGATGACCAAAGAGCTTCTTTCCATGAAACGCCACCTGGAAAGCGTTCTCGACAGTCTCCGGACCGGCGTCCTGGAACTCAACGCCAACATCATCGTTTATGCCAACGCATACGCCGAATCCATTTTCGGGATGAAAAAAGAAGACCTTATGGCACGGGATTTCGTGGAACTCTTCGACCCTAGGGAGCGAAACCGCATCAGGGCCTTGGCAAATGGCGAGGCAGGAAAATCTTCGGCCATTCCAACCGATGACCCGGTCTCCCTCCATGGCAGGCAGTTATCCATTGAAATGAATGCACGGAAAGCAGGCGGCGCCTCGGCCATCATTCAGATCACCGACATCACCGATCAAAATGAGAGGGTTTTTGAGCGGTATCGCACCCAAAATGCCTTCGTGCTATCGGACCTGGCCCAACGAACCGCCCGGCTGCTGGAAGTCCAGATTGCCGGGATCGGACGGTCCTGTCAGAAATTGCTCGAGACCATCGATCGGAAAGGCCCGACGTTCAAACAAATTGAAGTGATCGATCAGCATTCGCGGGAAATGGGTACCATCGGCAACCAGCTCTCCAGAATCGCCCACGCCGAAACGCTGACGAGAGCCCACGGCCCACTGCCGCTGGAAAAGGGCACGGAAACGATCCTGCTCATCGATTGCAAAAAACTGCTCTGCCATGTCAACCGGCGCATGATCGAGGAACTCGGCTACAAGGCCCTGGTCGCCAAAACAGTGAAGTCAGCCTTGTTGAAATACGAGTCCCGGGCAAAAAAGAAATACAACAACATCGACCTGGTCATCGTCAACAACGAACCCTCGGAAATGGACACCGATGGCCTTGTTCAAGGGTTGAAACAGATCGACCCGGAGGTTAAAATTCTCTTTTCCGGAAACCCGCCCCCGTTCAAGGCATCAATCTGGCGCCCCCCGGGCCAATCCTCAGGCGTGGTTGCAAGCCCTTTCGATGTCTACCAAGTCGCCGCTGAAATCAGGAAGGCGCTGCCCGGATCAAAACCCCAGTGAAGCGTTGACGAGCACCACCGACATATCGGTGAGCATGGGCCGGCGGTGTAAAATAGTGGTGATGTTGCAGATGCGCTGGGGGACGTTGCAGTCGCTGCAGATGCCGGTCTTGGCGCAGGGGGTTTCCATGCTAAGGCTCCTGGCACGCATGGGGCCTGCCACCTGGCGCACCCTTGCCACAGCCGAAGCCAGGTCCTCCGTCACCTTGTTCATGCCGGCAACAATGATCACTTTTTTCGGGCCAAAGGCCATGGCGCTGGTCCGGTTGCCGATACCATCCACATTGACAATTTCCCCAGTCATGGATATCCCGTTGGCACTGCACAGAAAGCAGTCGCAACGCCCCTGAGCCAAACGGATCGCCATGATCTGCTCTGGTGTCAGACCCGGCTGCCAGTGGTCGTGAACGGTTTCCCCCTGTCGCTTGAGTTCCTCTGCGATGCCCAGTGACCTCACCGTATCCGACCCGCCGATGCCGAAGGTCTCAAATCCTCTTGTCAGATCGGCGACGACGTTTCCGGCAACCTTGCCGTCAGAACAGGCGTGGGCATCGAAACCGTGACGCTTCAAGTTCTCCACGCATTTTTCGGCGCGCTTTTCCATCAGCCATTGACTGTAGTCCTTTTCCATAGGCGTTCCTTCAAGTCATTTGTAAGGCATAAAAGCCCTTGCTCTCCGGATCGTTTCAGGGTTCAGGGGCTCAGCCATCAGAGGGTTGTGAATCCGTCGAACCGGGTTATGGTTATTGACGACAATTGGAACCCCCATCCCACATCCCACATCCCCCATCCCACCCCCCCTACCGCTTCAACCCGACCACCTCGTCGTAAGTGTCAATCTGCGGGGCACCGTCCATCATGGGGGCCGTGGTCTTCATCAGTTCCTTGAAATAAGGGGTCGACCCGTGAAAGGCGAAGGCATCCATGTCCGTATATTTTTCGTAAAACATAAAGATCGACGGGTCTTTCTGGGAACGGTGCAGGGTATAGACCAGGGTCCCGGCCTCCTTGCCCACCTTGGCAACCATCTCCTGCAAGGTCTTTTCCATCTCCGCCGCCTGTCCCGATTTGGCCTTTATCTTCGCCACAACAATCATTTTTTCTCCCTATGTTTTCCGTTGTTGAAGTGGCCTCCGGGCCGCGAACCTAAATTCCCAAACCACAATTCGTCAACCTGTCGGGCGTAGCCGCGAGGCGAAGCCTGATCCGGCAATCCGCCAATCCGCCAATTTCCCCATTCGCCACTTCAAAACTGCAAATAACGCTTTTCATATACCACCAGCGGCCCGTATCCGAACAGGGCGTTGAGATGGTGTAGCAAGGCATGGCGCCCTTCGTCCTGCCAGGTGCGGGTCAGTTCTTCGTCGACTTTTTGAAAAAACCCAAGCCTTTCGGCCAGATCGTCGGGAACCTGGCCGCCGTCGGTCCGAGACGCGATATCTTCGACCAGTTCGAGCCACATGCGGCTGGCGCCCATAATAAAATGGGGCCATGCGCGCTGAACCGGTTCAGACCAGTTCTGATCGGCGGTGTCGGCAATACGCGGCTTGCCAATGTGATCGGTGTCGGAATACGCCACCCGGTTCACTACCCCATCCTGTTCAAGACGAGAAAGCAGACGATCGGACCGAAGGATACCGAAAATCGCCTTGGCCGTCGCCTGCTCCGAATAGAAGATAAAACTGAACTGGTGCCCGGTCTTGTCCCGCATGGCCCGGCGGTGAAATCGCCACAGAGAGATCTCGGCATCAAAGGCCTTGAGCACCGGTGCCACCACCTGATGGGCAATCAGGGCATCAAGGTGCCAGGCGGGATCGGCCCCTTGGGGCCAGTCAAACTGAAACCGGGCCGCCCACCACCCGCTGTCGGCATTGCTCGCGGGTGCCGGCGGCGGCTTTACCAACGGCGCCGGCGACAAAGGAATTCCGGCGACGCAGCCGGAGAACACCACCACCCCCAAAAGGGCCAGGACAATAAGGGGGCAGCGGGTTGAGGTTATCATGGCCTATCCCATCTCGTCTCCGCTCACCCACCCTTTCTTATACATATGGCGGGCGGTGGCCACGGAGATGATGACCATGGGCGGGATCACCACCGAATAGGGGATATTGTCTTTGATCAGCGCGATGCCCAGACCCAAAACCAGGGGAACGGCGGCAAGCTTCGGGTTTTTCAGGATATAGATCCCTCCCAGGGCACCGAACAGGGCGGGCAGCACCTGGTCCAGGGCCAGGCTCAATGACGTACCGGATTCTTTCAGCCCGTCGATGAAGGGCAAAAAGGCCAGCATGCCGACGATGAGGACCAACTGGCAGGAAATCATCGAGCCGGCGATGCCCAGGGTGGAGACCACTTCGGCCTCGGGGGTACCCGGGCGGGTGCCGACCACCTCCTGGGCGGTCATGGCCACGGGCACCCGCAGGTTGAGCACGTTGCCCACCAGAAAAGACATGTAGGTACCACCGAACCCCAGCATGGGGTAATAGACCACCGGCTCAATGAGGCCGATCACCACAAAAATGGCCCAGACAGCCAGCAGCGCTCCCATCAGGGTACCCGGATCAGGGACCATCCCGTGAAAAAAAGCCAGGTAGAGCCCGGGCAGAAACAGACAAACCACCGCCGCCAGCATGGTTCCCCGGCCGTTGCGGTGAATGGGATCAATGAACGCCTTCTGAAAAACCGCTTCCTTGTCAATCATCTCAACCTCCGATCCCAAAAAGTGCGTGTCCGAATCCGGCTGCCGCCATGCCGCCGACAATGGCCATGGAGACGATCCACTCCTTGAGCCAGGCCTGTTTACCGATGGTATAGATCGCCCCGAGGACCACAACGGATAAAAACCCGCCCAACAGCGCCACCAGGGGTGCTCCACCGCGAACCAGGGGCTGGGAAACCATGTACCCCACCGCACCGAAAAAAGCGGCAGTGGACAGCACTCCCATCCACTTGGCATCGCCACCAGCCAGTTTCCCCTTGAGGTTCTTGATCTTGGGTGTGAAAAAGGCCACGAAAATCAGAGGGATCAAAAACCCCATGCACATGACCCAGACCGCCGTGGCAAAGGCCCGGCCGGTGGGATCCTGGGTGATGCTTTCCAGTCCCATTTCCCGGGCTGCAATGGCCGAGGCCATCAACTCGTAAACCACATTGCCCAGAACGGAAAGCCGCATCCAGGGAAAAGGAGCACCCAGGCTCGGAATCAGCACGGCCAGGCCCAGCAAAATGGCGATGGACGGCACCAAAGCCGTGGTGAACCCGGTGCGAAAAGCGGTCATCATCTGCGTTCGGGTCAGTCCAATGGCCTCACCCGCCCTTAAGGAGATCAGGGTAAACCGGATGGCCTGAAAAAAGACCACCACCACAATGGCCGAGCATGCCAGCCACATGCCGGCGCTGTTGGCGACGTCCAGATAGTTCTCCATGTACACCCTTTCTTTGGATGAAAAAAATCCTGACCCAGAGGATCGGGCTTTGGTTAGCCCCTGGAAAGGGGATTGATTGCCACCCCAGATCAGTGCGAAGTGACTTTGTAATTCTAAACAACATATTTTAAATTTATCAAAGACAATGCGTCGCTACGCTCCGCCGGTTTTCTATAACGGGCAGAAGTTCTTATCCTCCGTGGTCTCCGTGCGCTTCATGGTGAACGGGCCTCAATGACTATCCCATCTCATCGGCATTGCGAATCACCTGGGCATAGAACCGGACCACTTCGACCATGTTGTCCACGGCGATCCGCTCGTCGGTGCCATGAATCCGCGGCAGGTCCGCGGCAGCCAGCCTTGCCGGAAAAAACCGCAGGATCGTGTCGCTGATTTCGCTGTAGTGGGGGGTGTCGGTGGTGGCCTGGACCAGAAAAGGGGTCACCAGGGCATCGGGAAAAACCTGGCGAACGCTTCGTTCCACAGCCCTGTATCCCGGCGAATCCGGATCGGATACCCGAGACGGTTCGCTCTTCATGTTGCCGCCGATGGCCACCGAAACCCGAGGATCGTCAATGGTCCGCCGGACCCGATCCACAGCGGAATCGGACGTGTCGCCGGGCAACAGCCGGAAATTGATCATGGCCCGGGCCTTGTCCGGAAGCACATTTTCAATCTTCCCGCCCCGGAAGACCGTCACGGCCGTTGTGGTACGAAGGGACGCCCGGGTGGCGTCTCCGCCTTCCAGGGCTTTTTGAATCAGGGGTCGAAGAAGCCAGTTGTTGGCAAAAAGAAACCGCATGCCGAACGGCATCTCCGGGCCCACGGTATCGAACATCTTTTTGGTGGCCCCCTCGAACCGGGCCGGAAATGGTTTTTTTTCAAGCGTTACCAAGGCTTGGGCTAAAATTCCGATGGCGGTCTGTTTCGGCGGCATGGCCGCATGGCCACCCGCCAGCGACACTTCCAGTTCCAGGGTCAGATAGCCTTTTTCCGCAATTCCGATCATGGCCACCGGCGCTGTGATCCCGGGAATCATGCCGGTGGTGATGGCACCGGCTTCGTCAAGAATGAACTCGGCCCGGACCCCCCTGGATTTGAGGATTTCGGCAATCCGTGCCGCTCCGAAGGAGCCCCGCGTCTCCTCATCATGACCAAAGGCCAGATAGACGGTCCGCCTCGGCCGGTGGCCGGTGGCCAGCAACGCTTCCACCGCCTCTAGAGTACCCATGAGGCTCCCCTTGTCGTCGAGGCTCCCCCGGCCCCAGATAAAACCGTCCGCGATATCGCCGGAAAAAGGCGGGTGGGTCCAGTCGGCCTCGGTTCCTTCGGCGATGGGGACCACGTCGATGTGGGCCATGAGAATCACCGGCGCCAGCGTCGGATCGCTCCCGGACCAGGTATAGAGTCGGCTGAATTCGTTGACGGGTTCACATTGCAGGGCTTCATGCACGTTGGGGAAGGCCTTTTGGACAAACCGGTGAAATTCGGCAAATGACTCCAGGTCAAGCCGCTGCGGGTCGGCATGGCCGATGGTCTTGCACTGAACCGCCGAAGACAATCGCCGGGCAACGGCATCGGCATCCACCACAAAATCGGTCACCGGGTCCACGGCTTCCTGTCTGGATTTAAACCGCAGGGTCTTCAGGGTCATCGCCATGACCAGCAAGACAAAATGAAAAATAACGAGATATAACAGTATCATGAATAATATGTCCCCTTTAAATCACCGTTCGATTGCGGCCCCCGTCCTTGGCCCGGAGCAGATTGCCATCAGCGGCCTGGATTAACGTCTTCATTTGGTCATCGACGGGAAAGTCGACACGGGAATGGACGGCACCGAGGCTGACCGTCACCCGGCCAAAATCCTGGTTCCCCGTTTCAATGGCCTTGCGAAGCTTTTCGGATACGTCGAGGAGTGCGTTTCTGGATATCGAAGAAAGAAATAGGATAAACTCTTCACCGCCATACCGGCCGATGAGATCCGATGCGCGAATGTTCTCCTGCAGGGTGCCGGCCACATACCGCAACACCTCGTCGCCGAACTGGTGCCCGAAGGTGTCGTTGATATTCTTAAAATGGTCGATATCGACCATAATGACGGCGACTTCGCTGTTGTTTCGCTGGGCCAGGTGGGCCAGGGGCTTGATGGCATTGAAAAAGCCACGACGGTTGAGAACCCCGGTCAGCGGATCGGTGTTGCTCTGAATGGCCATCTTCCGGTTTTCCTGCCAAAGCCGGTTCAGGGTTTCGCCCAGCAGTTCAAGTTCCAGCGATTCCAGGCCATAGGTATCCAGGGCCTCGAACAGGGCATTGATGGCACCGTGGGCACCGGCAATGCCGGCATTTTCGGTGACGGTCCGAAGGTACTGAAAAAAAGACTCGAAGGCCGGATGAAGCAGGTAGAATTCCAGTTTGAAGGCGATGAAAATGGCTTGGCTAAGATCGCAAATTTGCTGGCTGGACACCACCAGACCGTCGAGCTTCTCCTCAATGACGGCCAGTTCTGCCAGCACATTGTCCGGTACCTCAAAAAACTGGGGGAGCATCCCCTTTCTGGCCCACCCTTCGAGCTTCTCCCAGTAGGCGCTACGCAGGCGTCCTTCCTTGAGGATTTTCAGCCAAAAATTCTTCAAATCAACGCTTTGGGCGTTGTTTGACAGGTTGCGGTAAACAGATGCCGCCTGATGATCGATGGCCGTGCACCGCCGGACAATGCGGATGATGGTGTCCTGGTTCATTTCGTTCTCTCTCCGTTCCATAAAAAGTCGCCTCCCGAAAGAGGCTGGCTCTGAATCGCAAAATGTAAAGAATCCTGGCCCAGAGGACCAGGCTTTGGTTTGTCCCTGAAAGGGGCTGGGTTATCCCCCCATATCAGTGTGGAGTGCCTTAACTTTAGTTCACTTTAGTCACTTGCCGCAGAGGTGTCTCGGAATAGCCAATTGACTCAGACCACGCCACAGAACGTGGATTCCTACTTCAAATTGAACTGCCCCCTTATGGTAAGCGGATCAGTCGAAGCCCGAGGGTCGAATACCCCAGGGCAGAGTTGACCAGCCGCCGAACCCAGGTCCGGCATGCCTCGGGGGGTGCATTACAGGAGCCGCCCCGGGCCGGGCGCCGGGCACCCGCACGGTCATAGGCAACCGTCTCGCGCTGGGTGCCGTCCACGTCAGGCACCTGCCCATCGCCGCACCACTCCATAACATTGCCGCTCATGTCGAAAAGCCCCAGGGCATTGGGTTGCCGAAGCCCCACCGGATGTGTGGCAAGGCCGCTGTTGCCACGATGCCAGGCCACAAGATCGGCTATGTCACCACCGGCATAGGCTTGTTTTCTGCCGCCACTTCTTGCCGCATACTCCCACTGGTCTTCCGTTGGCAGGGCAAATCGGTATCGCCGCAGGGTTAACCGAATCAGTTTCCGAACGAAATCCATGGCGTCATCATAGGAGACCTGCTCCACGGGAAGATCGGCACCGCCCTGGAAATGCGCCGGGTTGACCCCCATGACCCGCTGCCATTCACCCTGGGTTACGGGAAAGGTTCCCATCCAGAAACCCGCCAGCCCAACGGGGTCGGCCGACGGTGATTGTCCCCAGGGATCGCCCGGCCGGAATTGGCCGTCCGGCACCCAGACAAAACGCAGCCCCAGAGACGGATCCGTCCAGGCGGCGCCGGGTGCCACGGTGGTTACCCTTCTGCCGGGAGGCAGATCGATTCGATCCTGCCGGCCGGTCCCAAAAGCATCGGATCGGCTCTCATGAACCGGCTCGGGCGATGATGGGGCAGCGGCAGCCCTGGTTCGACCGATGGACGGGTCTGCCGTAAGACGCCGAAGCAACGCGTCGAAATCGGCGGGCCTCTCCTTGGGATCATGGGTCAGGCACTGGACAATCAGGCTGCGGATCGGGTCCGGTATGTCTTCCCGGCAAAATGCAACCGGCCCCTCCTTGAACTTTCTCACCCTCTCAATGAAATCGTCTTCCTCGTGGGGCAGACACCCTTCCCATATATAATAGGCAACCAATCCGAAGGAGAAAACAGCCGAACGGATGTCCGGCCGGGCGCCCTGCAGAATGAATTCGGGCGCGCACCAGTTCAAGGAAAACTGGGTATTGGCGGCCGTGGTCATGGTGCCCAGCCGCTTCAAACCGCCCAAGTCCCCGATGAGCAGGCCGCCGTCGGAGCCGATCAGCAGATTGCCCGGTTTGAGGTCGGTGAGCACGAAAACATCGACCACTTCCATGGAGAGCCGACGCAATGCGCCGGCCAGGGAGACCATGAGCGCCTTGGCCGAATCGGGAGAAAGCGGGTGGCGATCCAGAACGAAATCCCGCAGGTTCTCCGAACAAAGCTGCATGAGGATGACCAGATGGGCCTGGGCCTGGCGATCGGTCACCTCCTTGTCCACCAGGTGAAAATCGTAGACCTCGACCACCCCGGGGCCCCGTATCTTTTCATAGTAGGCCTCTACGGCATGAAAGTCCTGGGAAACCTTGGAATCGAGCTCGGCGGTGGTCTGACAGGACAGGGAGCGTTCCACCACGATGGGAACCACTTTCACCGCCCTCTCTTTAAAGCGGTCGCGCACCCGGTAAACGCTGCCATACACCCCCTGACCGATCCTTTCACGGATCTCGTAGGTGGGAAGGCATGCTCTGATAATTTTTTCCAAAAAGCGGTTCCTTATCTCAGGGCACGGGGAATTCCTGTCAGGCATCCCGGGCATCAAGGATCATGGCCAAACACATGGAGCCGCCGCCCTCCTCTTGCGAGCCGGGGGACCGTGGTGCCGACCCATACCATAGCGCATCGATTGCAGGGTGTAAGTCACCGTGGAGTATGTCAAAATTTGCCGACCCTGTAAAGCACCGGGCCCGCCTCAGCCATCTCTTGAAACCCAAATCGACATGGATCCGACTCATAAACAATCGAATCAAAAGAAGGACCGCCCCATGGGGCCACGGAACACGTGCCAATCACCCCATTTGCCTGCCCCAGATCGGCTCCTGGAAGCCCTGCCATATCACCTTGCCGCTCAAGTCCTCCCCATCAAAGCCCGATAACGTCTTAGAATAGGCTGTCGCCGAAGGTTACGCGGTATATATTTACAAATTGTTGCTTCGAAATTCAAGAATTGAGAAAAACATGACCGTCGACCGGATCAACGAAGAGAATCGACCGCTGTATAACAGCCGGGTCATAAAAATCTGCTTGGAGTGTCTGATTGATCGCCATCCACAGATCGATTCCCATGGGGTCTTGGTTGCGTCCGGCATCACGCCCCAGGAAATTGAAGATCCCGCCCACTGGTTCAGCCAGCGACAGGCCGATGCCTTCATCGACGCGGTGATGGAAAAAACCGACGACCCGAACTTTCCCCGGGAGGCCGGAAGACACTACGCCAAAACCGTCAGTCTCGGCCCCATGAAGCAATATGCCCTCGGCCTGCTCAACATGGGCCTGGTCTTCAGGGCCATCAGCCGAATGTACGCCATCTTCAGCCGCGGAGCGGTTTTGCGTTTTAGGAAACTCGGGGCAACACAGGTTGAAATCGTATCGACACCGGCAGACGGCGTGGACGAAAAAGCGTATCAATGTGACAACCGGATCGGAATCTTTGAGGCCGTGGGCCAGATTTTCCGCAACCGCTTCAACACGGTGGACCACCCCGAGTGCCGGTACCGGGGGGATGCCGTCTGCCGGTATATCATTTCATGGGAACGATCAGGTCTCCAGCGCTTGCAGCACGCCCGGAACCTGAGCCTACCCGTTTTCCTCCTGACAGCCGCCATCGCCTTTCCGTTGCTGCCGCGCGAGGCCTGGACCGTATTGTTTTTGACCCTTCTGGGCGTAACCGCCAGCCTCTTCTACGCCATTGAACGGATCACCAATCGCAAACTCACCGGGATCATCACCCAGCAGGGGGCCATGGCCGAAGGGGTCATGGAAAATGACCGGCTGCACTACAGCAGCGCTGTTTTGTTCAAAAATCTCGGGCAGGTCGTTTCCACGGTTTGTGAAACGGATCGACTGATTGATGAGATTTCCGCTGTAATGGCCGGACAGCTCCCCTTTGACCGCGGCGCCTTCATGATCGCCAACCGTGAAGGGACCCGGTTAATCTTTCGCGGTGGATACGGATTCACGGAAGATCAAGAGCGGCTGATGGCGTCGCTCCCCATTCCCGTTGATACCCCAGCAACAAACGATCTGATTGTTAAGGTGTTTCATTCCCGGAAGCCGATCCTTTCGGAAAGCGCTGAAGGCCTTAAAGACCAAATCTCCGCGGAAAACCTGAAGAGCGTCTTGAACGTTGGGAATCGTTCGCTGAACGCGGTACCGATCGTTTACGAGGACCAGTC
This sequence comes from Desulfobacterales bacterium, assembly GCA_016342285.1. Lineage (GTDB taxonomy): Bacteria > Desulfobacterota > Desulfobacteria > Desulfobacterales > JAEINQ01 > JAEINQ01. The sequence continues at coordinate 63,569 of JAEINQ010000030.1, forward strand.
CCTCGGCGTACTGATTGTGGACAACCACCTGAGCACGCCCATGCCCCAGAGCGATGTGAGTATCCTGATGGCCATCGCCTCCCAGACGGCCGTGGGCATCATCAACGCCCGATCCTATCAACAGCTCAGGGAAAACGAGGCGAGATACCGCCTGCTGGCAGACAACGTGTCGGATATCATCTGGATTTTGGATCTGGCATCCCGGAAATTTACTTATGTGAGTCCGTCCGTTGACGCCATCCTGGACTACACTCCCGAAGAGACCATGGCACTGAGCCTGGCGCAAATCCTGCCGTCTGAGTCCGCGGTGAAAGTCGAAAAGGCCATGGCAACGGAATTGGGGAAGGAAAGAGAGGCGGACGCAGACCCTCACCGGACAAGAACCATAGCGGCCGAAAACATCCGCAAAGACGGCACGACCATCTGGACCGAAATCATTACGCGGTTCCTGCGCAACAACAGCGGGAAGCCGACCCATATCCTCGGCATCACCCGGGATATCAGCGAAAGACGGCGCACCGAAAAAGAGAAGGCGCGCCTTCAAGAAAGACTGCAGCGAGCGGAAAAACTTGAAGCCCTGGGCACCCTGGCAGGCGGCGTGGCCCATGATCTGAACAACATTCTCAGCGGCATCGTCGGATATCCGGACCTGCTGCTGATGGATCTCCCTGACGACAGTCCCCTGCGCCAGAGCATTCTCGCCATCAAGAAGTCCGGACAAAAGGCGGCGGCCATTGTCCAGGACCTGCTGACACTGGCCCGGCGCAGCCCGGTCAACAAGTTGGTCATGGGCCTGAACACGGTCGTTACGGAGTATCTCAACTCGCCGGAGCATCAAGGTCTTGACCAGGACCACCCCGCCATCGCGTTCAAGATCCGCTTGTCGGACGATGCCTTGAACATCCGGGGGTCGGCGGTCCATCTGTCGAAGGTAATCATGAATCTGGTCCGCAATGCCGCCGAAGCCATGCCGGCCGGCGGCTGCGTGACCATCGTAACCCGGAACATTTACCTGGACACGCCCGTCAACAATTTCGAACTGATCCCCGAAGGCGAATTCGCGTTGTTGAGCGTCACCGATGAGGGGGTCGGCATTTCAGCCCAAGACCTGCAACGCCTCTTCGACCCGTTCTATTCCAAAAAAAGGCTGAAACGCAGCGGATCCGGATTGGGCACCACCATTATTTGGTCCACCATCAAGGATCACGACGGGTATATCGACGTCTCTTCCGTGGAGGGGGAGGGAACCCGGTTTGACATCTACCTGCCGTTCACCCGGGAGGAAATCGACCCTGCGGCGGCCCCCCTTCTTCTGGAAGACTATCTGGGGGATGAGACGGTGCTGGTGGTCGATGACGTGCAAGAACAGCGGGAAATCACCGTAAAAATGTTAAGCAAGCTGGGTTATCGCGCCACCGCCCTGGCCAGCGGCGAAGAGGCCGTTGGGTTTTTCAAGACCCGCCGTGTGGATCTTCTCGTCCTGGATATGATCATGCCACCGGGAATCGATGGGCTTGAAACCTATCGTCGGGTGAGTGAATATCATCCCCACCAAAAAGCCGTCATCGCAAGCGGATATTCCGAGTCCGAACAGGTGAAAGAGGTGCAGCGGCTGGGCGCCGGGGCATATGTTCGAAAGCCCTTTACCCTCGAACAGATCGGTCATGCCGTCCGCACCGAGCTTGATCGCACCCGCTAACGCAAAAAATCCCGGCCTGAAGGACCAGTCTTTGGTTTGCCCCTTGAAGGGGTTGTCCTGTGTGCTTGAAGTTTGAAGTGCCTAAATTAAGGCATTTCGAACTTTAGCGCATTTTAGGCATTTGCCGGCGATTCTATCGGCATCGCCAATTGACTCTGACCATGCCCTGAGGGCATGGATTCCAATGGCGAATTGAAGATTCAAGACGAGAAAATCAGGTGGGCATAATTGACGTAGATCAGCCGGACAATGGTCAGTAAAACCACGGTAATAAAGACAGGGCGGATGAAGCGCGCCCCGTTTTTGATGGCCAGCCCCGACCCGACCCGCGCCCCCACGATTTGCCCCGCGGCCATGCACAGGCCGGCCGACCACATCACATTGCCGCCGAGAATGAATCCGCCCAGGGCCACGACGTTGCTGGTTAAGTTGACGATCCGGGTAAACCCGGCGGCCCGTGTCATGTTGTGGCCCAGCAGCACGATCAGGGCCGCGGTCCAGAACGACCCGGTGCCGGGCCCGAAAAAGCCGTCATAAAACCCCAGGGCCAGGCCGAAGACCAGGGCAAAAACAAAGGCAGGCATGCGGGCTGAGCGGTCCATGTCGCCGGGGTTCTTTGAAAAGATCATGTAGGCCAGGACCAGCAGCAGCATGACGGGGATCAGGTGGCGGATAAAGGCCGCATCCATCTGCTGGACGGCCCATGAGCCAATGGCCGCACCCAAAAAGGTGAAGACCACGGCCGGGGCCGCTGTCTTAACATCAATGACCCCTTTTTTGATGTAGTTGTAAGCGGCGAACAGGGTGCCGAAGCTGCTCTGGAGCTTATTGGTCCCCAAGGCCAGTTGGGGCGGCAGCCCCACGGAGATCAAAATGGGCAGGGAAATGAGCCCCCCGCCGCCGGCGATGGAATCAACAAATCCGGCACAAAAACCGGTGGCCACCAGCAGGGCCAAAATGTCGGTGGTCATCTCTATCATGGGCAGCATCAAGCCTATCTTTTAAATGGAAAAAATGATCCGTCCATAGAAAGCCTTTTTTTCACCACAAAGGACACGAAGAGCACGAAGGGTTTGTAATAATATATAATGATTTCATCTTCGTGTACTTCGTGCTCTCGTGGTTCATTAAAAAAAAGCCATTTTGTCTTCGACAACTGGGCGGGATCAGACCATATTCCAAGGGGTTTGGCTACCTCTTTTTCCGTTTCAACAGCCCCTGGTAGGATTCGGTCAGCCGGCCGAAAAGCGCCCCGTCCCCGCCTTTGTCCGGATGGTGCCGCAAGGCGAGGTTGCGATAGAGCCGGGTGAGCCGGCGGCGTCCCATGGCCTGAAGTTCCTGTCGGGAAACCCCGAAGAGTTCGCTGGCCGCATCCATGTCCACCGGCCGCGGGGCCGGCCATCGGTGGGCGCGGCGGGCATTCATGAAATCACGCAGATAATCGCCCATGGGGGAACCGGAGGGAAACTCGGAATCAAAATGCATGATCACGTACTTTCGCAGGTATTCTTCCAGCCCGCCAGCCCGCTCCATTCCCTTCCAGAACGCCTCGTTTTCATTGAGCCGGCAGATGTCCCGGACAAAGCATGCATCCATCTTCTCAACGCTGAGCCCCTGGGGAAACTGTCTGGCAAAACGTTCCGTGAAATGCCGTTGCAGGTCAAAGATCGCAAAAACATAAGTCCTCAGTTCCGTGGGCTTGAGGATCCTTTCTTCAGCGGCAAAGTATTGCTCTATTTCGTCGCGGGATTTGTGGTAAAGCACCCGGGTCATTTTCGGTGAAAGCGATTCGATATTGCCCGGATCAACATCTCCGAATTTCAGGAAATGGAGCCGGCGTTTATCGAAATGGTGGATATGGGGAAAAAGATCGGGCTCGGCCGCCACGGGAGCGGCTTTCCCCGGTCTCTGAAACCCCTTGATGACCCGCCGGATCCGCGGATCGAGAAAGTCCCAGAAAACCCGGTCCAAATCGTCGGAGCCTGGATCGAGCTCGCATTTTTCCACGGCGGCAACGACCTCGTCGTCATAATAGTATCCGTTTCCGCCCGGATAGACGATATGCCGCCCCGGATCACCCCCCAGGTTGAATACATCCCGGCTCTTCAGCGTATCGCCGTCGAGGTAGCTGTCCCGGATAAAATAGCAAATCCGGTTATGGATGGTTTTTCGCGCCAGGTACATGGGGTTGAATTCCCTTCGGTTAGAACCTCCATTTTTTTCGCTACAAAACTCGCCAAAGGCATGAACGCACATTTGGCAATATATGCATAAAGCAGGATAAGCCAATTGTATAGGCCGGAGTATCCGGCACTGGTCGCTAAGGGGGGCATTATTTGACCTTGTTCATGATCTTCGAGTTCATGCCGAAAAGTAGCGTCGTTGCGCGAGATTTATGTTTCGCGCCAGGCAGCCCTTGACTTGGCCGATTAAAAATGGCTACAGGTTCCCATTTAGGAGGCATCCAAATGAAAACCATGGGCATCAGCAAATTCTTTCCTATGGGCATGTGAAAAGCATCTGGTAACCATCGCGTCGCTGCCCCGTACAACCATGCATTTTGTTGAGCCGGACCGGCTGCCGACGGTGTTGACACTGGAGCCGGCAGGGTCCTGACCACAACCGAACAGGGGATTGCCCATGATCAATGGCCTGAAATCCGCCTGCAGGAGGTGAATGGAAATGCAAATCGACCTGAGAGAGTTGGAGCCGCGACATGCCCACGACCTGATGACCAGTGCCATCATCCCCCGGCCCATCGCCTGGGTATCGTCCATGAATCGTCGCGGCCGGGCCAATCTGGCACCGTTCAGCTTTTTCACCGGCGTGTCCTGGTCCCCGCCGATCCTCGCCTTTTCCGTGGTCAACCGATCCGACGGCACCCGGAAAGACACTGCAATCAACATCGAGCAGGTCCCGGAATTTGTGGTCAACATCGTGTCGGTGGATCTTTTGTCCCCCATGGAAGAATCGGCAAAGCCGATCCCCTGCGGCGCCGATGAGTCTGCCATAACGGGCATCCGCTGGATTCCCGCAAAAACAGTAAGGCCTTACCGGATTCAGGAGGCGAGGGTTTCCTTTGAATGCACCCTGGAGCGCATTGTCGCCACGGGGGACGGCCCCCATGCAGGAAACCTGATCCTGGGCAGGATTCAGATGGTCCATATCCGGGATGATCTGCTTGAGAACGAACGCGAGGTGAACTGGGCCGGACTGGATGTTCTCGGCAGGCTCAGCGGAAACCGGTACTGCGCCGTTCGTTCTGTCATTGAAAGCGAGACGAATTAGTTTCTATCCACTCAAGGAACGATTGGCGGCTCAGACACGAAACCACAAACACTCCCGAAGCATTTTCCGATAGAAAAAGGAATCCCATGCTGATAATGGTTGCCGGCATCGAGAAGAACGGATCGGCCCGGAGACAAGGGCCGTGCTGAAGCGTTGAGATGAGGGCTTTTCTTACCCAACACCCGGCCAATGGGTTTGCCGGGCCAAGACAATGACCGAAAATCAAACGGAGGACGCCATGAACTTTGATATCACCTGCGTGGGACTCACCATTTTGGACATTCTGGGCAAGGGGATCGAGGCGATTCCGGAGAAGGGAAAAACCGCACTCATCGACAAGATCCGTATCACGCCGGCCGGCACCGCCGCCGGCCCGGCGGTGATGGCAGCCCGGCTCGGCCTGAAAACAGCCCTTGTCGGAGCCATTGGAAACGATGATATGGGAAGCATCCTCGAGCAAATGCTGAAAAACCAGGGGGTGGACACCTCCTTTTTACAAAAGGTTTCCGACCTGCCGACCGCGGCGACCATACTGGCGGTGAACAGCGAGGGTGCACGTCCGAATTTCCATGCCATCGGCGCCACGATTCTCCTTGAAATCGACGATGTCCGCAGGGCGTGCATCACCAACAGCCGGTTTGTCCACTGGGGCGGGGTCGGAACCATGCTCAATCTCGACGGGGGTGCGGGCGCGGAAATTCTCAAGGAAGCAAAAAGCGGGGGCGCGGTCATTACCAGCGACTTTATCGCGCCCATGCCGGAAACCCTTGATGCGTTGAAACGGGTCATGCCGCACATCGATTATTTCATGCCGAGCCTCGATGAAGCCATGGAGGTGGCCGGCACAAAGACGCCGGAAGAAACCGCCCAATTTTTCATGGATCTCGGGGCCGGCGCCTGTATTTTCAAAATGGGAGCCGAAGGATCGCTTCTGGCAGATGGCAACCGCCAGGTCCGCATCCCCGCGTTTGCCGTTGACGCCTACGACACCACAGGGTGCGGGGATGCCTACTGTGCCGGGTTCATTGCGGCCCTGGCAAGGGGCCGGAACGTCGAAAACGCCTGTAAGTTCGCCAGCGCCACGGCCTCCCTGGCTGCAACGGGTCTGGGCAGCGATGCCGGCGTGATCGATTACGCGCATACGGAAGAGGCGATGAAGACCCTGCCGACGCTGACGGTCTAAATTCCGCGCCACCCTGATCCTTCAGGATGTGGAAAGCCTCCGATAAGGGAACGGTTTTTCACCAATGTTAGAGCCCTGATTGACGGAAAAGCAAAGAACCTTGGCCCGGGGGATCAGACTTTGGCTTGCTCCTGAAAGGGGCTGGGTTGTCGCGCCATATCATTGTGGAGTGCCTAAAGCTAAGGGTGTGGATTCCTGCTACGCAATGAACATTTTTGTCGATTCCGACAAAAATGATAGACCCCGTCTAACGCCGTTTCGACCCCCAAGACACAATGGATTCCCCTGTGCGAATTAAAAAGGGGTATTACAGGGGCGCTGCCTTTGAGGTCACCATCGACAGGGACAGCAACGTTATCCTAAACACCCGCCCATAACGCAATTCACCCCCAATACATGAAGCAGATTCACATACTGGCTCAAACACATCCAATCCATTGAAAATTTTCAATAAAAGTTGATCGAGACTGCGGTCGGGTGTATTGTGATGCTCAAGTTTGGTGCCGCCTGCCGCCCTGCGGATCGGCGACGGGCGGTCGCCCGGATGTCTGACCGGCAGCCATAAAACGATCAACGAAAGAATGGAGGACGGCACACATGGCCAAAAGCCTTTATGTTACCGTATCCCAGAGCCGCAGCGGAAAATCGGCCATTGTCCTGGGAATCATGCAGGTGCTGCTGCGCCACATCCGCAAAGTCGGTTTTTTTCGGCCGATCATCGACCCCACCCGCCCAGACAGCAAGGATCACGATATCGATCTGGTTCTCTCCCATTTCTACATTGGCTTGAGCTACGAGCAGACCTGGGCGCTGACCATGGACGATGCCAAGCAGCTGATCAATGAAGGCAAGCAGTCCCAGGTGATGGAAATCATCCTCACCCGCTACAAGCAACTTGAGGCGCAGTGCCAGTTCGTACTCTGCGAGGGCACCGATTTCGCCGCGGGCAGCGAGGCCTTCGAGTTTGACATCAACGCCATGATCGCCGCCAACCTCGGCAGCCCGGCCCTGGTCATCGCCAATGGGGCCCGCAATTCGGTCGATGCGGTGGTCAGCCAGACCCAACTGACCATGGACAACCTTCGCGACAAGGGGGTCGACCTGCTCGGAGCCATCGTCAACAGGGCACAGCCCGAATCTATCGATATGATTCTTGCGGCCCTGCGTACCGGCATCGGCGCCACCAGTTGCCCCGAGTGCCTCTTTTACGTGATCCCGGAAATCGATCGCCTGGCCATGCCCACGGTGAAAGACGTGCAAAAATGGCTCAGGGCTGAGGTGCTCTACGGCCATGATCACCTCGACGGACTGATCGAAAATTACGCCGTGGCAGCCATGCAGCTTCCCAACTTTCTCAATCACCTCAAGAAAAACAGCCTGGTGGTGACCCCCGGCGACCGGAGTGACATCGTCGTGGCCTGTCTGGCTTCGCGCCTGTCCACGGCCTATCCGGATATCTCGGGAATCGTGCTCACCGGAGGCATGGCGCCGCCGGAGAGTATCACCCGGCTCATCGAAGGCTGGAAAGGAATGCCGGTACCGATCCTCTTGGTCAATGAGACGACGTTTCCGACCACCACACGGCTCAACCGGCTTTATGGTCGCATCGACGCGGGCGACACCCGCAAGATCGCCACGGCCCTGGGGGCCTTTGAGACCCATGTGGACACCGAGGAACTGCAAAGAAAGCTCATCACCCGCAAGTCGGTGCGCATCACGCCCCAGATGTTCGAATACGGCCTGATCGAGAAGGCCAAAAAAAACAAACAGCATATCGTGCTGCCCGAGGGGGTCGGCGAACGCATCCTGACGGCGGCCGACATCCTGCTGCGACGCAAGGTTTGCGACCTGACATTGCTGGGCCGTGAACGGGACGTGCAGGACAAGATCGTCAAGCTCGGCCTGGACCTGAGCGGGTTGACAATCATCGATCCGAAACTGAGCCCGATGCTGGACGATTACGCCGAGACCTACTACGACATGCGTCGCAACAAGGGCATCACCCCCGAAGCGGCCTGGGATGCCATTACCGATCCGACCTTTTTCGGCACCATGATGGTCCACAAGGGCCACGCCGACGGAATGGTATCCGGTTCGATCCACACCACGGCAGACACCATCACCCCGGCCTTTCAGATCATCAAGACCCGGTCGGATGCGACCATCGTCTCGTCGGTGATGCTCATGTGCCTCAAGGACCGGGTGCTGGCCTTTGGAGACTGCGCCATCAACCCCAACCCCACCGCGGCCCAACTGGCTGAGATTGCGGTCGTTTCGGCCCATACGGCCCGTATCTTCGGCATCGAACCCAGAGTCGCGCTGCTATCGTATTCCACCGGCAACTCCGGCCGGGGCGCCGACGTGGAGAAGGTCATTGAGGCCACGGCCATCGCTCATAAGAAATACCCGGACCTGCTGCTGGAAGGACCGTTGCAGTACGATGCGGCCATCGATCCGGAGGTGGCTGCAACCAAGCTGCCTGACAGCAAGGTGGCGGGCCGGGCCACCGTTTTCATCTTCCCGGACCTGAACACCGGCAACAACACGTACAAGGCCGTACAGCGGGCCTCGGATCAGGTGGTGGCCATCGGTCCGGTCCTCCAGGGGCTCAACAAACCGGTCAACGATCTGAGCCGGGGCTGCACGGTTCCGGATATCGTCAACACGGTCGCCATCACGGCGATCCAGGCCCAGGCCGGCAAAGGCCTGATTTGAAAAAAGAGGGAGTGTTCCATGAAAGTCTTCGTGGTCAACGCGGGAAGTTCGTCGCTGAAATACCAACTACTGGACATGCGCACCGAAACGGTACTGGCCACCGGGCTGGTTGAACGGATCGGCGAGGCGATCGGCCGGGTGACGCACAAACGCTTCCCCGATACCGAGGCGGAAGAAAAAACGGTATTTGACGAGGCCGTGACCGACCACAAGATGGCCATGCACCGGGTCATCGACCTGATCACCGCCCCGGATACCGGCGTGATCGCGGAAAAGGCCGAGATCGACGCCATCGGCCACCGGGTGGTTCAGGGGGGGGAAGTCTTCAACCGCTCCATCATCATCGACACGGCGGTCAAGGAAGCCGTGCGGGCCAACAATCCCCTGGCGCCACTGCACAACCCGGCCAACCTGGTCGGTATCGAGGTGGCCGAGGCCCTGTTCAACGGCACCCCCAACGTGGCGGTCTTCGACACCGAGTTCCACCAGACCATGCCGGCCCGTGCGTTTCTCTACGCCCTGCCCTACCGTTATTATAAAGAACTGCGCATCCGGCGTTACGGCTACCATGGCACCAGCCACAAGTACGTGGCGGGCCAGGCGGCCCGGTTGATGGACCGAAAGCCCGAATCGACCAACCTCATCACGGTTCACCTGGGCAACGGCTGTTCCATGGCGGCCGTGGCCGGGGGCCGCTGCATGGACACCTCCATGGGCATGACCCCCCTGGCCGGCTTGATGATGGGTACCCGTTCGGGGGACATTGACCCGGCCATCATCGCCTACATCGCCCATCAGCAAGGATTGGGCGTACGTGAAATCGACGACCTGCTAAACAAGGAGAGCGGGCTCAAGGGAATCTGCGGCGCCAACGACATGCGTGACATCCACGCCCGGGCCGACAGGGGTGACGATATGGCCCGGCAGGCCCTGGAGATGTTCGCCTACCGGGTTAAGAAGTACATCGGCGCCTATGTCGCGGTGCTGGGCCGGGTCGACGCGGTGGTTTTCACTGCCGGAATCGGCGAGAATGACGATGTGATCCGAGCCATGATTTGCCAGGATCTCGACGGACTGGGCATCCGGCTGGATGAAGAGAAAAACCGGACGCGCGGCGGGGCGCGGCCCATTCACGCCGCCGACAGCCGGGTTGCACTATGGGTAATCCCCACCAACGAAGAGCTGCAGATCGCACGGGACACGGTGACGGCCGTGTCGACATCCGCACCGACCGGCTGACAGCCTCGATCCCACCCCGTGGATAGGTACCCGGGCAGCCCTGCCCGGGTTGCCGGCCCTGTCCGGAATCATCAGCATTTTAAGGATTATCCGGCACCGACCAGGATCAGTCCGGCAAAAATGACGATGACACCGACACATTTCGGCCGATGGCCGGGTTCTTTCAGGAACATCACACCCATCAGCACCCCCAGCGGAATGCTGACCTGTCGGAATGCGACGACATAGCTGACGTTGCTGACAAAAGCCATGCTGATCAATACCATCAAATAGGTCAGGTGAATGGCCAGCCCCATGGCCGCTCCGGACCCAAAATGCCTGGAAATGATCGAGCAAAAGGCGATTCTTTCGCGTTTCCGGCTGATGACGAAAACGCCCATCCAGGCCACCGTTGTCAGCGCTTCAAAGAAGGCATACACGCCAGTGATCTGCCAGGCTGCCATCGGCGAGCCGAGTGTTTGCCGAAGCAGTCGAAGCGCTTCGTCGTCGACAATGGAATACCCGGCGGTTCCGAACGCCGCGGCCAGTGCCAGTAAGCAGGAAATATTGAAATAGTTGCCCATTCGAAAATCATCGAATCGCCGCATGGGAAGAAAGAACCCGCCGACCACGACAAAGACTATACCGGTAATGCATTGCCCGCTCACCTGATCGCCTCTGCCCAGAAGAAGACTGACCACCGTTACGACAATGACCGGAGAAGACCGGGCAATGGGATAGGCGATGGACATGTCTCCGCTGCGATAGGCCCCGGCGAGCGCGGTGTAGTAAAAGGCCTGAAAGCAACCGGCACCGAACACCAGAAGCCACACCTCTTGAGAAAAATAGCCGATCGCCCCAGGATACAATACGGGAAAAGGCGCCAGGCAAAACACCCCCACAATGCTGGCAACGAGAAAAGCCGCCGCTTCCGGGGCGTTTCGCTTTCCGATGAAATTCCAGCTGGCGTGCAGGATCGCGGAAATCAGAAGCAGGAGGATAGCTGTGACGGTCATCGTTTTTTGGTTTCACCTAAGACTGAGCGGTTCAACTTTCGAAATAAAGCACTGTGGGTCGAAATCGGCGGTTTGCGAAACCGGCGAGTTTGATCCCCCGGCCATGCAGGCTTAGCATAAGCCGTGCCGGGAACGGACAATATCACATAACCAGATATGTCACACCCCCATCGCTACCGCAAAATCCTTACCCCTCTGCTGTATTTCGCGACCCTTATCAACCATGCCGAAATGTCTACCGGCAGGTGACAGCCTGTAATCTCCCAATATCCACATCCGGTCGCGATATGATCGCGGGCCAACGCTCTATCAGGTTTTTTTCTATATATACAGCGTGTTAAATTATTTCAAAATACAGCTGTTCTCTGGCATCTGGCTTGCATCTTTTCCGCGACAACGGGTTTTATTTTTTTTTATGCCGCTACCTGAAATATCAGATATCAGGCACCGGATGACTCACCGGCCCGGCACCCAGCCGGTCAACCAACAGAGATGCCATGAAGGGCGAAGGAGGAAGGACATGAGCAAGATGAAGATGACCCCGAGTGAGGCGTTGGTGGAAACCATGGTGGCCGAAGGCGTGAAAAATGTTTTCGGTATTGTCGGCTCGGCGTATATGGACGCGCTGGATCTGTTCCCCGATGCGGGCATCCGGTTTATTCCCGTGGCCCACGAACAGGCCGCCACCCACGCGGCCGACGGCCTGGCCCGGGT
>JAEINQ010000119.1 GCA_016342285.1 Desulfobacterales bacterium
GCCTCAATGGCCCCGCGGGCGATGGCTTCGTTGCCCAGAAGCAGCATCTTTTCTCCCGCAACGTCGGTCAGTAGTTTATGCATGGCTATTTCCTCATGTGGTTATTTATTTGCGGTACCAAAGTTGATATATTCGTAAAAAGCCGTTTTAAACCACGAAGGCACAAAGCACACAAAGAATAAAGGCTTTAAATCAAGGGTGTTAACTTTGTACCCGTTGTGTCTTGGTGGTAATTTTGGACTATTTACGGGGCCATCAAAGTTAAACCCCGGCAGGAACCGACGCTTATTCGACCGACCGTGTGTAAATGGTCGCGTACTTGTCCGGCGCCGCCTTCATGCATTCGCTGCATCCGGGCTCGGTGGCCGCGTCAAATGGCTCCAGATGGACTTCCATGCCCATTTCCCGGTACATTTCCACAATGTCCGACAGGCGGGGCTCGTCGTAGGTGACCTGACGGTGCCAACCCCGGGCGGTCAGTTCCTCATGTCTTGTCATGGCGATCTCTTCCCGTGGCCGGTCGGCCTGTTACCGTCCCTTATACGCCGGCCGTTTACGCCCCATGGTGGAGAGCCCCTCCAGGGCGTCTTCGGTGGCAAAGATTTCGCTGAGCCGGCTCAGTTCAATCTCCGCGGCGTCTGCCACGGACAGACCCGTCTGGGCGTCGATAATCTCGTTGACGAGGCGAATGGCCATCGGCGCCTTGAACCCGATGCCCTTGGCCGTCCGGGCCGCCAGTGTCTCATCAATCCCCTCGGGTGCCAGGCCATCCAGCAGCCGCTTCACGTTTTCGTCACTGCATGCCTTGGCCGATGCCTGCATCTTTTCAGGGATTGTTCGCTGGCGGTACTTGTCGGGTTTTGCCTGAACGACCAGCTCGTCGATGACCGCGTTGATATCGGCCGGTTGCACCAGCCGCGTCACGATCCCCATGGCCAGGGCGTCGGCGGCGCTGATGGGGGCTCCGGTAAAGATGTAGTACTTGGCCAGTTCCGGGCCCACCTGGCGGGCCATGCGCAGCATGCCGCCCAGACCGGGATAGATGCCGATGGCTGTTTCGGGAAAGGCCATGGATCCGGCAGGGGTTGCCACGATGGCCTGGCAGGCCAGGGCCAATTCGCTGCCGCCCCCGAGGGAGAGGCCGTCCAGAAGGGCGACGGTGAGTTTGGCACTATTTTCGATGCGCATGAACAGCTCGTGGCCTGAGCGGGTGAAATCGACAATATCCTGGATTTTCCCGGCGCGGATCTTTTTCACGAAGTACCGGATGTCAGCTCCGGCCACGAAGGCTTTGCCGGCGCCGGCAAAAACCACGGCCCGGACCGCCGGGTTGGCTTCGGCTTCCGAAAATCGTTGGTCCAACTGGGCAAAGACCGCCTCGTTTAGGGCGTTCATGGCCTCGGGCCGGTTGATGGTGATCCAGGCGATGTCGTTCTTGATTTCTGAATCCACCACGCTGAAGACAAAGGGAGCGCCGCTGGCCTTCTGGGTTTCCAGCAGGGCGGGCATGGCGAAATCCGGGTACCGCGCGCTGACGGCTTTTACACAGTCGTATGTTTTTTCGATGCCGATGCGGTTCATGATTTCAAAGGGCCCGCGGATCCATCTGAGACCGATCTTGGCTCCCCGGTCGGTATCCTCAATGGTGGCCACCTGCTCGTCTACCAGGGCGGCGGCCACCCCGAGGCAGACCCCGTAAAAACGATCCATGATGGCTTCTATTCGCGCTTCGTCGATTTCGCCGGAAAGGTCCCAAAGCGCTTTTGTCTCCACCTGTGCCCTGAGGCGGTCGGCCGGCGCATAGAAGGCCCCCAGCTCGTTTCCCAGGGTGGTGGCCGCGTGCAGGGCGATGGGGATGCCGGTGACGTTCATGAGTTCAAAAGCCCCCATGCCGATTTTAAAGGCCCGTTTGCTGGCCTCTTCGATGGTGGCGATGTTGGCCACGTCTTCCTCCAGCATGCGGGCGGCCTCGTTTAAAAAGGGGACAAAGAAGCGGTTGACGGCAAAACCGGGTGCGTCCTTGACGAGGATGGCCGTTTTGCCGTGGAGTTTGGCGGCCAAGAGCGCCTTCTCCACGGTCTCGGGACTGGTGGTGGCGTGGGGGATGACCTCGAGCAGGCGGTTTTTTGCCGGATGGAAGAAGTAGTGGTATCCCACGAATCGGTCCGGGCGCTGGGTCTGGGCCGCGAATTCGCCCACAAAAAAGCTGCTGGTATTGGTGGCCAGAATGGTGTCGGGGGTGCATATGGCATCGAGGCGCCTGAACAGGTCGGTTTTGACCGCTTTGTCCTCGAAGACCGCCTCGATCACCAGGTCGGCGTCCCGAACGGCTTCCAGGTCCGTGGTGGCGGTAATGCGCGAAAGAATCTCTTCCACCTGGTTCGGGGTGAAGATCTTTCGCTCGACGGCTTCGCTGAGCAGGCTGGTGATGGTGGCCAAACCTCGCTGGACGAATTCGTCCTTGACGTCGATCATCACCACGGGGATGCCTTCCTGGGCGATTTTCTGTACAATGCCGCTTCCCATGTTGCCGGCGCCGATGACGCCGATTTTGTTGATCTGGGGCATTTTTATTCTCCTGGTTGAATCGGTTAAATTGGTTCGATTGGTTCGATTGGTTCTATCGGTTAAATTGGTTCGATTGGTTCGATTGGTTCGATTGGTTCGATTGGTTCTATTAGTTATATTGGTTCGATTGGTTCTATTGGTTCGATTTGTTGAATTGGATTGGTTCTTCCGACCGATCCGACCGATCTGACCGATCGAACCGATCCAACCAATCGAGCCAATCCAACCAATCAAACCGCCCTACTTGTTCTTCCAGACCGGCTGGCGTTTTTCCTCAAAGCTGGCGATCCCTTCCAGTACGTCTTCGGTTTTCATCAGCGTATTAAGGAAATAGTCGCTGACCCGGGCCACAGCCGGTTCGGCGGTCAGGCCCAGGTGGTTTCGGACGGCCCGTTTGTTGAGCCGAACAATCAGGGGGCTGCAGGCATGGATCTCTTGAATGAACCGGTCCACGTATTCGGTGAAGTCGTCTGCGGCAACCACATGGGTGACAAACCCCATGGCCTGGGCCTCTGATGCACGATAAATCTTCCCGAAGGTGCAGATTTCGATGGTCTTGGCCGCCCCGATCAGCGGCGGCAGGCGGATGGCCGCATAGGGCGGAAAGAACCCGAGTTTGACTTCGGGTTGGCCGAATTTGGCCTTGTCCGAAGCGATGATGGTGTCGCAGGCGATGGCGGCTTCCATGCCTCCGCCCAGGCAGGCTCCCTGAACCGCGGCAACGGTCGGTACCTCCATGGCCTCTATCCGTCCCAGCATGCGATTGAAGGCGGCGATCATGTCAGGGGCCATCGCCGGCTGGTGATCGGCCACCTCGACCCCTGCGCACCAGCTCCGACCCTCGGCGCCAAAGACCACGCATTTGAGGGCGTCGTCGACCGCAAGGGCCTCTAAGGCATTGCTCAGCTCGTTCATCATGGCGATGTCGAGCACGTTGTGCTTGGGCCGGGCCAGGGTGATGCGGGCCACCCCGTCTGCCGTGTCCAGTCTGATGAATTGCATGTCAGCCATGACAATCTCCTTATTTTGAATTTTCGGATTGACGGATTGCCGAATTTTTCATTCGGCGTCACCTTCGGTCGATTATCAATCCGCTAATCCGCCAATCCGTCAATCCGCCAATCCGCCAATCCGTCAATCTATATATACTGCCCCCCGTCTACCTTGATCACTTCGCCGGTGATGTGACGGGCCTTGTCCGATGCGAGAAAGGCGATGACGTTGGCCAGGTCTTCGGGTTGTCCCAGCCGCTTGAGGGCCATCTCTCCCATGGCCAGTTCCACGATCTTGTCCCGGGCCTCGGAATCCCGCAGCATGGCGGTTTCGATGAGACCGGGCGCCACGGCATTGACATTGACGTTAAAGGCTCCGAGTTCCTTGGCCAGGGCCTTGGTGAATCCGACGATGCCGGCTTTGGAGGCAGCGTAATTGGTCTGTCCGAACTTACCGCGAAGGCCGTTGATGGAGGTGATGTTGACGATCTTGCCGTATTTTTGTCCTTTGAAGATGGGGGCTGCCTGGCGGGTGAAATTAAAATACCCTTTGAGGTTGACGGAGATAACGCGGTCCCACTGCTCTTCGGTCATCTTCCAGGAAACACCGTCCCAGTTCATGCCGGCATTGTTGACCAGAATGTGAAGTCCGCCCAGGGTCTCCACCGCTTGGCGGACCACGGCCTCGGCTTCGGCAAAAACGGAAATGTCGCAGCGCAGCGCCAGGGCGCGTCTGCCCATGGCCTCAATCTCTTGAGTGTAGGCTTTTGCTTCGGCTTCGTGGCTGCGATAGGTCAGGCAGACATCGGCGCCCTCCCTGGCCAGTTCCAGGGCCGCGGCCGCACCGATCCCCTGGGAGCCGCCGGTGACCAGGGCGATTTTTCCTTTCAGCATCATAGGGCCTCCAGACAACAAAAAAGATGAATAAAGCTTACGGAGTAGATACAAAGTGGCAAGTGAATATAATTCATTTGTTAGGCAATCCTGAATAAGCTACATTGCAGCTACAATATAAATAGTCAAGTGAAAAGTGCTCTGCCGCTTCTCTACGAAAAAATCAGGAATCGAAGTCTTCCGGGTGTGAACCCGTTACGCCAGGGACGGCTATCAGAAGCCCGAAGCCTGACCCTGGATGGTGCCTGGCGCTGCCTGAAAATAGCCCATATAGCGTGAAATCTCCGCCGCGGTGTTGCGTAGCTGGTGGATGGTGTTTTCCTGTTCCGGGCCCATCACCGCATCGGGCGGGCCGGTCAGGCTGATGGCAGCGGCCAGTTTTCCATTTCCGGCAAAAATGGCTGCAGCCACGCTGGTATACCCCAATGCCAGTTCCTGGTTGTTGACGGCAATGCCTTGACGGCGGGTCAGTTCCAGGAGGTGTTTGAGTTTGTCTTTGTCCACAATGGTATGGGGGGTGAAGGGGATGGGTATTAACCCTTCAAGGTATCGATCCTGGGATTCAAGGTCCTGGTGGGCCAGAAGGACCCGTCCCACCGCTGAACAGAAAGCAACGACCCGGGGGCCGATCTGCCGGGAAAGCACCTGGGCGTGGCGTGGTGTGACGTTCAGGGTGACCAGGGCGGCATCCTTGTCCCAGATGGCCACCCGACAGATGAACCCGGTTCGGGTTGCCAGTTGGTGGGCCGGGTTTTCGGACTTCTGGTTGATTTCCAGGGTGCCGGACATGATGGTTCCCAGGGCGAAGATGCTATGGCCAAGGGTGTATTTGCGGGTTTCCGGGTCCTGTTTGAGAAAGCCGGCTTTTACCAGGGTGTGGACAAGATTGTGGACCGTCCCCTTGGCCAGTCCCATGGCGGCGGCCATTTCGGTGATGCCCAGCCGGGGGTGGGAGTGGGAAAAGAGAGAGAGGATCCCCATGGCACGTTGGACGGACTGAATAATCATGTTGACCGAAGTTCCATAATGTGGAATTAAGTTCATTAAAGCTATATTGTATCTCATCTCCTGTCAACGGGATTTTTGCCTGGATGGAAGGGGGAAAAAGTATTGACAAACAAATTGCCATAAAGTTACATTGTAGCTAAAATATAACTTCCATCCCGTTCCCCGCTTTGGTCGGCGGACTGTTTGCCTTAGAACAAGGTCGGCAGACTGTTTGCCTTAGAACAAATACGGTCTTGTCATGGGTTTTGGCGGAATCGCCGAGACCCTTTGATCGGGGTAACGGTCTTGTATCAGGCCCTTATTGACCCGGAATGAAGGAGGTG
The DNA here is from genome assembly GCA_016342285.1 of Desulfobacterales bacterium. GTDB lineage: Bacteria > Desulfobacterota > Desulfobacteria > Desulfobacterales > JAEINQ01 > JAEINQ01. The sequence goes on from JAEINQ010000119.1 coordinate 5,786, forward strand.
CCCCATGGCCCCAGTACCGCACAAAATTCTGACCTGGCAGATGGTCCAGCCGTCCGTCCGTAACAAGGAGACCGGGGTTGTTGTTCCCGGGAAACTGGAGAAGACCGAGATTCCGGTTCCTGATCTGGGCCCCGGGGAGGTCCTGGTGGAGGTGGCCGGCTGCGGGGTTTGCCATACCGACCTCGGGTATTTCTACGATGGTGTCCCCACGGTATCCAAGCCGCCCCTGACCCTGGGGCACGAAATTTCCGGCACGGTGGTGGCCGGCGATGCTGCCTGGATCGGCAAGGAAGTGCTGGTCCCGGCGGTCATGCCATGCCGCCAGTGCTACCTGTGCAAAACCCGACGGGGCAACCGATGCCTGAACCAGAAGATGCCTGGCAACAGCATCGGCATCTACGGCGGTTTTTCCAGTCACATCCCGGTGCCGGCCATTGATCTGTGTGAGATCCGAGATCGGGGTGGCATCCCCCTGGAACATCTGGCGGTGGTGGCCGATGCGGCGACCACACCGTTTCAGGCCGCTCGTCGGGCGGATCTGGAGGTGGGGGACAACGTGATTGTCATCGGGGTAGGTGGGGTCGGACAGTACATGGTTCAAACGGCCAAGGCCCTGGGTGCCGGCACGGTGATCGCCGTGGACATCGACTCGGCCCGGCTTGAAAAGATGCTGAACTATGGCGCGGATGTGGTCATCAATGCCACGGGAAAGTCACCCAAGGAGATTTCAGCCGAAGTCAAAGCCGTTCGAAAACAGAAAGGCCTGCCCGGCTACGGCTGGAAGATCTTCGAGGTTACCGGGTCAAGGCCCGGGCAGGAACTGGGCCTGAGCCTGTTGGGCTTTACCGGAAAACTCATGGTGGTCGGATTTGGCATGCACAAGTTGGAGTTTGCCATCAGCCGGCTCATGGCTTTCGATGCGGAAATCATCGGCACCTGGGGGTGTCTGCCCGAGTACTATCCCCAGGTGCTCGAGATGGTGCTGTCCGGCAAGATTGCCCTGACCCCCTTTGTTCAGACCCGGCCCATGAGCACCATTGCCGAGGCTTTTGATGAAGCCCACCGAAAATCACCGGATCAACGGATCGTGCTGGTGCCGGATTTTTAATGGGCCCGTATTGGCCTTTCAAACCACGACACAACGATCACAAAGAGAAAATTATATAAATTAAAATACTTAACTTTGTGCCCGTTGTGCCTTGGTGGTAAATTTTGACTTTTTGCGAGACTGTCATTTTTCGTGTTTGTATATCATCGGATTTCCCATTTATGGATGGAAAACTAACCAAGGAGATCGAACATGGCCCTGGAATGGATGCCCAGAGAAAACGGGGAAAAGGACCACCTGATTCATGGCGACAATCACTGGGGAACCGACGCCGACGCCCCGTGCGTGGTCTATGAAAAACGTCCTTTGACCGACCCCAACGGCCAACCCGTGGACGGATTGACCGTGGCCTGGATCCGGCTCAACAACCCCAAACAGTACAATTCCTACACCACCGAGATGGTCAAAGGGGTGATCGCCGGTTTTGAGAACGCATCGGTGGACCGCAGCGTGGTGGCCGCCGTCTTTACCGGTACCGGTCCCTATGCCTTCTGCACCGGCGGCAATACCAAGGAATACAGTGAATTCTATAGCCGCAGGCCCGATGAATACGGTCAGTACATGGAACTGTTCAACCACATGGTCGATGCCATCCTCGGGTGCAAGAAACCGACCGTCTGCCGGGTCAACGGCATGCGGGTGGCCGGCGGACAGGAGATCGGCATGGCCTGCGATCTCGCCCTGAGCTCGGACCTGGCCATCTACGGCCAGGCCGGTCCCAAGCACGGCAGCGCCCCGGACGGCGGCAGCACCGATTTCCTTCCCTGGTACCTGGGGATGGAGGATGCCATGTGGAACTGCGTCTCCTGTGAGATGTGGTCCGCCTACAAGATGAAGATGAAAAACCTCATCAGCAAATGCGTGCCGGTTCTCAAGGTGGACGGCCAGTGGGTGCGAAATCCCATGATCGTCACGGACAAATATGTGGACGACGGCGAGATCGTTTACGGCGAATACAAGACCGGCGATGCCATGAAGGAGGCGCGTGATTTCCTCAAACAACACCAGGCCAACGCCGACTTTGAACTGCTGGACAAGGAGGTCGACAAGATCATCTGGCGCTTCGCCAACCTCTTTCCCGGGTGCCTGATCAAATCCGTCGATGGCATCCGCATGAAGAAAAAATACTTCTGGGACATTTGCAAGAACGGCAACCGGCACTGGCTGGCGGCCAACATGTCCGGAGAGGCCTTTTTGGGATTCGGTGCCTTTAATACCAAGAAGATCACCGGCGCCGATACCGTTGATTTTATCAAATTTCGCCAGAATATCGCCGACTGCCGGACCTGGGATATGGAGATGTTTGCCGAAGTCATGGGAAAACCAAAAGAGTAAATCAGGTAGTAGCTGATAGCTGTCATACACTATAATTCTTCATCAGAGGGTGAAGGACAATTCCTGACATGAAGAGCATATAAGATCTGGGTC
>JAEINQ010000031.1 GCA_016342285.1 Desulfobacterales bacterium
TACGAGGCGTAACCGTCACAGCGGGGGCTTCGGTCGGGGATAAGGTGGGCTTTTGACCGGGCAAGACCCTTCAAGGCTGGCATGAATGCCCACATGGCCTGTTTGAAGGTACTGACCGAAACCGAGAAGGTTCTCAATCTGATATTCACCGGCAAGATGGATAACCCCGAGGAATACCGTGGGGACAGCATAAACCCGTGGGCTGGCCTGCTATGGCTACATGGCCGCAGGGCCAGCCCACACAACCTAAACCCCTTGGACGGTCAGGACGGTCTCCCCTCCAATTCAATCGTAGGCCATTCTCAACTAATCACTGTGTAATCCAACCGTACTCAATTCCGTAATAACCGCAGTCGTGAGAATCCGTGAGGACCGGGACCCGGGGTGGATTGAGGCACCTTTTTCAAACAGCTTCGGCCAACCGCTCCAAGGCCTCCGTTCATGGCAGAGGTGAAAGATTGTAACCGGGGTGGGGATAGGGGCATCCCTGGAGCAAATCAACGGCAATACCGCAGTCGTGATTGTTGGTGAATGGGGTGGGGCTGATGGAAGCTTCACCAGTGCGAAGGTCCGCATAAACCGCAGACGAGAGACTTTTGTGGGGGAGCGGGGTTGATGGAGGCTTCTATCAGAGCCAGGTCCGTATAAACCGCAGACGGGATTGTTTGCGGGGGGCGGGGAGCTGGGGGTTTTTGAGATAACAACCTCACTCAACAAAGCCCAAAAATAAATCAAGGAAACAAATCACAGCAGTGGTGAAATTTTGTGACCGGGTTTGTGGGGGGGGGGGATGCCACACCTGGTTTAATGCAGCCCAAATCCGCAGTCGGAATTTTTGTGGGGAGGGGAACATCTGTATTGAATTTCCACCAAACATCAAAATGAATGGAATACGGCGGTACTGTAAATTGCACCGCTCATTACAAACCAATATGAAAAGCCTCAACGGCACAGCAGAGTAAAACCATTTTCTGCTTTATGAATGAAGGAGAGATTATGAATGAAAAAAAAGTATGTTTTAGTATAAGGGTAGCTCCATTTATTGACCAGAAGGAGCTGATTCAAACTGATTGTGAAAATTGTGGGAGCGAAAATTGCTTCCAAGATTTAGTAGAAGGTATGTGTCATGATTGCGGGAACCAATGGACAGTAGACCAAGAACTTTTTGAGAAAAGAATAGCAATAGAGAGAAAAGATGGACGAATAGTAGAGATGGGTTCATTACATAAGATTCTGAGTACTCTATCGACGTTCGATAAGAATTGATCTGCGACTGACATATATGGCTGGGCGAGATATTCCAATCTCGCCCATAAAATAGTTAATATCAAAGCACCATGCCATCAAGGCATGAAGAGAGAGGTAGAAAGTGGATAGAATAGATGCCAATGATAACAATATTAATTGCCCTCAAATGATAATCTCTCAGTTTGTTCCGATATCTCACACTTTGCTATCGAGCAATGGGTTCAGAAATAAATTCATGACCAAGAAGCGATTCAGAACCTATGTCTGGTTACGGCGTTTCGTTGTCCGAGGCAACCTTAGGGCAAGCCCCGTTAATGTTTACAACCTTTATTACATGGAGGGAAGGCTGGCTACATCGTACCCACTTTCAAGAATAGCCAAGGATTTAAACATTTCCAAGGCGACAGCCGGGGACCATATCAATCAGCTTGAGAAAGATGGCGTTATCGTTGTCGATGAAGTTCCACCAGATGAAACAAAAGATAAACATGCACATCGAGTCTATATTCTTGGGGCTCATTCAAAAGGTCAAGAATCCTGGTTTATTGATGACGTTTTCAAACCGGGTACATAGAAGGGGTAGAATAGTAAATATGATAATCCACAATGGCATCAAAAACAACGATGCTTTCCCATACGTAATGGCCTACAGTTTATTCAAGAAAACATTGGATGGCCAAGGTTATCTGCCAGAGAATCAATCTATTCGAGAGAATGTTCGATTATTAGAAGCGGAATATGGTATAGATAAAATGGAGTTGCTGAATGCTCAATTTTTTCTAATGCTCAGGAAAGGGCTGGCCCGTAAATATCGCCCTGAAAGAGCGCTTTCAACATTCGTCACCTATTGCATATTTTACGGCTTAAAAGAGCAGCTCCGTAATGAAAAAATCCGAAGACAACTGATAACATCCCTGGAGGAGCTTCAACAAAATTCTGCCTCTGGGAGAATCGGGATTTCGATTGTATTCCTTGAAAGGCTCGGTATTGATGGCCTGGTAGACAGCGTTACCCCAGAGGATATAATCATCGGCAAACAGCTCTTGGCCCTGATAATCGACCATTTCGGAATAGGTGATACCCAAGTAGTCCTTGGTTTTAAAAGTCGAAAAGAGGAGGCTGAGCGGTTAGGTGTTGAATATGCTGTGTATCGCAAACGCCTTTTCAGAAAGAAAGAATCCTTCAGGCCGGTGCTCATTGAGCATGGATATGAATGGGAATGGGATGTCTGCTGAATCAGGTGGTCATGGACAATTTCTCATTATCAGAGGCTGCACTGACCACTCGGGAAAGCAGGACTATTTTACCGGTATCCTAAATAAATACGGCACCATTCTCATCTGTAAAGTGTCCATTTTTTTCGGACCCGGCAAGGGTAGACCGGCATAATAGAGAACGAGGATAGACTTCCTGACGGAAGCTGAACAACTTACCAGACGACTGAATCCACCGTTTAAGCAGATGACCGGAATTCTATCTTACCTGAATCAGGTACCCTTGATTCAGCTTGGATACCGTTAGTCTCTTATTTACATACTGACTTGGGAGAGGGCTTTGGGGACAAATTATTTTCACTTTCTTTCTGCCCTTATCAAATATCAAATCTGATTGGTATGTAGAATATAGTGTATAAGATCATTATGTTACTATGCTATTTATCTTAAATGGACATGTTACCTAAATATTATAAGTAATGATGTCCAAAACCCCACCACACCCCCACCTCCACCAAACTAACGGCTGCTGTAGGTGTAACGATTAGGTGGATTGGGTAAACCCAGCCTCTGTCCTTTACACCCTCTCTCCTATCAAGTCGAACGACCCCTCCCTCGTTAAGCGGAGCCCCGGCCTATTAGGTTACCGGCTTGCTTGCTCACGTAGTGAGCCGGTATCCTAATTCACAATTGAAAGCGAGCAGCAAGGAGCCCGGTATACTAACAGATTAGAAAACCGGGTTCCTTGCTGACACCTAAACACGAAAGAAAGGATTGGTAAACAATGGAAAAACGATGTCCAAAATGTAATAGCGTGATGGAATATTTTTACTTTGAAAATAACGAACATGGTTATCTGAACGATAGATACCACTGTTACACCTGCGGTAAAGGATGGATTTATTCGGAAGTTGATGAAGGCACGACCGATATTGTTGAGGTCGACAGAAAAAATGAACTTCTGATGTAGTAGAGGTGATTGTTTGTGGGGAGCGGGGGCGCTCGCTTTGCTCGTCGCTCAACCCGGCAAACCGCTTTTTATGAGCTGTTGTATTGCCCGCAAGGGTACAGGAGAAACAAAGAAATGAAAGTTTTTAAGGATTTAACCAAAGAGGAGCAGGGGCACCAAATAGAGATGTGGATGGATCTCCAGCTTCAGGACTGGTGTGGAACAGAGGATGAGTTCTATGCGAACAACGATGAAGAGAGTGTAAGGGAACTCCTCACCAAAGTAAACGCACTTTACATGGTGTAACCTAAATAAGCAAAAGCAGTAACGAAGAGCCTCATGGCGGTGTTCCGGCATGAGGCTTTTCTGTTCATGGAGGTGTTAAATGAAAAAAAGAGTTTTTGTAGATGATGAAAACTACTTCGGTCATTGCGGAGTAACAGGACATGAATGCCATACGTTCAACCTCGGGCGTGAAAACTGGATGTGTTGCGATGAATGTAAAATCCGGTGGATAGTTGGAGGCAATTTATTCAGCAGTTGGTGCGATGAAACGGAAGATCACTGGAAAAGAAACGCCGAAAAATACGGTCCCTATACAGATTGCTCAGACATGATGGAGTTCAATCTGACTTAAGGAGGAAACAACATGAAAGAAATAATCTTAATCAGTGAATGGTGGTGCCGCATCGGAGCGGGCAAGAGCCATCTTCACAAGCGAGAAACCAAGCATCTTCTCGCTCTGCTGGTAGGCCTGTAAGGGCCGTATGGATGCCACCCGGCATCCGGGCTTGTCATGGGCGGTACCACCGTCCTCTGGAATCGACCAGCATCGGACACGCCTTGCCAGTATAGGGGGTGTTTATGAATGGAAAAATTCTATACCCAAACAGAAGTAGCAAAGATGTTTAGATGTTCGAAAGGCACCATTATTGATTGGGGCAAAGACGGATGTTTCGATATATGGCGGTCTCCGCGTAATGGAAGAGTTCTCTATTCAGTCGAATCAGTGGAACGATTTTATGAGGAATACTTGGAAAAAGGGACGAAAAAGGTAGCCCCAAAAAGTAGGAAGGCACCGGACAAAGTAAAATCCGACTTTAGAGTTCCGACAAACATTTACTTGAAAAGGAGAAAAGATGGCAAAGAAACCTAATCCATTAGATCACCACCTGTTAAAGTTAGGTGATATTTATTATTTCCGAGGTGCTGGTTACAGGTTTTCATTGAAGACAACCACCTTGAAAAAGGCACGAGAGATGCGGGATGCGTTGTGTAGGCAAATCACATTGTATGGTAAGATACTTCGCTCAACTCTTGAAGATGTTCCCACCTATGAGGAGTTCGTTGAGAGATTCATCAAACACTTGAATCGGAGGAACTATCGTCCTATGTCCATCTATGGGTATGAGTGCGCTTTACAGAAGTCCTTCATGCCGACCTTGAAAGGCTTGAAGATTGATGAGATACGGCCCAAGCACATCAACAAGTGGATGGATACGATGACCTGTGGAAATGTGACAATCAACACTCGACTGACCAAGTTGAAATGCCTGCTCGACTTCGCAGTTGAAGAGGAATTTATTGCAGAAAATCCATTGGAAAAGTTCAAGAAGTTGAAGAAGGACAGCAAACCAATCAACCCGCTCACCCTCAAGGAGGTCAATCTCTTTCTTGGTAATGTCAATCCTCATTGGGGAAGCTGGTTCACCACTGCCTTCTTCACCGGAATGAGGCCGGAGGAAATGGTTGGGTTGAAGGTTAAATATGTGGATTTTACAAAGGCGGAAATTCAGGTTAGGGAGTGTGTTGACCACCTTGGAAACGAGCATCCGCCGAAAACAGAATCAGGTGTGCGGGACATACCTATGTTTCCTATGGTCAAGTCATCACTCTTGAAGCAGGTAAAGGGGAAGGGACCAGACGATTATGTGTTCCATACCAAAAATGGGTGCCGGGTAAATTCCGCCAACCTGAACATGAGACACTGGCAAAAGACCTTGGACAAGATTGGGCTGGATAGAAGGATGATGTATACAACCCGCCATACTTTCGCAACGCTTATGATAAACGGCAAGGAAACTTTGGGCACTGTTGCGAAATGGATGGGACATGCGACCATTAAGGAGATTGTAACCACCTATTACAGGTTCATTGATGTTGATATTGAGGGGGAGGGTTCTGCCTTCATGCGGGTATACCGTGAGAATGAAGACGCCCAAAAAGAGGACAAGAGGAAAAATATTGTCTATCTATTGTCCAAGTCAGATTCAGACGAGCCCTATGTTCCTGATTTATCAGAAGGAAATCGTGAGTGATAATACACCACGGTCAGATGTAGTCGGAAAAAATTTCTAGAACAGCGGGTCGGTCCATGGGGCCTCCGATGGTTTCGTAAACATGATCCGGCCTTTGCGGCCCGGATGGTTCATGGTAACATAAGGTTCGGTGGAAAAAAGGCAACCGCGGGCCAAATATGAAAAAGACGGCTTCGCGCCGCAAAAGCTATAGCTCGTTCGGAAACGCAATCCTGAGGATCATACGAATGCAGCAATGGATTTTTCTTTCGGTGGCTATTATCAGCGAGGTGATTGCCACCTCGGCACTAAAGGCGTCTGATGGTTTTTCGCGCTTGTGGCCATCGCTTGTCGTTGCCGTGGGATACGCATCGGCCTTTTTCTTTCTGTCACTCACCCTTAAGACGATTCCCGTTGGTGTGGCTTATGCCATTTGGTCAGGCGTGGGGGTTGCGCTAGTGGCGCTGATTGCATGGGCCTTCCTTGGGCAAGCACTGGACATTCCTGCAATCATAGGTCTCCTGCTCATCATGGCGGGCGTGGTCGTTCTCAATTTGTTTTCCAACACAATTTCTCATTCATGAAACAATACACCAAAATCGCTTTGGGTATCTTTATGTCCGATGGAAACATTGATGCTCTCGCAAAAAGTCACCGACAGGCCAAATTTTTATTTTACCATGAAGAACATTTAGTCCATATAGTTCAAGTTTGCAGAATTATCATTCCACTACATGATCTTCATGCCCTTCATGGTGAGAAATGATTTTTTTTACGATGCTGTCAACGTTAACATCGAAAGAGATTGAATCCATATGATTACCAGACGTCGTTTTGTCAAGATTCTCTGTGCGCTTCCTTTTATTACCAGCCTGCCAAGAATCGGAAGCGCTAACAACATCGTCGATTTCGCCCAATTAAAAGCGGGATACGCAAAGCGTTTAAAGAAGATCCTTGCCGCCGGTGGGCTGCCCTATATCGATATCGAGAGTTCATGCAATTCCAGGAAACTCGACATGGCGTCGGTGGCAGAGAGCATGGATCGGCTCAACATCGGACTGATGGCGCTTTCAGCCGATATCGGCAAAGGCCAATTTCGGAAAGGCGTTCGTTTCGACAACTTGTCAAAGACGTTGCTCGCCGGTTACCCGGACCGTTTTATTCCTGTGGGAAACGGCGGGCAACCACCCGCTCTGACAGAGGATACCGAACCCTTTCTTGACGCTCAGGAAGCTGCCGCCCTCAAGAAGCAAATACTGCTTTTCGGTGAGTTCGAGTTTCGCCACTACCCGTCGCCGAGACAGGCCAAGCGCGGTGAGACCGACCGTGACGTTCACGTTCCGATCAATGGCCCCATTGGGCATCGCGTGTTCGGCATGAGTGAAAAGGCCGGAATGCCATTCCAGATTCATTACGAAATAGAGAATGAACTGTTGGCGCCGCTCGAAAAAATGCTGGAACAGTATCCAAAAGCCAACGTGATCTGGTGCCATTTGGCCCAGATACGCTATATTGAGCGCGGCGCCAGCTACACGCCCGAATATGTCGATGCCCTGGTCCGGCGTTTCCCGAATCTGTATTTTGATACCGCATTTGGCAACGCCCGGTCGGTATATCCCCCGAGCAATCAGCGCCATGCGCGCGTTTGGACTGATGACGGCAACCTCAAGGCCCAATGGCGTGACCTTATTATCGCCCATCCCCGGCGATTCTTATCGGCTTTAGATCTCGGCGGAGACCGTCTTAACAAAATCGATAAATATGACAAGAATCACAGAAATTTTCTAAATCACCTGCCTGTCGAAACCCGACATCAAGTCGCCTATCGGAGTGCGTGGTCACTATTGTTCGGCGAGGAATTCGATTGAGCCGATGATCAACGGGAATAAGATGAACCAAGATAAAACCCAACGTGATTCAATCGCAATCAGCGAAGCACAACTTGTTTTGGCGGAAAAACGCACCTCTTTAGCCGTGATGCGGACGGGTATCGCCGTCTTGGCGCTGCCTCTTTCGGTGATGAGTTTTTTGATCGTCACCTCAAAATATTATGATGCCCTTCATGTCTTGCATTTCCTGATTCCATTGGTGCTGCTTAATCTCGCTTTACTTTTCTTTGGCGTATATCTGGTTATCCGTTCGATCATCAGGATGCAACATTATGACCGCCTTATCCGCGAAATCAAATTAAAGCACGGTATCATCGGAAAATTCATCGATTAACTAGTTTCCATCCATAAATGGCCTTTTTGCCCAATCTCTGCGTCAATCAGCGCCATTTCTTGTGCGGCGTAGCCGGCTACGCCTCCGCGCAATGGCTTGATTTCCTTGACCTTGGACAAAAATTCTCATTTATGAATTGGAAACGTCCATAGGTGCCCATCCACGAAATATGAAATTCGTGGACGGACACTAACTAACCGATGGGATCGATGGGGCTTTTATCCAGGGAAGGAACCGGCCCTTTGATGTCCAACTCGTGGCGGCAGAGGAAAACAAAAACAACGGCCATGAGCATGAGCGCGGCGCCGGCTGTAAAGGAGAGGCGCAGATTGTAAAAATCCATGAGGATGCCGGCCAGCAGCGACCCGCCCAGCATGCCGAAGCTGTGGGCCATGGTGATCAGCCCCATAACCGAGCCCATGGCGCCGAGACGGTTTCCCTTGACCACGGCCACGGCCATGAGTGAGGGCATGGCGATACCGCCGCCGAAGCCAAAGCCGATACTGCCCAGCAGCAGGCCGGTGAGGCTTTGGGAATAACGGTAGGAAGAGATAGCCACCGCCACAACCAGACCGCCACAAACCAGCAGCAGGGTCTTGCTGGCCCGGTCGGCAAGGACGCCCATGGGCACCTGCAGCACCCCGCTGACAAAGACGCCCAGCATGATGAGAAACCCGATGGTGGATCCGGACAGGCCCAGTTCCGTGTCGGCCAGAACCGGCAGAAAACCCCAGATGATACCGATACCGGCCGTATAGGCGATGCGGAAAAAGACCAGGCTCAGGATCCCCTTGTCCGCGAGCAGACGGCGCCAGTCAATGGCAACCGCCCCCTTTTTTACCACCCGTTCGGTGTTCCGCGGCGGCAGAAGGACCAGACTCAGGGCAAACCCCCCCAGGGAGAGAATGCCCATGGCCATAAAGGCGGCATCGAGACTGAACCGGTCCTTGATGAAGCCGCCCATGAGGGGCCCGAAACTCAAACCCATGAACATGGACAGGTTGAAGAGACCCATGACGGTCCCTTCCTTGCCGGGTGGGGTGATGTCTCCCACATAGGCCTGGATTACCGGCATCATCATGGCCGACGCAATGCCTTGAAAAAACCGCAGGACAATGATCGGTCCCACCGCGTCAACCAGCATGAACCCCACGGAGACCAGGGCATAGGACAAAAGGCCGATCACGATAAAGGGCTTTCGGCCACGCAGGTCTGAACGGCTGCCGAAATAGGGGATGAAAACGGTCCGGGACAGGGAAAACGAGCCAAAGATCAGCCCGATGTAGATGCCGCTGGCGCCCAGGTCGTGGGCGTAGACCGGCAGCAGCGGTACCACGATGCCCACGCCGGTCACCGCCGCGAAAATCGAGAAAAAAAGGGTGCCGAAAATTTTCCTGTCCAGAGATTCCATGGCGAATCGGGTCGGGCGTTGTGAGCAAAGAATCCTGGCCCACAGGACGAAAACTCCTGTTCCGAATAAAAAAAACCCCGCACTTTTACCACTCAGGCCTTCGGGTCACAAGGACCTTTTGCCGGCGCAGCCGAACACCGCGCCCGATGGCAGGGCTGTAAAGAAAGGGGCGAAGGAACGGCCGGCCGCGGGTCCGGCCGTTGGGAAGGCGCCTGGATGATCTTTGAGGCTCCACACGGGAGCCGGCGTTTAGATCCCTCAGCCGGAGGGCTTGCAGGGTGGCGGCGCGAACCCCCCGGAACCGCTGGGAACGCCCTGGGGCCGAATGGCACCGGCGCTCATCAGTTTTACCACATCCGTGCACTGGCATTCGGGACAGGCCGGGGCCGGCTCACTGGCAGAAAAAGTCAGGTATTCAAAGCTGTGACAGCAGCCGTTGCACTGGTACTCGTAGATCGGCATGGTCGGTTTTCTCCTTGGAAGCCATTTCAAAACCTGATCTAAGCTTCGATCTCGGCGTTGCGGGCCTTCTCAAAATACTCATCACGCCGTGGCGTGACCGCGGGTTTTTTCGGCGGCCCGCGCCTTGATCTCAAAGCCGATCCGAGGTTTTGAAACAACTTCTGGTCTGTTGATTAGGAAGATAAAATAACCCTTTCATCCCTGTTAAATCATTTTTCCCGGATCTCCTTGACCACCGATTCCACCAGGTTGCGGATCTCCTCCAGGCGGGCCTCGGTCATGGCTTCAAAGCGCAGCACCAGGGCCGGCTGGGTATTGGAGGCGCGGACCAGGCCCCAGCCGTCGTCAAACAGAACCCGCACGCCGTCGATATCGATGACATCGTAGCGCTCCCGGAAATAAGCGGTGGTTTTGGCCACCACGCCGAATTTGATGTCGTCCGGGCATTCAACGCGGATTTCCGGCGTGGTGAACGTGGCCGGCACGCCGGCCAGCAATTCGGAGATTCGATTCCCCGTGGCGGCCAGGATCTCCAGGAGCCGGCAGGCCGCATAGGTGGCGTCATCGTAGCCGTAATAACGGTCGGCAAAAAAGACATGGCCGCTCATCTCTCCGGCCAGTTCGGCCTTTTCCTCTTTCATCTTCTTTTTGATGAGGCTGTGCCCGGTTTTCCACATGATGGCCCGGCCGCCGTGCTTTTCGATGTCGTCATACATGGTCTTGGAGCACTTGACCTCGGAGACGAAGGCCGCTCCCGGCTTGCGGGACAGGATCTCCCGGGCAAAGATGATCATCAGCCGGTCGCCGTAGATGATGTTCCCCTTTTCGTCCACCACGCCGATGCGGTCGCCGTCACCGTCAAAACCGATTCCCAGATCCAGGTTTTTTTCCCGAACCAGATCGATGAGGTCGCGCATGTTTTTCAGCACCGTGGGGTCGGCCTCGTGGTTGGGGAAGCGGCCGTCCATGTCGCAGTAGATATCGTGAACCTGGCAGCCGAGGTTTTTCATGATGGGCACGGCTACCACACCGGCCGTGCCGTTGCCGGCATCCACGCCGACCCGTAAGGGGCGGACGAGATTGATATTTTGCTCCACAAGCGCCATGTATGGGGTCACGGCGTCGGCCTCGGCAAAAGAGCCTTGGCCGGTTTCGAAATCGCGGGCTTCGATGAGGCCTCGGATCTGCTGAATCTGTTCGCCATGGATCGAATCGGCGCCGATGCACAACTTGAAACCGTTGTACGCGGCAGGGTTGTGGCTCGCGGTGACCATCACCCCGCCGTCCTGGTTGAAATGGCGAATGGAGAAATACAGGACCGGCGTCGGGCAGACGCCGATGTCGGTGACGTCGCAGCCCGCGGCCCGCAGCCCTTCAATGACCCGTTGGGCATAGGCATCCGAGGTCAACCGGCAGTCCCGCCCCACGGACACCGTCAGGCATCCGTGACGGCGAAGGAAGGTGCCGACGCCCCTGCCGAGCTGCTCCACGTCCCCTTCGTTCAGGTCCTTTCCCGCAATGCCCCGAATATCGTATTCCCTGAAAATTTCCGGATTCATCGTTTCTCCTTTCCTTACCCTATCGATGCAACTTTGATGGTCTCGTAAAAATATTCAAATTTACCACAAAGGCACAAATGACTTTTTTACGGGTCTGTCAACTGTTGGGGCTCACAGTCCCCATGCCAAGGCGGCGATTCCCACCACGCCGCAGTATGGGGCAAACCGATGCAGGGTGCCCCGCCTGACAATATAAACCAGCAACCGGAGGGCGCCATACCCGACAATGGCCGAAATCACGGTGCCCACGGCCACCACGACCAACGGGATGGCCTCGGGTCCGGCCAGGTCCCTGGCCCCCAGCAGCCCGGCGCCGGCAACCGCCGGAATGGAAAGCAGAAACGAAAACCGCGCCGCCGTTTCCCGGTTGAGCCCCAACAAAATCCCCACGGCGATGGTGGCGCCGGATCGGGAAATACCCGGAATGATGGCCAGACCCTGCACCAGCCCGATGATCATGGCCGCAACCAGGGTAAACGCCAAAATGCCGGCGCCTTCAACCCTTCGTTGCCGGGTGCTCCAAAGCAATCCGGCCGTCACCAGAAGTGCTCCGCCCACCATGGCCACCGATGAAAAAAGCTGGTCGGCAATCTCCTTGAAGGCCAGGCCGAGAATGGCCGTGGGGATCGATGCAAGGACGATAAGCAGGGCCATGCGGATCGCCTCGTCCGTTTCCGCCAGATCCGAAAATCGCTCTCCACCCGCCAGCCGTCCCGGCAACCGGATCAGGGCCGTCACCATGGCCCACAGGTCCAGGCGAAAATAGAACAGCACGGCCGCCAGGGTTCCGATATGAACACTGATGTCAAAAGCCAGCTCGGGCTCATTGAGCCCGAAGAGATGCTGGAAGAGGACCAGGTGTCCGCTGCTGCTGACCGGAAGAAATTCAGTCAATCCTTGAACGATACCGAGAACCGATGCTTGAAACAGATCCAAATTCGCCACACTCCGCAATCTTGATGCACTCGTAAGAAAATCCGAAACACCATCATGCCCCGGCCCTCGCAGGGCTTGCCCCAGTGCCGGGATCAAACGGTGACCATGCCGATCGAACGGCATAACCGAATAAGTAATTATCAGGTTATGTACAAAACACCAGTGCAAATAGTTGGTGTTATCTGGCGGTGCACCGGCGAACTTTCTAAAGCCATGGGTTTCATGTCACCATTGACCGTGACCTGTGCCATCATCCCTTGACCACCCCCATGGGCCGGAGGCGGGCCACTTTCCGCGAAATGCCGGCGCCATGCACCACGTCCACCACCTCCGAGACATCCTTGTAGGCATCAGGCATCTCTTCGGCCAGGGTGGCCCGTCCGGTCCAGCGCACCAAAATCCCTTTGTCCTCCAGTTCGCGATTGATGGCCCTGCCCCGGGACGCCTTCTTGGCTGCTGTTCGGCTCAGAATCCGACCGGCACCATGGCAGGTGGACCCGAAGGTTTCGGCCATGGCCCGGTCCGTTCCGGCCAGCACGTAGGAAGCGGTGCCCATGTCACCGGGAATGATCACCGGCTGTCCGGTCTCCCGGTAGGCCTCGCAAAGGGCCGGATGCCCGGGGGGAAAGCTTCGCGTGGCCCCTTTTCGGTGAACACAGAGCCAACGCTTTTGACCGTCTACCTCGTGCGGTTCACGTTTGGCGATGTTGTGGCAAACGTCGTAAACCAGATTCATGCCCAGGTTTCTCGGACCGATGCTGAAAACCTTCTGAAAAACGTTCCGTGCCAGTTGCAGCATGACCTGCCGGTTGGCCCAGGCATAGTTGGCGGCACAGGCCATGGCATGAAAATACCGCTGCCCCGGCTCGGACTGGATCCAGGCACAGGCGAGCTGACGGTCGGCAATCTCAAAATCCAGGGTCCGCACATGACGGGCCATGACAGCCAGAAAATCGTCGCAGACCTGATAGCCGAAACCGCGGGATCCGGAATGGAGCATCAGGGTAACCTGGCCTTTAAACAGACCGAAGGCCGCGGCGGTCTTTGCATCGAAAATCTCGTCCACCACCCCCACTTCGATAAAATGGTTGCCCGAGCCCAGGGTGCCGAGCTGTCGGCGCCCCCGGTCCAGGGCCCGGTCGCTGACCAGTGAAGGGTCGGCATGGGGCAGGCATCCGCCGTCTTCGGTATGATCGAGATCCCCCTCCTCTCCAAAGCCCTGATGCACGGCCCAGCGGCTCCCCTGGGAGAGGACCTTTTTTTCCTCGGCAAGGGAGAGCTTGATGGCGCCGGTGGAGCCGACACCGCAGGGGATCTCCCGGTACAGGGCGTCGACCAGGTCGCTGAGCCGCCCCCGGACCTCGTCTTCCTTCAGGGAGGTCCGGGCCAGTCGAACCCCGCAGTTGATGTCGTATCCCACCCCCCCGGGGGAGATGACACCGGACTCCCAGTCAAAGGCGGCCACGCCGCCGATGGGGAACCCATAGCCCCAGTGCATGTCCGGCATGGCCAGGGACGCCCGCACAATACCAGGCAGCGATGCGACATTGGCCACCTGCTTGAGGGGTTCCTCCTGGCCGGCGCCGCGCATCATTTTCTCGCTGGCATAGATCATACCGGGCACCCGCATGTTGCCGGTTTTTGCCAGTTGCCATCGGTATGGATCAATCTGTTGGATGGGCATGATAAGATCAGGTTAAAGGTAGAAGGCTGAAGGCTGAAGGGAACAAAAACGGGTTAAAGGTTTAAGGGTCAAGGGTGGCGGATCAGGGTGAGGTTGAGCGAGCTTTGATCA
The DNA here is from genome assembly GCA_016342285.1 of Desulfobacterales bacterium. Classification (GTDB taxonomy): domain Bacteria; phylum Desulfobacterota; class Desulfobacteria; order Desulfobacterales; family JAEINQ01; genus JAEINQ01. Next base: position 14,095 of record JAEINQ010000031.1, read on the forward strand.
GGTTCGCCAGCATGCGAGAAATCTCGCCACAATCCATTTCGACATTCGCAAAGACGTCCTCGCTTATGTGACCGACCCTATAAGCGACAAGGGCTTGCGTAAAAACTTCTGCAGAAGAGCCTTTGGCGATATAAAAATGTCTATTTGCCTGTTTGTTAGATCCCAGTTCATCGCCTTCTGCGATGTTACTCGGTATCGAAACAGCGGCCTTACGAATCTGGCCTTTCAAATCGTAATCTTTGGAAAAACTGCCCGAGCCTGTTATTTTATATATTTTTACAGCGAGTTCGACCCCTTTTTGCCAAACTCGGAGTTCTCTGAAACCGCCCTTTTCCATCCCTCCATCCCTTTACCCTTGACCTTTTACCCTTCACCCGCCCCTAAACTAAACATCTACAATGAACCGCGCCGTCCATTTTCCGGAAGCCACCTCGACCCGGGCCAGGTGATAGGTGACCGCCTTGACTTTATTTTCAATATGATGACGCCCCGGATCGAACCTGTCAACGACGACCGTGGCGCGGAGTCCCTTGGGGCAAATGGGGTCGACCACGGTCCGACAGACCAGAAGCTGTTCGCCGTTCCACAGGTAGAGCAGTTCCCGAAGCCAGTTGACCAGCAGGTCGGTCCAGTCCGCACCAACAATTACGAGCGACCGGGTCGTTTCGCTCCTGAGTTCGCCGCGATCCACAATCAGGTCAAAGAGTGCTTCGGCAGCGCCGGAAAAGAGTTCACCGGCATCACCGGCCCAAACCTCGATCCCGAAGTCGGCCGTATGGTCCATGAAAGTGTAAGGCACAAGCGCCCTCTTGTTAAGTACACATGGGCAAAGTTTCAATATGCAAATTGGAATCAGATCCAGAACGTGCCGGTACGATCGGTGTTGTAGCCGCCCAGGGCCAGGACCCGCTGTTTGAAGTCTTCGGTGCCAATGGTTTCCAGCAGAATGCGGACCGGGGCAATGGCGAAAAAGGCTTCGGGAATCACCAGGTCGTACTGTTCCGTAACCACGGGAATAAAATCCAGGTCCAGGGCTTTTGCCGCGGCATGGATTCCCATCCCGGTGTCGGCGACCCCGCTAAGCACCGCCACGGCCACGGCCATGTGGGTAAATTCTTCGTCTCCGTAGCCGGCAATTCCGGCCGGATCCAGGCCGATCTGTCCCAGCCGGTAGTCCAGGAGAATGCGGGTGCCGGAGCCGGCCTGCCGGTTGATCAGGGAGACGTCCTGCCGGGCCAGGTCTTCGATTCCCCGTATCCCCTTGGGGTTTCCCTTGGCAACGATCAGCCCCTGGTCGCGAAAGACCAGATTGACCAGCCGGACCGGTGTGTCCGGCAGGTATTTTTGAATGTAGGAGATGTTGTAGGAACCGTCATCAGTATCAAGCAAATGGGTGCCGGCCACGTGGCAGACCCCTTTTCGTATGGCCATGAGCCCGCCGAGGCTACCGACGTGACTGGAAGAGACGGTCAGCCCCGGATGGCGCACCCGAACCTGGTCGGCCAGAATATCCAGGGTGTTGTCGTGACTGCCGACCACGACCAGGGCGTTGTTGACCGAGGATAGGGGCCGCAGGAGTTCGGCGGCCGCCGGCTCGCCGGCGGGCAACCCTTCCACATGAGCGGGAATACGGATAATTCCGTCGGCTTCGGTGATGGAGGTGATGCATCCCGCCCCCCGGGGCAATGGCGTGGCGGTGATGCGGTCTCCGACCCGTCCCAGCTTGACCCGCAAGAATTCTTCCACGCCAAGTTTGGAGGCGATCTTTCGGGTCGGCACCACTTCGGCCAGCACCGGCTCGAAATCCGGCCGCCCCAGCATGCGGCAAATCATCGGGCGGACAAACTGCTCAAAGGCGATGATGGCCGATACGGGATAGCCGGGAATCCCGAACACCGGGCGGTCCGATACGGTGCCCATGATCACCGGCTTTCCGGGCATGATGGTCACGCCGTGCACCAGGACCTCACCGAGTTCGGCGATCACCGCACGGGCAAAATCCTCGCTCCCCGCGGATGAGCCGCCCACAATCAGGACCATGTCGTATCCCTGGGCCGCGGCACCGGTTACGGCGTCGGCAATTTTTTCCTGTCGGTCGGACACCTTCTCGTGACGGGTCCAGGTGCCGCCGGTTGCCTCCACCAGTTTGCCCAGGACAAAGGAATTGGTTTCCAGCACCTGGCCCGGCGCCAGAGCAGCCGGACCCAAGTCGCGCCAGTCCACCAGTTCGGAACCGGTGGGAATAATGAGCACCCGGGGCGCTTTTCGCACCGGAACCGAAAAAATACCGCCGGAGAGTAGCGCGCCCACGCAATAAGGGGTGACCAGATGATTCTGGGCAAAAAGAAGCTCGGTGGCCACAATATCTTCGCCCATCTTCCGGACATGCTGCCAGGGAAACACCGGCGCTTCGATTCGCACCCGGGTCTCGTCGATCACCTGGACATTTTCGATCATAATCACGGCATCGCACTGGGGCGGCAGCACATGGCCGGTGTTGAGGAAAAAAGTTTTCTCGCCAACAACCAGTTCTCTGGGCCGGGTTTCGCTCACGCCAAAGGTATCTCGGGCACGAACGGCAATGCCGTCCATGGCGGCGGCATGAAAATTCGGCGACGACAGCCGGGCAAAGACCGGCTCGGCCAGGGTACGGCCCACCGCATCGGGCACGGGCACAATCTCACTTGCCTTGAGCCCCAGGTCTGAAAACCGGTCAAAGAGGATGGCCTTCGCCTCTTCCAGGCTTTTCTTCTTCAGATAGATGTTTCGTTTCATGGTTTTTAGATCTCTTTCTAATAACAGGGATATACAGGATGAACGGGATAGGTTCCTCAAGTCAAGCGGTTCAAACCAGTTGTCTTCATCCTGTCTATCCTGTCCATCCCTGTCAAATCGGCAGTTCCGTTTATTCAAACAGGGATACACAGGATGAACGGGATAATTTCTCTCAAGCAAAACAGTTCAGACCAGGATTCTTTATCCGGCCTATCTTGTGCCCCCATATTAAACCCGTAATGCCGTTTATTCAAACAGGGATACACAGGATGAACGGGATAGGTTCCTCAAGTCAAGCGGTTCAAACCAGTTGTCTTCATCCTGTCTATCCTGTCCATCCCTGTTAAATTGGCGGATCCATCTTTTCAAACAGGGATACACAGGATGAACGGGATAGTTGTTTCTAACGAAACTGCCCAGACCGGCACTCTTCATCCTGTGTATCCTGTCCATCCCTGTTAAATTGGCGGATCCATCTTTGTAAACAGGGATACACAGGATGAACGGGATAGTTGTTTCTAACGAAACTGCCCAGACCGGCACTTTTCATCCTGTCTATCCTGTTCATCCCTGTTAATTCTGCGGCACTTGTTTTTTCAAACAGGGATACACAGGATAAACGGGATATTCTTCTAAAGCAAAACAGTTCAGGCCAGGATTCTTTATCATGCCTATCTTGTGCCTCCATGGCCCGTAGCGCCGCTTATTCAAACAGGGATACACAGGATCAACGGGATATTTGTCTCTAACAAGACTGCCCAGACCGGCACTCTTCATCCTGTGTATCCTGTCCATCCCTGTTAAATTGGCGGATCCATCTTTTCAAACAGGGATATACAGGATGAACGGGATAGGTTCCTCAAGTCAAGCGGTTCAAACCAGTTGTCTTCATCCTGTGTATCCTGTCCATCCCTGTTAATTCTGCGGCACTTGTTTTTTTTAAAACAGGGATACACAGGATGAACGGGATAGGTTCCTCAAGTCAAGCGGTTCAAACCAGTTGTCTTTATCCTGTGTATCCTGTCCATCCCTGTTAAATAACCATCACCGATACCGCCTCGCCGCAATCGAGCCCCTCGGTGTTTATGTCCACGGCAATCAGGCCGTCGGCCTGGACCATGGTATTGATCAGGCCCGACTTGCCCAGGAGCGGTTCTGCCATCAGTTTTCCACCGGTTTGGCTGAGCCGGACACGGATAAAGTCGATCCGGCCCTGGGCCGAGGGCACGTTTCGACTAAGACGGGCTGGCACGTGAAGTCGCTTTCCCCCGGCCTCCGACAGCCCGGCCATGGTTTCCAGGAACGGCTGGACCACCACGGAAAAAACCACCATGGCCGAGACCACATGCCCGGGGAGCCCCCACACGGCCTTGCCGCCGGTATCGGCCAGAATGGTCGGTTTGCCCGGACTGATGGAGATGCCTTGAACCAGGATCCGGCTTTGGGGGAGGCTATCCAGAACCCGCACCGTAAAATCCCGGATACCGACACTGCTGCCACCGGAAATCAGGACCATGTCGGTCTCGTCCAGGGCCTGCCGGCAGACCGCTCTCAGGTCATCAAAATCGTCGCTGACAATGCCGTAGGCCACGGGCACGCCCCCCGCTGCCAGGACCTGGCCGGAGAGGGTGTGGGTGTTGATGTCGCGAATGCGTCCCCTGGCGGGTATCTGTTCCACGGGAACGATCTCGTCGCCGGTGGAGACGATACCGACACGGGGTTTTTGAAATACACGGATCGTATTTTGGCCGAATGCCGCCAGAAGACCGGCTTCCTGGGGACGAATCCGTGAGCCCGACGTCAAAACAATGTTCCCCAGGGCATAGTCTTCTCCCGCGGCAATGACGTGCTGGCCGGGGGCGACACTTCGGTAAACCTCAATGGTGGTCGGATCCAGCAGTTCGGTATGTTCCACCATGGCTACCGCATCGGTGCCCTGGGGAAGCATGCCGCCGGTGGCGATACCGGCCGCCTCGCCCGGCCCGACGCCAAAGGCCGGCTTTTCCCCCATGGACACACGGCCCTTGAGGGCAAGGTAAGCCGGATTGGCTTCACTGGCACCGAAGGTGGATGCGGCCGCCACGGCGTATCCGTCCATGGTCGCCCTGGAAAACCCGGGCAGGTCCAAATCGGCGACCAGATCGGCAGCCAGAATTCGGCCGCAGACGGCATCAAGGGCAACGGATTCAATACCGGCCCGACAAAATTGGGAGCGATAGGCCAGCACGTCGGGAAGGTGGGTGACTTTGAAAAAATGATCCATGGTTTTCCGTCAGCGTTATGAGTAAATTATCCGTGCCCGCCGGACATAGATTCCAACTGTGAATTGAAAACACGGCACGATTTTGGTCAAACCCCAGCCCGATACCACACCGGGCTGGATCCTGCAAACGTCGGGCGGGACGAAGCATCATGTGCCTGGCGATGGGTCATTGACAATGGGTTCACCGCCCTTAAACTAGTTTCCATCCATAACAGGAAAACAAAACAATGGGAAATTGCACACACCACCCCGACAGGGAAACGGGGTTTCAATGCCAGAAACATGGCATATTTTTATGCCTGGACTGCCTGAAATGTCGTGATCCGGAAATTTACTGCAAATTCCGATCTTCATGCCCCATCGCCTTCATGGAAAAAACCGACGAAACCTGGGGAGAAAAAAATTGATACCCCGGCCGATCCGGTATTTGGTGGGCCTGAAGCCCCCACAACAACAACATAGCGGCAAACCGGGCCGGCTCCGCCGGCATCGGGTTGGCCGCCTATCCGGGCCCATATAAGGCTACGACTTGCAATACACTGAAAAAAGCGTATAATTGCTTTAAATTGTACCGGCCGCCGCAACATCTGCCAGGCCGACGAACCCAAGAGGACTAAATGCCAGAAGATGTCGATACACAGGCGCCCCTCCAACGGATGGACACGCCAAAATTTCTCACCCAGACCCGCTTTGATGATTTCGAACTGCCGGAAGAACTGCTCAAAGGATTGACTGAAGCCGGATTTGTTCAGTGTTCTCCCATTCAGGCCCAGACCCTGCCGGTTTCCCTGGCCGGTCGCGATGTGGCCGGTCAGGCCCAGACCGGCACCGGGAAAACCGCTGCATTTTTGGTGACGGCCATTACCAGACTCTTGAGCATGCCCGATCGTGAGCCGGGCGTTCCGTCCGCACTGATGGTGGCCCCCACCCGAGAACTGGCGCTGCAGATTTATGAAGAAGCCATGCTCATCGGCAAATACACCGGCCTGACAGCCGCTCAGATCGTCGGCGGCGTGGACTACGGGAAACAGGCCGACATCCTGCGCAAGGGTGTGGACATGGTCATCTGCACCCCGGGCCGGATTCTCGATTATATGAAACAGGGCATCTTCAAGCCCGGCGGCATTCGTATTCTGGTCATTGACGAGGCTGACCGGCTGCTGGATCTGGGCTTTGAAAAGGACATGCGCTTTTTGCTGCGCAAGCTTCCCCCTTACGAAAAGCGCCAGTCCATGCTCTTTTCAGCCACCTTGTCCTACCGGGTCATGGAACTTACCTACGAGTACATGAATCTGCCGGAATTTATCGCAGTGACCCCCGAAGAAGTGACGGTCAAGGGCATTGGTCAGGAGTTATACCATGTGGGCGTGGATCGGAAACTGGCCCTGCTCCTCGGACTGCTTCAGCGCGAAGACTGGACCCGGGCGTTGATCTTTGTCAACACCAAGTCCGGCGTGGAATGGCTGACGGAAAAGCTCAAGGGAAACGGGTGGCCGGCCGAAGGGATTACCGGCGATCTGCCCCAGACCAAGCGGTTCCATCTCATGGACAGCTTCAAGAACGGGCAAATCAAGATCCTGGTGGCAACGGACGTGGCCTCGCGCGGCATCCATGTGGAAGATATCAGTCATGTGTTCAATTACGACCTTCCCCAGGACGCGGAAAACTACGTCCACCGCATCGGCCGAACGGCACGGGCCGGGAAGACCGGCCGGGCCTTGTCCCTGGCCTGCGACAATTATGTCTTCCACCTGGAGCCCATGGAAGAGCTGCTCGATTACAAAATTCCCGTGGTCTGGCCCGAGGAGGACTGGTACGTAGAAGACAAGGCCGGACCGGTCAAGTCGGACCGAAGGCGACGGGATCGAAAACCGGGCCCAAATAGAACAAGAACGCGTGTCGCTGATAAAAAAAGGGCCCGACCCGTCAGGGAAAAACCCGTTGGGGACCGACCCGTGAGGGACCGGCCCGTCAGGGAACGATCCGTCAGGGAACGACCCGCCATGGTGCACCGCCACGGCGAATACACGCCCAAAAGGACGCCGGGCTATTGTCCGGGAACCTTTTTCGGTTTCGCTGTAGGGCCGGTCGATTCGGTGGAAGAGCCTGACTTGCCGGAGCAAACCGCCGTCGCCTCCGTGGAACAACCCGCACCGGAACAGATGACCGTCGCCGCCGATGGTCAAAGCGAGGCGCCGGCCAAAACCGCCGCCCCTGCCAAAAAGAGGCGCCGCCCGCGGCGCAGGCGCCGTTCGCCCGCGGGTGGGGCCAAAGAGGCCCAGGCCGACGGTTCCGGCAGCGATGAAAAAATAGAACCGGCGACGGCTGAACCCAAATCCGAGACGGTCGCCCCGGAAACGCCGGCGGAAGGATAAACCGTTCCCGTCCCATTCCCAGCAAGGCCCGACCGCCGAATAACCCGGCATCGGGCCTTTTTTTTAGATTCAACAGACAAAACATGATGGGCCTCCACCTGCAGAGCGGATGATCTCTTCAGCCAAGCCCCCAGTGGGGGACAAAATGATCCGTGGCTTTATTTCAGGGTAACGCACCCATGGAAGAAGACAAAGAAGAACGCACGCTGGCGGCGATATTGGCGGCAGCAGACCTGAAAGGGTGCCGTATCCTGGAAATCGGCTGCGGCGACGGTCGTGTCACGGCCATGCTGGCCGGTATTCCCCAACGGCTGGTGGCCGTCGATCCCGATGCCGGGCGCATCAAAATGGCGAGGCACCGGGTCGCCGACGCCGTGTTTGCCGCCGCGTCGGGAGAGAATCTTCCCTTCGAGACCGAATCGTTTGATACCGTCCTCTTTACACTGTCGCTGCACCACCAGAACAGTGCACGAGCCCTTGAGGAGGCCGGGCGGGTGCTCGAACCCGGTGGCTGTATCGTGGCCGTCGAGCCGGAACCGGAAGGGGAGATCGAACGGATCTGCTGCCTGGTTGAAGATGAGTCCCCGCAACTCGTCCATGCGGCCGCAGCCGTGGCCGATACCCCGTTTTCACTGGCCTGTGATGACAGATTTCGCACCCGGTGGGTTTTCGACGATCGCACCGAGCTGCTCAACTGGCTGTTTTCCTATTACAACAGGCCCTATGAACGCGAGGTTGCCCTGAAGGTGGACCAGTTCCTCGGCAGCCGCACCGCCCATCGCCCCCTGGTTCTCCACGACGACCTTCATATCATCAAGCTCGAAAAGGAGTCCCACCATGACCGATGAACTGACCGCTGACGTCAAACAGCAAGTTATCAACCGGGGTGCGGCTCTGGTGGGGGTGGCGGACACCGCACGGCTGGCTGGACTCAAGACCATCCCGGTCGACCTGCTAAAGCCTTTTTCACGGGCCCTCGCCATCGCCGTACCACTACCCACGGCGGTGTTTGAGGCCATCGAGGACCGGCCCACACCCATCTATGCCAGCATCTACCAGACGGCCAACCGGCTGCTGGACGAGATTGCTTTCAAGACCGCCATGGGGCTGCAGCAGGCGGGATATCAAAGCCTGCCGGTACCGGCCTCCCAGGTGCTGGACCGAGAAACCTGGCAGGCCGCCATCAGTCATAAGGCCGTGGCCCGAATGGCCGGACTGGGCTGGCAGGGCAAAAACCTGCTTTTGATCACGCCCCGGTACGGCTCCCGCGTGCGCCTGGTCACCGTCTTGACCGATGCGCCCCTGACGCCGGACGAACCGCTGGCAAACCGTTGCGGAAAATGCACAGCCTGCCGCGATGCCTGCCCGGCAGGCGCCATTCGAGGTGTCAATACCCACAGCCATTACCAAAATCGCAACGAAGCCCTTGATTTTTCAAGGTGTGTCGCCAAACTGACCGAAGAATTCGCCGCCCTGCCCCATATCGGCGCGCCCATTTGCGGCATTTGCATCAAGGCTTGCCCTTACGGCAGGAAGGGAGGTGCCACCCTAATAGTTGCATAAAGAATCCTGGCCCGGAGGACCATGCTTTGGATTGCCCCTCGAAGGGGCGTGCCCCAAAAACACGCAGTCATAGCATGGCCGGATTCAGGGTTTCAGGCCGAAGACCGAAGGCTGAAGAAAAACCTTAAAAACCATCGTCCCAAGGGAGAACCTTTTTGTCAGAGCCGACCCGTGACCGACCGTATCACATCACCGGCTGGATTCTCTTCATTTCATGCGCAGTCTGCTATATCGTCGCCAATATCCGTAGCGGCGATTGGCTGAGCCTGACCGGAAGCGTCATCTTCCTGTTGGCCTGCGTGATGTTTGTGATCCCGCTCATTGGAAAAAACCGATAAAAATGAGGTGCCCATGAATCAGAAGGCATTCCAGGACTACTACCCGGATCACCTGAGCCACTGTTACGGCTGCGGCCGGCTCAACGCCCACGGACTGCAGATCAAAAGCTACTGGGACGGCGATGAAACGGTCTGCACCCTGACCCCGCAGCCCCACCATCTGGCCATACCCGGCTATGTCTACGGCGGACTGATCGCATCGGTAATCGACTGTCACGGCACGGGAACGGCCGCAGCCGCGGCCTATCGTGCCCAGGGGCGGGCCATGGACACCGAACCGCCCTTTCGGTTCGTCACGGCGGCGCTTCACGTCGATTTTCTGAGGCCCACGCCCATTGGCGTGCCGATTGATGTCAGGGCCACTGTTGCGGAACTCAAGGAGAAAAAGGTCGTGGTTCGCGTCACCCTGTCAGCAGCGGGCCAGGTTTGCGCCCGGGGCGAGGTGGTGGCGGTGCGCATGCCCGAGTCCATGATGGGCGGTTAAGGGCATGGATTCGCACCGATGGCCATCGGTTTCCAGGCACAAACCGCTTGGCACACGCCCCGCCGGGGCGGCAGAGACAGCCTATTTGTAGGAGGCCAGCTCGCCCTGAACCGACTTGTTCGCCTCGGCCATGGCCGCCTGCCAGGTCCGACCCTTTTTGACCAGCCCCATGGCACTTTTCTTGATCTTGGCCTCGTTGTCCGCCTTCATGAAAGACCGGGCCGTTCCGATGAGAGCCTTGCCCTCATTGAGCAGGCGGTTAAACTGTTTCAAGGACGCCAGGGTTTTTTCCACCCGCGTCTTTGCCAGGGCGATCTTCTTGCGGGTCTTGGCCTTCTTGGATCCGGCCGCCTGAATGATCTCCAGGGATTGGTCAGCCGCTTTTCGAACATCGGCGAGCCGGCCCTCGAACTGTTTTATTTCCCGTCCGAAATCGGCAATGGGGTCCTTGAGTTTGCCGGCGTTTTTCTTGAAATCCGCAGCGGGCGATTTTCGCATGACCTCGATGGCATCGTTGAGTTTGCCCCGGGCACCGGCGATATCCTCCGTCTCCTTGCCCAGGCCCGTGAGCACTTTCTTAACGGCCACCACCGATGCGTGGTACTTTCTGGCGGCTTCGGCCTCGGTGTTGGACTTGTCACCCGATTCGGCCTCGTCGTCAGTTTCTTTCTTTTCTTTCTTTTTTAAAATCGATTTTTCAAAATCGTCATCGACATCAAAGTTTTCGTTGTCCATTTCCGCTTTTGGCTCACCGATGGAGACGTTGTCGTCGATGGCCTCGGAGTTTTTGTTGATGCGGGCGAACTCCTTTTGAAGCCGCTTTTCCAGCTTTTCCTGAATATCCGATCTTATCCGCCGATAATCCTTGTTGAAATCGGCCATGACCGACTTGATCTGAGCCAAGCGCTTTTTCTTGGGGACGAGGATGTTCTGGCGGCTCCACCCGTTTTCCAGCCCCTTGAGCTGTTTTTCATAGATGTCCATGAACCGGTGGATCTCCTTGCGCCTGCCGGTCAGGTACTTTTCCACTTTTTTCCGAACACCGGCCTCATGGCCTTCCTTTTCAAAGGCTTCGACATATTCGTCGGGCACCTTGTACTTCAGGGTGAAATCCCCGGCAGGCTCCTTGATGTGCTTGTAGTTCTTTTGAATCAGGTCGAAAGGGATGGCGTAATCCTTGGCCAAGGCCGCGGTTGACGGCATCCACAGCACGGCCGCTAAGGCCGCCAGAAGAATGTAACCCGCTGCCCGGCGCACGGTTTTTTGTAAATTCAGTGGTCTCATGGGTTGTCTCCTTAATGAAATTTGACCGAACACCCGAAAAGGTGCCGTCAAGTCAGGTTGCTAAATCCCGCATACGGCCTATACGCCCTGACCATAACCGGTGACTGTAATCCGGTCAACCGGAGAACCATAGACGATGGTATTCTACCCTTCAACCATTGCCTTTGCGGCCCATGTCCATTATGGTCAAACTGTATTTCTCACCGTCAAAAGGAGCGCAAGCCATGGCAGCCAAGCCGCGATCCCCGGCCAGACCGGGAAAAGAGGCCACCTCGGTCCAAGGGCCTGGGTTCAATGTATCGGATATCAAAACCGTCCAGCGTGTTCTTTCCCATAACAAACGGAAATTTCTGGAATACAACAATTTTCGAAAAAACGTCTTTTCGGAACTGGCACCGGGCGACTGCGACGCCATTCTCTATATGCTCCCCTGGTTGTTGAGCGTAAATGAACCCGGGGTCCCCGGCTACCTGGATCGCATCAAGGCGCCCTTTCGGGTATACGGCATCGAGACGACAAAGGAGATCCGATCCAGGGAGGGGGAATTCAAAAAACGGTTCGGCATCAGGGGAAAAGGGTCCCTGCTCAAATCGGCCCCCACGAGCTTTACCATCTTGGGCCTTTACACCATTGGCAGTGTCGGCAGCGTCAGCCAGACGTCCGAATCCGACTGCGACATCTGGCTCTGCATCGATAAAAGCCATTTCGACAAAACCGCGTGGCGGCAGATCAACCAGAAAGTCAACCTGATCAAGGACTGGATGGACCAGAACCTGAAAATACCGGTCTACTTCTTTGTCTCCGACATCACCGCCATCCGTGAGTGCCGGTTCGGCAGCGTGGATGCTGAAAGCTCGGGCAGCACCCAACAAAATGTCCTCAAGGAAGAATTCTACCGAACCTGTATCGTGATAGCCGGGAAGCTCCCCCTGTGGTGGCTCTGTTACGATCCCCACCTTCAGATTCAATACAACGACGCCCTTTCAGCCGTGGCTGACGAGGATTACTGGGAATACGACCTGGTCGATTTCGGAGACATTGAAAGCGTCTCGCGAAAGGAGTACTTTGGCGGCGCCCTGTGGCAGTTGCACAAGTCTCTGTCCAATCCGCTCAAGTCAATCATCAAGATGAGCCTGCTCAAAGTCCTGTTGGACGCCCCCCAGGATGCGCTGATGTGTCACCGTTTCCGGGAAAAGGTCCTGTCTTGCGACGGCGCCAAGCCCTTTCCCGATTTCAGCATCTTTACCATGCGCGCCATTGCGGAAAATTACCGAAGCACCAAGCCGAAGGCACTCAATTTTCTGATCGAATGCCTTTACATCCGTTGCGAGATCAACCCTTACAACCGCAACCAGAAGCTGAAAAACCGGCTGGCCGGCGATTTTTTCAGGGACTATCCGCTGAACAAGGACCGCCAGAAGGTCCTTCGCGACGCCGGATCCTGGAAATTTCAGGACCAGCTTAAACTCGGGGACCGTCTTTTCAGGCTGTTGCTGGAAATATACCGGGAAATCGCCGATAACCAAGGCGGCATTGAAAGCGAAAGCGATCGCCGCGACCTGACCATTATCGGTCGAAAAATATCGGCATTCTACCTCAAAAAGGACTTCAAGGTGCCGGTCCTCCAGACCCCCAAGGGCAGGCTCAACATATCCACCTTGAGCCTGAGACTGGACAAGGACATCTGGCGGCTCTTTTCCGGCAATGACAACGCCACCCCGGTGGTATCGAGCCGGGATATCGTTCACGGCATCGCTTTTGTTGTCTGGAACCGGCTTTTCGTGAGCGGCCGCCTGAACATGCGACCCAATCCCTCGAACATCACCTTGCAGGAAGTTCTCAATCTGGGAAGAAAGATCACACAGTTTTTCGGCGACTACGGAAGCCAGGAGATCGACTACACCAGCTACCTTCAAACGGAAACCATTGACAAAATGCTGGTGATTGTGGGCCTGGAGCAGTCCCCCTGGGACAGCAAGAACCGGGATGTCCGGGTGGTATACACCAACGGTTGGGGCGAACTTTTCGTCCGACGCTTTAAAACCTTGGCGGAATACGAGTCTTTTTCACGGGAAGCCACCAGCGGTGGTGACCGGCGAGTGGAAATGGCCCACCACGTCCTGAGAAACGCCACCGCCTATGAAAAAATCATCGAGAGAACCAAACAGGACCTGATGCCTTCTCTGTTTTCCGGAAAAGGGAGGCCATGACACCCAAAAATCTCTTTTCCGACATACCGGCAGAACTGGCCGAAGAAGCCATACACGTTCTGGTGGAATCCCATGGCGTGCGCATCGAAAGAATCGTCTCCCGGGGGCACATCACGGCCCCCGGATCCTGGTACGATCAGGATCGGGCCGAGTGGGTCATGGTGGTTAAAGGGCAGGCACGAATCGCCTTTGAGGATCGACCGGAGCCCGTCGCGCTGGGGCCCGGGGAGCATCTGGTCATACCGGCCCGCGTCAGGCACCGGGTGGTCCATACGGACCCGGACCAGGACACCATCTGGCTTGCCGTGCATTTCCCATGACCGGCTCTTTCGGTGGGGCTGACTGCCCCTATAACGCATTGGTTTTTGAGTGGATGGAAACCGGCAAGGCGGAAGGGACAGATTCGCCATGTTCGGCCACGTGCCGGGCGATCCGGTCACGGACCATGTCGGCCGTCTCTGCCACGGACAAATGCGCAAAGGCGGCAAGGGGGATTTCATCCAGGACCCGGATTTCGATGGGATGACGCCCGTGGAAGTTCAGGCTGTGCTTGGGAAGGGCCCGATGGGTCCCGTTGATCACCACAGGCAGAATCGGCACCCGCATGTTCTTGGCCAAAATGAAAGCGCCCGGTTTGAAGGGTTTGAGCTGGCCGGTTTTCGACCGGGTCCCCTCTGGAAAGAAATAGACCGAACACCCCCTGGAGATGGCTCTCTCACAGGCATCCATCATCGTTCGGACACTCTCCTTGTCCCCGCGCCGAAGCTTGATGTAGCCGTTTAGTGCCATGTTCCAGCCGATGAAGGGGAGTCGGAACACCTCGGCCTTGGAGACCCATTTAAAAGGGAAAAAGAGCCGGAAGGCGACCAGGATATCCAGCTGGCTCTGGTGGTTGGAAACCACCACATACCGGGCGTGCCGACGGATCTTGTCCCGGTCCCGGACCGACACGGACCAGGCCGGCATGATCCAGAGATAAAGACAGGCCCAGAAGGAAGTAAACATGTGCAGACCGACCAAACGACGGTCGATCCGGGCCGTGAAAATCCATATCAGGACCGCGAGGATATAGAAGAGGGCGGAGGATGCCGCCATGAACGTCAGGAACAGGATTGAAATAAACCGGTTGGTCATCGTCGTTTAAATGATTATGTCCCCTTGGAGGCAGCCCGTGGACGGAACCCTCAGAGAAACAGTTGTCCCCGGCATGGAGGTGGACATCGTTCTGAAAAAAGACCAACGCACCGGCCGACTCACCCGGGGCGTGGTGCGTGACATCCTGACCCGATCCAAACAGCATTCCCACGGCATCAAGGTTCGGCTCACGGACGGACAGGTGGGCCGGGTCAAGCAGATTTATTGACCTGAGTTTGACTGTCTCTGCCGGCCCGGACAAAGGGTGAAATAAAATGCGCCCCACCCGGTTGTCAACTGAAAAAAGCTGCTTACTTTGAACGGCTCACCCTTGCGGCCCACGGCAGGGTGTTTTTTTTTGGCCATGAACAGGCCACCGGGAGCAAGCAGGGAGGGCCGGCTCGATTCCGGGCAACGCTTTTATGAAACCTGAGTTTAGGTGAAATGCAATGACCGGCACGCCTTTCGCGTGCCATCCACCGAAAGAGACGGAGGACAACATGGCAGATCGTTCGCAAATTACACTCTATAGTGGCGGCCACCGCGGCACCGAATCCGAATTTGGCATGCTCGCCGAGCGCTGGGGCATCCAGGAGGTCAACTTTTCCTTTGAGGGACACAATCTCTCGCGGACCCGCGGGGTTCGGGTTCTAAACCGGGAAGAGCTGGACAAGGGCAATGTCAGTATGGAGATCGTTTCCGCCCGGATGGGTCGGAAATTCTCCAAGGCTGACAAGATTCGCAAGGTCATCCAGTCCATTTTTCACATGATCAACAACGGGTACCATGTGATCGCCGTGGGGTGGATCCAACCGGACGATACGGTCAAGGGTGGCACCGGGTGGGGTGTTGAACTGGCCAAGCTCTTCAACCGCCCCTTGAGTGTATTCGATCAGGAGAAAGCGTCGTGGTTTTGCTGGAAAGACCGCCGGTGGGTCGAAGAGGCGCCGACCATTACGGACCAGTCCTTTGCCGGCACCGGGACCCGGAATCTGACCGACGCCGGTCGCCAGGCCTTGGCCGACCTCTTCACGCGCTCCTTCGGCCCGGAATCAAACGGCTGAGCCATGTCGGTCATTTTCAAAGAAAACCATCCCTGAAGATAAGGCGGCCGGAAAATGCCTAAAATGC
The DNA here is from genome assembly GCA_016342285.1 of Desulfobacterales bacterium. Taxonomy (GTDB): domain Bacteria; phylum Desulfobacterota; class Desulfobacteria; order Desulfobacterales; family JAEINQ01; genus JAEINQ01. The sequence goes on from JAEINQ010000031.1 coordinate 29,652, forward strand.
ACTAAAGTTCGAAATGCCTAAAGTTGAGGAGTCGCTTCGCTCCAGCTTTTTTCAGCTAAGATATGGCAGAATTCCTTAATTTTAGGCACTTTAGGCATTTTAGGCACTTCGAACTTCAAACACCCGACAGCAGCCCCTTACGGGGCAAACCAAAGCCTGGTCCTCTGGGCCAGGATTCTTTACTCGCTATCAACCCTCCGGCAGGGCCTCCACCACTTCGGCCTTGAGGATGGTAACCGGCTCAACCGGCACATCGTCGTGCATCCCCTTGCGGCCGGTCTTCACCCCCTTCATCTTGTTGACCACACCGTGCCCTTTGGTCACCTTGCCAAAGACCGTATACCCCCACCCTTGCGGTGTCTTGGCCGTGTGGTTTAAAAAATCGTTCTTCTTCACGCTGATGAAAAACTGGGCCGTGGCACTGTGCGGGTCCATGGTGCGGGCCATGGCGACGGCGTAGGCATCGTTCTTCAGGCCGTTGTCCGCCTCGTTTTCAACAGGCTCCCCGGTCGGCTTTTCCTTCATGTCCTCGGTCATCCCGCCGCCCTGAATCATGAAACCGTCAATGACCCGGTGAAAAATGGTGCCGTCATAGTGGCCGGCGTTGACGTAGCCGAGAAAATTGGCCACGGTCTTCGGGGCCTTTTCTTCGTCCAATTCGATAAAGATGTCGCCCATGCTGGTCTCGATTTTTACCACGGTATTGCTCCTTTCAAAAAAAATGACCCTGTCGGGCCGGTTACGGATACAGATTATAGGTAGTGTCTGTCCATAAATCGACAAATTTGGTTGAGATCAAGGCGTGCGAAAAATTTTACCACAGGCATATGGTTGATATTCCGAGGATAAAATTTTTTGCGCAACGCAGATATCGGGCAAATTGGGCATTTATGGATGGGCACTAGGTAAAGGGCATATCCAATGACGCCCCCTTTTGTCAACCGGCAATGGGGTGTCAGCACCTTTCCTTTAAGAGAATATACAGGTTGCAGCCAATGACCACCGCCGTGCCTATCACAACGGGGACGGTCGGCAGATCCTGCCACAGGATCCAGCCGGTCAGGGTGGCCCAGACGATGGCCGTGTAGGTATAGGGGGCCAGCAGGGAGGCTTCGGACAATTGATAGGCGGTGGTTTTTGCCAACTGCTGGACCGCGGCGAAGACCCCGATGCCGATCATCCATGGCAACAGTCGCATATCAGGGATTTTCCCAACCCAGATCGTGTAAGGGCCTGAGACCAGAACCCCGATCAGGAGAAAGTAAAAGACCATTTCGATGGGGCCATGGGCCACGCTGCCCACCTTGGCGCAGGTATTCATCAGCACGATCCCCAGGGTGGCGACCAGGATCAGCAGGATGCTTTGCGACATCTCCCCGCCGATGCATGCTGATTTTTCCACCCGATCCATGGTATGGGTTTGTTTGTGTGTCATGGCCGGGGACCATAACCGATTTGCTCCCGGGATACCATGGCCGTTTTGCGGGACTGACACAGACAACCGGGAGGAGGAAGCCATGCGGATTCAAGCCGACGTCAAATTGCTCAAGTACCGACGGACCAAGATCGTGGCAACCCTCGGGCCGAGTTCCAACGACCCGGAAACCATCGAAGGGCTCATCACCGCCGGTGTCAATGTGTTCCGACTCAACATGAGCCATGGCAACCACGAGAGCCACCGCCAGGCCTACGGGCGGATCCGGACCGCTGCCGACCGGCTCGGTGAACCCATTGCCGTCATGGCGGACCTGTGTGGCCCCAAGATACGGGTCGGCGATTTTCCCGGCGGCAGTATCGATCTGGCAGCCGGCGAACCGGTCACGGTCACCACCCGTGAGGTGGCCGGCGGCCCGGGGCTCATCCCCTCACAATACCACGCCTTGAATTCGGATGTGGGCCAGGGAGACCGTATTCTGCTCGATGACGGCAATCTGGAGCTGCGCGTGGAAACCGTTTCAGGCACCGAGATCGCCTGCCGGGTCATCGCCGGCGGCGTGCTGAGCAATCACAAGGGGATGAATCTTCCCGGGGTGGCGGTTTCGACGCCTTCGCTCACCGAAACCGACCGCGTCGACGCCCGGTTCGCCCTGGACCTGGGGGTCGATTTCCTGGCCCTTTCCTTTGTTCGGCAGGCATCGGATGTGGTCGAGCTGAGGGAGCTGATCACATCGAAGGGCGCCGAGGTCGGCATCGTGGCAAAAATTGAAAAGCCCGAAGCCCTGGACAATATCGAATCGATCCTGGACGCGGCCGATGCCATTATGGTTGCCCGCGGGGACCTGGGGGTGGAACTGCCGCCCCAGGTGGTGCCCGCGGCCCAGGATCAGCTCATCGATCTGGCCCGGGTCTACCGCAAACCGGTGATCGTGGCCACCCAGATGCTCGAATCCATGATCACCCACGCGCGACCCACGCGCGCCGAGGTGTCAGACGTGGCCACCGCGGTGAGAAGTGGTGCTGACGCCGTGATGCTGTCCGCCGAAACCGCATCGGGACAATACCCGTTGGAAGCGGTGCGCATGATGAATGACGTTGCCCGCCAGACCGAGGGGTACCTGTGGCGCCAGGGGGCGTTCGGCGGGTTGACCCGCAAGCAGGAACAGGCCCCGCCCCTGTCGGTGGAAAACGCCCTGTCAGCATCCATGGCCCAGCTTTCACGGGATCTCAGGGTCCGGGCCATCATGGTCATCTCATTCCTTCAGGGCCACTCCCTGGCGGTCATGAGTGCCTCGCGTCCGGCCGCGCCCATCATCGGCATCTGTCCGGACCATCGCACCGCCCGCATGGCCGGCCTGCTATGGGGGGTCATCCCGGTCACCGTTCATGGGGACGCCATGGACAACCCTCACCAGATGGCCCGGTCTACCGCCGTCTCACTCGGCATGGCCGAAGAGGGGCAGTCCCTGCTGCTGGTGCAGGGATTCAGCATCGAGCCGAAGAAAAACACCCCCAGTGTGACCGTGGTCACGGTATGATGGTGCCGGGACCCATAAAAGCGCTTCGAGGAGGGTGCCGGGACGATTGCAGGCGCATTTCCAGGGGATGCATGACGGGAACATCGACCGGTTGATTGAAATCAATCCTTTAGGATGCCGTGTTTTTGAAGATTGCCCTTGACGTAGGGCCAGTGAAGAAAAATGTGCAGGCCGATGCAGAGCATAAAGCCCAGGGCGGTCCATTCATGGATCTCCCGCAGAAAGTGTCGAAGACCGATCACAAAACCGCTTCCGGCTTCGTAACCGCTGGGAAGAACCAGCCAGTTGATCAATCCGGTCAGGCCGAGAAGACTGAAGAAAACAAAAGAGGCCACATTGACCACCCATAGTTTGAATGCCTTTCCGCTTGCCATGGATTCTCCTTTTTTTCATGTCATGGAAGTAAACCAATGCCCGAGCCCTCCGGCCCGGCAATATTTACAAAACCGTCCCCATGTCCTATAGCTGGTGGGCGTTTCCCTATTCAAAGGATGGTCCGCCCATGCGCCCAATAGAAGCATTCCCCCTGTCCTTGCGGCCTCGGATCCGCTACCTGCTGACCGATATCGACGACACCCTGACCGTTGCCGGTCGCCTGCCGGCTGTCGTGTTTTCGGCCATGGAGCGACTCCAGGCGGCCGGTATCCGGGTGATCCCCATCACCGGCCGTCCGGCAGGGTGGTGTGACCACATTGCCCGCATGTGGCCGGTGGACGCCCTGGTGGGTGAAAACGGCGCCTTCTATTTCTGTTACGACACAGCCAACCGGAAAATGATCCGGCAGTACTGGAAAGCCGATGCCGTCCGGCAGGCCGATCGCCTGCGACTGGCAGCCATCCGTGACACGGTACTGGCAGCTGTTCCCGGTTGCCGGGTCGCCGCGGACCAGGCATACCGGGATGCCGACCTGGCCATTGATTTTTGCGAAGATGTCCCCCCCCTGGGCGAGGCCGACATCCAGCGGATTGTTGCCTGTTTCACCGATGCCGGAGCCCAGGCCAAGGTCAGCTCCATCCATGTCAACGGGTGGTTCGGCGATTACGATAAACTCACCATGACGCGCCGGCTCTTTACGGAGTGTTTCGGAGAGGATATCGACGCCATACGGCCGACGGTGGTCTTTGTCGGCGATTCACCCAACGATGCGCCCATGTTCGGGTTTTTTCCCAACAGTGTCGGGGTGGCCAACGTGGCACGGTTTGTCGGGGCCATGGCCGCGGATCCGGTCTGGGTGACCCGGGGCGAGGGAGGATACGGTTTTGCCGAATTGGTGGACGTGCTCCTCACGCCGGCCTGAAGCCGCTGCGTCCGTGATGGACCTGGAAAGGGTTTACCGTTCCGGTGAGAACGCCCCCTGTGAATTCTCAATGTTCAATTCGAAGTAGGAATCCACGTCCTTTGGGCGTGGTCAGAGTCAATTGGCTATGCCGTTTCATTTGTCGTGCAATGCCTAAAATGCACTAATCCGCCAGAGGCGGACAAGAGGTGCGAAATGCCTGAAGTTGATGCACTCGTAAAAAGTCACCGACATGCCAGCTTTTTTAATGAACCACGAAGAGCACGAAGCACACGAAGTTGAAATCATAATATATTATTTTACAACCCTTCGTGATCTTCGTGTCCTTCGTGGTAAAAATGGACTTTTTACGGGGCTGTCAAAGTTATGGCAGAATCCCTTCCTTGAACATTGAACATTTAGTCCCACCGATGGGGGGCCTGGCTGAGGTCACCCGCTCTGCGGATGGCGCCTCATTTCTCCCGTTCCACCAGCCCCTTGACGAACCAGCGCTGCATGAGCAGCACCACCAGCACCGGAGGCATCATCACCAGGAGCGATCCGGCCATGGCCACGTTCCAAAAGGGCAGGTCGTCGGCCTGGGGAATCAGGTTTTGCAATCCAATGACGGCGGTCATCATGTCCGGGTTGGTGGTGATCAGCAACGGCCAGAGGTACTGGTTCCAGCCGTAGACGAATTCGATGACCACCAGGGCGGCGATATTGGTTTTGGACAGGGGGAGCAGGATGCGCCAGAAAAAGGTCATGGCTGACGCTCCATCCATCTTGGCCGCTTCACAGAGCTCTTCGGGAATGGTGAGAAAGAACTGGCGAAAGAGAAAGGTGCAGGTGGCCGAAGCGACCAGGGGCATGATCAGCCCGGTGTAGCTGTCCAGCAGGCACCAGTCGAGCTGCACTTCCACCGTGTGGCCGGCAAACCAGCCGGCCAGCGCGTTCATGTGCAAAAAATCCCAGACACCTTGCAGGGGGCCGAAAAGGTTGGCCGCCATTTCATAGGTGGGCAGGATGCGGACCTCCACCGGCAGCATCAGGGTACAAAATACGGAGACAAAGGCCACAATGCGTAGCCGGTAATTGAAATAGACGATGGAAAAGGCACCGAAAAGCGAAACGATGATTTTGCCGAAGGTAATCCCCGAGGCCATGATCAGCGAATTGGTCAGGTTGGAGCCCAGGTTGCCTTTTTTCCAGGCCGCCTGGATGTTGACCCAGAACTGGTCACCGGGGATCATCGGCATGGGCACCCGGGAGACCTCTTCAATGGGCAGGGTGGCTGCGATGATGGCATAGACGATGGGAAACCCGACAATGGCGATTCCCGCCATCAGGAAAAAATAGGTCAGCGCATCGAGAATGGGGGTCTTTTCAACCATATCAAACCGTATAGTGTACCTTGCGCTCCACGTATTTGAACTGGAGCACGGTGATGATGATGATGATGCTCATGAGCACAACGGACTGGGCGGCGGAAGAGCCGAGATTCAGACCGATGAAACCGTCCTGGTAGACTTTGTAGACCAGGATGTTGGTGGCCCCGCCCGGACCGCCCTGGGTGACGGTGTGAATCACCCCGAAGGTTTCGAAAAAGGCATAGATGATGTTCATCACCGTTACAAAAAACAAGGTCGGCGACAGCAGGGGCAGGGTGATGGTCCAGAAGCGCCGGAACGGTCCGGCGCCGTCCATGGCGGCCGCCTCCACCAGCGAATGAGGCACGGCCTGGAGTCCGGCCATGAAAAAAACGAAATTATAACTGATCTGTTTCCAGGCGCTGGCGATGACCACCATGACCATGGCATCGGCGCCCCGCAGCACCGGGTTCCAGTCGGTGCCGAACCAGCGTTTGATGGCCAGGGCCACGATACCGTAAGATGGGTGCAGCAAAAAGAGCCACAGGATGCCCGAAATGGCCGGCGCCACCGCATAGGGCCAGATCAGCAGGGTACGGGTGGCGGCCTTAAAATGCAGGGCCCGGTTGGCCATGGCCGCGATGAACATGCCGGCGGCGATGGAAACCGCCGCTACCGACGCGCTAAAGGCCAGGGTGATGCCGATGGAGTGCAGGTAGAGTGGATCCTTGAACAGGTTGGTGAAGTTTTCAAACCAGATAAACCGGTTGTGCAGCCCGAAGGGGTCGCTGCGCATCACCGCCTGCATCACCCCCTGGGCGGCGGGCCAGTAAAAAAAGGTCAGGGTCACCGCCACCTGGGGCAGGATCAGCAGGTAGGGCAGGAGCCGGTTGGAGAAAATCGATCGTTTATTCATGGCAAGGCTGTGGTTACAACAGGGTCACGCCCCTTTGTCCCACCGGGGAAAAGGGGCGTGCCGCAGGGTGTCTCAGGGCGCCGGGCGCCTATTGATAGATTTTTTCAAATTGCCGTAATTGTTCGTTGCTGCGTTTGACGGCGCTGTCCATGGCCTCCTTGGGGCTCTTGGTGTCGTTCCAGACCAGTTCGAGCTCCTCGTTGATGATGTTGCGGATCTGGATGAAGTAGCCCAGGCGCAGGCCGCGGGAGATTACGGTGGGATCGCGCCGGGTCATCTGCTTGATACCGACTTCCTGGTAGGGTTGCTCGTCGTAGTAGCCCTTGGCCTTTAAGCTGCGGTAAGCGGTTTTGGTGATGGGAAAATACCCGGTCTCCTTATGCCAGTATTCCTGCATGTCCGGTGTGGCCAGAAATTCCAGAAAGGCCGCCACGGCTTCGTATTCTTTCTTTTTGTGCCCTTTGAGCACCCAGTTGGAGGCGCCGCCGATGATGCTGTTCTGGGGCTGGGTCATCCAGGCCTCCACCGGCAGGGGGGCGGCATCCCAGGTAAAGTCCTTGACCGCTTTTTTCAGCTTGGCGATGCCGCTGATGGAGTCGATGTAGACGGCAGCGTGCTGGGCGAGGAATTCGGCCTTGGGGCCCTGGTATTTCTGTCCGCCGTAGAAAAAGCGCTTGTCGCCCATCCAGTTCTTCAGGCGGGTGATATGGTTGATCACCTTGTCGTTGTTGATGAGCAGTTCGCAGTCCAGCCCCTGGTAGCCGTTGTTTTTGGAGGCAAAGGGGATGTTGTGCATGGCACTGTAATTTTCGATCTGGGTCCAGGACTGCCAGGCGGTGACCATGCCGCCCGGAACGCCCGAATCGACGATTTTCTTGAGCATGTCGCCCAGTTCATCCCAGGTAACCGGCTTGTCCTTGGACAGCGGCGCGAGTCCGGCCTTCTTGAACAGGTCCACATTGTAGTACATCACCGGCGTGGACGAATTGAAGGGCATGGACATGAGGTTGCCGTCAGCGTCCATGTAGTAGGAGAGCACCGGTTGGAGGTAGTCATTCCAGTCGACCTTGTACCCGAAGTCCGTCATGAGCTTGTAGACCGGGTAGATGGCGCCCGAGAGCATCATGGTCTGGGTGCCGACCTCAAAGGACTGAAGCAGGTGGGGCTGTTTCTTGGCCCGGATGGCCGCGACGCCGGCATTGACCGTTTCATCATAGTTGCCCTTGTTGACCTCCACCACCCGATATTTGTCCTGGGAATCGTTAAAGGCTTTGACCATGGTCTTGACCACTTCGCCCCGGGCACTGCGCATGGCGTGCCACCACTGGATTTCGACGGGTCCGGCCATGACCTGACCGGCCGTAAAGACCACCCCGATTGCCAGTGCAACCATCAACATCAGCTTGGATCTTTTCATGATCTCTCCTCCTTGGTTTTGGGTCCGGTTTCCAGAAACGATCTGCGATGTCGTATCGCTATGTGGCAATGGGTTGAGGGCTTTTCTTTCCAAAGACTTTGGTAATCGGTAATGCCGTTGGAGTCAAGGGTGAATATGGCATCGGGGGCCACTGGCCGCGATGACAAACGCCGGGGTGCGAAAATTTAAGGGCCATGGCGCTTTTCAGCCTTGAAGGGACGGGCTGAATAAAGTAAGGCAGACAGTGGCAACGCCATTGGTTTTTCCGGCGTCGTACAAGACAAAACCCTAACGATGCAAAAGTCGGAGGGCTCCAGAGTCAAGGCGAAATCTGATTTAACATCGCAATATCAGCTGTTTAACTGCTTTCGATTTGTTTTTTATGCAACTATAGGGTAAAGATGGAAAGCAAAGAATCCACGCCCAAAGGACGTGGATTCCAACTGCGAATTGAATTCAACCGGGGGAGGAAAGATGGCCAGGGTGGTTCTGGAGAACGTCTTCAAGCGGTTCGGCAAGGCCCAGGTAATCCACGGGGTGGACCTTGAGATCGAAGACCTGGAATTCATGGTTCTGGTCGGGCCGTCGGGTTGCGGCAAGTCGACCCTGCTGCGCATGGTGGCCGGGCTGGAGAAGATCAGCGACGGAACGATCCGGATCGGCGATGCAGTGGTCAACCAGGTGGCACCCAAGGATCGCGGATGCGCCATGGTGTTCCAGAACTACGCCCTGTATCCCCACATGAATGTGTTCAAAAATATGAGTTTCGGACTGAAACTCATGGGGACACCCCGGCCCGAGATCGAAAAACGGGTCGGCGAGGCGGCCGATATCCTCGGTATCCAGGACCTGCTCAAACGCAAACCCCACGAGCTTTCAGGGGGCCAGCGCCAGCGGGTGGCCATGGGACGTGCCATTGTTCGCAAGCCATCGGTTTTCCTCTTCGATGAGCCGCTGTCCAACCTCGACGCCAAGCTGAGGAACCAGATGCGCATCGAGATCAAGCGGTTGCACCAGAAGGTGCGGACCACGGTGATCTACGTCACCCACGACCAGATCGAAGCCATGACCCTGGCCGATCGTATCGTGGTGCTGCGCGACGGTCGGATCGAGCAGGTGGGCACCCCCCTGGATGTCTTTGAGCGACCGGCCAACACCTTTGTGGCCGGGTTTATCGGCAGCCCGCCCATGAACCTGCTGCCGGCCCGGATTGTTTCCCATGGGGGGCAGCTCTGTCTTCGGTTCAACGATGCCTTTCAGCTCCCCATTCCCGACCGCAAAGGGGCCCGGATCGAAGACGGTCAGGAGGTTGTCATGGGGCTTCGCACCGAGAGCCTGACCCTGGAAAACGGCAGCGAATCCGAAGGCGTTGCAGAGGCATGGAAGGTCGAGGGCATGGTGGATGTGGTCGAACCTCTGGGCGGAGAGACCCACCTGCACATGGATTTTTTCGGTGTCAAGTTCATCGCCCGGGCCGAAGGCTACAAAGTCGTCGCACCGGGCGCCACGCTCAAAATGGTGATGAACCTGGACCGGCTCCATATTTTCGATGCCGCCTCGCGCCAGGCCATCTATTGACCCATATGCAGCAATCCATTTTGCAAGGTGTCAATCGTCACTGTTGCCCCAGGCTTGAAAAAGCAATTGGAGGGGGTGCATCACGGGCAGGTCGGACATCTGGTTGAATTGAAGGCGGCAGCTCAGGCAGTCGGTGACGAGGATCTCCGGGCCCATGGACTCGATTTTTTCCATCAACGGTGTGCCGATTTTTATTGATGCCCGGTGAAAGTCCTTTTTAAAGCCCATGATCCCGGCCATGCCGCAGCAATGAAGGTCACCAACGATCATGTCCAGCCGAACCCCCGGAATACGCTCCAGCAGGTGCTGATATGGCCTTCCGATTTTCTGCTCCCGCAGATGGCAGGGCGGATAGTAAACCATATGCTTTTCGACCGGGGCCGGAGCCGTTCGGACATTGCCGGTTTCAAACCGGCTGAGCAGGTATCGGCCCAGATCGTGGGTGTTTTCAGCCACCGCGATCCGCATTTTCGGGTCGATGCCGCTAAAATAGCCGGCATCCTTTAAAATGCTGCCATAGACCGATTTGCTGACCGTTCCGTGTTCCCGCCGATGACCGGTTCCCACGGGTATTTTCAGTTCTCCTGCCGAAGCCCCCACCGAGCGTTGATAATCGTCCGAATAGTATGCTCCTTCCCGGATGACCTCCCTGAGCACATAGCCGCAGGTGGGACAGGAGCAGACAATGTCGAATCCTTCCCCGACGGTCCGGGCGAGGCGCCGGATGTTTCTTTTTACCAAGGATAAGGTCAGGCGCCGGTCCCCTTCCAGCAGGGGTGGCATGCCACAGCAGTTTTGGGGCGGCACCCACACATGGGCACCGGTGGCCTGAAGCATGGCCACGGCGGCCTGGGCCACCTCGGGGCAGAGGTAGGTGGCCGTGCATCCGGCAAAATAGGCGACCCGAGCCGTCCGGGTTTGTCCGGGCGGCTCGTCGAGCCCCTGCTGTTTCGCCCAGGCCAGGAAATTGCGGCGGGGAAAGGCCGGCAACTGCCGTTGGCTGTGGATGCCTGTGGCTTTTTTGATCATGCCGCCCATTCCCTTGCTGCCCAGGATGGCATTGGTCAATTGGGGCCAAGCGCCGCAGGCCCTTCCCAAAAGGCCAACATCCTCCATTAGCCGAAGGGCCGGCGGTACCCCGTCGCGTTCCAGGTATTCCGACTTGGCTTGTAGGATGCTGGCCCGGACCGGCGGGCAGGGGCAGAGGCCGCAGAAATTGCACAGATTTGCAAGGTGCCTCAATGCTTGCGAAGTGATCGGTTTCCCGGTTTCCCGTTCCTTGTCCCAAAGGCGATAGAGTTCGGGAAACATCAAGCAGGAGCTGTCCATGAGGAAACGGCAGATGTCGCAATCTGCGCACTCATTTACCACTGCACGCATGCTCTTTTCCGGATCGGCAGCCATCGTTGTGGAAATCCTCGTTTTGCGCATCAAAAAACGGTAAGGGCATTGATGGCGATCTTTCGGCCGTGGACGGTGATGAGCTTGCCCTGGGCCCGGAAGGTGACCGACGGTGGATCCATGATGTACTCGAATCCGCCCAGGACCGCGTTGAGATAGGGCAGGGCCGCCGATACGTCCTGGTCCAGATGGGCAAAACAATGGACCGATTCGAAACTGGGATTGCACTCGGGCCGGAATATCTCTTTGGTGTAGTTTTCGAGCAGCATTGGTGCCTCGATGGGTTTTTATTGTTTGCTGTGATGGTCGTCTGATCATGCCTGCGAAGGGGCGGGTTTGACCGCCACATGGCAGACCCCCGTGGGTGTGTTCACCGCATGGGGAAAGTATCGGTCCCGTAGCCGAAGGGCCACGTGAACCAATCCGATAAGCACCGGCACCTCCACCAGGGGGCCGATGACCGCGGCAAAGGCCTGGCCCGAGTCGATGCCGAAGACCGCCACGGCCACGGCGATGGCCAGTTCGAAATTGTTCGACGCGGCGGTGAAGCTCAGGGTCGCGGACTGCTCATAGGTGGCCTTGGCCTTGAACGAAAGATAGAAGGAGACGAAGAACATCACCACGAAATAGATGCACAGGGGAACGGCGATGCGGATTACATCCAGAGGAAGTTCAACGATATACTCGCCCTTGAGGGAAAACATCACCAGGATGGTAAAGAGCAGGGCGATCAGGGTCACGGGGCTGATTTTCGGGATGAATTTTTCCTCATACCACTTCCGCCCCTTGGTCTTGAGGCCCACCACCCGTGAGACGATCCCCGCGATAAAGGGAATGCCCAGATAGATGAAAACACTCTCGGCGATCTGGCCGATGGTGATGTCCACCACGGTCCCCTGGATGCCGAACCAGGCCGGCACCACGGTGATGAAAATCCAGGCGTAAACGGAGAAAAAGAGAACCTGGAAGATGGAATTGAAGGCGACGAGACCGGCGCAGTATTCGGTGTCGCCCGCGGCCAGATCGTTCCAGACGATGACCATGGCGATGCATCGGGCCAGCCCGATAAGGATCAGGCCCACCATGTATTCGTTCTGGCCGGAAAGAAACGTGATGGCCAGAGCGAACATCAGCACCGGTCCGATGACCCAGTTCTGGACCAGGGAGAGGGCCAGCACCTTTGTGTTCCGGAACACTTGGCCGAGTTGCTCGTATTTGACCTTGGCCAGGGGCGGATACATCATCAGGATCAGCCCGATGGCGATGGGGATGTTGGTGGTGCCCACTTGGAAGACGTTGATGACGTCGCGAATGCCCGGAAAGAGGTAGCCTCCCATCACCCCGACAGCCATGGCGAGAAAAATCCAAAGGGTCAGAAAACGGTCGAGGAATGAAAGATTTTTGATTTCCGACATGATCCCACCTCCGGTCAGATGCCCAAAAACGGGTTGATCACAAAGTAGACGCCGAGCAGGCAGATGAAAACAGCGGCTGTTCGCCGAAACCATGTTCCGGCACCCTGCCAGCGTCTGTTTTCCAGTACCTTTCGAACCGCCGCCGCCGAACTGCCGGCCACGGCGATGGGCAGGCAGTGGCCGACGGCAAAAAGGAGAATGAAGAGCAATCCCGTGGCCACTTTGGCCTGGACCGTGATGATGGCCAGAATGGGGGCGATAAACCCGAACGTGCAGGATCCGGAAAGGAAGCCGTAAAGCAGCCCGAGAGCCCAGGCGCCGCTTTTGCCGGTCAGGTTCAGGCGGTAAATCAGCGTTCCCGAGGCCGAGCAGGCGCCAACCCCGAACATCCCCAGGGCGACCCAGATCAGCATGCCCCCCACCAACACCTGCCAGTATCCGCCCACATCACCCAGCATGCGACCCAACAGCGCACAGACCGTTCCGATGATCGCGATGGTGATAAACAGGCCCAGGGTGAACAGGGCCGAATAGATGCCGGCCTCGCGCGGCGATAGGATTTTTTTCTGCCCGCCCACATAGGCGACGATCAGCGGAATCGAGGCCAGGTGGCACGGGCTGAAGACAACGCTGATGATTCCCCATGCAAAACAGCCGACCGCCGCGACAAGCGAGCCGCCGGTCATCCAGGCATTGACTGTCAAAAAAACCGATTCAAGCATGACCTGTTCCCGTTGCCGCTATCGTTGCAGGGGCATTCTGTGCCCATCCACGAAATATGCAATTCGTGGACGGGCATTAATTGACGCCCATTTTTTTCAACTGCCCGACGATGTCCGCCTCCCCCATAAATCCCATGTGACGGTAGACTTCCGCGCCGCTCTTATCAAAGAAAATCTGGGTGGGAATGGCCCGAATGCCGAACCGGCCGGCCTGTTCCCGGTGCTGCCACACATCGATAAAGACGATTTCTGCCCGGTCCTTATATAGCGGTGTCAGTTTTTCCAAAATCGGTGCCATCATCTTGCAGGGAATACATTTTTTAGCCCCCAGGTCGATCATGGTCACCTTGCCCGGGACGGGCAGGTTTTCGAACTCGCCTGCTGCCAGTGTTCCGGACCCCATGCCGAACACGATGACGGCGCAAAACAGCCAAATCCGGAAGTATTTGTTTTGAATGTCTGACACGGATGATTCCTTTCGGTGGCAACGTATCGGCCCCGGCGATGGTCGGGTGCGGGAATTTTGGGCCTATCCGTTGGATTTTCCAAAATTGGGTCAGATGACGGCATTGAACAGATACCCCACCAGCAAAATGCCCGAGGCCACAACGCCGATGAACACGGCGATGAGCTTGGGTTTGAGGACTTTTCTCAGGATGATCATCTCGGGAAGCGACAGGGCGATGACCGACATCATGAAGGCCAGCACCGATCCCAGGGCCGCCCCCTTGCCCAGCAGGGCCTCCACCACCGGAATCACGCCGGCGGCATTGCTGTACATGGGCACGCCGATGACCACGGCCAGCGGTACCGACCACCAGGTCCCCTTGCCCATGAGAGACGCCATGAATCTTTCGGGCACGTAACCGTGGATGGCGGCTCCCACGGCGATGCCCAGGATCACGTAGATCCAGACCCGGCCGATGATCTCTTTGACCGCATCCCAGCCGTAGACGATACGGTCATGCCAGGAGAGGCGTTCTTCTTCGGTTCCGGCCGAATCCGCGTTGATCTGCCCGACCCAGTCCTCAATGCCGTCCTCCAGATGCATCCGACCCATGACCCACCCGGCGCCGATGGCCACGGACAGGCCGGTGGCCGCATAGAGCAGGGCGATCTTCCAGCCCAGCAGGCCGTAGAGAAGACCCAGGGCGATTTCGTTGACCATGGGCGCGCTGATGAGAAAACTGAAGGTCACCCCCAACGGAATCCCGGCTGCGACGAAACCGATAAAGAGCGGGACGGCGCTGCAACTGCAAAAAGGGGTGACGATGCCCAGCAGGGCGGCCAGGACGTTTCCGGCCAGCAGGCTCTTTCCGGCCAGCATGTCCCGGGTTCGCTCGGGCGTAAAAAAGCTTCGAATGATACCCACGCCGAAAATCACCAGGGTCAGCAGCATCATGACCTTGGGGGTGTCGTAGAAGAAAAACTCCAGGGCGCTTCCCAGGTGGCTGCCCCGGGCAATGGACATGAGGTCGTAGGTGATGAATTTCGATGCCGGCAGCAGGCGGCTGTAGATCAGCCACCAGGCGGTGACACCGACCACCCCGGTGAACATATAAAGAAAGCGCCGGTCGCCCGGCTCAGTTGCCTGCTTTTCCGGTTTTTGTTTGCAGGCGCATGCGATATTACCCGTGTTGCTCATTGCCAAATCTCCCAATTTGCACGTTCAATTTGTTTTCTCGACTGTCCGGGTTAGTGCCCCGGCGAAATGAGTCATTCTGCGACAGCAATTTTATTGGCTGATCCAGGCCAGCACATCCTTTTTCTTAGGGACTTTGCCAGACACTTTAACCTTGCCGTCCACCACCACGGCCGGGGTGCCGAAGACGCCGTAACCGGCGATTTGCATCATGTCGGTCACTTTCTCAACGCTGGCATCCATGCCGGCTTCGGTGAGGGCTTCCATTACGATCTTGGCGGTCTTTTCGCATTTGGCGCATCCGGGGCCCAGAATTTTGATTTCCATGGGTTCCATTTCCTTTGTTTAGAAAGTGTTTGGTGTTTTGTATTGGGTGTTTGGTTTAGACCTTGGTTGCCGTGTCGGTCAGGGATTCGGGGAGAGATTCAACAAAACTTCGGATTTCGTCCCGAACCCGGCGGTAGTGGGCCATGGCATCCTCCTCGTCCTTGGCGTTCTCGGCCAGTTGCGGCGGGTCGTCAAACCCGGCATGCAGCCGCCGTACACTTCCCGGAAAGACCGGGCAGGATTCACGCGCATGTCCGCAGAGGGTGACCACCCAGTCAAAGGAGACATGGTCAAGGGCGTTGATGTCCTTGGAATGCTGGCCGGAAATATCCACACCGGCCTCGGCCATGGCAGCCGTGGCCCTGGGGTCGACTCCCTTGGGGGAGATGCCGCCAGAGTAAGCGTCGACGACGTCTTTTTTAAGGGCTCTTGCCCATCCCTCGGCCATCTGGCTGCGGCAGGAATTGCCGGTACAGAGAAAAAGGACGTTGATCTTTTTTTGTGGTTTCAAGACGTATGCCTTCGCAGTTATATTTATAAATGCCTACTTGGCTATTTAATGGGATGGGTGGCCTTGTCTCATCGGCGGCACAGGTCTTCGCGGTGGACATTCGGGAGCTTTTCCAGCAATTGTGACAGGCCATCGTCGTCGGTGAGCCAGTGGCGCAAATTTCCCAACAGGCTCGCCGCATAGGGGCTGCTGTTGCCGCTGGCCAGCTGGTAGTTGACCCATAGGCCCTCTTTGAAGGATTCGACGATTCCGGCTTTCTCAAGTATCTTTAGATGTTTGGAGACTGTCGGCTGGGCCACCTGCAACAATGCCTGCAATTCGCAGACGCACATGGTCCGGTGTTCCAGAAGCTTGACGATGCGGACCCGATTGGGGTCGGATAACGCTTTCATGACCTGAACAAAACCTTGCATGACTACCTCCTATATATAGCTAACTGGCAATATAGTGAGGCGGCTCTGTCTTGTCAAGCAGTTTTCTGAGCAGGCGGGTGAGGTCCTGGCGGCCCACGGGTTTGGATAGAAACGATCCAATGCCCATGGATTTGGCGGTATCGCGGTTTATCACGTCACTGTATCCGGTGCAGAGGATAATGGGGAGGGAGGGGTTTTCCATGAGAAGCGCCTTGGCCAGCTCAATGCCGGTCATGCCGGGCATGGCCTGATCGGTCACCACGGCCTGAACGGTCTCGGGCGCCGCGAGAAACGCTTGGAGAGCCTTGCGACTATCGGTGAAGACTTGAGGACGGAAACCGGAACGCTCCAGGGTTTTGGCCAGCATCGTTACGATCGGTTTCTCGTCGTCCACCACCAGGATCCGTTCCTTTTTTCCCAGGACGGGAAGGGGCGATGGCACCGTTTTGTCCACACGTTCCACTTTGGGCGCTGTATGGCGAAACTCCGGCCAGCGGACAACGAATTCGCTCCCTTTGCCGGGTTCGCTGGATACGGAAATGGAGCCGCCGCTTTGTTTGACGATGCCGTGGACCACGGCCAGGCCCATGCCCGTGCCGTCTCCCAACGACTTGGTGGTAAAATACGGGTCAAAGATCCGCTGCCGGGTCTCCTCGTCCATGCCGTGGCCGGTATCCCGAACCGTCAGCAGGACCATCGCTCCCGAAGGCGCTCCGGAATTTATTGACGGCGCATTGGCCTTGCCCGGAACCCTTTCCAGGCCCACTTCGATAAGGCCGCCGCGTTTGCCAATGGCATGATAGGCATTGGTGCACAGGTTCATGACCACCTGGTGGATATGGGTTGGATCTCCCATGATGACACTGTATTCACTCTGGATATTTTCCTCGATATGGATGTAGGCGGGCAAGGTGGCGCGGATCAGTTTGAGAGCCTCCCTGATGATAGATTTGGGGCTCAGCGGTTTGAATTGCGTTTCCGTCTGCCGGCTGAAGGTGAGAATCTGCTGGACAAGGTCTTTGGCCCTGTCGGCGGCTTCCAAAACCTCATGAAGCTGATGGCCTGTGGGATCGTTTTCAGCAAGCGATTCCATGGCCATTTCGGTATAACCGATGATGGGAGAAAGGATGTTGTTGAAATCGTGGGCGATACCGCCGGCCAGGGTGCCGATGGACTCCATTTTCTGGGATTGACGAAGCTGCCCTTCGAGCTTGTCTTTTTCCGCTTCCGTCCGCTTCCGGTTTTCGATTTCATCGGAAAGTTGCCGGTTCGTATCCTGAAGTTCTTTTGTTCTTTCCGCTACCCTGGACTCGAGTTCGGTATTGACTTGTTGAAGAGCTGTTTCCGCCCTCTGCCTCTCCTCGATTTCCGCTGAAAGTTTTTGATTGGTTTCTGAAAGTTGCTTTTTAATCACAAAACGCCGGGCATGGGAATGATAGAAAATCCGTGAACAGGCCCATGCAAAAAGCACTATGGATAGAAGATTGGGATGGTCCACCAGAGGGCGGACCGGAGGGGGCTGAAATATGGCCAGAATGAGGAAAAAGACGGCCAGCCCGGCAACGTAGATCGTCAGCAGATACCAGCCTGGAAGCAAAAAAACAGTGGCGACGATGAACGATCCGATGATCAGTGAAGATATGCCGCCGGTAATAATGAACTCCATCACCGTGATGAGGCTGCACCAGGCGATAATGGCCGCGGCGATGACAAAAGAAGCATGGGAGAGCCGTCGGCTTTGGGCGATCCAGAAAAAGAGGATTTGGCTGACCAGCAGGGCCATGTCCATCTGCAGAAAAAATCGGTAGCCGATGTGCGCCGGTTTATCGTTCAACAGCCGAAAGTCGGAATAAAGCACCATCAGTCCGAATAGAAAGATGATCCCGGAAAGCCACTGGATTCTTTCCCTGTTGATATCCACCGTGAGGCGGTCGAGTTCTAAACGGTAGCCGGCCGGTACTGCTGGCTGCCATATGTTTTTGAAGATGTTCCTGACCATGGTTTGGGCAATCGGAGTCCGTGTAAACGTTTGACCGCCTGTCGCTGTCAACGGCCAATGGTAAACCACCGGAATAGGGACTGCATTTATCATGCCTACTTGGTTCCGGTCCAGATTTTGCCTTATTTTCGATGTGTTGGATGGGGCGAGGATGGTCGGTCCAATTGCGGCGGAGCCATACAGAGGTGATTTTTTGACGCTCGGGTCCCTTTCGGTTACGCTTCACCGTTCCATTGGGCGACGATGTGGTCTGAAATCTCCTTAAGGACAAAATACCGTTTCAATGCCCGGGCGATTTCGGGCTGGGTCGGTTTTTGGCCGGTGACCTCGGTGACGTAATGGGTTATCGTTGCCACCGCGTCCCGAATGGTATCGTCGATTGGTTGAACTGGTTCCATGACAGGCTCCCTGTTTTCCATCCATAAATGGCCTTTTTGCCCAATCTCTGCGTCAATCGGCGCCATTGCTTGTGCGGCATAGCGCGCTATGCCTCCGCGCAATGGCTTGATTGCCTTGACCTTGGACAAAAATTCACATTTATGAATTGGAAACACCTATTGGCGCCCGTCCATCATAGAACGATCCGCGGATGGGCACTCCCTAATATTTCAGACCCGGTATGGCCTCTCTGTTGATTTGAGAAATCCAACCGTCTGATAATGCAACTGCCCTCGATAGGCAAGACCAAAAACCCCTTGTATTATAGGGGCGGCTGCGCTATTCGATTTCATAGCCCTTTGATTTTAAGGCGTTTCGTCGCTTCGTGCCCGTTTCCCGCGCGGTTGGGCTTTTAAACATGGAAAAGGAGATCCATATGTCAGTTGCAGCAAAACGCATATTGATGGCAGTCGCAGTGACGGTTTTTTCCATATCGATGACCTTCAACGCCTGGGCCGGAGAGTGTGAAGACGGGCTGGAAAAATGCCAGAAAAAATGCACTAAACAGGCGCTCGGTGCAGACAGCCCAGAAGAATTCAAAGAGATGACCGACCTTGACGGGCCCTGCGAGTCCAGGTGTTTTACGCGGTCCGGCAAATGCCAGATCAAGGCCGTCGACAAGAAGAACGCCGGCAAGGTCAAAAAGATCATCAAGTCGCGCAAAAAGTCGTATGCCAAGCTCTGCGAGAAGCGCTTCCAGAAGCTGATGGGGAAATGCACCAAAACCGCCAACAAAGATCTCGGAAAACTCAAGTCCTGCTACAAGAAGAAGGTCCGCCCGGCTATTCTGGATTGTTACGAGGAAATCGACAAGGGCCTGCCCTTTCCCGGCGGTGAGGAAAGTTGACGGTATGTAACCGTCGCCCATTGAACGACTGAAATCTTGTGCTAATGCCCGAAAAAGGCGTTGATATATTTCAACGCGGTAAAAACAATAACACCGGCCAGCATCCATTTAATCCCCCTGGCCGGGACAAATTTCTGGCAGCGTGCCCCCAGGTACATTCCCGCCATCCCTCCGATGCCGAAGAGAACACCCAGAAGCCAATCGGGCGCCACCGACAGGTTCGGGTAGAACAGTGAAATGGCCTGGTAAAAAGTAACGCCGGCCACCGAGGTGACGAAGGTTCCCATCAACGCGGCCCCGGCCACGGTATAGACCGGCAATCCGAAGACGGTCACGAAAAACGGGGCAATGATCGAACCGCCGCCGATGCCGTAGATGCCGCCCACGATGCCGACGATGAAGCTGAGCGTAAAAATGCCCCAGAACGAAACGTCAAACGCTTCGTCATAGAAGGTATATCCCAGTCGTTTAAAATTAAAGTGGGTCACTTTGACCGTCGGCAGAGGGGCGCTGTCGGGGTTATCCTGGCCGGCGACCTTTGAGCGGTGCCGGCGCACCACCTCCTGAAATCGCTTTTCAGCACCCGCCTTGTTGATGTTACCCGGCTTTTTCCCCAACAGATCCCGTACCATCTTCATTCCGATATAAAACAGGACGACAGCGGCAAACAACTTGAAATGTCTGGGATTTGGGAGATATGCCACGCGGACAACGGCCCCGATAAAAACCCCGGGCAGGGTACCGGCGACCACGACCCAGGTGAGGGGCCACACCATGCGCCCTTCTTTGTAATAGCGATAGACCCCGCTGGGGATGGCCACGATATTGAACAGTTGGTTGGTGGCACTGACCGATGGGTTGGTGTATCCGAGAAACGACATCTGGAATGGCAATAGAAGGAAAGCACCCGATACGCCGCCCATGGAGGTGAGAAAAGAAATCACGAACGCGACGGCGGGGGGAATCCAGGGGGCGACTTCGACTCCGGCCGTTTGAAAGAGCATTAAAGCCTCCTTGGAAAATGGTCTTGACAGAACGAACACGATAAATTTAATATTCGTGTCAATATATCAAGGGGTCCATTTCGATGTCAAGGCGGTTTTGCCGTGTTGTTTCGGATGGCGGATATGCTACAGATAAAAAACACGAAAAAAAAACATAAAATGGGATGTCGACAATCAAGCTTATGGCCGCCAATAAAAAACACACGTCAATGCCGCTCGACCCAAAGATTCCGGCGGCAAAAAGCATGCGCCATGGCCGCATCGTTTCCGTTCCGGATCAAGGCCAATGCCTGGATACCGTTCAGCTCGACCGATTGGAGCAATCATTTCGAACGTGGGTGAATGGCTCGGTTCGCGCGGATGTACGCCTGTCCCGCAGGCGTATCTTAATTATTTTTCTACTGATCCGGTACACCGGGGCCAAACTGAATGAAGTGTTGGCGCTTAATCCGTTCCAGGACATCGATCCGGGTCGGTCATCGGTTTTCTTTCACAGTTCGGATAAAAGCAACGAATCGGCACCAAGGGAGGTTCAGATCTCCGAAACGCTATCCCGCGAGATCCGGGATGCGCTTGCCGATCCTTCCTTCAGGGTGTCTCTAAAAAACCGTTTCGGGGTTGATCCGGGCTTTGTGCGGCGAAAATTCTACGAACGGGCCGAGGCCTGCGGGTTTCCCAAGCGGATGGGCGGCCCGGAAACGCTTCGCAAGGCGCGGGGCGTGGAGTTGATGCAAGGCAATCTGCCGTTACCTGCGGTTCAAAAGATGCTGGGGCACTCGACCCCCAACCTGACCTCATCCTATGTCTCCTTTTCGCCGGATGACATTCAGCAGGTGACAAGGTTATTCATGGAGAGGGAGGCTTCTCGTAAAACCAGTGCGCGGAACTCTTTTTTCGGGAAAATCCAGGCGATCCAGCGGGGAGATATTCAGTCTGTCGTGACCCTGACCACCATCGGCGGCCATGGGGTCACCACGGTCATCACCAACGACAGCCTGGATCGGCTCGCTTTGAAGGAAGGCATCCTGATTACAGCCGAAGTCAAGGCCCCATGGGTTATCTTGCAAAAAGGGGACGCGGAGCCTGTGTGCAGTGCGGAAAACCGCTTTTACGGCGTTATCGCACGAAGCAACAAAGGCCGGGTGAATACCGAATATGCTGTCCGCCTGACTGATGAAACCGAACTGTGTGCCATTGTTTCAACGGCTGGCGGCCTCGCCGTGGATTTAAATGAGGGCGACCGGGTTTGGGCGTTGTTCAACTGCTTTGCGGTGGTTTTACATGTTGATTAACGCCAAAGGCGGGCAAGCCTCGACAATCGTTCAACTTAGGTAACAAGAAAGTGGCTCTTCGCTGTTTCATATGGGTAAAATTGTTCCCGACACTCTCCTGGCTCCCACACGAAATAGCGAGGAACCGGAAAGGTTTGATTCGTGAGCCTATCGGGCATCCTCTGGATCTTTATATTTTTTGTTTCGCTGGTGCTGACCATGGTGGGCCTGGGCGGGGGACTTATATTCTCCCCCCTTTTTGTGATTCTGGGGTTTGCCAAGGCTGACGCGGCCTCGGCCTCGTTGTTTTTGAATTTTATCGCTGCCGGATCCGCCGCATACACCTACTCGAAAAAGAAGATGATCGATTTCTCCCTGGCCCTGCCCTTGATCGTCTCATCAAGCCTGGCGGCCCCCATCGGGTCGTATTTCAATGTACGCCTTGATACCGGGCCGTTCCTGATCATCATGGCCGTCGTGCTGGCCATGGCAGGGGGCCGCATGCTGATGTCGCCGGCCGGCGAGGTTGAAGCCGGGGCGATCGGATCATCGAAAAAAATTATCGGCGGGATCGGAATCGGGGCCTGCATTGGCGTGGTGGGCGGGCTGCTGGGAATCGGCGGCGGTGTCTTTATTGTTCCCCTCCTTATCTATGTGCTCAAAACACCGATCAAGATTGCCGCCGCATCTTCGACTTTCATCGTCTGTTTCTCTTCTTTGACCGGTTTTTTAGGGTATGCCTCCATGGGACGGATCGACTGGCTGTTTATCCTGCCCGCGGCCGTGGCCTCTTTTGCCGGGGGCCAGGCCGGGGCCAGGATCATGAGCACCCGGCTGAAGGGGAAGAGCATCCGCATTATTTTCAGCGTCCTGCTCTTTGCCCTGTGTGTTAAACTGGTGTGTCAATCAATGCTCGGCCGGTAGGGGAAATCCCGTTTCACGAAGCTTTTCCCTGCAAGATTTAGTTGAGTGCCTGTGACCGGTGGTGGTCTTTTCGAAGATTGTTCCCGCCCATGGCCGCGTTTCACCTCAGTTCAGGTTCCACCATGGCCGCGACGGCAGCCGTGCGGGATAGACGGTGGTCTCTCCCACCACGGGCAGGGCGGTGGTCACGTTGTTTAATGCCGCCGCCGCGGACAAGCGTTCCATGGGATCGAACCAGGAATGAAGGGACAGGTTAAAAGTTCCCCAGTGAATGGGGTGGAGCACGCGTCCGCCCAGGTCCAGGTGGGCCTGGACGGTCTCTTCGGGGAACATATGCACCGCGTGCCAGGCTGGGTCATAGGCGCCGCATTCCATGAAGGTCATGTCAAATGGGCCGTATTTTTCCCCGATCTTTTTAAATCCTGAAAAATATCCCGAATCACCGGAAAAAAAGATGCGGTGGGTGGGGCCTTTAACGACCCAGGACGCCCACAGGGTTTTGTTCCGATCCATGAGGCCGCGGCCTGAAAAGTGCTGGGCCGGTGTGGCCACAAAGGTCAGCTGATCATCGAAGCGATATTCTTCCCACCAGTCCAGTTCCACGATCCGATCCCGCGCCACCCCCCATTTTTCGAGAAGGGCGCCCACAGCCAGGGGCACGATGAAGCGTTGGGTTTTCTCTTTCAATGCACAAATAGAGGCTTTGTTTAGATGATCATAGTGATTGTGAGAGATGACCACCACATCGATGTTGCCGATGGCTTCAATATCCACCGGCACCGCCCCATTGAAGCGAGACGGACCCACCAGGGAAATGCGTTTTTCAAATACCGGATCGGTGAGGATCTTATACCCGTCCAGGTGGATCATGAGCGATGAATGTCCCAGCCAGGTGGCGTTTAGTTGACCGGGTGCCGGGGTGTTGAAATGGGCCAGGTCGACCGGTTGCACGGGCAATTTCCGATCCGGCACACGGTTGTTGTCTCGGAAGAGGAAATCCCAGGCGGCGGATGTGTGCGCCGACAATGAGTTCTTCCCCATGACCTGGACACTCTCGAATTTTCCATCGGAAAAATGCGATGACGCCTCGATTCGGGCCACCCGTGCCGGGTCCGAAAAAGCGGTGGTTTGTGCGCAGTTGTAGCCGAGAAACATGATGATGGCTCCTGCCGTAATGCCGATGATGCGTTTCCGGTTGATAAAAGGGGTTCCTATCGGCTATGGCGTTGGACGCGAAATATACAAAACGTCATTAATCATTGCTTATACATACACAGCGTACAGCTGATAAGCTCAAAGAAGTGACAGAAAAACGTATTTTTAGAGTCTATACCGCAAAGGCTTAAGGCGCTGTGTATAAATGAATGATCGTTTATGTGGCCCGCAAAAAATTGTCCTCGGTCAAAGTTTGATGGCGTCCCAGGCCAGGGTAAAGGCCTTTTCAATCATGGCATCGTTCAGTTTCACCGTCCGGCACAACCGCGCATTGGACAGGGTCAGGATCGGGTAAAAGATGAATGTGGCCAGGATATCAAAATCGACATCCTTGATAATCTTCTGCGAAATGCCCCGCTGTAGGACAGCGATGACCGGTTTGAAATATTTTTCAATCTCTTGGTGATTGACCAGTTCGTTGTATGGCGAACTGGCAAACTGCTCGGTGAACTGGACGTAATTCCGGTATTCGGAAATATAGGCGAACATGTTGAGCCACACGTTCTGGAAGATATCTCGAATGGGCAGGGTGGGGTCAAACCCTTCAAGGACGGCCCGGCTCATGTCCTGCTTGATGTCGATGTAGGTGGAGACGATCAGTTCTTCCTTGTTTTTGTGGTAGACGTAGATGGTCGCCGGGGAGACGCCGGCCTCTTTGGCGATCTTGGATACGCTGCTGGCTGAAAAACCGATCTCGTTGACCAGTTTGACCGTGGCTTCAAACAGCGCCGCCTGTTTCATGTCGTCCTTGATTCGCATGGGGCCTTAAATAAACGATCGTTCGTTTATTGTCAAGTGCAAAAATAAACACATTCAACCGTGGCTCTTCTTTCAACTGCCCCTCAAACTCGGCCTGCTTATTCATCATCTGATTTCCCCTCCAGCCTCTTTATTCCAGAATCAGTCGTTAATATCCGCATCTGATGGATAGCGATTTTGTTCAAACGTTCAAGCCGGGTTTCCTGGGGAAAGCCTTCATTGATAAACAGAGCGTTCAGGTTCTCAAGGTTGGACAGGCAGACCAGTTGTGATACATCGGCATAGTCCCGGATGTTTCCCTTTTTGCCTGGGTTCGTTTCCCGCCACATGGCGGCGGTTGTGCCGAAAAGGGCCATATTCAGGATGTCGGCCTCCGTGGCGTAAATTCGGTTGATTTGGGATTTACTCAGTTCCGGGGGGATAAGGTTTTCCCTGATGGCGTCGGTATGAATGCGGTAATTGATTTTGGTCAGATTCCGGCGAATATCCCAGCCAAGCAGCTTTCGTTCATCCTCCTTCAGGCGCTGAAACTCTTTGATCAGATAGAGCTTGAATTCCACCGAAATCCAGGAAGCAAACTCAAAGGCGATGTCCTTATGCGCATAGGTACCGCCATATCTGCCCCGTTTTGAAATAAGACCGATCGCATTGGTTTGCTCAATCCACTGTTTAGGCGTAAGGGTAAAGCTATTGAGGCCGGCCTGTTTTTTAAACCCGTCAAATTCGACGGGTTTAAAATCCGGATTATTGAGCTGTTCCCAAATACCGAGAAACTCGATTGTGTTTCGATTTCTAATCCAATTTCGGATTAGGTCATCCGTTCTTTTCGCATTTTTATGTCGGGCAATATCCGTTATACAAATATAGTCTTCTTCAATATGTGAATATATTGTTATTTCAGTTCCTTTAACTTTAATTTTGGCCATTGCCCACCTCGATTTTTCCAAGGTTTTGGAGAATACGCCTGTTCAGCCTTTCTTCCTCCTTCAACTGCCCCTCAAACTCGGCCTTGAGCGCAGCAAACCGCTCCTTAAAATCAAAATCATCCTCATCGTCCGGCAAGCCCACATACCGACCCGGCGTCACCACATAATCCAGCTTGCGCACTTGTTCGATGGCGGCGGAATTACAAAACCCTTTCACATCCTCATAATCCCCGTCCGGGTTCCGCCAGTTGTGATAGGTGCCAGAGATGGTGGCAATGTCCTCTGCTGAAAACTCACGTGTCCGGCGGTTGATCAGATGCCCCATATTGCGGGCATCGATAAAAAGGATTTTATCAACTCGGTTGCGGAACTTGCCGTTGGCCTTGTTTCGGCTCAAAAACCACAAACTGGCCGGAATCTGGGTATTCAAGAACAGCTTGGCGGGCAGGTTGACGATGCAGTCCACCAGACGGGCCTCAATCAGTTCCTTGCGGATACCCCCTTCGCCGGAAGCCTTGGACGTCAGTGAGCCCTTGGCCAGAACAAAACCGGCCTGGCCGCTGGGGCTTAAGTGGTAGATAAAGTGTTGGATCCAGGCGTAGTTGGCGTTTCCGGGAGGCGGGGTGCCGTATTTTTTCCATCTGCCGTCATTTTTTAAAAGCTCGCCGCTCCAGTCGCTGTCATTAAACGGCGGATTGGCGATCACATAGTCGGCCTTTAAGTCCTTGTGGCTGTCATTTAAAAAAGAGCCTTCGTTGTTCCATTTCACCTGGGAACTGTCGATTCCCCGGATGGCCAGGTTCATTTTGGCCAGCCGCCAGGTGGTATAGTTGCTCTCCTGTCCGTAAATGGAAATGTCATTCGCCTTGCCCTGATGGTCGGCCACGAATTTTTCCGACTGCACAAACATCCCGCCGGAGCCGCAGCAGGGGTCTAAGACCCTGCCTTTATATGGCTCCAGCATTTCCACCAGCAGTTCAACAACGCTACGGGGGGTATAGAACTGACCGCCCTTTTTACCCTCTGCCAAAGCAAATTCGCCCAGGAAATATTCAAACACATGCCCCAGCACATCGGCGCTGCGGGCCTTGGCATCACCGATGGCAATGTTTCCCACCAGATCGATCAAACCGCCAAGGCTGGTGGGGTCCAAGTTGCCCCGGGCAAATACCTTGGGCAACACATTCCGTAGCGAAGAATTGTCCTTTTCAATGGCATCCATGGCCTCGTCCACTTTTTTGCCGATGTCCGGCAACTTGGCCTTGGATAGCAGGTATGACCACCGGGCTTTTTCCGGCACAAAAAAAACATTTTCCGCCTTGTATTCGTCTTTGTCTTCCGGATCGGCCCCGGCATATTCGCCTTCACCGCTTTTCAGTTTCCGGTATAATTCCTCAAAGGCATCGGAAATGTATCTAAGAAATATCAACCCCAGAACGATGTGTTTGTACTCGGCCGCGTCAATGTTTTTCCTTAGCTTGTCGGCAGCCTTCCATAGCTGCTTTTCTATCGGCTCTTCTTTGTTATTGTTTTTCTTGGCTTTTGCCATTAATTTCTCCAGTTCTAATGCCAATATTGCACCCCAAGGTGCGATAAACGCCCTTGGAGGCAAAGTCCGTTGCGTTTCGTTTAACGTGCGAATCCCGCAAGGCCAATATAAAGAATGCCAGGCTGTTCACTTTTTGCTGCTTTTCCGGATAAATGCTCAAGCAGGTTAAGTGAAAAATATTGCTTTTGTCAATGAATACATTACGTTCCCATTTGCCCGATACGGGTTTTTGACTGACAGTTCACTACAATCCCGTTGAACATCAGAATCGTTCATTCCAGACATATCTGAAAATCCTTGTTCCCGCCCGCGGCTCTAAGATGTTGATTCAAAAAAGAAAGGGACCGCTTTAAAGCAGTCCCTATTCATTTTTTGCTCATGCCCCACCAACCGAGCAATTTCAATCTGCGTGCTGATGCCCATAATGGCTTCCGATGCCAATGCAAAGGGTTACAGCCGGGCTGTATTGCTCAGGTTCGAGTCCCGTTTGGCGTCACATGTGAATGCCGATGGATTGGGAAAGATTATCGGTTCTTTTTCTTTTCCTGTTTTTCCTTCTTTTTTTCCTTGGCGGTTTTCAGCGGTTTTTTTTTCTCGGCTTTTTTTGCGTCTTCTGATTTGGACATATGGTTCCCCTTCCGTTTATAGGCTTAAGATTTTATGACAATACCATCTATCGTCACCAATCACAATTCACGTCCATTTAGGCATTTCGAACTGGAAGCGAAGTATCGCCGCCCCTTCCAGGGGCAAACCAAAGCCTGGTCCTCTGGGCCAGGATCCCTTATACGGCATCGACCAGCCGGTGATAAACAGTCGCCTCCCAGCCCAGGATGGCCTTCTTTCGGGCCGGTCCGCCCCCGTAATACCCGAATTCGCCCATCTTGCGGATCACCCGGTGGCAGGGGATCAGATAGGGGATGGGGTTTTTCCCCACGGCGTTTCCCACAGCCCGGGCCGCTTTGGGCATGCCGATGTGCCGGGCGATATCCTGATAGGTGACCGCCCGCCCCATGGGGATTTTCAGCAACGCCTCCCAGACCTTGATCTGGAAGTTGGTCCCCTGGACGTAAAGATGGAGTGGGGCCGGGTCTCCGGTGGACGGGAAGGTGAAAATTTGTTCCATCACCGGTCCGGTCCGATCCGGATTCCGGGTGAGGATGGCGTTTTTCCAGTGCCTGGCCAATTCGTCGAGAAGATCCTTTTCACCGAGGCCACGAACGAAGCTGAGCCAGCAGATGCCTCGCTCGGTGCTCCCGATAAGGCAGTCGCCGAAAGGGGAGGGGTGGATGCCGTAGGCGATTTCCAGGTCCGCGCCGCGGCTCTTGTATTGTCCCGGGGTGACCGCCTCACAGGCGACAAAAAGGTCGTGAAGGCGGCCCGATCCGGACAGGCCCGCATCAAAGGCGGCGTCCAGCAGACGCTCCGAACCCGCGATCATCTGTTTGGCATACTCCTTGGTCAGATACTGCAAAAACCGTTTGGGGCTGATGCCGACCCAGCGGCTGAACAGGCGCTGGAAATGGAATTCGCTCAGACCGGTGCTTTCGGCGATGCGACCCAGGGACGGCTGGGTGTGGAAATGGGTTTCCAGATACTGGATGGCTTTCTCGACCCGCTCATAGTCTCTGGCCAGTTGTTTGAGATCGGTCATGGGTGCTTGCCTCCGTTTGGCTTGTAGGACGACTGTAGGCCAGGATCTCCCGGGGGGCAACCCGATTCTTGCGTTATAGCATTTGTCAGAAATACGTTCCGATACGGGTCAATGGACGGCCCTCACCTTCAAACTCAGTGTGAGTCAAAATTGAAAGGCTCAAATGCTATAAATATAGGGATTGTCAGCGTCCACCGGCCCGACGAGGCATTGTCAACGGCCAGCAGGTGGCAAGTGTTCAAACGGAACAGAATTTTGACAAGCCCTATAGCGCCTAAGAGACCTTCTATCGTTTTCCCGAGGGAAGATCTGTGATATGAATGGCACAAAATAAAGAAAGGGATTGAATCGCCATGACCGAAGGAAATGAGAACGAAACCATCGATTTTACCGTGGATCAAGACAACTTGTACCGCGAAGAGAGCTATACCGACATGAAGGCCGGGGCCGTGCGCCGCCTGGTGCCGGTCTATCCGGACGGCAGCGAGGACCGCAGCCGGACGCCGGTCTTTGTCGGTACGACCCAGATCCTGACCCCCCAGGGGCCTTTGCCGATCCAGGCAGCCCTTCAGGCCAATACTCTGAAAGAGGCATTGGCGGCTTTTCCCTACAGCATGCAGGCCGCCCTTCAACAGGTCCTTGAAGAACTGGAACAGATGCAGGCCCAGACCCAGGAGAAAGAGGATTCGCGAATCATCATTCCCGGGCGAGAATAGTATCCTTCCGCGAATTGTCGTTCAATACACAGTAGGAATCCACGTCCTGTGGGCCAGGATTCTTTACAAGTCCTTGCCCTAACTCTTTTCCGAACCCGTTCGGTCCAGCACCTGAAGCGTTTTCTTCCGCTGCTGCAGGACCGGACACCCCTTTCCCATGCATTCGGCGTTCTTGGCCTGCTGACGGCAGACCAGGTCGTCATCGGCCAAAAGGCGGATCGGCAGCAGGTCGGCGGAGAGTTCGGCCGTTTTTCTTAAGGCGATCCAGACGTCTCGCTGGCAGCACCGGGCCGCTTTGAGGCTTGCGATGTCAGCCAGAATCTGCTGAACCGCCGTCTGGACCTTTTTCCGTTCAGGCCCCTTGACCGGGTTGGCTTCCAGGAGCAGGCTCAGTGCGATACCCGCCCCCACGGCCGCCCCGCAGACGCCCATGAAGGCGCAATGGCCGCCGGCAATGGTTGACCCTCGCCCGATGCCGGTACGGATGGTTTCTTCGGTGACCGGTCCGCCGAGGTTGCGGTAAGTGGCCAGGATCACGCCGGGCACCAGGGCGTGGTGTTCGGGTCCGTGCAGGGGAACCTTGGGGTGGTGCCGGATGGCCTTCATCAGGGCGATCATGTCGACTTCCCGGGATGTCAGGCACAAATGGGTGATGACGTCCAGGGCGTTTTCGGCGTGGCAGCGGTCGCAGACATGGTGTCCGTTTTCGCAGATGGCGTTGGCCATGCCCCGCTGGCCGCAATAGACGCAGGTCTGTTCGGTTTCCCGAGTGGAATAGGCCAGGGGACCGCCGCAGACCATGCAGCCTTGGGTCTGCCGCGGGGCCGTTGTCGAAAGGCGTTGGGTGGCCGCATCGATTGCGGTCTTTTGCTCCGGCGCTGTAAAACAGGCACAGGTATTCTCCATGGCCAGGTTGGTGACCTCGCCGTGGTCGTTGAGCACGAAAACCGAATCGGCGAGTCGATCGGCAATGCTTTTGGGCAGGGTTTGGATCTGGCCGGGGATCAACCAGCGATCGTTGCCGGTGACCACAGCGCTGAAAGGCCCCCGGTACATGACCCGCACCGGGATGTCTTCGTTGGGTTTGAAGGCCTCGTAGGTGAGGGAAAAGAACGGGTGGCCATTGACGGTCCGATAGGGAAACCGCTTGATAAAACGGATGCCGGTCATGCCGGACTCTTCCAAAATGCCGACCAGGTCCTTTTCCGTCAGCGCGCCGGCGATGCATTCGCCCTGCAGGCGTTCATCGTTTCGAATAGCGGCATTGGGCTCGGTTTCACAGACCACATCGGAGATGACCAGCCGCCCGCCCGGGCGCAGGACCCGAAAGATTTCCCCGTATGCCCGCCGTTTGTGGACGGAGAGATTCATCACACAGTTGGAAAGAATGGCGTCCACACTGCCGTCTTCCAGGGGTAGCTTTTCCAGCTGGCCTTTTTTAAATTCCAGATTGTGGTAGCCCAGGTTCTTTTCCACGGCCGCAGCCCCCCGCTTGGCCAGATCGAGCATGGGGTCGAGCATGTCCACACCCGTGGCCCGGCCGGTCGGACCGACCAGGCGTGCGGCGATAAAACTCTCCACACCGCTGCCGCATCCCAGGTCCACCACGTGCTCTCCGGGCGCCAGCGAGGCTTCGGTGACAGGGCTTCCGCAGCCGTACCCCCGAAACCGGAATTCTTCGGGAACGTGCGCCATGAGGGCCTCTTCGTGGCAGACCGGGTTGAGAATATCTTCGCGGGTGTCCCCGACGGCATCGCGGTAGAAGTCCTTGACCGATGCCAGGCTGCTTTTTTGAGAAAGGGACAAAAGGCAGTTGGAATGGACCAGGGCCACGGACCCATGGGCCCCGCAACTCTCCAGGATATCCCCCATTTTCAGCCGCAGCGCCGGTGGTCCGTCAGGGTCTCCCAGGCCGGCCTCCCGGGCGATAAGCCACAGGGCGATTTTCTCATACAGGGGGAGGTAGGGGTCATCTCCGGTGAAGGTGCCGCCATGAACCCAGGCGTGGTCCAGGTCACCGCCACCGAGTAAAAACCGAAGCGGGTGGACGGAATCCGCGATGGTGGCGTTGCGGATTTTTTCCAGGACCGGGCTCTGCTGCCAG
This sequence comes from Desulfobacterales bacterium, assembly GCA_016342285.1. Taxonomy (GTDB): domain Bacteria; phylum Desulfobacterota; class Desulfobacteria; order Desulfobacterales; family JAEINQ01; genus JAEINQ01. Next base: position 61,021 of record JAEINQ010000031.1, read on the forward strand.
GCGCGGGCCAGGGTCGTCTCGATGGTGGTGGCCAGGGATTGGTCGCCCACCAGGGCCGCCGAAGGATAGAGTTTGCCGTCGGGGCCGATGGCAGCCGATTCCCAGCCGGCGGTGGTGCCGTCGTGAACGGTGCCGGCCGGGGCAAAGACCTGGGTCTTCATGGCTTCGATGTTGTCGATGACCACTCCCCGGGCCTCGGCGACTTCCGCCGCCCTGCGCAGTTGGTCGAAAAGCGTTTCCGGTTGGACGAACCGGTCGCTTTTGCCCCGGCCCCGAACGAAGTACCACATGAAATGGACGCTGCCGGCGCCATGGTCGGCGGCAAAATTGACCAGGTCGGGCATGTCGCCGATATTGTCCCGGTTGACGCACATGGAGAGGGTAAAGGGAATATTGCGCTCCCTCAAGCCGTCGAGTTGGCCGCGGAGCTTGGCGAAGGTGCCGCCTCCCCGAATACGGTCATGGCCATGGGCCAGGCCGTCTAAGCTGATTTGGAGGTGGACGCGCTCCCAGTCCCAGTCCACATCCGCCAAAACCCGGCCCAGGGTCATGCCGTTGGTCAGTACCGCTACATGGCTCCCCTTGTGGGCGAGCAGGCCCTGGACGATATTCTTGAATTCCGGGTGGATGGTGGGCTCACCCCCGGTCAGGGCAAAGACCCGGCATCCCAGGTCGGCCGCTTCACCGCCCATGGCGAGAATGTCGCTCGCCGCCATTTCCCGGGTGGTTTCGGGGGACGCGGCAAAGAGGCAGTGGTCGCAGGCGAGGTTGCAGCGGTCGGTCATATGAAACCACAATTCCCTGAGCCGGGTCTTTTCAAGCAAGGCTGCCCGGCCCGGATATGCCGTTGCCGGCGTGTCGGGCAGTCGCGTCAAAAAGCGTCGGGCGGACAGGCCGTCTTCAATGGTTTCCCCGGCCGCAAGCCCATTGAGAATGTGCTCGCCGGCGCCATTGGGAACAAACCAGCCGGCCGTGTCCTTTCGCACATAGATGGGTGTCTGGTTGTTGCTCAGTCGAAGCCAGAGGGATTGGTCAAAGGGCATGGGTTACCTCAATATTGCCAAATGTTTTTTTTACCGGACGAGCCGGCCGTATGGGTCTCTGATGGAACAGCACCTCAATGGTATTACCTAAATTGAGCGTTTCCAATTTTGAAAGAATGGACAATCTTTTAATAAAAAAGCCTGAACCCTAAAATAAACTGCCTTAAAGCGCTTCTGGTGTCAATGACCGGCCCGCCGGATGGAGCCAGGTCAACCATGATTCTGGCACCTTCAAGAGATCCTTGGTAAGACGCTATCGACAGCCGATTCCTTACAGGCTTTTCAGTCGACAGAATTCCTTAATTTTAGGCACTTCGAACTTCAAACATACAGAACAGCCCCTTTCAGGGGCAAACCAAAGCCTGGTCCTCTGGGCCAGGATTCTTTACAAATCCGCTTTACATATTGCATCAGGAATACTACAATCCGCATATAATGCTGAATTTGTTGATTATCATTAAAATGTTGGTATGATTGAAAACAAATTTAAAAAAGCGGATTCCGATGATAAAAAACCATGCATGCCTTTGTTCCGACATCCCATATGCCGGAAAGGGGATTTCCCGATGGCTGGAACCAGGGACGGCAGTTTGTGTACGATGAAGATCTTCCCGGTTTCCTGGACACCAAAGGATCCGCGCCGGATCAGACCCGAACGGTAATACTGCTAAGGGAAGGAAATCACAGGGTGAAGGATATCTGGTTGACATCCGTCGATTCCCTGAGGGAATACAAACCGGTCGTGGCAGCAATTCAGCCCTTGGTCTCTTTGGAAGAACTTTCTCTGGGAAATGGTGAAACAACCTCATTTTACGAAACGTCCGGTTCCCGCAAAGGCTATGTGAAGGGGAGTGAAAAGTGCCGGGAGAGGCTTTTTATGAGTTGGTGGGCCTTTGACTGGCGGGTCGGAGAGGATAAAAAACTCGGAAACGATAAAAACGACGGAATCCTCTTCTACACAAGCCTTAAGCCATGGGACAGGGAAACGTCCGACATGAGAGATTTTGCCGGGTTTTTAAGGTATTGGAAATGGAAGCCGTGACTGAACCATATAAAACGGAAGAACTCTTACAATTGGCCGTTTCTCTTGGCGCCAGCGATGCCAGGGCCATCGATGCCGGTCAGATTTGCGTTGAAGACGCCCTGGCGCGGCACTGTCTCAAGCCGCGGTGCGAAAACTTCGGCCTGTCGCCGAGCTGCCCGCCCCATGTTTCCGGGCCAGCCGGATTCCGCAAGCTGCAAGAAAAACTCGAACACGCCATCGTTGTCAGGATCGTTCTTCCCTCGGCGGTCCTTTTTTCCGCCGAACGCCGGGAAGTCATGGGACTGCTTCACCAGATCGTCGCCGGCATCGAGCGGGAGGCGGTCGAAATGGGGTATGTCGATTCAAAAGGGTTTGCCGGCGGTTCCTGCAAAACGATTTTTTGCCACGATCACGACGCTTGCCGCCGATTGTCCGAAGACGGCCAATGCCGCCATCCCGAATCTGCCCGGCCGTCCATGTCCGGTTTCGGAATCAATGTTTCCCAGCTGATGCAAACCTGCGGGTGGCCGGCCAAGATCAATGTCCGCAGGGCCGAATCAGACCCTGAGGCCATGACCTGGGTGGCCGGGCTGGTCCTGATCGGTTGAGTGCCCGGCACCGGAAACTTGATGGCAAGTGTTTCAATACACAGTAGGGATCCACGTCCTGTGGGCGTGGTCAGAGTCAATTGACTGTGTCGAGACGCCTATGTTGTCAGTGACTAAAGTGAGCTATTTTCCATCCATAAATGGCCTTTTTGCCCAACCCGCCGAAGGCGGGCAGGTCTCGGCGTCAATCGGCGCCATCGCTTGTGCGGCGTAGCACACCACGCCTCCGCGCAATGGCTTGATTTCCTTGACCTTGGACAAAAATTCACATTTATGAATTGGAAACATCTATGGGTGCCCACCCACTCAAAAACCGATTCGTGGACGGGCACGAGCTAATCCGCCAGAGGCGGACAAGAAGTTTGGAGTGAGTCCCGCCGGGGTGGGATTAGGAATTCCGCCTCAAGCCGGATAACGATTGACCACCGTGGAGACGAACATGAGAAAAAGATACTTTTCCGTTTATTTGATCCCGATTTTATTGCTTTTCTGTTTTGTCCCCCTGTCTCTGCAGGCCGAAGAGACAAGCGTGCTGTCAAGGGGTCAAACGATTTACGTCCCGGCTTATTCCCATATCTACAGCGGCAATCGAGAAAGGCCTTTCTTTTTGACGGTCACATTGAGTATCCGAAATATCGATCAAAACCATCCGATCGAGATCGGCCTTGTCGACTATTATGAAACCCAGGGGAAACTTCTTAAAAAACACATCGCTCAGCCTGTATGGTTAAATCCATATGGATCGATACGGTATGTCATCCCCGAAAAGGACAAAAGTGGCGGGTCCGGAGCCAATTTCATCGTTGAATGGAAATCCGAAACCCCCGTCAACCCGCCGATTATCGAATCGATCATGATCGGCACGCAATCCCAGCAAGGAATCTCCTTTACCTCTCGCGGGCGTGCAATTGCCAGGTCGAAATAACTACGTTGCCGGCCTTGTTGAAATTTAATCCTCTTCTGAGACGATGCCGCAAAGCCGCTTTGCCGCGGCCTTTTTCTCCGCCATATTGATTTTCCTCCCGATCATGATGCGCTGGGCCTGCGGCGAGCCGGCCCCGTGCATGGATTCAGTCAGATACCCCACGGCGGCCGTCCCCAGGGTCAAATTTTCGATCAGCCGCAGGATTCGCATGCGATCCGCGGTCGGGATGCCGGATTGGGCCTTAAAATATTTTTCCATCCATTTTCCGGTTGAAGCGGCATCCAGATCCTTTTCCGACGGCAGGGTGACCATCAGTCCACCGGCGATGTCCTGGGCCAGTCGGGCGATTTCATAGGGGAAGCGCGTCACATTCTGCTTGTGTATGTTGGCCAGCAAGGTGTTTACGGCGTATGTACCGCTGAGCTTTTTCTTCCCTTCCGTGGCACAGGCGAGACAACCGCAATAAAGGGTTTCATTGAGGTGGTTCATCTCGATCAGCTTGTCCTTGACGTGTGAGGCCTTGGCCACGCCATTGGATTCGGCCGCCAGTTGGGTCGCCCCGATGAGCACATCCCCCACGCCGACCTTGCAGGCATAGCTCTGCCTGTGGTAGGCGGCAAACATCTCCACAAGGGACCCGGCGAATTCATATTCACCGCACATGAACACACGGTCCCAGGGGACGAAAACATCGTCAAAGACGACCAGGGCCTCGTGCCCGCCGAATAACACATTGCCCTGGTCCAGTCTGCCGCCTTCCAGTTTTCGCGTATCGCAGGACTGGCGCCCCATGATGTAAATGATCCCCTTGGCATCGCTGGGCAGCGCAAAAGAAACCGCATAGGCTTTATCTTCTTCCCCCATGGCGATGGTGGGCATCACGATCACTTCATGGGAATTGACCGCCCCGGTCTGATGGGCCTTGGCACCGCGAACCACAATTCCGTCTTCCTTTTTTTCCACCACCCGCAGGTAATGATCAGGGTCCGGCTGCCGGTGCGGCGGCAGACTTCGATCGCCTTTCGGATCCGTCATGGCACCATCGCAAACCAGGTCGTTTTCCTGAACGTATGCCAGGTATTGTTTAAATCTGTCATTGTATGGCGTCGCATGCTTCTGGTCGATGTTATAGGTGATGATGGACAGTGCATTGAGCGCATCCATGCCGACGCAGCGTTGAAAGCAGCATCCGGTTTTGCGACCGAGCAGCCGGCCCATCTTGCTTTTTTTCACCAGGTCATCGATGCTCTGGTGAATGTGGGTAAACCGGTTGATGCACGCGCCGGAGAGGTGGGAGCGGGCCGTCATCAGGTCGGCATACTTTGGGTCGTGGGCCAGTTCATAGGTTTTGGCAACGGCGTTCATCGATGGCCGGATGATCGGATCATCGACCACGTTGGTTATCCGCTCGCCGAACATATAGACTTCCAGATTCAATGCCCGCAAACTCGCTTCATATTGGTCGGCCGTCATCATCGGCATGCTGGCGCCTCCTTTCCTGACTATATTTCACCTAAACTGAGCGTTTTAAATTTCGAAATAAAGTATAATCAAACGATATTAAAAGATAAACATCCTATTTCGGCTTTCGAAATTTAAAACCCTTCAGGCTTCGCTTTCAGCTACGACCCGACAGGTCGGGATTGCCGATCTTACCGCATCTACAGCGTCAGATGCCTTCCCGCATAAAGGACTATAGCGGAAAAACATCTTCCTTGTAGCTGCGGCAACACGCCAAAAGCGTGCAAGCCTCGACAATCGCTCAACTTAGGTTTCAGATGGCTTGACGTTTCTTATGGGTTTTTTGGAAAGGGGTGGAGACTCACGATGATGCCCGGTCCCACCGCCCCTCTTCGCGCATCCGGTCAATAACGCCGGTGGCCAGTTCCTTCAGCACCAGTTTGTCCACCTTGGCCGTGCGGGTGATGGGAAACGCCGCGTCGGCCGGCCAGATCTCCACGTGCTGGGGCCTTTTGTAGGCGGCGATCTGCCGACAATGGGCCAGGATATCTTCTTCGGACAATGCGGCGCCGGCCGTCAACTGGACAAAGGCGAAAATCCCTTCATCGAAAATGTTGTGGGGCATGCCGACCACTTCGGCCGTGGCCACACCGGCAAGCCGGGCGATGTGGTCCTCAACCTCGTCGGGAAAGACGTTGTACCCCTTCTGCTTGACCATGAATTTCCTCCGACCGCTCAGGACCAGAGCCCGGTAGGTCCCTTTGTCTTCAAACCGCCCCAGGTCGCCGGTGTAGAGGATTCCTTCCCGGGATACAGCCTTGGCGGTCTCTTCGGGCATATTGTAATAGCCGGCAAAGACAATGGGCGGGTGGTAGCAGATCTCGCCGATTTTGTCGTCGGGCAGTTCGTCCCCGGCGTTGCCGTCGGGCTTCATGGGGGCGCGGACCGTCACCCGGGCCAGATCGTCAAAGGCCCGGCCCACCTGGCCGATCATCTCTTCGGCTGAAATGCCCGGAGGGGTGCAGGTGGCAAATCCCGCGTTTTCCGTCATGCCGATGCCGGTAAAGAATTCGGGGGCCATTTTGGCCAGACGGTGGATAAAGGGCAGGTCCCCGGCCGCACCGGCATAGACGACTTTTTCCAGGCTCGACAGGTCGTAGTCGGCATATTCGGGCAGGTTCCACAGCATGCGGTACTGGGTCGGAATCATGCCCAGGGCGTTGACCCGGTGGGCCTGAATCGCCTCCAGGGTCTGCCGGGGGTCGAAGATACGCAGCATGACGGCGGTCCCGCCGACCGCGGCACAGGTCATGAAACACTCGGTGACGCATCCCACATGGCTCGGCGGCAGATTGATCAGGATCCTCAAGGGTTCACCAATATTGGCGCCCATGCCGCGGGCCAGGACCTCGTTCTGGACGATGATGTTGCGGTGGGTCAACAGGGCCGGTTTGGGTGCCCCGGTGGTGCCGGTGGTAAAGATGATCAGTGCCGGGGTGTCGGTGGTCACCTTCGCGTAGGCGCGTTTGAGGCGGCGGGTAAAAAGATCAGCGATCTTAAGCCCGACCAGCCGCTTTTTGTCCATGAACCGGGCGATGCCCATGGCGCCCTGGAGAATGTCTTCCGGCCCGGGATTGGGGGTGAACTGGACCAGGTGCCTGACCGCCGGACACCGGTCGCGAACAGCGGCGGCGGCGGTGCGGAAATCTCGCACCGGCGTGTTTCCCAGGAAGAAAAAGGCGCACGGGTCGATCTTGTTGATGTCCCGGACGACTTCGTCTTCCTGCAGGCGCACATCCAGGGGGGCGAAAATGGCGCCGATACGAAAACAGGCATACATCAGGGCGAGGTGTTCGGGGACGAGCACCAGCATGCTGGCCACCCGGTCGCCCGGCCGGACGCCAGCGGCCAGGAGCCTCAGGGCGAAAAATTCGATCAGGGTTCGAAAGCCGGGGTAGGTGACGGTTTTTCCGTCTTCGTGCTGGATCATGGCGGTCCGGTCCGGCAGGTGTGCGGCCCAGTGGTCCACATAGTCGTTGAGTCGGGGCAGGCGGATGAAGTTTTTGCTCATGATCGTTCCTTTTTGTTTTGACCGGCCGGAAAGAGACGAAAGCCGAGGCGGCCGGAACGCAAAGCCGGCCGGCCTGTTTCGTCGGTGACGTCAAAGCATAAAATGGTGCGGTCTTCTTCGGTCATCCGTTGCAGCAGGCGCACGGTCACGGTGCTGCCCGGAAAGACCATGCCGGCAAACCGGCAGGAGAAGTCGGTGACCCATTCAGGACGGCCATGAACTTCAGCCGCCACCAGTTCCCGCACGGCCAGGGCCAGGGTACAGGTGCCCTGCAAAATGATGCCCGGCAGGCCCACTGCCATGGCAAATGCCGGAGAGGTGTGAATGGGAAAGACAATGTCGCTGCAACCGTCGTAGATGTAGGGAAGCATCGGGTCGATCGCCAATGGCCGGCGCCACAAAGGGGCGCTGTCCGGTACCGGCGGCGGATCCGGGGGCAGCCCCGGAAGGCTGTGGCCGTCGTCGGTGCAGGCAACCCCCCGAAGCATGCCGCCGATGTGTTCGGTGAAGACCGGCCGGCCGTCGTCGTCCGCGGCCTCATAGCGGATCACCACCCGTGTGCCGGCCCGGTGGGGCAAGATGGCGGCCACGGTCCCGGCGACGGTCAGGGCCTGCTCCGGGCAAATGGGGCGGTGAAGGACGATATGCTCGGTGTGGTGGACCTGCATGGCCATCAATTCAACCGGAAACGTTGTCCCCTGAAGGTAGCGGTCCATATGGAGTGTGATGGGCCAGGTGACCGCCACGGGAAAGACCGGGTGGGCCATGAGCCCTTCCGGCCGGGTGTCATCAAAATAGCAGGGGTTGTGATCTCCCACGGCAGCGGCGTAGTTCGTGGTCCGGCGCCAGTCGATGACCGTGCGATAGGCCGACAAAAGGGTTCCCACATGGGTGGAGCTGATTTTCACGGCACCTCCGAAAAGAAGCGTTGTTTCGATATTTGGAGTCAGTTCATGAATGGCTGTTTTTGGTCGGGTGAAGGGATTCGAACGTTTCGACCCACCCCCTGAACCGGTCGATCTGGGCCTGCCCATAGGGGGCCACCGAGGCCAGGACCGCATCAAGGGGCTTTTCGTCGAGGTTGCCGTTCTTGGAAAAGAATTTATCGGCATAACAGATGATCTGTTCGGCCATGCTCATGGGGATCATGTCGCGCTGGGGCAGCGGAAGCCCCCCGCGGCGGATCTCTCCGGCGCTGATGCCGGCGCCCACGTGCCGCTCGCAGACCAGGGCATGAACAGGCAGGCCCTCACGTTCTAAAAGCTCTCTTCCCAGAATGCCGTGGCGGATATAGGGGTGTTTGCCATGGCATCCGATGGCAGGCGCATGGGTCAGAAACATGCCGATATCATGGAGCCGTGCCGCCGTTTCGATAAAGGCGGGGTCCAAGGCCAGGTGCGGCAGGCGCTCGGCTACATCCAGGGCCTTTTGGGCCACCTGGAGGCCGTGGGCGATGAGCAACTCGCCGGCCCTGGAGCCTTCGGGATAGTACCGGCGGATGATCGCGATAGGGTCGATCATGGGAGCGAGTTCAACGTTCCGCGTTTAAGGTTCATAGGGCCGGCTTAGTACTTGTAGGCGTAAATATTGTGACATTGACAAGGAATGCTTTAACCACTGAGACACTGAGGTCACAGAGCTTTTTATCGTTTATCCCCGGCCGGGAGACGGCGGCCGGGGATAAGAAAGCCAGCAACAGTGTTCACTTTTCACAGATCGTCGTCTCCCGATCTGTGAAAAAAAAAGAAAACTCTCTGCGTTCTCTGTGACTCTGTGGTGACCCAAATATATGTCATCGAATTTATGACAGTGTGTACTTAGTGGCGCGTTCATTTGATGCCTGCCATGAGTACCCCTTCGATAAAGGGATCGATGGCGCCGTCCAGGACGTCGTTAACGTTTCCAATGTCCAGGCTGATCCGGTGGTCCTTGGCCATCTGGTAGGGATGGAGCACATAGGATCGGATCTGGCTGCCCCAGGCAATTTCGTCCTTGCCGTCGTGCATTTCCTGAAGCTTTTCGTCCTGTTTGTCCTTTTCGCGCTGGTGAAGCCGGGCGCGGAGCACCTTCATGGCCAGGTCCTTGTTGCGGTGCTGGGATTTCTCCTGCTGGCACTGGACCACGATGCCGGTGGGCATGTGGGTGATTCGCACGGCGCTGCTGGTCTTGTTGACATGCTGGCCGCCAGCCCCGCTGGCCCTGAATACGTCGATGCGCAGGTCTTTATCGTCGATATCGATTACGATTTCATTGTCCAGTTCGGGATAGACGAAGACCGAGGCAAAGGACGTATGCCGCTTGCCGCTGGCATTGAAGGGGGAGATGCGAACCAGGCGATGCACGCCGTTTTCCGTCTTCAGGTACCCGTAAGCGTTCTCCCCTTTGGCGGTAAACGTGACGCTCTTGATGCCGGCTTCGTCTCCCGGTTGGTAATCGAGAATCTCGCTTTTATACCCTTTTCGTTCCACCCAGCGCAGGTACATTCGCATGAGCATTTCGGCCCAATCCTGGGCTTCGGTTCCGCCGGCACCGGCATTGATGGAGAGAATGGCATCGTTGCCGTCGTCTTCACCGGTAAGCATCAGATCCAGAAAAAAAAGGTTGATCCGGTTTTCAATGCCCTTGACCTGTTTTTCAACCTCTTTGGCCGTCTGCTCGTCGGATTCTTCCTCGGCCAGCTCTATCATGATCTGGCTTTCCTCCAGTTCACCGGCCAGGGTTTGGTAGCGGTCGATCGCTCCGGCCAACTGGGTCCGTTCCTTTAAAATGACCTTGGCATTTTCAGGCCGGTCCCAGAAACCCTCCTTGGCCTGCATGCTTTCGATTTCCTGGAGCCGTTTTTCCTTTTCAGGCAGGTCAAAGATACACCGTTATTTCTTGAAGCTTTGCGTTAAGGTGTTTGATGGCCTGTTTGGTTTCCGGGTTCATGATACGTTCCTCCTGTATTGCTGCCGCGATCTCTTTTGCCCCCTGCCTGAATCGACGGGTGGCCATTTGGCGCTTTAAAACGTTGTGGCTCAACGGAACAGCCCTTTGCCGTTTCGTTTTGAAGGCCTCAATACTACATCAGAGCTTGCATTCGATGCAAGGTGGAAGTCGTGTTGCAACGATTGTGATACCAGGCCGCCGCCTATGGTGGTGGAACTGGAAAGGTTCCACCGTTGCCGGGAGAAGACGGCCAAGCGAATGATCAATTTCCAATGTTCAATGCTCTATATCCAATGCTCAAGTGTTGAATCGCTTTGCTCTGCCAGTTTTTTTAAAAGGCTAAAATGGCAGAATACCTTCCTTGAACCTTGAACCTTGAGAATTGGATATTGGACATTAAGCCCTCCTATAGAAAGCCTCTTGAGGCCACCCGCTCCGCGGGTGGGGGCTCATTAGTGCCCGTCCACGAATTGCATATTTCGTGGATGGGCACCTGTTTTCCTGCGCCGGCGGCCGGCCATGACAGCCCGCAACAGGGACATGGCCGAGATGGCGGTGCATATTTGGGCAAAAAGATCGCCGAAACAAGTGTAAAGGCTCTGTCCGGTCATCACCGGGATCTCCCGGGTCTGGGTGGTGGCCTCCATGAGACGGGTGCGTGCAACGATTCGGCCTGTCGGGTCGATGAACCCGCTGATACCGGTGTTGGCCGCCCGGATTACCGTCCTTCGGTTTTCCACGGCCCGGAGCACCGCCATGGAAAAATGCTGCCCGGGAGCCGAAGTCGTCCCGAACCAGGCGTCGTTGGTGATGTTGACCAGCAGGACCGCGCCGCTTCGGACCATGGACCTGGACAGATGGGGGAAAATCATTTCATAACAGATCTGCAAGCCGATGGGGCGATCGCCCCAGGAGAGGGTTTGTCCTTGGCTGCCCTGGCTGAAATCACCGACATTCTGGACCATTTTGCCCAGAAACGGCAAAAATCGCTTGAGCGGGATGTATTCGCCGAATGGGACTAAGTGTACCTTGTCGTAACGGTCGACGGCGACGCCGTCCGGATCGATGAGATAGGCGCTGTTATAATAGGTGAAGTGGTCTTTCTGGACGGTGACGGAAGGGCTGCCGATGAGAAAATGAGCGCCGGTTTCCTTAACGGCCTTTCGAATCATGGCGGAAAAGGTGACGTTGCGGGCAAAATAAAAAGGGGTGGCTGTTTCGGGCCAGATCACCAGTTCCGGTGCCTGGCGCGCAGCCTCCTTTGACAAGGCGATATATCGGCGGATCGTAGCCCGTTGAAACGTCGGCAGCCACTTGATGGCCTGGTCCACGTTTCCCTGGACCACGGCCGCCCGGACCACCGGTGCCGCAGCCGCCCGGGCGTCCACGGCGTCTATCTTCCAGATGCCGTATCCCAGCACCGCGGCGGTCAGGGCGGCAAAGCCCCCGACGGCCACAACCGCCTGGCGACGGGTGACGGCAGTGCCTTGCCAGGTCCTCTTCGTGGCGGCGCACCCCGTGAGGAACAGACAGGCATTGGCCGCTATCGTCCAGAAGGAGATCCCGTAGACGCCGGTCATATCGGCGATCTGGATCATCGGAAGAAAGCCGGACTGGGCGTAGCCGAGAAGTTCCCATGGAAAGCCGGTAAACAAGACAGCCCGCAAATATTCCAGCGCGACCCACAGGGTTGGGGCCAGGAACATCATCCGTGGGCCGGTTCGGCACAGGCGCGACACGGCGACGGCAAAAAGGCCCGTGTACAGGCTCAGGTAGGCGGCCAGAAGCATCAGGACCGGCAGGCACAGGTAAAGGGGCAGGTGGCCGTATATGCGCATGGTATAGACCACCCAGTAGAGCAGGGTCAGGTAGTGGGCAAAACCGGCAATAAACCCCAGGCGGAAGCTGTGCCTGGCGTCGTTTCCGTTCACCGCGGCCAGAAGCGGCACCAGTCCGACCCAGGCAAGGGGGGCCAGACCGATGTTGGGAAAAGCCCCGGTGATCAATACCCCTGACAAAAGGGCCAGGAAAATGTCGCTCCGAGCGCGTCGGGCGATCAGCGATGCCAGAGGCATGGGAGCGTCAAAACCGGGGTTTTCCCGGCTCATGGGGACTCAAAGGCGATATGGACGAGGTATTCGCGCACGGCTTGCAGGGTGCCGGAGAAGACGCGATTGCCTGCCATGATGACATGGACGTTGTCGGCATGCCCGCAGCATTCGGCATAGGTCGGCCCGAAAACGGCCACCGGATCGGTTGCCTCAGGCTGCTGTCGGAGGGCTGTCAGATAGGTATCCAGGCGCTGTCGAATGGTCTGGAAGTAGTCGATTTGCGTACCGGTCATCATGGACGTGACCGAGTCGAGGTTTTGGGAGAAGGCCTGGATCCCGCTCCATGAGGCTTTCACCAGAGCCTGTTTTTCCCCGCGACCTTCCATGAAATAGCTGATGCCCCACCCGACGGTGATGATTTTAAGCAGTTGGGCTTCATATTCGAGTCCGACACGATCGGTTCCCTCCGAGGCCGGGATCCGGGACAAGATCTCCGTGAGCCCTCCTTTGTCAAAGGCATAGGTGGCCAGATGGTCGGCCGCCGTGTCGATGTGAACCGGTTCCTGCCTCGATGTCGCCATGGCGCTGCCTTGTCGATGGATTTCAGGCGTCCACGCCCCCTTCCGCGTGGATTCTAATGACTGCCGACTGACATATCATCATTGTTCCGGATTCGGAACCTGATATTTTTTTCTGAAGTCTTTGGCAATGCCGGGGGATGACTTCAGGCGCTTCGCTGCCACCCCTAAAATCCTTCAACATCGGTCAGGCAAAGGGGGTAAATCAGGATTCAAATTCAATATATGGTAGTCCTTTTAGTGTTGACACACAATATGTTCATGGCTATCATTTAAAATAACATTTTTCCTACCCTTCTGCCAATGCCCGCATACCGGTCGACAGGCCATGTGATCCACCGTCTCGGCGGATTCTGGAAGTTGCTCATTTCGGGGGGCAGTTAACACAACTTTGGCAGTATTTTCGAGAAAAGGAGATCGGCTATGGGGACAATGAGCATCGAGAGGCTTCACGATCTGTTTGACGAAAACCCCAACAAGGATGTTTTGGCCTGGCCTGGCATTTGCCATGACTGCGGCAAGGAGATGACCGTCACCGCCGTTCCGGGGGAGGCGGGCATTCAGATTGAAGGCGGCAGTGTCTACGAACCCTCTCAAAACGGGTTCTATCTCAAATGCCCCGAGTGCTTTGCCAAGGACGGCGTTCTTCGCAATTATCAGAACTGCGAAGTCTACAGCCGTGTGGTGGGATACCTGCGACCGGTCAGCCAGTGGAACGATGCCAAGGCGGCCGAGTTCACCGACCGGGGGCTCTTCGACGCCAGCCTGGGATAGCCGCTTCGAGGTTTGCTTGGGTCCCTTGAAACAAATTTGCTTTATCCCTAGTCCTCTGGCCGCGTGTTTTTTTAAAAGCGGTTTTTGCTATCCTGTTGCTCTGTGGGCGCCATGCCCATAGGGCGGGCATGGGTCCGTATTTTTCCGTGTTGAGGGCGGGTTGCCTGCCCATCCATTCCGATTGCACTTGACAATTCCAGCCTTCAATCCATAATCTGTTCCCTCGGCCCCTTGTGAACACTGGCCGCTTCAGAGGCAACAGCTTGACCACATATGCGGGGATCGAAGAAAGGAAACTGTTCACGAGGTTGAAACGATACGGAATTCCGAACCCTCGCACGGTAAGCGTTTACAGGGTGCCGTAGATGCGAGGCGCCGGGCATGCAGACGTACTTTAGCGTACTTCAAATGCCC
>JAEINQ010000032.1 GCA_016342285.1 Desulfobacterales bacterium
GGGGGAGACTTGGAATCTTCTATACCTTTCAATGTCAGGAATTTAGCTCTGAAAGTGTTTGACAAGGACACCTAATCTCTAAACTTTGCGACGATGAATAAGATCACACAAAAAACAAGCGGCACGGAAACCACCCAAATAAGCCTTGCCAGCCAAGTGATGTATCCGCCGGCACTCATGCCTGCAATAAATTTGGGAGCCGGCAATATCACGGATACGGCAAAACCCAATACCAATACTCGCGGAAACCAATAGCTTAATATTTTTTTGGGCATTTCGTATACTTATAGGATTTGGTTGACCTTTACAAAGCCCAAAAAAGGTCGATCTTATCGGGCAGATTGAAAATCACCTGAAACGGAACGGAAATATGACAATCCCTATATGCCTACATTCCTTAGTGCTCGAAAACACAATTACTGCGACATATCATGTATTAACCGCAGACACTCGCCGACACCCGCAGACTTTTTTGAACCGGCCAACCTGGCCGGCCCAAAGAGATTGCCCTGCGGGGCGGACGCTGTAAAAAGACACCCCCTCTTTTCTCACACGCCCCTCCCCTATTCTGCAAGTATGACCTTCACCCCCATATCTTCAAACCGGCGCCGGTCTTCATCCGCTATGGAGGTGTCGGTGATAAAGGTCTGGATCAGGTCCAACCCACCCAGGGAGGCCAAAGACACCTTGCCGATTTTTGTGGAGTCCGCCACAAGAAAGACCTCTTTGGCCGCTTTGATCATGGCCTTTTTCACGTAGAGATCATTAAATCCCGGGTAGGTCAGGCCCGCGTCGAAAGATATCCCGGCGGTGGCAAGAAAGAGTTTGGATGCGTGAACATCGGAAAAAAATTCAGCCGCCTTCTCTCCGGTTAGAGACAGGGTCGGCGGCTTGAATTGTCCGCTCGAGGAGAACACGGTGAACCCTGGAATGGCGCCCAATCGCAGTACAATGTTGAGCGCATTGGTCATGACTTTGAGATTTTGTTTTTCTATAAGAAAATCGACCATCTCAGTCGTGGTGGAGCCCGCGTCCAGGATAATGGTCTCGCCATGGTCCACAAACGTGGCGGCCTTGCGCCCGATGGCGTGCTTTTTTTCCATGTTTTCTAGATGTTCCAGGGACATCGCCTGGACCTGCTGCGGCACCGATTTGAGGAAGGCGCCGCCATGCTCGCGCGTAATGGAGCCTCCGGCCTCAAGCTTTTCCAAATCCTGACGGATGGTCGGCTCCGACACGGAAAAAGTCTTGCTCAGGTCCCTGACCCTGGCACTTCCTTCTTCTCGCAGAAGCTCCAATATCTTCAAACGCCTTTGTTCAGCAAGCATTCGTCATCCCTAGTTAGTGTCCGTCCACAAATGGTAGATTTTGGTTCAGGGCAAGGCTTGAGCAATTTTGAAACCGCAGTAATAGCGGGCTATTTCAAGGATTTCAAAAGCGCGAAAACGCAGCCCCGGGCCGAAAGATGCCGTTTGTGGATGGACACTCGTTAATGATTCCTATCCCTGGTGGTGGTGAAGCTCCCAGCCAAGATATTTCCCGATGGCCTCATCGAGAACGTCGGCCATGTGTCCCCGGGTCATGGCCACATGATGCTCAAAACCGTTTTGGCAAATATAGGCAAGGAGCGACCGCAGGTTGGAAACCTTACATACGGCAATACCACCGTCCATGTCAAAAGGATCGTCAGTGAATTCGCCTTGTCCCAGGTAGGACGAGATCACACCCCGCCGATCATCGGTAGTAATGCGGAAATATGTCATGGGACCGGGCGCCACCTTGCCCTTGACGGCACCAAAGCAGTTCTCGCGGCCAAGGGTCTCACCCAGGATGTCCAGGTCAGCGATCTCGGGTGTGACCCCGAGGAAGCTTTTTGGGAAATTACTGCAATGCGTATTGACGCACTTGTTCATCTCATCGCCATAGTTATTGTTCCAGTCCAAAAAGCCCGGCGGTGTGCCCGAGGCCAGCAACAACGCATACATGGATACCGCGCCGACCACATCCACTTCACAGGCACTGGGCATGCCGCGTTCACCCATCATACTCATGGTCAGACAGGACGCGCAGCCGTAGTTATCCTGCATGGACGTCCAACACTGCACAGCGCTGGCCACGCATTCATTTGCCGCCATCCAATCGTCCACAGCGACTGAGAATTTGGCTTGCCTTATCACCTGCTCGTCCAAAAATTTCGCGGCAATCGTTCCGTACGCTCGAATGGCGTCAAGTTTTTCCCGCACCTGGGTCGCGTTGTCGTCAAACGCATTGGCCGCGGCGAAAATTTCCGAAAGATCCACCGGCACGATCGTGATCCCCGCGGATTGCAGGAGTTTCTCGCTGTAGCGTACGGTCTGAAAAGCAGCCGGGCGTGCGCCGATGGCCCCGATACGGGCATGGGTGAGACCTTTCACCGTTCGGCAAATTCTGCCAAACCGGTCCAGATCATCACGGAAATACCGGCTCTTGATGTCGCAGGTGTGGTGTGTCGTATCGGTGAAGGGAATGTTGTATTGATAAAGGTTATTGCAGACCGAGAGTTTGCCACAGAAAGCATCCCTGCGGCTGAAAACGCCCACCTTGTCCAGTTCGTCGTTGCAGGCTTGGACCATCACCGGAACGTTGAGCTTGGCCATGTCCAGGGTCTGCACCACGCCCAGTTCATCGCCGAAATTGGGGAGAATGACGATGACACCATCGATGTTTTCGGCGTTCTTTCGAAACAGTCCGGCGTAGAATTTAGCGTCCGCCAGTGTCTCCACGGCCCCGTGGGGCGTATCGCTCTCCGACCCGATGACATATTCGATGGACAGCTCGTCGAGCAGCTCCAACAATTCGGTACGGGCCGTTCCCGCCAGTACCGGATTGAAGAACCCCCGTGTGGCGATGATGACGCCGAAGCAGGTTTTTTTCTCCATGATGTGCATAACACCACCCCCTTAGTTGGTTTCCATTCATAAATGGCCTTTTTGTCCAACCCGCCAGAGGCGGACAAGTCTCTGCGTCAATCAGCGCCATTGCTTGTGCGGCGTAGCCGGCTACGCCTCCGCGCAATGGCTTGATTTCCTTGACCTTGAACAAAAATTCACATTTATGAATTGGAAACGACGATTGGTGCCCATCCAAATGAAAACCGATTCGTGGATGGGCACTAGTCCTCCTGCAAAGCGGCCTTGCTCTGCAAATCGCGCTGGAATTGATCGACGACCACCGCGGCGACGATAACCAGGCCTTTGATGACCATCTGCCAAAATGAACTGACACCCATCATGACCATGCCGTCTCCCAGAACGCCGATGACAAAGGCCCCGATGATGGTGCCGCCGATGGTGCCGCGTCCGCCGGCCAGGGATGTGCCGCCAAGTACGGCGGCCGCTATGGCCGTAAGCTCGAACATCTCTCCTGAGGCCGGATGGGAGGCGACCAATTGCGAGGCGATGATCAGTCCGGCGATGGCTGAACAGAATCCCGAGAACATATAGACGAACATCTTTGTGCGATTGACCCGGACGCCCGAGAGAACAGCGGCACGCTCATTTCCACCGACCGCATAGATATGTCTCCCCAGGGGCGTTTTGGCGGCGATGTAGGCAGCGATAAGCCCCAATACAATCAGGATCCAGATGCTGGCCGGAATGCCCAGGAGGGTGCCGGCACCCAACTGGGGAAACCCGGTGTTGCCCAGTTCCGCGCTGCCGACCAGGTTGGGGAAGGTTTTGCCATCGGACAGAAGCAGCGCCGTGCCGCGAGCGATATATAGCATGCCCAGGGTGGCGATAAAGGGCGCCACATTAAAGCGCGTTATGAGAAAACCGCTGAACATTCCGCACAGCGTTCCCACCAGCAGGGTGATGATGATCACCATGGGCAGATGGAAATAGATGGTGACACCGAAGATGGGCAGATGCAGGCCCTTGTAAAGGAGCCCTCCGGCCACCATGCCGGCCAGCCCCACGATAGACCCCACCGAAAGGTCGATGCCGCCGGTGATGACCACGAAGGTCATGCCGATGGCCAGAAAGGCGTAAATGGACACATGCTTCACCATGATCACCAGATTGGCCATGGACAGGAAATTAGGGGCCATAAAGCCGAAATAAACCACCACCAGAAAAAGAGCGATGAAGGTTCGCAGCTTCAGTAGAAGCATACCGAGTTTCAGCTTTTGATTCTGCGCGGCCGTTGCCGCCGGTGTCGTCGCACCCATAGTCATCTTAGGCTCAACCTCCCCTAACCCTGCAGTTGCATAAAAAACATGCTGAAATTGGTTAAAACTCGTGTATTGCATCGATAGGGTTAATGCTCGGCCAGATGTGCCCCGGGCTTGTGCCCGATGGCCGAAGCCCTCACAAGTTTTTCTTCGGTGGCCTGCTCAATGCCAAATTCGCCGGTTATTTTGCCCTGGCTCATCACAATGATCCGGTCGGCAATCGCCAGGATCTCTTTGAGTTCCGAAGTGACGAAAATAATGCCGATGCCACGGCTGACCAAATCGTTCATGATATCGAAAACCTCAGCCTTGGCGCCAACGTCTATTCCCCGGGTGGGCTCATCCATCAACAGAACCTTGGGCGAGGTAAGCAGCGCCTTGCCAATGACCACCTTCTGCTGGTTGCCGCCCGAAAGCGAGCTGATCAGCACCTGCGCACCGGGGACTTTGATGGACAAATCCCGTATCATGCCACTGACGGCGGTCTTAAGTCTGTCGGCCTGGAGATGAAAACCCATGACGAACTTCCAGATGGCGGCCAGGGTCATATTGTGGGCGACGGACATGCCCTGCACCAGCCCCTCACGCTGACGGTCCTCGGGGATCAAGGCCATACCGGAACGTATATGATCTCCCACCGAGCCGTTGGTCACCTCCTGTCCATCCAAAAACACCTTTCCCGCGACCCCTTTCTGGAGCCCCATCAGGCATTCGAACATCTCGGAGCGTCCTGCGCCCATGAGTCCATAGACCCCCAGAATCTCACCCCTGTTCAGATCAAATGAGAGGTGATCCACCGTGAAACCGCCTCCCACCCGGGCAAGGCTCAGATCTTCGATCCGGAGCACCTCCTCTCCCGTGGACTGGCTGGTGTGGGACAGATTGCGATCCGCCGCCTCTCCAACCATCTTGGAGATGATCCAGGCGATATCGATGTCCTGCATGTGAGATTCCTGCACCAGGTGACCGTCCCTGAGCACGGAGATATAGTCACCGATATGGAAGAGCTCCTCCAGACGGTGAGAGATGTAGATGATGGATACGCCGTTGTTTTTAAGGTCGCCGATGACCTTGAACAACACCGCCACATCGGCTGTGGACAAAGCGGACGTGGGCTCGTCCATGATCAGGATCCGGGCGTCCAGGGCCAGCGCCTTGGCAATCTCCACGAGCTGTTGCTGGCCGATGCGCAAATCGGCGACTTGCGCCCTGGGATCGATGTCCGCTTCAAGCCGGTCGAGCAGCCGCTGGGCCTGTTTCACCTGGGTCCTGTGATCCACATGGACACCGCCCTTGGTGATTTCCCGGGCAACGAAGATATTTTCCGCAACGTTCAGGTTGGGAAACAGGTTCAGCTCCTGGTGGATCATGCCGATCCCATGGGTGACGGCATCGTGGAAAGAGCGGATGCGAGCCTGTTTGTTTTCGATGAAAAGGGCGCCTTTGGTGGGCACCTCCACCCCTGCAAGAATCTTCGTCAAAGTTGATTTGCCTGCGCCGTTTTCGCCCACCAGCACATTGACCCGGCCGCGATAGACATTGAAATCCACCTGGTTCAAAGCCACCGTTCCGGGAAAGACTTTGGTGATTTGCTCAGCGCGAAGGATGACCTCGTCGTGATTCTTCTCGCTCATTCAGACTCCCTGACTGGTGTCCATCCAGAAACGGAAGGGCACTACTTAACTTCCAGCACAACGGGTGTGATCCGCACCAGATCGCAATCCTGCAACTGGGTGAACACACCATGGAACGCGATGCGTTTGCCCATGAGGTTTTCGCGGTCCAGGCCACAGAGCACGGCCGCGTTAACCTTTTTATTAAAGGCGTTGGAAAGCCGCGCAAATTCAAGCTGGTTGGTAAAGTCCGTAAAGGATATGAACGCCAGCGCGTCGCGGACACCCGTGTCCTTGATGACCGGACCGATCTGAAGGATAAAATTCGCATGGCCGTCCGGGGGGTCGAGATCCACATCCACGGTGGAGGCCCTGGATGCCGTATTCACCCCCACGATAACGCCCGATCCTTCTACCAGGAAGTTCCAGGGACTGCCCTCGGCCTTCTCGCGGTACCCGAACGCCCTGCCTGCCGCCTCCTGATCCTCGCGCCAGGCAGGCAGGATATCGCCGATGGGCAAACACTTCTGCTTGAAGTACGGCACCACTTTGTCATCCCATATCGCGTCGACAAATTCGTCTGGCTTGAAGGTGTCGTCAACGAAATAGATGTCCAGTTTCTTGCCCTTATCCCCATCCGCTTTTTCCTCTTCGTCGGAAACGATGGTGCATGCAAAGAGCAGCAAAGAGACGAAACTCAGGACCATTATAAGGATCCGGAGAGTACGGGTAAGGGGTGCGCTCCGCATGGCGTTCCTCGCTTGATGAGGTGAATCGGTGGTCATCGTGCCACCCGATCATATATGAGGTTTGGCTGGCGGTCGAGGTCAATCGGGGAAGCCGTTGACAATTGGCTTGTGGCGCGTAAACAAGGAGGGCGGAGCTGCGGCTCCGCCCTCCAGGAGTCAAAATCAGTCCTGCATGGCGAAGGTTTCCAGTTTTTTCGCATTCTTGGGGTTGATCAGGACACAATCCATGAGCTGCTTCTCGGGCAGACCGGTGGAACCGGTCTTGAGATACTTGTCGGCCTGTTCGACCGCCATTTGAGCGATTCGGTAGGCCGGCTGCAGCACGGTGGCCTTGATATCACCGGCAATAATAGAGTCACGCACGTCGTTGGAGCCGTCAAAGCCCACCACGATGACGCCGCCCTTGCCAGCGGATTTCAGTGCCGCCATGGCGCCCATGGCCATGGTATCATTGCCGCAAATGACGCCCTTGATCTCGGGATTGGCCTGAATGATGGATTCCATTTTTTCATAGGCTTCGGTCTGGCTCCAGTTGGCGCTCTGGCGGGCCACCATCTTCATATCGGTGTATTGGTCAATGACGTCATGATAGCCTTGGGAGCGGATGCCGGCGTTGGTGTCGGACTCTTTACCCACCAGTTCCACAAACGGGCCTTTTTCTCCCATCAGCTTCACGAATTCCTCACCACCCAGCTTGGCGCCCTGGTAGTTGTTTGAGACAATCTGTGCGATGGCAACGCCATTCTTGTTGATTTCGCGATCGATGAGGAAGGAAGGGATACCCGCCTTCTTCGCTTTTTGCACCGGAGCAATGGTGGCATCCGCGCCGGCATTGTCCAAAACGATGGCGGCACCACCACGGGCAATGGCGGTATCGAATAGTTCGTTCTGCTTGTTGGCATCATCGTCATGAACCAGGACCAGCGTGTCGTACCCGAGTTCCTTGGCCTTGGTTTCAGCGCCGACCGCTTCGGATTTAAAGAAAGGATTATCATGGGATGGTGTAATGATAACCATCAGCTTGCCGGCAAAAGCCATTGAGGCCGTACCAAGGAAACACAGAACCACGATCACTGAAAGCAGTCTTTTCATTTTCCCCCCCTTTGTTTTGATTATTTACGAATATAGCAACGAAAAGAAAATATTCACAAAAAACCGATTGTGTCAACACTTTAAAAACAAAATTCAGCCCACCCTTTCGGTATATCTGCACCTCCGTGGGGGAATATCCGCTGAATAAACGGCCCATTCAGCGCAGGCCTTGTCCGTCTGATGCTCGATAATTTGTTTATTTTTTCGTTTTGCCTTGCTTTTATTTTCGCAATGAGGCAGATATGACCCTAGGCAAGCGAATTTAAGACCCACGTTCTCACCGGGAGGTCCCATGAACAACCCCTTTTTCCTCCAACCGCCCGAAGTGGCGGAAAAAGCGAAAGAGATTCGAAAAAAAGTCCTCAAGATGAACTACAACGCCGGGCAAGGGCATACTGGCGCCGACCTTTCCGAAACAGACATTCTCTCCGCCATCTATTTTCGGCTGCTCCGGTTTTCGGCGGACAACCCCATCCACCCCGACCGTGACCGCTTCATCCTCAGCAAGGGACACGGGGTGGGGGGATTATACTGCACTCTGGCGCAAGCCGGTCTGTTGGACGCGGCTCTGCTCGACACCTATCTCCAATACGACTCCAAGCTGCCGGGGCATCCGGTCAGGCAGCGAACGCCTTTCGTGGAAGTCAATACCGGGGCTCTGGGCCACGGCCTTGCCATCGCGGTGGGCCTGGCCCTGGCGGCTAAAAAGTCTGGCCGCGATTATCGGGTATTCGTGCTTACCGGAGATGGGGAACTCCAGGAGGGTTCCAACTGGGAGGCCGCCATGGCCGCGGCCCAATTCAAGCTCGACAACCTGATCTGGATCGTCGACCGCAATCGGCTGCAACTGGCTGATTTTACGAAAAACATCATGCCCATAGAACCCCTCGACAGAAAAATGGAAGCGTTTGGTCTGGCGGTTCATCAAATCGACGGCAATGATGCCACGGCCATTATCGAGACCATCGAATCTTTGCCCCAGGACGACGGCATGCCCAAGGCCATCATCGCCAACACAACGAAAGGCAAGGGGGTTTCCTTTATTGAAGGCCAACCCAGTTGGCACCACCGAATTCCCACAGGGGACGAACTCCCACTGGCCTTGGAGGAATTGGAATAATGGCCCGGAACCAAACGCAAGATCTACGTGATGTAATGGTCAACACCCTGATCAAGGCCGTTGAAGGCGGCGTAAACCTGGTCGCCCTGGTCAGCGATTCCACCTCGACGGCGAAGATCGCCCCTTTCAAAGAACGATACCCTGATCGATTGGTAAATGTCGGCATTGCCGAGCAGTGTTTGGTCGGAACGGCTGCGGGCATGGCCCTGGGCGGCTTCGTGGCCGTGACGGCCAACGCCGCGCCCTTCCTGGTTCACCGGGCCAATGAACAGGTTAAAAATGATGTGTGCTATACGAATTCCAACGTGAAACTGGTAGGCCTGAACGCCGGGGTATGCTATGGCCCCCTGGCCAGCACCCACCATGCCATCGATGATCTTTCCATCATGCTGGGTTTTGGCAACATCCTCATCTTTGCGCCCTCGGATCCGCTGGAGGCCGAACAGATATTCACCTTTGCCCTGGATTATGAGGGGCCGGTGTATATCCGCATGGACAGCGCCAAGTTCCCCCCCCTCCATCGAGACGATTATCGGTTTGCGCCCGGGCGAGCCGACATTTTACGGCCAGGCGAGGATATCACCATTTTCGCCGTGGGTTCCACGGTTTTCGAGGCCGTGGCGGCGGGCCAGACGCTGGGCGCCCAGGGGATCAGCGCCGAGGTCGTCAACCTGTCGTCCATCCGGCCGCTGGATCGTGAGGGGGTCATCCAATCGCTGCGCAAGACCGGCCTGGCGCTGACGGTAGAAGAACATAGCCTGCATGGCGGCGTGGGCAGCCTGGTCTCCGAAATAACCGCCGAAGAGGGGCTGGGGTGCCGGGTGAAGCGCCTGGGTTTTGCGGAAGGCCAATTCCCCGTGCCCGGACCGCGCAGTGAAATGCGGGCCCATGCCGGCATCGATGCGCGGGGCATCGTTGATGCGGTCAAGAGGTTGTTGCAGCAATTGAAATGAATCGGGGCACTATGGGCAAGCACATTCTGGCCATCGACCAAGGCACCGGCGGGACAAAAACCGTGCTCTTCAACGCACAAGGGGAGGTGGTCGGCAAAGCCGCGGTGCCCCTGCAGTCGGTTTACCCTCAAGTGGGCTTCGTGGAACAGGACCCGCTGGATCTGTTTGAAAACGTCCTGGCATCCCTACGCCAGTGCGTGGATGCAGCCAGGCAAGTGGATCCACAGGCACCTGAACGGATAGCGGCCGTGGGGATCTCGAACCAGCGTGAGACCTTCGTGTTGTGGGATACGGCCGGAAACCCCATCTGCAACGCCGTGGTCTGGCAGTGCAAACGCTCCGTGCCCATATGCGAACGCCTCAAGGGAACCCGCGTTGAAGCGGAGGTGCGTGCCCGCACCGGCCTGATCATCGACCCGTATTTTTCAGGGGCCAAATTGACCTGGCTAATGGAAAACGACCCTTCGATCAGGGATGGCGTCAAATCCGGCCAGGTATATTTCGGCACCGTGGACACCTGGATCCTCTTCAAACTGACCAGGGGCCGATCCTACTGCACCGATTATACCAACGCCTCGCGAACGCTGCTGTTCAATATCCATTCCCTGAGCTGGGACGACACCCTCATCGAAGCCTTTGGGGCCAAAGGATTGCTGCTGCCCGAAGTCTTCCCGTCCGCCCATGTTTTCGGGGAGAGTGATTTTGAAGCGCTGTTTCCCAAACCCATACCCATTGCCGGCATGATCGGCGACTCCCATGCGGCCGCCTTTGGCCAAGGCTGTTTTACGCCTGGAGAGGCCAAGGCCACCCTGGGCACGGGGTCTTCCATTCTCTGCAATATCGGTTCCCGGCCATCACCTTCCACCCATGGCATGGTCACCACCATCTGCTGGGCCACCCAGAGCCGTATCGATTATGCCCTCGAGGGCATCATCGTGACCTGCGGGGCAACCGTGAAATGGCTGCGGGATCAATTGGGACTGATGGTCAAGAGCGCTGACACCGAGTCAATGGCTATGGCCGTTGAAGACAACGGTGGCGTCTACCTCATCCCGGCATTCAGCGGAATGGGTGCGCCCCACTGGAAAATGGATGCCAGAGCCGCCATTGTGGGCCTGACCTTCGGAGCGAACAAAAACCACGTTGCCCGGGCGGCACTGGAATCCGTGGCATTTCAGATAAAGGACGTCATTGAGGCCATGGGGCAGGACAGCGGCACCCCCCTGGCCGAACTGAAAGTCGATGGCGGGATGACGGGCAACCGGCTGCTGATGCAATTGGTGGCTGACCTGCTGGAAGTGAGGGTGGTCGCCAGCGGACTGGAAGAGGTCTCGGCCCTGGGGGCGGCGTATATGGCCGGGCTGGGAATCGGAGCGTTTGACAGCCTGGCGGATTTTGCCCCGCCGCCCGGAACCCGGACGTTCTTTGATCCTTCAGGCACGTCGGACCGCCTTAAAGAAGACTATCGCGTTTGGGGCGAGATGATTGCCAAGCACTGCTAACTATTTTCCATCCATCAAAGGCCTTTTTGCCCAATCTCTGCGTCAATCAGCGCCATTTCTTGTGCGGCGTAGCGCGCTACGCCTCCGCGCAATGGCTCGATTGCCTTGACCTTGGACAAAAATTCACATTTATGAATTGGAAACACAGATGGGTTTCCATCCACTTAAAAACCGATTCGTGGACGGAATCTAACGATCTATTTCCGCCAGCGTGGGAATGGCGTCGGCGGCACCGGCCCTGGTGACACAGAGGGTTGCGGCCCGGCAGGCCAGCTCCAAACAATGGCGCACATCAAGGCCCCTGGTGTACGAGGCCAGGAAAAAACCGATGAAGGTGTCGCCGGCGGCGGTTGTATCCACCGCCGCGACCCTGTGCGCCGCGGCTTCAAAGGAGCCGGCGCCATCCGTGTAAAGCGCCCCCCTGGATCCAAGTGTCAAAATGATTGCCGAATTGGGGAAGCGTGTCAGCAACCGATCGGCGATCTCGTCAGCCCCGGCTCTCCCCGCCAACCCCTGCCCCTCTGTTTCATTGAGAATGAACAGATCCACATTTTCCAGCGGGTAATCGGATACTTCCGGTCCAAAAGGCGCCGGATTGAAAGCCACGCGCATCCCCCTGGCCGCTGCCAGCGCCAACACATCCCCGGTGGCGCTGATCTCGTTTTGCAGCAGCAGCCAATCTTTCGGGCAGAAGTCCGCCAACACGCGTTCGGCGTCACTCCGCGTTATCGCCCGATTGGCCCCTCCGTGGATAACGATGGCATTTTCCCCATTTGAATCGACCTGAATAACGGCGTGGCCGGTGGATGCATCCACCTCTTCCACAAAATCGACATTAACGCCATCCGCCAACAATCGTTCTTTGAGGAATTTACCTTCAGCGCCGATCTTTCCAGCGTGCCAGACCTCAGCCCCAGCGCGGGCCAAAGCGACAGACTGATTAAGCCCCTTACCACCGCAGAAGCGGGTATAGGAAGTACTGCCGATGGTTTCGCCCGGGCGGACAAGATGGGACACCCCATAGACGTGATCAATATTGAGAGAACCGTAATTCAGAATCCTCATTTCGAAGGCCTTATAAAAACATCTATTTGAATAACTTATAACAGTCTATATTCATAATTTAATCTATCAATTTGCTCAACCCTTGCCAGCCAGGTGACGTATCCGCTGGCATTCATGCCTGCAATGAATTTAGGCGCCGGTAATATCACGGATACGGCAAGTTTCCAGCGAAAACGGTAGCTATTGCAGCACTTGAAACTTGTGTGAATCGCGAAGGCTTTTGTCAAATGTCAATGTCACATCGGCACCCGCTCTCTCGTTGGCGCGACCGATCAAGTAGTCGGAAAAATCCGCCTTGCCGCTCTGGAAATCACCAAAGGCCTGCCAGACAATGTCTTTTTCAGTGATTTCGAATTGAACGGTTCGAAGCAGTTGATTCAGTACCAAAACAATTTCCGTTTTGGCATACTTGTATGCGCTTTCAAGAACCCACACCAGTTCGCACAACACCACGGGTTGTATAACAAATCGTTCTTGATTTTGTGTCAACCGTTCAATGACGTCGTTGGCGACAGCGGATTGTAATGGATCGTCTTGGGTGATGTATCTCACCAGCACATTGGTATCCAAGCCTTTCATTCGAAAAGTCCCTTCCGTTTTCTAACGGCAAGTTCCATTTCTTCTAAGCGAACCGCCTTTTGTCCTTTACGGTGCAAAAGGCCCTTTAGTTGGCGAACATCGTAGATAGCAGGCCTAACAACCACCTCTCCACCATCCATCACGACAAAATCCAGCCGATCCCCCGGCCCGACGCCCAAATGATCCCGGATGGCCTTTGGGATTACGGTCTGCCCCTTGGTGGTCAACGTTGCGGTCGGCATCGATTTCCCTCCTAGTTTCCATCCACTCAAAAAGCAATTCGTGGACGGGCACTTCCTAACTTATGGATGATTCCTTACATGGTTTACAATTTCTTACATACGAGTAAGAATAATAAAGTGGCATGTCAATAAAAAAATTCCTTCATGCAATCATTCTGAACAGACAATCCAGGTTCCGCCGGTCCCAATCGATGTCGCCTTCGGTTTTTTGGGTCTCCAGAATCTTGGGGGCATGGGCCAGGCGGGCATCGTTCATGATCAGGGAAAAGCCTTCGATCCCGATCTCACCCCTTCCAATATGGGTGTGACGGTCGACTTTAGAACCCAGCTCGCGTAGAGCATCGTTTACGTGGATCAGTTTTAATCGGTCCAGACCGAGGGTGGCATCAAAGGACGCCATGGTCTCTTGGTAGGCTGCCTTGGTGCGGATGTCGTAGCCGGCAGCGAAAATGTGGCAGGTGTCGAGGCAAAAACCGAGGCGATCGGATTGTTCGACCTTTGAGGCAATGGCTGCGAGTTGCTCGAAGGTGTGGCCCAGGGTGGTACCCTGGCCCGCACAGGTTTCCAAAAGGAGGAGCGGGCCGTTTCCCCCGTTTTCGGCAAGCACCCGGTTGATGCCTTGAGCGATCCGATTGATGCCGGCCGCCTCGCCGGCCCCCATGTGGGCGCCCGGATGATGGACCACCCAGGGGATGGAAAGCTGTGCCGCACGGGTCATTTCGCGGGCCAGGGCCGTGCAGGCCCGGTCGAACTTGCCCTCCTCCGGGGAGCCGAGGTTGATCAGATAGGCCGTGTGGGCGGCAATGGCCGCAATGCCGGTCTCCTTTCGCGCCTCATCAAAAGCCTCAATATCCGCATCGGCCAGAACCCGCTCTTTCCAGGTGCTGGCGTTTTTTGTAAAGATCTGAAGGGCGTTGCAGCCATATTCCCGGGCCGTGTAAATGGCCTTATGGAGCCCGCCGGCAATGGAGAAATGGGCGCCGATGCTCACCGGGATAGCGCCGGGTTTCTTTTTTTGATGATTTTTTGGCTTCGGCATGGTTTATCCATTCTAAAATCGATGAAATTGCATAAAGTCAAAATCTGATACTCTCGTAAAAAGTTCCAAATCCCGTCATGCCTGCGAAGGCAGGCATCCAGAACTATCTGAAATGACTGGATTCCCGCCTTCGCGGGAATGACGAAAAAAGACGGTTTTCGACTTTTTACAGGGCTGTCAAAATCTGACGCAACGCCGTAACGAACGCAACAATAACATGCCAATACAAACCTAATCTTTGCGTCGTGGCGTCTTTGCGTGAAAATTGTATTTGTTTTTCGTGTTTGGGCTACCCGATACGCAGTGCATACAGACTTATAGATCGGAGCTGTGCCTTGGAAAACCATCTTTCTGACCCAAAAAGCAGCATTATTTTAATCGGCATGCCCGGCGTGGGCAAAAGCACCGTCGGGGTGCTCCTGGCCAAACGCTTAGCCCTGGCCTTTCTCGACACGGACATCCTGATCCAGACCGGCGAGAGACGGTCCCTCCAGCAGATTATCACCGGCGGCGGCATTGAAAAATTCTGCGACCTGGAGGCCGAATATATGACCTCCCTGGCCTGTCCCGGTACCGTCATCGCCACAGGCGGTTCCGTGGTCTACCGGAACCTGGCCATGGCCCACCTGGCGCGCCTGGGGACCGTGGTCTACCTTCGCATTGAATCGGCGGCCTTGCGCCAACGTCTGGATGATATCGACGCACGCGGCGTGGTCTACGCTCCGGGGCAGGACCTGTCCGGACTCTACGAAGAACGCGCCCCCCTCTATGGGCGTTATGCTCAAATCACCGTGGATTGCGATGGCCTCACCCCGGACCATGTGGTGGGCGTCATCATCGCCGCAATAAACGCTTATCCGGCAAAATAAACATTCATTTTTTTCCCGCCGGCCTCCGGCCGGCCGGCAATATCTTGTTTATCCTGTTAATCCTGTCTGAAAAAATTTACTTCTCTTTTTCCGATTTATCCACCAAGCTGGCCCGACGCACCGAACCCTTGCCGAATTTGGCGGAGATCGCATCCAGAGCCCGGTCCGCCTTGTCCCATTCCGACGGGACCGTATCGGTTTCACGAAACAAAGAGAGCTGGGCCGGAATCCCTTCCGCCAGCAGCCCCGAAGCACCCACCCCCACAAGCCGCACCGGCAGCGCCAGTTCGTAGGCGTCCAGCAAGGTGCAGGCAGCGGAAAAAAGGGTACTTCCGGACTGGGTGGGCCGGCCCAGGGTGGTCTGTCTGGAGACCTGCCGAAAATCGCTGTGTTTGAGTCTTAAGGTCACGGTCCGGGCCCGAAAGCCGAGCGTTCGAAGCTGGCCGGCCACCTCTTCGGCCTGGCGAAGCAGGTGGCGCCGGAGCAGGGCCGGGTCCCGGGTATCGGTGGCAAGGGTGGTCTCGGTGCTCACCGAATGGGCCGCTCCGGTGGGCGTCACCGGTGAGTCATCCAGCCCTCCGGCCAATCGGATCAGCCGTCGACCGAAGGCGCCGAGTTTTCCGGTCAGCGCCTTTTCAGGCAGGCGGTTCACATCGCCCAAAAACCGAACCCCCAGTTTTCGCAACACCGGAGCTGTGGTCTTGCCCACGCCGGGCACTTTTTCGATAGGCAGCCGGGCGATGAAGGCATCCATCTCATCGGGTGCGATCAGGGTCAGGCCGTCGGGTTTTTGAAGGTCCGAGGCGATCTTGGCCAGGAATTTACACGGGGCGATCCCCACCGAACAGGCCAGTCCCACTTCCGATCGAACCCGCGCCTTGAGTGTTCTGGCCATGACCTCGGGTGGCCCGAAAAGTCTTTGGCAGCCGGAGATATCCATGAACGCTTCGTCAATGGAGACCTTCTCCACCAGGGGCGAAAAGGTGGCAAGAAGGGCCATGATCCGCCCGGACACTTCCCGGTAACGCGCTATTCGCGGCGGAACGAAGATGCCGCAGGGACAGGCCCTTCTGGCCTGAAAGACCGGCATGGCGCTGTGTACGCCGAATTTTCGGGCCTCGTAGCTGGCTGCCGTGACCACGCCCCGTTGCGATCGGCCCACAATGACGCACTTGCCCCTGAGCTCCGGCTGGTCGAGCTGTTCCACCGATGCAAAAAACGCGTCCATGTCGACATGGAGAATCATAAACGAAATTGGTCGTTGCTATTTTCGGCAAAGAAGTTTATTGCAATTTTGTTATTACTCTATCTGTTGATCCAAATCTGTATTTTTTAACTGAGGCCCGTTCATTTTTGTTGAAATTCAAAATTAGCGCCAAGAAAGAAGGCACCCCATCATGAAACGGATCGAAGAGGTTACCCTTCTCTACGAGATCAGCCAGGCCTTAAACGAACACCTGGACCTGCGAAAATCACTCTACAGCGTGCTCGACATCCTGTCCAGTTCCATGAACATGGTCCGCGGCACCGTTACCCTGCTCGATGCGTTGCGGAACGAAATCAATATCGAGGTGGCCCACGGTCTCTCCCAGACCGCCATGGAGCGGGTCAAGTACAAACTCGGTGAGGGGGTGACCGGCAAGGTGATCCAGACGGGAAAAGCCGTGGCCATCCCCAAAATCAGTGAAGAGCCGGCGTTTCTCGACCGCACCGCCTCGCGAAAGACCCGGCAGGATCAGGAACGCTCCTTTATCTGCGTACCGGTCAAGCGGGGAAACCATGTCATCGGCGCCCTGAGCGTGGACAAGAGCTTTGACAAGGCCTACCCGCTCAAACAGGGTCAGAAGCTGTTGTCGGTGGTGGCCACCATGATCGCCCAGCATGTGATCAACCTGGAAACCATCCGCCGGGAAAAAGAACAGCTTCGCGATGAGAACAAGCGTCTGCGCGGCGAACTGGAAAACAAATACCGGATCACCAACATCGTGGGCAACAGCAACAAGATGCGGGAGGTCTATCAGATGATTTCCCAGGTCTGCCGGAGCAACGCCACGGTTCTGGTTCGGGGAGAAAGCGGCACCGGCAAGGAGCTGGTGGCCAACTCCATCCATTACAACAGCCACCGCGCCAAGGCGCCCTTTGTCAAGGTCAACTGCGCGGCCATACCGGTCAATCTCATCGAGAGCGAGCTCTTCGGCCATGAAAAAGGGGCCTTTACCGGCGCCATCAAACAGAAGATGGGCAAATTCGAACTGGCCAACAAGGGAACCCTGTTTCTGGACGAAATCGGTTCCATCGGCCTGGACGTGCAGGCCAACCTGCTCCGCGTTCTTCAGGAAAAGGAGTTCGAACGGGTCGGCGGCCACCGCACCATCAAGGTCGACGTGCGGATCGTGACCGCCACCAACAAGAATCTGGAAGATGCGGTGGAAGACGAATCCTTTCGCGGCGATCTCTACTACCGCCTCAATGTCTTTCCCATTTTCATCCCGCCCCTTCGCGAACGAAAGACGGACATTTTACTCCTCTCCGACTTCTTCCTGGAAAAATATGCCAAGGAAAACAACAAGGACATCAAGCGTTTTTCCACACCGGCCATCGACATGTTCATGGCCTACCACTGGCCGGGCAATGTCCGGGAACTGGAAAACTGCATTGAGCGCGCGGTCCTTCTCTGCGAGGAAGGGGTGATCCACAGCTACCACCTGCCGCCCACCCTGCAGACCGGCATCGAGTCCGGCACCCTGCCGGCCAAGAGCCTGGAAGAGGCCGTGGCCAACCTGGAAAGGGAGATGATTATCGATTCACTGAAAAACACCCGGGGCAACGCCACGGTGGCAGCCGACCTGCTTCGGACCACGGTCCGCAAGTTCAACTACAAGGCGAAAAAATACGACGTGGACTATCGCATGTATCGATAGCCCCTTTTGATCGGTTTTCCGACGCTCCTTTGACCCGACCGGTGGCGACAGACCCTCTGCCCGGCGCCGTTGCGGGTCCGCAACGACCGGGGGGAAATCAAAGCGGCTGCCTTTACTGCAAATAACCGCTTTTGTTATTGAATTTTTCCGGAGGACTGTGTATGGTCACCTGACATCAGCGATTGCTTCGACACAAACGGATCCAACGCCATCTCCCTTTCTTCCCGCGACGGGATTTCCACCTATCCTCGCTGATGCCAATCGCCGACCCAACACCAAAGGCCCGAATCCATGATTTTGCAAAAGGCCATCGGCACAATCCTTGTTGAGATGGGGAGCCTGGCCAGCGATGAACTCACCCACGCCCTGGAGCGCCAGCGCCAACTCATGCAGGACAGGGCACTTCCCGAGGGGATCGCCCGGGTCCACCTGATCTCCGAAGCCAGGCGGTCCAAAGCACAAGGCCAGGTCCCGTTGATAGGGGAAATTCTTCTCGACCTGAGGCTGGTCGAAGCCGACGAGATTGACCGCGCCCTTAAGGTGCAGGCCGAATCTCTTGGAATCTATCGGGGGCTGGAAACGAACAAACTCGGGGTCGCCATCGAGATCGGCTCCATCGTCAACTCCTCCCTGAATATCTCCGAAGTTCTGTGCCATATCATGAACCATGTCAATTTTGTCACCGCATCCGTGGCCAGCACCCTCATGCTCCTGGACGAGAAAACCGGTGAACTGGTTTTCAGTGTTCCCACCGGCCCCAAAGCAGGCCGGTTGACCGACATCCGCCTGTCACCGGGCGAGGGAATCGCCGGCTGGGTCGCCCAGAATCGCAAGCCGGCCCTGGTCCCGGACACCCGGTCAGATCCGCGTTTTTTCTCTGGGATCGACCATGCCAGCGGTCTTGAAACCGAGTCGATTCTCTGCGTTCCCCTCATGGCCAAGAACCGGCTCATCGGCGTTCTGGAAGTGATCAACAAGATAGACGGCTCGACCTTTACCGAAAACGATCTGCTGATGTTGAGTGTCTTCGCCCATCAGGCCGCCTTGGCCATTGAAAACGCACGCCTGCACAGCGATCTCAAGACCAGGCTCGAGGAACAAAAACGGATCGATAAGGCCCTTCGCCGCAGCGAGACGCGCTACCGCCTGTTGGTTGATACCATGGCCGAGGGGCTGGGTGTTCAGGACGAAAACGGCCGCGTTTCTTATGTCAACGACCATCTTTGCCGCATGCTCGGCTATGAGCGCGAAGAAATCATCGACCGACCCGTGGCCGACTTTATCCACAAAGCCGATATGCCTGAGTTCCGCCGCCAGATGACCCGGCGGCAGCAGGGCGAGGAAGAGAGATACGAAATCACCCTATCGGGGAAGGCGGGGCGTAAGGTTTTTGCTTTGATGTCGCCCCGGGCCCTGTTTAACGACGCCGGCCGATTCAAAGGGAGCTTTGCCGCTATTGTCGACCTCAGCGAACGCAAGAAAATGGAAGCCGCGCTCCATGAGGCCCAGCGGATGAAAGCCATCGGCACCCTGGCTGGCGGCATCGCCCACCAGTTCAACAACGCCTTGACCGGCATCGCCGGAAACATCGAATTGCTTAAAATGTCTCTTCCCAACGATGAGGCGGTGAGCCGCTATACCCCGCCGATGGAGTCGCAGCTAAACAGAATGGCGGGACTCACCGAGCATCTGCTGGCCTATGCCCGGGAAGGCCGTTACCAGCCGCGGATCATTTGCCTCAACGATTTCCTTCGGCAAACCCTCCCGCTGATCCAGCACAAGACTTGTCCGGAAGTTGAAATCGAATCTGATTTTTCAGCGCCCAGCCAATATGTGGATGTGGATCCGACCCAGATGCAGATGGTACTTTCAGCCATCGTCAACAATGCCGCCGAGGCCCTGGGCGGCAATGGACGCATCCGGCTGACCCTGGAGAGGGTAACCCTGGAAAAAGACCCCTCGGCCGACCCCTTTGCCCCGGAGCCGGGCGACTATGCCTGCCTTTCCATCGAAGACAACGGCAAGGGGATGGACCCGGAAACCCGGAAAAGAATCTTCGAACCTTTTTTCACCACCAATTTCCATGGTCGCGGACTCGGCCTGGCCGCCGCCTATGGCATCGTCAGAAATCACAATGGCTGGATCAGCGTCGCCTCGGAAACCCAAAAAGGCTCGATGGTAAAGATTTATCTGCCGCGAGCAATCCCCACCCATAAAAAAGATATCGAACCCCGGCAACAAGTGGCTCCACCGCCTGGCACCCTGCTGATTGTCGAAGACGAAGAGGTGGTTATGGACGTGACCCGGGCGATGGCGAAGAAACTCGGCTACCGCGTCCTGGTCGCTGAAGATGGGGCCAAGGCCCTGCATCTGGC
The DNA here is from genome assembly GCA_016342285.1 of Desulfobacterales bacterium. Lineage (GTDB taxonomy): Bacteria > Desulfobacterota > Desulfobacteria > Desulfobacterales > JAEINQ01 > JAEINQ01. The sequence goes on from JAEINQ010000032.1 coordinate 20,330, forward strand.
CCGAACCTTTGACGGCACTATCGATCTGGCCCTGCTTGATATCGTCCTGCCCGACATGGACGGAAAGGCCGTATTTATCGCCCTGGCAAAGGCCCGACCGGAGATGAAGGTAATCGTTTGCAGCGGCTATTCCATGGACGGGCCGGTGGAGGAGATCATTCAGGCCGGTGCAGTGGGCTTTATCCAAAAACCCTTTTCATTTCAAGTCCTAACGGAAAACCTTGAAAAGGCCATGGAAAACCGATAGGATACATTCTTCCGGCCGTCCCTGGGGAGAGTGGTTAACCCGCCTTTGCCACCGGCTTTTGACCGACCATGCCCCTGAAAAAGGCCGGCAAACCTGTCCAGAAGATTCACCGCCCCAGGCCACACCCGAAACCTTGTCCTGAAAAACCATATTTGTCTTGACAACTTTACCAATACTCCATAAGAGTTATGGTATCGACGCCTACGGTCGCAACGGGGTCAAGCGACCACACAACCCCAGCAAAGGATGATCCATGCTCAACCATCAGTCTCCCATACCGCTGTACCGTCAACTTGCCGACATCCTTCGTGACCGCATCCGTAGCGGCACCTATCTGCCCGGCGCCCGGATTCCGTCAGAGCACCAACTGGCCGCCGACTACGGCATCGGCCGCCCCACCGCACGGCAGGCCACCGACCTGCTGGTGCGCCGGGGCATGTTGGTGCGCCGAAGGGGATCGGGAACCTTCGTCCAGGAAGATCCCCGGGAAGTGGACCTTTTCTCATTGGCCGGAACCAGCGCCTCCTTCGACGAAAAGGGGATCACGGTCGACCGGCGGATCATGGACCCGGTCCGAATCGTCACCGTCGAGACTCAGCCCCACAACCCCTTTTCAGGCATCCGGGCCTACTCTTTTTCCCGGCTCAGCCAGGTGTCGGGAGAGCCGGTCCTGCTGGAAACGTTCTTCATGCATCCCACCCTGTTCGCTGGCATTGAGACCGAGGACCTGGCCGCGGGGTCCCTGGCCCGGACCGTTCAGGAAACCTTTTACATGACGCCGGTGGAAAGCCGCCAGGCCTTTACCATCGCCCACCTGACCGGCGACAGGGCCGCCCACCTGGGGGTCGATTCAAAAACCCCTGTCCTGCTGGTACGGCGCCACCTGCACTTTCCCCAGGCCAGGGACGCCATCTACTCCGAACTCTACTGCCGCACCGATCGATTTGTCTTTTCCCAGACCATTGGAGGTCTTTCCCATGACTAAGCGCGGTTATTTTGACCAGTTCGGCGGCGCCTACATTCCCGAAATCCTTCAGGCCACCTTCAAGGAAGTGGAAAAAACCTTTGATTCGGCCAAAAACGACCCGGGCTTCTGGCAGGAATATCTCGATATCATGTCCACCTACTCCTGCCGGCCCACGCCGCTGACCTTTGCCGAAAATCTCACCGCCCATTTCGGCGGCGCCCGGATCTACGTCAAACGCGAGGACTTAAACCACACCGGCGCCCACAAGGCCAACAACGTCATGGGACAGGGGCTTTTGGTACGCCGTATGGGAAAGACCCGGGTGATCGCCGAAACCGGGGCCGGCCAGCACGGCGTGGCCACGGCCACCATGGCGGCCAAGTTCGGGTTCGACTGCACCATCTACATGGGCGAGGTGGATGTCGAGCGCCAGCGCCCCAATGTGTTCTGGATGGAGCAGCTCGGGGCCGAGGTGGTGCCGGTCCGGAACGGAACACGGATTCTCAAAGACGCCATGAACGAAGCCTTTCGGGACTGGGCCACCAGCATGGACAATACCCACTACGTCCTGGGCACGGCATGCGGAGCCCACCCTTTTCCCGAAATGGTCACCTGGTTCCAGTCCATCATCGGAACCGAAGCCCGCGAGCAGATCCTTGCCGCCGAAGGAAAACTCCCGGCACGGGTTTACGCCTGTGTGGGCGGCGGATCCAACGCCCTGGGGCTTTTTTCCGGATTTCTCGACGATCCGGTGGAGCTGGTCGGCGTGGAAGCCGGCGGGCGGGGCCTTGATAGCGGCGCACATGCATCGCGCCTTGCCTCGGCCGACGCCAGCATCGGCATTTCCCAAGGATACAAAACCTTTTTTCTTCAGGACGACGACGGACAGATGAAGGAGACCCACAGCGTGGCCGCCGGCCTCGACTATGTCGGCGTCTCGCCGATCCTGGCCGCCTTGAGCCGCCAAAGACGCGCGCGGTTTGCGGCAGCCACGGACCGAGAGGTCATCGACGCCCTTTCCCTGACCATGAAAAAGGAAGGGATCATCCCGGCCCTGGAATCGGCCCACGCCTTTGTCCAGGCCTTCAAGGAGGCCCCGGACCTGGGCCCTGCCGACAGCATCATCATCAACCAGTCGGGCCGGGGGGACAAGGACATATTCACCATTGCCGACGCCTTCAACGATCCGTCGTGGAAGCAGTTCATCATCGAAACAGCGGAGCGCTACCATGCTTGAATCCTATTTGCGGGACCGGTTGAAAGAAAAGCAGATCCTGCTGATGACCCATATCGTGCTGGGATATCCCAACCTTTCGGCGTCCATGGAGATTGTCGAAGCCATGGTGGCCGCCGGCGTCGACCTGATGGAGCTTCAGATCCCTTTTTCCGAACCCATCGCCGACGGGCCGGTGATTTTAAAGGCCAATCAGCAATCCCTGGCAGCCGGCACCACCGTGGCCCAGTGCATGGCGTTTGCCTCAGCCGCATCGAAAAAATTCGACATCCCTTTTCTCTTCATGACCTACACCAACATCGCCTTTAAATACGGGTTCGAGCGGTTTGCCGGCGCCATGGCCAATGCCGGGCTTTGCGGCGCCATCGTGCCGGACCTGCCGCCCGAAGAAGGCCAGGACTACATCGAGGCCATGGAAGCCCACCAATTGGCTCCGATCTTCGTCATGGCGCCCACCACCACCGATCGGCGGATGAATTATCTGGCCGGTTGTGCCCGGGGGTTTGTCTACTGCATGGCCAGGAAAGGGGTGACCGGCAAGGAGACGGCCTTTTCCAGCGACCTGGAAGGGTATCTTGCGCGCTGCCGGCAGGCCACGGACCTGCCCCTGGCCCTGGGCTTCGGCGTGAAAAGCCGCGAAGACATCGCCTTTCTCACCGGAAAGGCGGATATCGCCGTCATCGGTTCGGAGACCATTCGAATCGTAGACCGCCAAGGGGTCGGGGCTGTTGGGCCCTTCATCGAAAGCCTTCGCTAGTTTCCATCCCAAGACGCATGGAAGAAGGGTTTACAGATTTGACTTCGCCAGGGGGCTTAGAAGATATTGTCCGACCGGGGTGTCGGGGGCGGGCAGGCACGGACCGCTTCGATGAATCGCCGGACCTTTTCCGGATCTTTTCTCCCGGGAGACGCTTCCACCCCCGAACTCACATCCACGGCCGCGGGTCCGGCTGCCGCGATGGCCTCGCAGACGTTTTCCGGATCGAGACCGCCGGCCAGCACCAGGGGGTGGTCCGCCCCAATGGGTTTGGCCTGCCCCCAGTCCCAGACCTTAGCATTGCCGCCGGGCAGCGGCCCGCCGGCACACTCGGCCAGAAAGGCCGAAGGACGGTATCGGCTCGTATGGGCCAGATGCGGCTCCCGGTTGGCAAGCAGGGCCTTGATCACGACCAGGCCTTGGGCCCGGAGCCGGTCCACCAGTTCGGCGCTCTCGACCCCGTGAAGCTGTACGCCCCTTAATCCACAGGCACCGACCGTCTCCATAATGGCATCAAAATCGGCATTGACGAAGACCCCCACGGTCACGACCCGCACGCCAATGGCGCGGCAGATCGCCCCGGCTTGCCGTGCGTCCACGTGCCGCGGACTTTTCGGATAAAAAACCAGGCCGATGGCGTCGGCCCCGAGATCAGCGCAGGCCACGGCCTCGTCTGGCCGGGTCAGGCCGCAAATCTTGACCTGGACGGTCTGGTGCCCGTTGTCCGTTGCCCGCTTTAGAACGGTTTCCATAAATCCCCACCCAATAAAGGTCGGAAACAGACCCTATTTACACCCATTCGTTTATGGCAGCGATTTAAGTGGCTATCAGCTGCTGACGCAGCGGGGTGAAGATCAACTGCGCATAACGATTCATCCGCCCGAAGGGCTTGCACCATTTGCCCGGCCGGAACGCCTGAGGGCAGTTTTCCTCAGGTGATCGGCCGGGCAAATAGATCCTCGTGAGCATCCTGTTCATCCTGTCAAAACCTTCGCGATCTCTGCGTCTGGTGAGCACTTCGTGGTCAGTCCGGCATGGGTTGCCCGGTACGAAGATGCCGCAAGAAGGCCGCCGGATCGTCGGCGCGCACCAGGCTCTCGCCGATGAGAAAATTGTGAATGCCGGCAGCAAGGTTCCGCTCGATGTCGTCCCGGCCGACGATGCCGCTGGCCGCCACGGCAATCTGTCCGGCGCCGAACCGGGCAACCAGGTTCACGGCCCGGCCGATGTCGGTGTCAAAGGAGGTCAGATTCCGGTTGTTGATGCCGATCAGGGTCGCACCGGCATCGGTGGCGACCCCAAGGTCCGCCTCGGTGTGCACTTCCACCAGGGCGTCCATTCCCAGCTCCCGGCTGATGGCCAGGTATTCGCTGAGCTGGGCGGCCGAAAGGATTCGTACGATGAGCAAAATCGCATCGGCCCGCCATGCCCGGGACTCGAAAATCTGGTAGGCCGAAACGATGAATTCTTTTCGAAGCACCGGCAGGGTCGTGGCGGCCCTGGCGGCGGCCAGGTCACCAAGGCTTCCTTGGAAATACGGTCCGTCGGTCAGCACCGACAGGGCTGCCGCGCCGCCATCGGCGTAGGCCGCGGCCTGCTCGGCCGCGTTGAGGTCCGCCCGGATCAACCCCCTGGAAGGGCTGGCCCGCTTGATCTCGGCAATGATCCGCACGTCTTGGCTTGAGGTCATGGCGGAAAAAAAAGAACGACCGTTGGGTGCGGCCGCCGCCTTGGCCTGGATACAGGCCATGGGGCAGTCCCGTTGGGCCGCACGCACCGCTTCTTTTTTCTTCTCGACAATTTCGCTGAGAATATCCCTGGGCATGGTTCTTCGCCTTCTGCACTTTTGCCAATGACTTCTCGCCGGTGGCGGAGGTGGATCAGCGTTTTAATCCCCTATAAACCGATTTGACCGATCCGACCGATCCAAACCAATCCAACCAATCCAACCAATCAAACCAATCCAACCAACCCAACCAATCCAACCAACCCAACCAATCCAACCAATCAAACCAATCAAACCAACCCAACCAATCAAACCAACCCAACCAATCCAACCAACCCAACCAATCCAACCAACCCAACCAATCAAACCAACCCAACCAACCCAACCAATCCAACCAACCCAACCAATCCAACCAATCCAACCAATCAAACCAATCCAACCAACCCAACCAATCAAACCAACCCTACCCATTCTCCCGGGTAAACCGAACCAGCGCGTCGAGTTTTTCAGCGGCAGCCCCACTGTCGATAACCGCCAGGGCCTGCTCAATGCCGTCCCTCAGGTCCTGGGCCACGCCTGCCGCCACCAGGGCGCCGGCAGCGTTAATCGCCACCACGTTTCGCCGGGGGCCATGCTCTCCGTCGAGAATTCGCCGGGTGATGTCGGCGTTGCAGGCCGCGTCTCCTCCGGCCAGATCGGCCGGTTGGGCCAACTGGCCGAAGTACTGTTCCGGAGATATCTCGTAGGTCCGGATCATGCCGTCATTGAGTTCAGAGACCCGGGTGGCGGCACAGACACTGATCTCGTCGAGGCCGTCATGGCCATGAACCACCAGGGCGCGCCGGGTGCCGAGCTGCTTTAACGCCCGGGCAAACATCTCGGTCAGCTCCGGTGCAAAAACACCGAGCAGCTGACAATTGGCTCCGGCTGGATTGGTCAGGGGGCCGAGCATGTTGAAAATGCTTCGCACGCCGACCTCTTTTCTCGCCCGGCCCGCATGCCGCATGGCACCATGAAAAACCGGCGCAAAAAGAAAACCGATTCCGATTTCAGCCAACGCCTCTTCAACCAGTTCGGGATCGATCTCCAGCTTCACCCCAAGGGCTTCCAACAGGTCGGCGCTGCCGCACTGGCTCGACACGGATCGGTTTCCGTGCTTGGCCACGGTCACCCCGCACCCGGCCACCACAAAGGCGGTGGTGGTGGAGATGTTGAAGGTGCCGGCGCTGTCACCGCCGGTGCCGCAGGTATCCACCACCGTGGTTCCCGGGGCCTGAATGCGCCGGGCTTTTCGACGCATGGCATGGGCCGCTCCGGCCAGTTCCTCGAAGGTTTCCCCTTTGGTGGCCAGGGCGCCCATCATGGCGCCGATCTGGGCATCGGTGGCCTCTCCGGCGAGCACAATGGTGATCATCCGGGTCATTTGGGTCTCAGACAGGTCCTTTCCCGATATGATTTGCTGAAGAAGGTCACGAAACATGGTTTTCTCCCTCCTGTTTTGCGGTGGACTTTAAAAAATTCCGTAATAGGCGCTTTCCCACCGGGGTCATGATGGACTCGGGATGAAACTGAATCCCTTCGGTGGCATGCTCTCGGTGCCGCAGTCCCATAATCTCCCCGTCATCGGATTCGGAGGTGATCTCCAGACAGTCCGGCAAATCTTGACGGGAAACCGCCAGGCTGTGATAGCGCATGGCCTGAAACGGTTTGTTGATACCCGCAAAGACCCCCTGGCCGTCGGCCGTGACCATGGAGGTCTTGCCATGCATCAGCCGTCCGGCAGCCACGACCCGTGCCCCAAAGGCATGGGCAATGGCCTGATGGCCGAGACAGACGCCCAGGATCGGCACCTTGCCGGAAAAGGCGTCGATGGCCGAAAGGGAGATGCCGGCACTTTCCGGACGCCCCGGCCCGGGAGAAATCACGATGCCGTCCGGGTTCAACTGGGCCAGTTGCGCAATGGAGACCTGGTCATTTCGGAAAATGTGGACCACGGCGTCCATCTGGCGCAGGTACTGAACCAGGTTATAGGTAAAAGAATCGTAGTTGTCGATCATCACAATCACGGCATCACCTCCCACCGGCGTTGGGCTTGCCTTGCATCAGCGCCAGGGCCTTTTGAAGCGCCATGGCCTTGTCCACGGTCTCCTGTCTTTCCTTTTCGGGGTCGCTGTCGGCAACGATGCCGGCACCGGCCTGAACCGTCATCAGGCCGTTTTGGATGCAAGCGGTGCGGATGGTGATGGCCAGGTCCATGTTGCCGCTGAAACCGACGTATCCCACGGCCCCGCCGTAGGCGCCTCGGGGCCGGTCCTCCAATTCGGCAATGATTTCCATGGCCCGGACCTTGGGAGCGCCGGAAAGGGTGCCGGCCGGAAAGGTCGCCTGAATCAGGTCCCAGGCGTCCAGGCCGGTCTCCAGGTGGCAGGTGATGTTGGAGACCAGGTGCATGACATGGGAGTAACGCTCCACCACCATCAGGTCCGTGACTTGAACCGATCCGGTCGCAGCCACCCGGCCCAGGTCGTTTCTTCCCAGATCCACCAGCATCAGGTGTTCGGCCCGCTCTTTGTCGTCGGCCAGCAGTTCGTCGGCCAGGGCCCGATCCGCCTGTTCGGTGGCGCCCCTGGGCCGCGTGCCGGCGATCGGCCGCAGGGTGGCCACGCCGTTTTCCAGCCGAACCATGGTTTCCGGCGAGGACCCGACCAGAACCAGGTCGCCCAGGTCCATGAAAAAAAGATAGGGCGACGGGTTGATGTACCGCTGGGCACGATAGAGCAGCCACAGGTCATCGGGCGCCGGGCAGGTAAACGGCTGGGAATAGACCGCCTGGATCACGTCCCCGGCCAGAATGTGGTCCTTGATGCGCCGGACATGGTCGCAAAAGGTGACCGAATCGACAGGAGACGACAGTTGGACCGGTTCGCGCTGTTCGCCCGGCGGCTCAGACGCCAGGGGCTGGGCCATGACGGCCCGCATGGCATTGATGCGCCCCTTTGCCTCGTCCCATGCCTTTTCCGCCCCTTGGGGAGCATCCAGCAGGACCAGGGCCACCGCCACCAGGGTATGGCGAATGTTGTCGAAAATCACCAACCGGTCCGGAATGACGAAATGGGCCAAAGGGGTCTCGGCCGGCAGGGCACTGGGAATCCGTTCAAAGAAGGAGACCGCCTCGTAAGTCAGATACCCCACCAGACCGCCCCAGAACCGAGGCAGGTCGGGAACCTCGGCCGGACGGTAGCGGGCTGCCAGTTTTCTGAGAACGCCCAGGGGATCCCCATGGTGGGCGATCCGCTCGGACTGCCCATTTTCCGTCATGGCCACATGGTCGGCAAAAACGCGAATGGCGCATCGGGCCCCCATCCCCAGAAAGCTGTAGCGGCCCCATCGCTCCCCGCCTTCCACGCTTTCAAAGAGAAACATCGCCTTTCCCGGCTGATAAAACTTTCTCAGCAAGGAGACCGGGGTTTCGGTATCCGCCAGGATCTCGGCACAGACCGGGATCACGTTGGCGCTTTGTGCCATGAGACAAAATTCGGCCTTATCCGGAAATGTTCGTATGTGCATGGACCGCCTCCATGGGGACCAAAAAAATACCGGGGCCGCGGGTTTTTCCGAGGCCCCAAAAGCAGAAAAAGGACCGTGGCGCTGGTTGCCACGGTCCTTGCAATTCCGTATGATGGATGGGTTAAGCGGAAACGGCGGTACCGGCAAACCAGTGGGCTTGGGTCCGCCACCACCAGTAGCGATGCGCTATTTCGGTTGTCTTTTTTGGGGCCAGGGCCATTCCCGCCATCCTTTCCATGCTGGCGGGGATCATACAACACCCGCGCAACTTGTCAAGACAAATTTATACGGCGCCAGCGAATTCAATCAGGCATTGAGCACTTTTTCCAGCTTGGCCAGCTTTTCGGACTGGCCCACGGCGATGACCGTGTCGCCGGGATGGATAACGGTTTCAAAGGACGGGTTGAAGAACATGCTGCCGTCGGGATTTTTGATGGCGATCAGAATAAGATCGAACTGCTGGCGGATGCCCGAATCCATCAACCGGATGCCGGCCAGGGGAGAAAGGTCAGAGACGGGAATCTCCTCCATCTGAATGTCATGGCCCCGGTCGGCAAAGGCAAAGTCGAGAAAAGAGGTCACCGTGGGCCGAATGATCCGCTGGGCCATGCGGGCCGCCCCCATCTCATAGGGCGATTCCACGATGTCGGCGCCGGCTGCGTGCAGCTTTTTCTTGGAGGCTTCCCCTCCGGACCGGGCCACGATCTTGATGGCGGGCGCCAGCTGCCGCGCCGTAAGCACCAGAAAGACATTGTCCGTATCCGTGGCCAGTACGGCGGCCAGTCCTCGGGCACGTTCAATGCCCGCCTTGATCAGGACGGCTTCGTCAGCGGCGTCACCATTCACATACAAAACGCCGTCGGCCTCCATGAACGGAATCATTTCCGGGTCTTTTTCAACCACCACCACTTCCACGGGTTTGCTGCGGATCATTTTGCACAGCACCCGTCCGATGCGGCCGTAGCCGCAGACCACATAATGGTCCTTCATTCGGTCAACCTGCTTATCCAATCGTCTTCTCCCTAAAATGATGCGCATCCGCCCTTCGACCATGAACTGCACCACGGCGCCGGCCACGTAAAGGGTGAAGCCGACGCCAAAGAACACCAGGAAAATGGTAAACACCCGACCGGCCCGGCTCATCTGGTGGACTTCGCTGTAGCCCACCGTGCTCATGGTAATCACCGTCATGTAGACGGCATCGAGCACGGGCCAGCCTTCCAGCAGGACATAGCCGGTCGCACCGAAAGCAATAATGCCTACGGAAAGCAGGATGGCGATCAGCAAATGCCGCGTTCGTTCCATGGACAAAGTCTCTTTGACATCATCCACGCCCAAAGAACGTGGATTCCAAATTCGAAATGAAAAGTTGAATGATTATCCGAACGGCCATGGGAAAAAGCAAGGGTTTTTTGCTGCCGGCCCGGAATCCTTCCGATGCGCAATCTCCTTTGACCGACCCGTCTCAGCGCTTTTGAGTTCCGGCGCCACCCACCTTTGTCCTTGACCTGAACCATCTGATTTGATAGAAAATTCTCGCCATGGAGAATAACGCATCGAAATACGATCGCTTGCGCGAAGAGATGGTCAGAAAACAGATCGAGGCCCGCGGGGTCTCCGATCCCCTGGTGCTGGCGGCGTTCCGAAAGGTTCCGCGCCACCGGTTTGTCAGCGAAGCGCTCATGGATCAGTCCTACGGGGATCATCCCCTGCCCATCGGCGAGCAACAGACCATCTCCCAGCCTTACATCGTCGCGGAGATGACCCAGGCCCTTCAACTGAACAAGGACGACCGGGTCCTTGAGATCGGCACCGGCAGTGGATACCAGGCGGCGATACTGGCCGAAATCGTCTTTCGCGTCTACACCATCGAGCGGATTCACACCCTGCTGGTGCAGGCAAGAAGACTGTTCGACACCCTGCGATATCACAATATCGTCACCCGCTATTCCGACGGCACCACGGGGTGGACGGACGAAAGCCCCTTTGATGCCATCATCGTCACGGCCGGAGCCCCCCGCATTCCCCAGGCCCTGATCAATCAACTCGCCATGGGCGGACGCATGATTCTACCCGTCGGCGACCAGCATTCCCAGGAACTCATCAAGTTGGTCCGGGATGAAACCGGCATCCGCCAGTCCAACCTGGGCGGCTGCCGCTTCGTCAAACTGATCGGCGAACAGGGATGGAACGGTCGTTGACCCGTCACGGACCGCCAGCCGGTGTTTTTAGAAGTAGCAATCCACGTCCCGTGGCGTGGTCAGAGTCCACTGGCTATGCCGAGACACCCATGCCGCAAGTGACTACAGTGAACTAAAGTTCGGTTCTTTGGACCGGAGATTATTTAAAAAATGGAAAAAACAACCCAATGAAACACGACAAGTCAGTCACCTGGAAAGAAGCCTTTCAGACCAGCCCCGGCCCTGATTCCATCCGTGAAGCCGCCTGGCTCACCCTCAAGGGGATATGCATGGGATCGGCCGATATTGTCCCGGGCGTCTCCGGCGGTACCATGGCCCTGATCACGGGGATTTACGAAAAACTTCTTCAGGCCATCAAATCCGCCGACCTTCGGGCGGTCCGCATGCTCCTGGCACTCGATTTCAAGGGGGCACTGGCCCGGATCCACCTTCGATTCCTGCTGGCACTCTTTGTCGGTATCGGTGCGGCCATCGTCAGCCTGGCCAGGCTGATCAATTACCTGCTCCATCATCATCCGGTCATGATCTGGAGCCTCTTTTTCGGCCTGATCGCCGCCTCAATTCTGGTGGTGGGGAAAAAAGTGGGTCGCTGGTCGCCGGGCGCTGTTGCGGGTTTTGTGGCAGGAATCGCCGGCGCCTGGCTGCTGGTCCGACAAATCCCGGTGGCCACGCCCGAAACCCTCTCCTTTATCTTCTTTTCCGGTTTTGTGGCCATCTGTGCCATGATTCTGCCCGGTATCAGCGGTGCATTCATCCTCCTGCTGTTGGGCAAATATGAATTCATCACCGCCACCTTGAAAAACCCTTTTCTTCTCGACAACGTCGTGGTCATTGTTGTTTTTTGCTCCGGCTGCCTCACCGGCCTGCTGGGTTTTTCCAGGGTTCTGTCCACCCTGCTGGCCCGCTGGCATACCGTCACGTTGGCCTTTTTGACCGGTTTGATGGCCGGATCCATGGTAAAAGTCTGGCCATGGCGATTGGTGCTGGAGACACAAATGATCGCCGGCAAACTGAAGGTTGTCCGCGACCGGGCGGTGATGCCCCATGACTTGAATGCTGAAATGCTGACGGCCCTGGCGCTGATCGCTTTGGGATTTGTCGCCGTGATGCTGCTGGAGGCGTTTTCCAATACCCGAAACGCTTAATCTGGTTATGCTCCAAACGCCAGATGGGTGTGCCATAAGGCGGTATGGTGATTTTGTTGCTGGCCAACTGTCTGAAGCCGCTTAGGGACGGTTTGGCCCGCCGCTATGGAAAATCTGCCCACAGCAGGCAGCCCGTGGAGCTGGAAGGAACCGTTTTCTTTCTTCCAAGGCATCGGCGGGCCTTATCGTGCCTTGGCGGCGAGTTTTGGGCAGCAACAAAATCACCATGCCGCCGAACCGTACCCATGGGTTACTTGAGTTTGGTGCATAGCCAGTAAGCTTAATTCAGTTGCTTGTTTTTCATAAAATCGATGAAAGCACGGCTCAGAGGGGAGAGGCTTCGGTATTTGTGCCGGGTCAGATAAAAGGCTCGCTGGAGATTCAATCCGCCGACACGAAGGGTCTTGAGGCTTCCCGCGGCAACGGATTCGGCAACGGCGATGGTGGACAAAATGGAAATGCCGAGCCCGGACTTGACGCTTTGGACCACCGCCTGGGTGCTGCCCATTTCCGCCACCACGTTGAGTCGACCGGGATCGAAGCCGGCTCGGTCAAGGCTTTGGCGAATCGACTTGAGCGTGCCGCTGCCCGGCTCTCTGGCGACAAAAGGTTCACTGCACAGCATTTTCAACGAAACCATGCGCCGCTTGGCCCATGGATGGTCGCAGGGAACGATCAGGCGCATGTCGTCATTGAGCAATTTCTCCTGAAGGATATTTCGATCGGCGGTCTGAGCCCCCACCACGCTGAGTTCCAACTCTCCTGAAACCGTGTCCTCAATAATCTTCTCGGTGTCTCCGATGATCAAAGTGACGGACACCCCGGAATGGACACGGCTGAACCCGCCGATGATCTGGGGCAGCACATAGGCACCGGGGATGGTGCTGCCGCCGATGACCAGGCGTCCGCGGATCTTTCCTTGAAATTCAGCCAAGGCCGATTCGGTTTCATCCCGAAGGGCAACGAGCTTTCGCGCGTAACGGTAAAGCAATTCGCCTGCCCGTGTCGGCACGACCTCCTTGGATAACCGGTCCACAAGCCGGCATCCAAAATGCTCTTCCAAAGCCCGAATATGGCTGCTGACCGTCGGCTGGGAGAGATGCACCTCTTTTCCGGCCTTGGAGAAACTCTTCAGTTCAACCACTTTGCAGAAGATGTGAAGCTGCCACAGATCCATATCAGGAAGATTTCCCCCCGGTGCCGAACCGTTCTTTCAGGCGCTGGTTGACAATGGGCGGCACCATGTCTGCCACGTCTCCGCCGAAGCTGGCCGCCTCTTTGATGATGGACGAAGAAGTAAAAATCCATCGAAGCCCGGTCATCAGAAAAACCGTCTGAATATTCCGTTTAAGGCGCCGGTTCATCAGGGCAAGCTGGAATTCGTACTCAAAATCCGACACGGCGCGCATCCCCCTCAAAATAGCGGTCGCCTTGCGCCTTTCGGCATAATCGACCAGCAGCCCGCCAAAGGAGTCAATTTCAATGTTTCCAATGTCTTTGAGGCTGATTTCAAGGAACTCTTTACGCTCGTCCACGGTAAAACAGGAATGTTTGGCCGGGTTGTGCAAAATGGCGACGATGACCTTGTCGAACAGGGTGCACCCGCGTTCAACGATATCGAGATGGCCGTTGGTGACGGGATCGAAAGAACCTGGATAGATGGCGATTCGTTCCATGGTGCCGTTTGTTCCTTTCCCTGATGAAATGGGGTGCCGATGCCTTCAAACGTCCGGGTCACGGCCCGCAGGCGAAATATTGGGTTTAAACATCACCTGATCCGAAACCGGGCTCCAGCGCCTCATAGCATATGAGATAAAAACGAAACAAGCGTTTTTCCGTAGCGTCGCTGGTCTTCAACGAAAAAGGGCGAGATTGCTTCGGGAAGCGGGTCACTGGCAGCGTGTTCGATGACAAGCCACGCCCCACCGGCCAGGCAGCGGCTCTTTGCCAGGTTTTCAAGGGTCGGCGAAATTAAACCCCTCTCGTATGGCGGATCCATAAAGACCAGGTCAAAGGGCGGTTCATGATCCCGGATACAGACCAGGTCTTTTTCGATCTTCCATTTGATGGTGGTCGTGCGCTCGGCAACACCGCAGATTTTAAGATTTTGCCGAATCACGGCCAGGGATTCGCCATGGGCATCAATGAGAACGGCCGCTGCCGCGCCGCGGCTGATCGCCTCAATGGCAAGTGCCCCGGTTCCGGAGAAAAGGTCCAACACCATGGCGCCCTGAATCCGGCCGAAGAGAATGCTGAAGACGGCCTCTTTGGTCCGATCCGATGTGGGCCGAACCCGCCTCCCCTTTGCCGAAACAAGGCGTCGTCCTTTCAACTCCCCGGCAATAACTCTCAAACCTATACCTGGCTCGGGTTTTTAACAGGCTGTTGAAAAACTATTGCGCTTGGCAATACGGCGTTAAAATCCACCTCGAAATGCTCATTTATAGGGCATAAACTCCGCTTTCTCGGTGAATTTTGCCTTGTCTTGCCGGCGCTCATGACGTTTTTCAACACCCCGTTAAACCCAAATACATTTAAGCGGCGAAGCCGCGTTACATAAAAGTGCGCCAGCACTTTTATTTTTCTTTCAGCTTCTTGTGCAGATAACTGCGGGCAACGCCCATGGATTCGGCGGTTTTGGTGATGTTGTGTCCCTGTTCCTCGAGTTTGCGGCGAATGAATTCCCCCTCGAAAAATTTTTTGGCGTCTTTGAGTCGATCCATGGTGAAAAGGCGATGCTCCAGGGGTTGGCCCGCCGCTTCCCCATCGGTGCCCAAATCCGGTATATCACCCACGTCGATAACATCGCCTTCCACCATGATAGCCAGCCGCTCGACAAGGTTTTTCAACTCCCGCACATTGCCCGGCCAAGCGTATCCCTGAATCTTGGCCAGTGCCTTGTCGGTAATGGTCTTTGGGCTGTTGCTGTCGCTGCGGGCACTCTCTTCAAGAAAGGTCTCCACTAGCAACGGAATGTCTTCTGTTCGGTTGCGTAGCGGCGTCACGCTGATGGGGATCACATTGAGACGGTAGTAAAGGTCTTCGCGGAACCGGCCACTTTCGATCTCACGGGAAAGGTCCTTGTTGCTGGCGGCAATGACCCGAACGTCTACCGAAATGGTTCGGCTGCCGCCCAACCGCTGAAACTGCTGTTCCTGCAAGGCCCTGAGGATTTTTCCCTGGGTTTTGAGGCTCATGTCGGCGATTTCATCCAGAAAAAGGGTCCCCTTGTTGGCCATTTCGAACTTTCCGCGCTTCTTGGTGGTTGCGCCGGTGAAAGCCCCTTTCTCGTGCCCGAAAAGCTCGCTTTCGATGAGATCTTCTGGAATAGCGGCGCAATTGACATCCACCAGGGGTTGATCGGACCTGGCGCTGAGCTGGTGGATGGTTCGGGCCACCAGTTCCTTGCCGGTGCCATTTTCCCCGGTGATCATTATCCAGCTGTCTTTGGGCGCTGCAATGGCCACCTGCTTTTTGAGTTCCATGGTGGTCGGGCTGTTTCCGGTAATGGAATGCTTTTCGATGGTCTTCTTTCGAAGGTAGCGGTTTTCCTCTTCCAGTCGTCGAAAGTTCAGGGCATTGTTGATGGCCACAATGACCTTGTCGATGGAAAGGGGCTTTTCGATAAAATCGTAGGCTCCCAGTTTGGTAGCCTTTACCGCCGTCTCGATGGTTCCGTGGCCGGTGATGATGATGACCTGAATAAACGGACTGCTCTTTTTGATCTCCTTCAAGGTGTCGATGCCATCAATTCCCGGCATCCAGACATCCAGAAGAACCAGATCCGGCGACTCCGTATCGATGACTTTCAGGGCCTCATAGCCGTTGGAAGCGGTGATCACCTCAAACCCCTCGTCGATCAGCAGGCCGGCAAGGGATTGAACAATGGACGGCTCGTCGTCCACAATGAGAATCGAAGGAAACATGGTTGCGCTCCTTGGCCTTGGACAATCCCGCCCTGGCAGTGATAAATGTAAAAAATCCTGGCCCACAGGACGTAAATTCCTGCTGCGTATTGAAAACGCCTGTCGGTTTCCATCCGCTACAAAATGATTCGTGGATGGACACGAAATAGCCCGCGCGGTCCCGACGCGAAGTGAAGGCCACCATATCACCATTTTTCCGGATTGGCCAACCGGTCGGTCCAGCGCGGCATCATTGGTTCTCCCCGGATGGCGGGGATGTTTCGTGGAACAAAGACATGCGAATTGAAACCTTGGATCAGACGGGCAATTCGATGACAAACCGGGCGCCGGTGGGATGATTGTCCCGAACGACGATGGTACCGCCGTGGTCGGTAACAATGGTGTTGACGATGGTCAGCCCGAGCCCCATTCCGGTCTTCTTGGTAGAAAAATCCGGATCGAACAGGCGGCCCTTGTGGGTATCGGGAATACCTGCACCATCATCGGCCACTTCAATGCAGACCTGTCCCTTGTGGGCATGGTGATACAACCGAATCTGAACCGTCCCAACCCCCTTGACGGCGCCCACGGCATTATCCACCAGGTTGATCATGGCTTGTTTGATCTGCTGACGGTCCAGGTTTAAAATAGGAATTTCACCATCCACGGCCAGGTCAAAAACGATGTCGGGGTGCCCTTCACGATACAGGGCCATGGTCTCCTCAAGGAGGGGCGGCAGGGCGCAGGGAACGGGTCGGGCCGTGGGGAAGCGGGCAAAGGCGGAAAACTCGTTGACCAGGTTTCGAATCAGGTCCACATGGTCAATGATCATTCGGGTGCATTCGTCAAAAACCGGCTCATTTAGACGCGCCGAATACCGTCGTTTCAACCGCTGAGCGGAAAGAGAAATGGGGGTCAATGGGTTTTTCACTTCATGGGCGATTCGCCGGGCCACCTCCCGCCAGGCGGCCATGCGCTGGGCTTTCTCCAGTTCAGTCAGGTCATCAAAGACCAGAACCAGCCCCATGTGCAAGCCGGCATCGTCGGTCAGGGCGCTGATGTAGGCCAGAAAACTGCGCGGTCTTTCAAGGATGGTCGCTTTAAGCGGCAACATCACCGTGTTCTCCGGGGAATGGGCCAGCCTTTCGGTAATCTCCCGGGCCATTTGCAGGTATTCTCCGTCGAGAACGTCGGTAAAATTCCGATTCAGCACCTCTTCCGGCGGCACATTGAGCATTCGGGCCGCCGACGTGCTGATGGTGGTGATGTTCCCTTGGGCATCCAACGAAACGACACCGGCCGAAACATTCTTCAGGACGATCTCCATGTACCGGCGCCGGCTTTCGATCTCAACATTCTGCTCCCGGAGTTTGTTTGCTGAAAGCTCAATCTGTTCGCGCCCCCGCCGCAAGTCCCGGGTCATCTTGTTAAAGGCTTCCACAAGGCCACCGATCTCGTCATCGGCAACCAGGCCGATGGAAAAGCTCAGGTCTCCTTCAGCCACCCGTCGTGCTCCCTCGGCCAGTTCCATGATGGGAATAGTAATGGATTTGGCCAGGTAAAAGCCGAACCACACCGAACAAAAGACCACCAGCAGCCCCACAATGGAAAGGGCGATGTAATAGGTAATCTGGATCGGCCGCTTGAGCAGTTTGATCTGCTGGTATTCCTCGAATCCCCGGGAAATGGACGCCATGTCGTCGGACAAACGCGGCGGAATCACGGAGGTCATGACGACAAAACCTTTGGCATCGGCCGGTTGGGCATCAAAGGGGATCGTTCCAAGGGTTCGTATCAACTCGCCGTGCGCGATGCGCTGGGTGGTGCTGCGCACCGATGTCGCCCCCATCGGTTTTTGAAACATATCGCTGGGCAGGGTTTCAAGCCCGCCTTTTTCCAGTTCCGCCGACAGGGCATAGGCGAGCCGCTGGGCATTGGCGCCGTAGACCTCCACCGCCTGAAAATTGAACGCGCGCTGCACCACCTGGACATAGCTGTTGAGCGCCTTGAGACGATCGGCATTGAGCTGCTTTTTGTTTCGTATCTGGTAAGCCACCCGCTCAATGAAAAAGCGGCTGTTGTCTTCGGCGTGCTGGTAGACGCCTCTTCCCACCCGCAATGAATTCTCCAGGGCCTGCTCCACGGGAACGTTAAACCAAAACTCAATACTGCCGGTAATAAAATTGATGGAAAAAAAGAACAACACAATGGTCGGCAGCAGGGACAGGGCGATGAACGCCACCACCAGGCGCGTTCTGAGCTTGGCCCCCATCACCTTGCGGCGACGGTCATAGAGCAGTTTAACGAGGTTACGAAAGACCAGAAAGAGCAGCAGGATCAACAACAGCAGATTGATGTTGATCAGGATAAACATCAAGACGGTGTTGGAGACCGGAATGTCGGTTCCGAAACGGACCACTTGGGTCTCAGCGTAAGTCAACAGCACCACGACGGCGATGATGACCACAATCAGGATACTCTCCCGTTTGCGTCGTCGTTGCTCGTCTTTCGGCAATTTGGGCTTGATGGGTTTGACGCTGTTTTGTTGCATGGCGTTGCCGTCGGAATGAAACCGGTCCAGTACACCTCAAAGTTGCATACGTTAGGGTAAACAGCTCCGGTCAGTAGATGAAATCGATGGTGTACCAGTCGGTTTCAAAATCCCAGAACGAAACGAAGAAAAGAACATAATGCAAATAAAAAGGCAGGGTAAGCTTGCTCAATTCGGCCTTGGCCCGGATCTGATACTGTTTTCCCTTCTCAAGCCGCCCCAGGGAAATCACTTTGAGGCTGTCGATTTCCGTCATCAGCCGCTGTGCTTCCTCCAGGGACTGGGTCACGACCGGCTTGTGTCCTTCCCAGGACCGCTGGATGGTAAATTCCTTCTTCAGGTTGTCGTATTTGATCGTGTGGGACACCCGGATATCGGCGATGTTGTCGTCCAGCCAGAAACTGCGAACTTCATAGAGGCGGGCAAAAAAAGAAAAGCTCACCGGAACACCGCTGAGGACGGCGTCCTGAATCTGTTCGGTGAAGGCACCGTCAACGCTGAGATAAAGCAGGAGATCGTCGCGGGTGTTGGTGACGATCACGTTGGTCAACCGCGCTTCCTGAGCGAAAACCGCGGAGTGGGTCACCAGGATCAGGACGCAGACCCAGGCAATGATTTTCCGTGTGGCGATGACGTTCATTCCGGTCCCAAGGCCATGGGCCGACCAACCCTTTCCATAAAAATTGTTTCAGGCGCCGAAGAAAACATCTGCCGACGTTCAATGCCCTGTCGGCAATGTCATGCATCCAATGGGTCCGGGCACAACCGGGGATAGAAGGTCTTCGGTTCGCCAACTGGCCAAAAAAGCAGTCTTTATTTTATCGGACGCCACAGGAAATGGCAAGGGATTTCGGACGGTTCTCCGGAAGGCAGCCATTGCTCTGAATGGTCCGGGTGTCCCAGCAGGTCTTCTGCTCGAAAAAGGTCTTGAGGAATTGGTGGTTAAAGGCATGGCCGGATTTGGTGGCAACGATGTGACCCAGAATGGGAAGGCCGATCATGGAGAAATCGCCGATGCAGTCGAGAATCTTATGACGAACGAATTCGTCGGGGTAGCGCAATCCCTCAGGATTGAGCACTTCTTCTTCATCGATGACCAGCGCATTTTCCAGGCTGCCGCCCAGCGCCAGCCCAAAATGCTTCATGTACTCATATTCATGGAGAAAACCGAAGGTCCGGGCTCGGCAAATCTCTTTTTCAAAGCTCTGGTCGTCCACCTCGATTGAATAGGTTTGCCGGCCGATCAACGGATGGGCGTAGTCGATGGTATACGTGATCCTGAAGGTGTCGGAAGGATAAATGGCAACGGATTTGCCGCTATTTTCCAGAACGATGGGCGCTTTGACCACGAAAAAACACCGGGGGCCCGGCTGAACGTCGATGCCGGCCGAGCGAATCAGCGCGGTAAAGGGACCGGCGCTGCCGTCCATGATAGGCATTTCGTAAGCGTCGAGTTCCACCACCGCATTGTCGATACCCAGACCGGCAAAGCTGGCCATCAGGTGTTCGATGGTGGAAACAATGCATCCGCTGTAACCGATGACGGTGGCCAGGCTGGTGTCCACGACCCGGTTAAAATTGGCCGGTATGCAAGGGCGGTCGGGAAGGTCCGTCCGGATAAATTTAATACCGTGATTCACCGGTGCCGGGGCAAGGGTCAATGTCGCGGCTTTGCCCGAATGCAATCCGATGCCCGAACACGAAACGGTCCTTGCAAGGGTGCGCTGCTCGAAACGGGTATTCATGAAGTCCTATTTAAACCGCCCCACGTTCAGCGGTGGTATTTTGATATGGTTGTTGTGGTTTCGCGGCAAATCCGCCCCTACCAGAAGGTATAGTCTTAACCACTTTGTTTCGAAAAATCAATAGGATTTGTTCAACAACTCGTTTTTACACAAGATGTTTTGATAGGAAGGGGTAAAAGGCAATGCCACCGAAGGTGTGTTGAAGAAAAATGTTGCCGCCCCCCAAGCAAGCTGATAGATTCGTAATATCCAGCGGTTATGAATTCTTTTGCTATCGCGCCGATTCCCACTGCCCGATCCGACACCCTCCCCTCGCCGCCGCGGGTGGTTCCATTGTCGTAAGCGTTCACAGGGCACCGCATCTGCTTTGTTCCCGGGCATTTGAAGTACAAAATAGTACGTCGGCATGCCCGGCGCCTCGCATCTACGGCACCCTGCAAACGCTTACCGGTCGAGGGTTCGGAACGCAATGATTGTTTCAACCCCGTGAACAGGTTCCCATTGTCAACCCCAAAACCCTGGAGGCGCCTTTGCTGGCCAAGGTTTTCAGCAGTGCCGTCATCGGCATTGATGCCTATGTGGTCGAAGTTGAGGTGGATATCGTGGCCGGTCTGCCAGCCTTTACGACGGTGGGCCTTCCCGAGACGTCGGTCAAGGAGAGCAAGGAGCGGGTCAAGTCGGCCGTGGCCAATTCGGGGTACAAATTCCCCGACGACCGGATCACCGTAAACCTGGCACCGGCCAATATCAAAAAGGATGGCACCGGCTTCGACCTGCCCATGGCCCTGGGAATTCTCGCGGCCACCGGGGTGGTGCCGGCCCAGGCCCTCCAGCGGTATTTGATCATGGGTGAACTTTCCCTGGATGGCCGCATCAAGCCGGTCAACGGCAGCCTGCCCATGGCCCTGGCCGCCCGAAGGTACAACCACACCGGCATTGTCGTCCCGGCGGAAAACAGTGGTGAAGCCAGCGTGGTCCGGGGTATCCGCGTACTGCCGGTCAAGACCCTTGCCGAGGCCGTGGAATTTTTCCGGGGCGATCTGCACATTCAGCCCGTTCAAACCGACACCGAAGGGCTCTTTGCCCATCGGGCGGCCGTAGAGCCCGACTTTTCCGAGGTCATGGGCCAGGAGCAGGTCAAGCGCGCCCTTGAAATCGCGGCGGCCGGGGGTCACAACATGTTGATGGTGGGCCCCCCGGGATCGGGAAAGACCATGCTGGCCCGTCGCCTGCCCGGCATTTTGCCGCCACTGACCTTTGAAGAGGCCCTTGAAACCACCAAGATTTACAGCGTTGTGGGCATGCTCTCCCTGGGTCAGGCCCTGGTCACCCGCCGCCCCTTTCGAAGCCCCCATCACACCATCTCCGATGCCGGCCTCATCGGCGGCGGGCACATTCCCCGGCCGGGCGAGGTCAGCCTGGCCCATAACGGCGTGCTCTTTTTAGACGAACTGCCCGAGTACAAAAAGCACGTCCTGGAAGTCCTGCGTCAGCCCTTAGAGGATCGCCAGGTCACCATTTCCCGAGCCGTCACCTCGCTCTCCTATCCGGCCAGTTTCATGCTGGTGGCCGCCATGAACCCTTGTCCCTGCGGGCATTTCTCCAGCCCCAAGCACGCCTGCCGGTGCACGGGACAGCAGATCCGCCGCTACCGGTCCAAAATTTCCGGGCCGCTGTTAGACCGCATCGACATTCACGCGAGCGTGCCGGCCGTACCGTATAAGGACCTGGCCGGCAGGGCGGCAGCCGAGCCGTCAGCGGCCATTCGGGCACGGGTGACCGCGGCCCGGGCCGTTCAGCAGCGACGATTTGCCCGGGCCCACATCCATTCAAACGCTCAGATGGCCAGCCGCCACACCCGCACCCACTGCCGCATCGACCACGCTTCGGAGAAGCTCCTGGAATCGGCCATTGAAAAACTCGGCCTGTCGGCCCGGGCCTACAGCCGGATCCTGAAAATCGCCCGCACCATCGCCGATTTGGCCGGAGAGCCGCAAATCCTGACCAACCACATCTACGAAGCCATCCAGTACCGCACCATTGACCGCGGTAGGGGGCTGGCATGAAAACGAAAGAGTTATCGCTTTCTTGAGAATTGAGACGAAAGCATTTCCGCCACTTTTTACAAGCCGGTTCAACTTGACATGGTGGCAAAAGTTGATATCATTCGTCCAATGAACCGCAACCATCGAAAAACCCTGGCTGCCGTATTCGCCGAGCCCATCCCCGGCAACATAGAGTGGCGAAAAATTGAAGCCCTGTTTAAAGCCGCCGGTTGCGAGATCATCCAGGGGAGTGGTTCCAGAATCACCATCGCGTATAAGGGCCGAAAAGCCGCGTTCCACCGCCCGCACCCCGGCAAGGATGCATTACGATATCAAATACGCGCAACCCGTATTTTTCTCGAAAGCATTGGGGTTAAACCATGAAGAACACGATGACTTACATGGGCTACGCCGCTCGCATTGAGTTCGACGCCCAGGATCGGATATTCTTTGGCCGCCTCGCAGGCATTCGAGATATCATCACCTTCCACGGTGAGACCGTAAATGAACTGGAGGCCGCTTTCAAAGAGGCAGTTGACGATTATCTCGCCACTTGTGCCAAACGTGGGGAAGAGCCGAACAAACCGTATTCGGGAAAGCTTACCCTGCGCGTTCCGCCTAGCGTCCACGCAGCCATTGCCACAGCAGCCGAAACCAGTGGCAAAAGCCTCAACAAATGGGTCACGGAGGTGCTCAATCAGGCTGCGGATGCCCGGTAGCTTTTCTTCTTTGTTTGAGCCCGTTGGTGAAACCATCGCCGCAAAGAAAGCCCATACAGAAATGAGCCAAACCAATCTTATCGAAACCCTAAAAAAGAACCTGCCTCATCTGCTGAGTCAACATGACGCCGTGCTTTCGGCCTACGTCTTTGGTTCCGTGGCGGCCGGAGTCGAGCACGACGGAAGCGATGTGGATATCGCCGTCCGGGTCGATTCGAACCTTTCTTCTGAAAAAACATTTGAACTCAGGCTGAAACTCATCGATGAATTGGAATCTTGCAGTGGCCGGCCTGTGGATGTGGTCCTGCTCAACTCGGCATCGCTAAAAATGATCCACCAGGCACTCAAATCAGGAAACCTGATTTACGCAGCAAACCTGAAGGAAGAAATGGCTTACGGGATCCAAAAGAGAAAAGAGTATTTCGATTTCCGCTATTATCTGAATGATGAAAGAAACGTTATGAAGGCGTTTTTCAACGCCTGAAGGCATGACGAATCGATAAAAAAGCCCTAATCCCTTCATGGCATGGAGTGCCACCATGATCGAAAACGACGTTATTGAATCCAAGCTTCGGTTTCTTCAGGAATATCTGGTCGACCTTGCCGAATACGAAACCATCGCCCTTGAAGCCTACCTTACCCAGAAGAAAGACCAGCGATTTGTGGAAAGAACCCTTCAACTGGCCTGCGAATGTTGCCTGGACATCGCGGCCCACCTCGTTTCACGGAAAGGGTTCCGGGAACCGCGGGACAACAAGGACCTATTTCTGATTCTGCATGAAAACAAGACCATCTCCGAGCCTGTCTGCGGGGCTATGGTCAAAATGGCCAAATTCCGCAACATCGTCGTCCATGACTATGCCCGCATCGACCCGGAGATCGTCATCGGCATCCTGCGAAAAAACCTGGACGATTTTAAATCCTTTGCCAGGGATATGATCACTTTTTGTCAAGTCTAAACCGGCCCGGGATGTACATACCGCTCGAAACAACCGGACCGGATTTTTCCGAAGTCATGGGCCAGGAGCCGGTCAAGCGCGCCCTTGAAATCGCGGCGACTGGAGGACCGCATCGACATTCATGTGAACGTGCCGGCCGTGCCTTACAAAGACCTGGCCGGAAACGTGGCAGCCGATAGTCAGAAAATTACACCAAATTTGCAGCAAGCTAGGCTGATGGGTTTTCAGGGCGGGGGGTGTGGCAGGGGCCGTTGTATCAGGGGAGGTTCCTATAGACATCCTTGCGATGACCGACCCGAATCACCTCAATCGTCAGGATGCGATTCAGGACATTGTAAACCAAACGGTAATTGCCGACTCGGATGCGATAGGTATGCTTTGCCCCTGAAAGTTTGACAGCGTTTACAGGAATAGGCTCGTTTACAAGAGCTTCAACCTCCGAAAGAATCTTTCCAATGGCAGATTGGGGGAGTTTTTTCAGTTCCTTGCCCGCTGACTGCTTCCAACGGATTTCAAATGAGGCCATCCCGTTTCAGCTCCGTGAGCAATTTGTTGTGGGAAATTGTCGGTTCCTCCCGTCGTTCGGCGACAACGGCCAAATCTTCGATGTCCTCCAGCAGTTCCTGGAATTTGGATATCGGCAGGACAACGGAGATTTTTTCACCCGCCTCATTTGTGATGAATTGCGGATTCAGGCCTTTCATTCCAATCATTTCATCCTCCTTTCTTTCCGCACACCATATCACAGACGAATAGGGTTG
Source organism: Desulfobacterales bacterium (assembly GCA_016342285.1). Lineage (GTDB taxonomy): Bacteria > Desulfobacterota > Desulfobacteria > Desulfobacterales > JAEINQ01 > JAEINQ01. The sequence continues at coordinate 44,859 of JAEINQ010000032.1, forward strand.
GAAATGGTGTTGGCATTGGTTCCGGCTCAGGAAATCGACAAAAGAATTGTACCAAATTCCATGTCTTTTCAGGTTTTTCTAGGAAGATTGATGTACCGATCCATAATCTCGGGGCCGCTGCCATACCGCATCAACATTCGTGTAGACATGCCGGCCGTTTTGTACAAGGACCAGGCCGGAATGGTTTTCAAGCTGAGAGAGGGCCTTGAACGCCGGGTATGTTCCGTGTAAAGTGGCCATCCTAAATGATGATTACCGATGGAAACGGGAGATGGCTGATGGCCGAAAAAAAGAAAAAGTTCTACGCGGTTGCCGTTGGCAGAATGCCGGGAATCTACTCTCAGTGGTTCGGCGACATTGGCGCACACGTTCAGGTGAGCGGTTTTGCCGGAGCCGTTTACAAAGGATTCGCCACCTACCAGGAGGCCCGGGCGTTCATGGATTCGCCTCCAAAGGCCTACCGCAAGAGGCCGGACGGAAAAAGCGGCCGAACGGAAAAAGCCGCGACATCGAAATCCAAGGCAAAACCCCAGGCAAAACCGTCCGACGGCCAGGGCCGAATCATCATTTATACCGATGGCGGGGCGCGGCCCACAAACCCCGGCCCGGGTGGATACGGGGTGGTAATCCTGGAGGCAGACCACCGTCGGGAACTCTCCGGCGGCTTCCGGCTAACCACCAACAACCGGATGGAACTCCTGGCCTGCATCAAGGGACTGGAGGCCCTTGACGCACCGTCAAGCGTAACCATTTACAGCGACTCCCAATACGTGGTCAACGCCATCACCAAAGGCTGGGCCGCCGGCTGGAAACGGAGAGGGTGGGTCAAGAGCGACCGGAAACCGGCCCTGAACCCCGACCTCTGGGAGCAGCTCCTGGAACTGTGCCGGAAGCATGACGTGGCATTCGTCTGGGTTAAAGGGCATGCGGGCACCCCGGAAAATGAGCGCTGTGATACGTTGGCAACCCAGGCGGCAACGGGGAAGGGGTTGCCCGAGGACAAAGGGTATTCACAAGCCCTGTAACCGCAATACCGTGAGGCTATAAGGAGTTCTTTTTTCTTGAACTTTTCTCCGATACCGTCAATGATCACATTGACCTTACCGTTGTAAAACAGCCCCTTTGAATTCACCAGAAAAGATGGAGGGAAAGCCTTAAATCCGGGCCGTCAGCCCCTGCAAATTTGCCTGGGCCGAAGCCAATGACAAGGCCCGGATGTAAATCCGTTGCCCCTGCCCGCCGCCAAAGAAGAGACAAAAAACTTGATCCCAGGGAAATATCGCCTATGATAGGATGGTAAGAATCCCTTTATCTTCCAATCACATTCGGCAACGCCGATCGTTGCCCGACATCTCCGTGGCCGGCCCACAGGGACCGTTGCTCGTTCATCCGGTGACGATGCCAGGCAGGACTGGCCTGTAGGGGGGGGGTGCTCCCATGGAGTCGCATGCAAAGGCACGACCCAATGAAATCCGGCTTGTTTCCTGGCTCAAAGAAGAGTTTCAACCCACCCGTCTGATACCCAACCTGGTCTCGGGCGCCGTGACCGCGGTCCTGACGATCATCGAGTCGGTCTCCTACGCCGCGCTGATCTTTTCCGGCGCCATGGCCGCGCATATATCCACCGGCATCGCCGTGACGCTGACCGCCGCCGCTGTCGCGGGACTGGTCATGTCGATGACCAGCTCATATCCCGGCACCATTGCGGTGCCCCAAAACAAGATCGCCCCGATCCTCGCGCTGATCGCAGCCGCCATCGCGGCCACCATGCCCGAGGGAGCATCGGACCAGCAAACGCTTTTGACCGTCATCGCCGCGGTGGTTGTCTCGTCCGTAGCGGCCGGCCTTTTCATGACGGCCCTGGGCACCTTCGGTTTGGGCGGCCTGATCCGCTTCATTCCCTACCCCGTCATCGCTGGATTTCTTGCCGGCACCGGATGGCTTTTGCTTCTCGGATCCATCAAAGCCATGACCGGAACGGCCGTCACGGTGTCGAGCTTGCCCGGACTCTTTGAAACATCCGTATTCATCAAATGGCTTCCCGGGCTTTTGTTTGCGGTGACCGCGTTCATCCTCATGGGCCGGGTGAAACATTTCCTGGTAATGCCGGCCCTGCTGACCGCCGCCGTCATCCTCTTTTATGCCGTCCTGCTGCTGACCGGCACCTCGGTACACGAGGCCCGGGAGGCTGGCTGGCTGATCCATACCGGATCCGGGGGCGGACTCTGGAAGTTTCTCACCGTCAAGTCCCTCCTCCAGGCCAATTGGTCGGTCATTTTTCAGCAGGCCGGCAGCATCGCCTCCATTTTGCTGATCAGCGCCGTGGCCGTGCTGTTGAACTCCAGTGCCCTGGAACTATCGTCAAAACAGGACCTGGATCTGGACCGGGAGCTGAAATCCGCTGGCATGGCCAACATCGCCACCGGCCTGGCCGGCGGCATGATCGGATTCACCTCCCTGACCATCACGGGCCTGGGTCTCAAGATGGGGGTGAAAAGCCGTCTGGTGGGGCTGATCACCGTCGCCGCCTGCCTTGCCGTTCTTTTCCTCGGCGCAGGGGTTCTTTCGTTCTTTCCGGAACCGATCATCGGCGGCCTGCTCATGTTCCTGGGGATGGAGTTTCTCTCTGAGTGGGTTTTTTCGACCCGCCACGAACTCCCCTTCAGTGACTGGATCATCGTTCTGGTGATCCTGTCGGTAGTCGGCCTCTTCGGTTTTCTCCACGGGGTCATGATCGGGATCATCGCGGCCATCATCATGTTCGTGCTAAACTACAGCCGGATCAATGTCGTCAAGCACGAACTGGCCGGCACCCATCATCACAGCAACGTCGACCGGCAGCCGCGGCAGCAAAAGATCCTGCAAAGCCGGGGAGACCAGGTATACATCCTGAAGCTTCACGGATACATCTTCTTCGGCACGGCCAACACCCTGCTCAATCAGGTCCGGCAGCGGGTAACCGATGAGGGGCTGGGCCCGCTGCGGTTTGCATTGCTCGATTTCCGTGAGGTCAGCGGAATCGACTCTTCAGCCGTCATCAGCCTCATCAAGATGAATCAGTTGGCGGCAAAAAGCGATTTCAAGATGATCTTCACCCACCTGCCCGACACCATCCGGATGCAGATGGGAAAAGGGAAATTGTGTGAACTCGATGATCAGGGTTGCCTCGATTTTCCCGACATCGACCATGGGATCGAATGGTGTGAGGATCAAATCCTGGAGTCGGAGGGTTTGGGCCAAACGATTGAGGGCCTGACACTGGCCGACTACCTGGAAGAACTGGTTCCCGGGGTACTGGACTATGCCAAACTGGAGAAATATCTGGAACGGGTCGAGGTCCCGGAAGACCACCACCTGCTGCGCCAGGGAGATCTTTCCGAAGATCTTTTCTTTATCGAATCCGGGCAGGTGTCCGTGCGCATCGAGGTGGCCGGGGGAGAAATCCTGCGGCTACGAAAAATGGGCGCCGGCACCGTTGTCGGGGAATTGGGCCTGTACCTGAACCAGGCCCGCACAGCCTCGGTGGTGACCCGGGAGCCGTCCGTCGTCTACCGGTTGACCCGAAAATCGCTGGAAACCATGGAAGAAAAAAATCCACAGACCGCGGCCGTATTTCACCGGTTCATGGTCCGATTCCTGGCCCAGAGGCTCATCAACACGGACAATACGCTGAAAACGCTGCTGGAATAACATCACCGGTCATCGTCTCAACCCACAAGACCCAAGGAGGTGCGTCATGTCTGAAACGAAAAAGGATTTTTTCACGGCCCTGTACCAAGTGGCAAAGGTAGTCAACGCCTCGCTGGCCGCGGAGCGGGTTCTTGAAGAAATCGCCGCCTGCGTGGCCGACACCATGGCGGTCAAAGCCTGCTCGCTAAGAATTCTTGAGTCCCGGGGCAAAAAGCTGCTCATGGGAGCCCAGGTCGGTCTCTCAGACGGTTACATTCGAAAAGGGCCAGTTCTCGTCCAGAAGAGCCGGCTTGATAAAAAGGCCCTCAAGGGGGAGACCATCTACCTGAAAAACGCCCAGACCGACGACGATTTCCAGTACAAGGACAAGGCCAGGGCCGAAGGGATCAAATCCCTGCTGGTGGTCCCCCTGGTGGTGGAGAAAAAGGCCGTCGGCGTACTTCGGGTCTATACGGAAAAGATCCGCAAGTTCAGCGCCGACGAAATCAAATTCATGGAGGCGGTGGCCAACCTGAGCGCCATCGCCCTGGAAAACGCCAGGCTACACCAGGCGCTTCGCCGGGATTATGATCTGATGGTGGCGCACAAATATCGGCTGGACGACAATTAGTTTCCATCCACAAATTTGTGAATTGGAAACACCCAAAATTGCCCATCCACGGTATGGATTCAGACCGAATAACGCCGCCCAGAGCAGCCAATGGGCGGAACAAAAAGGAGGACAGCCATGATTCGCATCGGCATCAACGGATTCGGGCGCATCGGACGACAGGTCTTCAAGGCAATCCTGGAACGGCATCCCAAAACCATGGAAGTGGTGGCCATCAACGACCTGTTCGATGTGCAAACCAATGCCAACCTGTTCAAATACGACACCAACTACGGGCGCTTTGCCGGTGATGTGCGGGTGGAAAAAGAGCGTCTGTTCATCAACGGCAAAGCGGTGACAAGCTTTGCCTGCCGCAACCCCGCCGAACTCCCCTGGGACGAGGAAGGGGTGGACATCGTCGTGGAGAGCACGGGCCTGTTTCGCACCGGTCCCACAGCAGCCGCCCACCTGGAGGCCGGTGCCAAAAAGGTGATCATCAGCGCGCCGGCCAAGGAGGAAGACATCACCGTGGTCATGGGGGTCAACCACCTCGAGTACCGGCCCCAAGACCACCACATCATCTCCAACGCCTCGTGCACCACCAACTGCCTGGCGCCACCGGCCCTGGTCCTTCACAAGGCGTTCGGCATCGAAAAAGGGATGATGACCACGGTCCACGCCTATACGGCCGACCAGCGGCTCATGGACCTGGCCCACAAGGATCCCCGCCGGGCCCGGGCTGCTGCCCTGAACATCATTCCCACCACCACCGGGGCGGCCCGAGCCATCTCCCTGGTGATTCCGGAACTGGCCGGGCGCTTTGACGGCTATTCCCTGCGCGTGCCGACCCCGACGGTCTCGGTGGTCGATTTCATCGCCCTTCTGGAAAAACCGGCGGACACCGAATCGGTTCGCACCGCGCTGCGAAAGGCGTCGGAAAAGTCGCTCAAAGGGATCATGGCATGCGAGGACGAGCCCCTGGTTTCCAGCGATTTCAAGGGCAACCCCCACTCTTCCATCGTGGACATGGAATTTACCCAGGTGCTCGGCGGAAACATGGCCAAGGTGGTGACCTGGTACGACAACGAGTGGGGGTATTCCTGCCGGGTGGCCGATCTTGCGGCCTTTATTGCCGAAAAAGGGCTTTAGGACGCCGGCGGGAGTACGAAGGGGTTCAACCTGAGCGTTAGAAATATGGCGTGATCGACCCCTATAGGCCGGAGGTGGGGATGTAAGTGAGGCGCCACCCGCAGGGCGGGTGATCTCAGCCAAGCCCCATAGGGGGGCTCAATGTCCAATATTCAATGCTCAATGTTCAAGGCGGTATTCTGCCTTTTTTAGCCTTTTTACAATTGGCAGAGCGGCGCGATTCCACACTTGAGCATTGGTCATAGAGAATTGAAAATTCACTTAGACCTTCTCTCGCCGGAACGGGTGAACCTTTCCGGGTCCACCACTCGAAGTGGTGGCAAAAGCAGTCCCGCGCTTTCCCTCTGGCCAAAGAAGCCTTTTGTTACCGAATATTGCGGTCAATCCATTCTACATCCGTGCGATCATGCCCGTGGGCAGGATTTTCAACACCCGCCCGATGACGTTCCAGGGAAAGACCGGTACGGTGGACCGCTTGACCTTTTTTTCAATGAGGGTGGCGATGATGGCGGCCCCCTTTTCCACGCTGATCAGAAAGGGCCGGCTGGGGAGCATATCGTTTAGGGGCGTGTCAATGTACCCTGGATAGAGCACGGTCACCTGAATATACTTTCGCAGAACCTCCGCCCGCAGGGCTTCCAGATAGGTGGCGAACCCAGCCTTTGACGCACTGTAGGACGACCCCCGCGGCATACCCCGAAAGGCGGCCACCGAAGAAATTCCCACCACGTGGCCGCCCCCTTTTTGCAGAAACAGGGCAACCGCCGCGTCAACCGTGGCCATGGCGCCGAGGAGATTGACTTCGATGGTCTGTTTGGCCTTGCCAAAATCGCCCCGTCCGATTTTTTCTCCCAGCCCGATGCCGGCATTGACCACGATCGTATCGAGTCCGCCCAGGCGCTCGGCCAGATCGTTGACCACTTGGGGGACCGCATCATAATCGGTCACATCCAGCCCGGCGATTTCGATTTGGATCGATGGCGCCTCCCGGCCGATAACATCACCGATGCTTTTCAGCGCCTCTTCCCGCCTTGCGACCAGCCCGAGATGGTGTCCGCGTCGGGCCAGCTCCAAAGCCAGGGCCTTTCCGATTCCGGACGAAGCGCCGGTGATCAGTATTCTTTTGGACATGGCGTCTCTCCTTTGCATCCGTGGTTCTATATAGTGCCCGTCCACGAATCGGTTTTATAGTGGATGGAAACTAGTTAAAATGTGTATCCAATGGAAATGTGAAACCGTCCCCGGGCCTCACCCGGGTCCGGGTCAATCTTGTGTCCGTAAAGGACCCCCATGGCACCGATGGGGGTGACGTAGCGCAGGCCGACACCGGTCGACCACCGCATCCGGTCCGGTCCCGCGGCCAGTGCAGGCTTCATCACCTGGCCGGCATCCACAAATCCGGAAAGCTCCATGTTACCTCCCAGTGCCCACCGGGCTTCGACGTTCCCCATTGCCGCCGTGAGGCCGCCCACCGGCTCGCCGCCGGCATCCGTGCGCAAAAGGTTCTCGCCAAACCCGCGCACGGTGGTGGTGCCGCCCAGAAAGAGGCGCTGGTCTTCGGGTACCGCCGCGGCGTCGCCGAAGGGGGTGATGTGATCCAGGCGGCCGTGAATCGCCAGCGTCAACCGATCGGTCGGGCTAAAATAGCCCCGCCCGTCCAGGGAGAATTTAGCGAAATCGTCGTCGTCGGTGTCGAGGCCGTTGGAGATGTCGACCGCTGCCGTAGCCACGGCCCCTTTCCGCGGCCGCACAAAGGCGTCCCGGCTGTCGAAGGCGACCGAAGGCGTGACCACCAGGATCTGCCGCCGACCCACTTGAAGGTAGGCGATCCGGCCCCCTTCCCGATCAAAGGGCTCACGGTTTTCGTAGCTCAGTTTCAGGGCCGAGCGAAGCTGCCCGGTCAGGGCGTATCCGAAGCTCAAGGTCGCGCCCTGGGTATCGGTGCCGAAGGTCTGGTTGAAAGGCTCCTTGCGTTCGAAAAAAAGGCCGGTATCGGCGGACAGGCGGCTGCCCAGCAGGCGCGGTTCGAAGAGGCCGGTTTCAAATCGCTGCCCGGTCTGGCTGGCCGCGGCTCCGGCCCAGGCCCGCTTGTTCAGACCCATCAGGTTGTTGTCCCCGATCCGCAGCCGGGCGTATGCGCCGCTGTCGTTTTCATAACCGACACCGGCTTCCACAAAATAGGGCGGCTTTTCCTCCACCGCGGCCATCATGTGGACGGTGTCAGCCTTTTCCTTGAGACCGATGGCGTGAAACTGCACCGAAGAGAAGACTTCCAGATCCCGAATCGCCCTCTGGGTCCCGAGCAATCGGACCATGGAGAGCGGCTGGCCCGTCGCCTGGAGTTGCTCCCGCAGCACCACCGACGGCTGGGTGCGAAGGTTTCCGGTCACATGGATGGTCCCCATCTCGACAAAGGGCCCCTTCTCAATCCGGAAGACGATGCGAACCCCGGTCCGGTCGGCATTGAAAACCGTGTCCGAGGTCACTTGCACATGGGGGTATCCCTTTTCGGAAACCAGACCGGCCAGGGCCTGTTCGTCTTCGCGGACCCGGTAGGGCCGGTAGGGCTCGCCGGCCTGAAGGGACACAGCGGCCAGGGCTTCGGCCACCGGCTCCGTAATCCACCCCTTGATGTTCACGGCCTCAACGCGGGTCTGAACCCCTTCTCCAATGCGGACCCGCACCGTTACCGCTTCGCGCCCAGGGTCAAAAACCGGCTCGGCCGCTACCGTTGCATCCAGATACCCTTCACTCAGATAAAGGGTTCTGATGGCGGCGAGATCCTCTTGGAGCAGATCCGGGTCGAAAGGGCCCTGATTCAGGAGCCCTGACCGGTGGGTGAGCATCTGAGGGCCAAGGGCGTCAGCATCAAAAAACGTATTGCCGTCAAAGGTCACGGCAACGACCCGGGTGCGCGGACCTTCTTCAACAACGAAATCGACCCGGCGGACAAACCCGTTCGGTTCGGACACTCGCTCCTGGCGGGTCCGGACCTGAACCGATGCAAAACCGTCTCGCCGGTACCGGTCGAGAATTCGGTTCATGCTTCGCCGAATGCCGGATCCGCCGGCGTTGCCGGTCTGGAAAAGAGTGATGTCCTGTCTCAGCACACGATCGGAAAAGTACCGGTTGCCCTTGAAGGCGACCTGGTAACGGTCCCCTTCGTCGATGCTCAGGGTTGCCCGGTACCCATTGCCTGGGGCGAGGCGTTCAAGGGAATCATCCACGCGGACATCGGCATACCCCTTGCCGCGGTAACGATCGGTCAGGGCGGTGACGTCGGCGGCAAGGTCGCTTTCGACAAATCGGCCGACCGGACCCGGGAGTTTGGCGAGCCACCAGGTCTTCATCCGCGGTCGAAGGGCATTTGCGGCAAAAAGGTGGTTGCCGTTCACCTGGATCTCTTCCAGCCGTCCCCAGGCCCCTTTGTCGATGCGCACGTCCAAATCATAGGTTCTGCCCGAATCGACCCGCTGGGCCGACACGCTCACCCGTGGATTGGAAAAACCGTCGCCGCGAAACCGTTTGGCGATTCGTTCAGCCTGGGTATCAAGTTCCGGAAGAAATAATGCGGCCCCCGGATACAGGGTCATGGCTTCGAGAACATCTCTCCGGAACAGTGGATAGTTACCGGCCAGGGCGATGCGGCCTAATCGGTCGGCGGGCACCACCCCATAGACGAGAAGGGTCCGGCCGCCCTCTTGGACGGTATCCACGTTGATGGATTTGAACTCCCGGCTCAGCCTCAGCGCATCCAGGGAGGCCGTGAGTGCTTCGGCATCCAGGCGATCGCCTTCCTGAAAAAAGCTCAGCCGCCGCACCAGGGCCTGCCAGGGAGCGGGGTCCTCGCCGGGCACGTCGACCTCAACGCGAATTTCGTCGATAACCGGTAAATCCTCACCGGTCTGAATCCCTGCGGTTTGGGCGGACAGGAAAGGGGCTCCCGGAAAAACCGCAACAGCCAGCAGCAAGGCGGCAAGGGCCGGCCCCATGATGAACGCCTGAAGAATTCTTCGGCGGTATGGCCTGCGATAAAAGCGTCGCATCTCTCTTTGTTGCCCCTTCATCAAAGGCGGTTCTCCAGATGGGCCATCAGCGGTTGCCACTTGGCGATGGTTCATTCATAAATAACATTTCAAATGGATAGGCACCTAAAAACGTTTCCAATCCATAAATGAGAATTTTTGTTCAAGGTCAAGGAAATCAAGCCATTGCGCGGAGGCGTAGCGGGCTACGCCGCACAAGCAATGGCGCCGATTGACGCCGATACTTGTCCGCCTCCGGCGGGTTGGGCAAAAAGGCCATTTATGGATGGAAACTAGCGAAATTCCACCCTCATAAGCAACTCCCCCCCGAAGTTTCCGGTGGAGGACTGAAAGCCGCTGACCAGGACATGTTCCAGCAGCTTGTATTCGGAAATGGCCTTGTAAACGTTTTGGCCGTCGGCCAGTTCAACGGCGTACTTGAGGCTCAACCGCCGCGAGAGCTGCTTGCCGATGGTGACCTGGGTACCTGCCAGACTGCTGCCCGTAGTGCCGGCGGCGTCAAGTTCGAAGATATCGAGTCCGGTGGATTGTTTGACCGAATCGGCAACCTTGGAATCGACCAGCCGGGCCAGAAGGACCGCGGGCGGAACGGCGCTACCGCCCTCCGTGGCGGCCAGTTCCCGGGCGGTCTTTCCGAAAAGGATCAGGGACAAGATGTCGCTCTCTTCTTCGGCCGGTGTCGATGTCATTCGAAATCGCAGGTTGTCCGTTGGTCCGGTCAGGGTCAGGACGATGCGCCAGTGCCGGACGGTGATCTCACCGGCAATGTCCATGGTCGGTTCGGTCTTAAACGGATTGAGAAAATCGACCACCCCCTTGGTAACCGTAAACGCCTTGCGCTGATAGAAGAGGCTTCCGGAGGTGACATTGGCCCTGCCGTTGATAACAGGAGCGGCAAGGGTGCCGCCGATTTTCAGGTCCGGCACGACATCCAGAGAGGCGATGTTGTTTTCGATCCGGAACGGCTGCCGGTGGCGAACGTCCACATTGAGGCCGATATTGCCGAAACCGCCGGCTTGCATCTCGGCAGCGGGGGCCGTCGCGGGACGGGAGCGGCGTGTGACCTGGTCCACCAGGCTGACCTTGATATCCCGGTAGTAAAGCCCTTCCAGAAGAACAACCTCCCCTTCGACCATGGCGGTCTGGATGGGCCCGGAAATCCGAAGGGCCAGGTCGGCCTTGAGGTCCAGGGTCTCGGGGAGGGTCAACGGAAGGGCCTGGGCCGAAACCCGCAGGTCCATGGTGGTGGGTGTGACCCCCTGGTACGCCACGGTGCCACGCACCTCAAATCGCCCCTCGCCGACCCGCCCGGTCAGGGACAGAATCTGGACGGCAGCGGGTGTCACGGCAAATTCGCCCTCGATGGCTTCGACCTTTTGGGTCAGGCCGGCAATGGCCGCGCCGACCTTGGACAGGCCGATTCGCCCCTTGATCTCCGGTTTTTCCAGGGTGCCGCCCACATGGCCGGTCACGGACAGGTCACCCTGGGCCTCGGTCAGGGTGGGAATCAGAGGGGCGACGGCAGCCAGGGGAATTCGGCCCTCCACGGTCAGATCCATGGGGCCGTTCATGCCGCCGCCCCCGGCCAGCCGCATCCTGCCGCCGTCCGGCAGGGAAAAGAGGGCCTCGGGAATCCGCAGGACGCCGTCATTCAACGCCACCTTGAAGGGATGCGCCGCTTCGATCAGGCCACTTTCATCGGCCTGTATGCGGAGACGGGACACGGCAGCATCAACGCGAAGGCGCTGCCATTGGGCCATATTGCCTTCGGCGTCCACCGTGGCCGACACCAGGCCTTTGAAATCGGGGTGGCCGCCCATCTCAAAATACGGGTCGAGGACCGTTTCCTCGAATCGGGCCGAGAGACGAAAGTCGTCGCTCGCCAGGGCGTAGGTTCCGGCCATGGAAAAATCCGAGGCCCCGTCCCATCGAATCTCACCGTCGGCCAAGGAAACGGTAAGGTGGACGTCTCCGAGCCGGTGTCCGAACAATACCGGATCGCTGACCGATACCGTCCCATCCACCTGCGGGTTGTCGATAAGGCCCCGGCCGGAAAGGGCCACGGTCAGCGTGCCCCGGGGGTCGCCCCAGGATTGGACGGCATCGATGGCAGCCAGATTGATAGGGTCTGCAGACAGATCGACGGAAAAGCGGCGGTCGATATCCAGCCAGCCCTGGCCGGTGACCTGCTGCCCCTTGCCCAGGACGGCTGTCAGGGTATCGACGGTTACCCGAGACCGCTCCAGGGTGCCTGACGCCATCAGGGCGTCCAGTCGCTGGACGCCCAGATTCAGATCCTTTCCCGATACCCGAAAACGGCCGGTGGGATGGTTCAGGGTACCGGTGCCCTCGGCTGTCAGGGTCAGGGTGCCCGTAAACCGGTCGGAAAAATCAGCCAGGCTCAGGTCATTTCCGGAAAACCTGACATCAAAAGGACCATCGGGCCGAATCTGTCGGGTAACCGGATCGACCAGCCCGACAGACCCGGAGGCGGTCACTTCGCTGCTGTTTCGCTTCAGGCGCAGGTGACCTACCGCGAGGACGCCGCCTTCGAATCGGGCGGCAAGGTCGGCCGTGTCCGCCACCGCCGCCGCAACGGCAACCGCTTCGCCGCTCAGGCGGATCTCGGCCGTGGGGTTAAAAATCGATCCGGTCAACTCGACCCTCCCGCCAAAGCGGCCGGAGACCGGGGCGGCTGCATAGAAATCGGCGGGGACCACGTTTTCCAGGTCCACCTTCAGACGGACGGGTCCGGTCCCATGGAAACGGCCGTCGGTGTCCCGCAGGGATATCGTTCCCCGGGCCGCCACCCGGCTGCCACCGCTGGCCAGCACGGCCCGATCCAGGGTGACCCGGCCCGATGGATCCATGTCAGCCTTGGCCTCAAGGGTTCCGAGAGTCACCCCGACCAGTTCAAGGGAGGCGGCGTTCAGCGCCAGACCCACACCGAGAGAATCGATCGGGCCCTGGACCTGGACGTCGGCCTTTGCCTCGCCGCTGCCGCCCTTGATGCCGAAGGCGGCCGACAGCACGGCGAGATCCGGCGCCAGCAGCGCCAGGTTCGAAATCACCCGTTCGGTTTGCCGGTCATAGCGGCCGGTCCCGGTCAGTGCCGTCCCTCCGGCCCGAAGCTGAAAATCGTTCACGACAACCGCTTCGGAATCGATCCGGACCGCCAGGCGGGCATCCGCGTCGACCGGTTGAACCAGCGGGGCCGCCTGGAATCCATCGACACGAACCCTGCCGTCGACCTGGGCGGACAAACGCTTCGGGTCGATCCCCTTGCCGGAAAAACGCAACTGGGCGTTCAGCCGGCCGTTTGACCCGGCAAAGGTATTGTGCAGGGCGGCAATACTCGGGCCGTCGGCTTTGAACTCCCCCTGAAAGATCAACGCGTCGCCGTTGAAGCCGTTTCCAAAAAAACCGCCAGGGAGGGCGCGGGTCAGGTCGATGGTGCCGCTGGCACTGACCCGGCCGCCGGCATAAGGCAAAACGGCCTCCTGAAGATCGAGCGCCTGGTCCGTCAAGATGGCCCGCACCGAAAATCCGTCCAGGGGCAGACCGGCAAGCCGCCCACTGGCGCAATTCAATCCCAAAGCCACCTTTGGGGCGCGCACGGATCCGGTCAGACGGGCATCGAGGGTTGCCGACCCGGTCAGGGAAACACCGGCAGACAGGATCGACGACAGGTCGGCCAGTCCCAGTCGGGCTTGAAGGGTCAGATCGAGATTCGGATCGTCATCGAGGACGTCGGTCACATGACCGGAAATCACCAGAGGGGCCGGGCCGCCGTCGACCCTCAGGCTTATCGGATCGAGCCTCCCCTGACGGTATCGCCCCTGCCACCGCCCTGAGCCCAAGGGCACCAACCGGTTCCCCGCGGCCAGGGTTGCCCGGGTCCAGCCGAGGTCGGCCTCAGCGGACAGAGCCGAAGCGTCGGCAGCGAGTTTCACTGAAATCCCGCCTATTTCAACAGCGACGTCCGAAACCGCGTCGGCAATGGCGACCTGTCCGTCGATGACGGTCAGCGACTGCACGATCACATTCCAGGAAGGAGCGTCCGGTTCAGAGGGGGGAGGCGGGTCCGGCCGAGGGGGCGCCAGACACTCGACAAGATCGATCCGGCCTTCGATATCGCGGCTCGCCCGGATGCGTAAGCCTTCGACTTCGACCGTTTCCAACACTACGGTCCGGCCCGCAAGGCCCCACCAGGCCAGGTCCACCAGCAGCCGGTCGGCGCTGATCCATTCCTGCCCGCCATCTCCGCGAAAAACAATCCGGTCCGCGTCAATGCGTCCGCGCAGCAGGGAGACCGAGACCTTGCCCAGGCTCAACCGGCCGGCCACCATTCCGTTGACCCGGGACTCGATCCAGCGCCGGGGAAGATCCGAGGACGTTAAAATGAAACCGGCCGCCCAGACCATGGCCACAAAGCCGGCAATGGTCAGCCCCGCCAGCAACACCCCCAGCCGGCGGAACCGGCCTTTGGGCGGTAGCGTCTTTTTCCTTTTCATGTCGGTAGGCGGCGTCCAGTATACGCAAAAGAAAGGATCAAGAGGGATCGGCCAGGGCCTCGCGCTCGCAACCGAGTTCCCGCAGCAGATCACCCAGGGACCATTTTTCCGATACCGGGGTGAGGGTGGCAAACAAAGTCTGGCGCATACCGGCCCGGCGACAGGAATCGACGAGGAGATGCAACTCTTTTTCCGTAATCCCGGCCATAATGACGGCCCGGGGCAGACCGGAATCGATCCCCCGGCCCGTGTCGTTGGAAAGACCCATCAGTTCGCCGACCGTCTTTTCGCCATCCCCCGGCAATGCCCATACCCGATCGATGTCGGCCATTCCGATCATTTCGAGAAACACACCCATCTTGTCCTGGGATTCGGAGGAAAAACCGCAAAGGAGCAATTTACGCGGTCCGTAGAGTCTTTTCTCGGATGAATTGGAAACCGGTTTAAATGTCCCGTCGCTCATGGCGCCCTCGCTGGTCAAAATGAAAGCCTGGCGGAATCGTAGCTCTGAATCGGAGAAAAGGCAACCAGGAGGCTGGAATCGGATAGAAAACAAGCCAGTTGATTCCATGGCGACGTCGCATGGATGGGGAGCGCAAGCGGGCTGGACCGGACGGCCAGCGGCCATTGGATTGTCGGCCCGATATCGATGAGGCCGGAAAGGCTCAAACGCCTAAAGCCACTTCTTTCGTCTGAAAAAGAAAAGCATGCTCCCGGTGATCAGAATGATCACGCCCCAGAAGCCGGCATACCCCCATCGCCATTTGAGTTCGGGGATGATCTCAAAATTCATGCCGTAGATGCCGGCCACGAAGGTGATGGGGATAAAGATGGTGGCAATGATGGTAAGCACCTTCATCACTTCGTTCATCCGGTTGCTGATCGTGCTCAGGTAAAGATCGATCATGCCGGACAGCAGGTCCCGATACGATTCGATGGTGTCGATGATCTGGACGGTGTGGTCATAAACATCCCTGAAAAAAAGCCCCGTCCCCTCCTGGATCAGTTCCGACTCGGCCTTGGCCAAACCGTTGACCAACTCTCTCAACGGCCAGACCTGCTTTCTCATGAAGATCATTTCCCGCTTCAGTTCGTGAATGGCCTGAAGGGTTTCCGACCTCGGTTCTCCCAACAGCGATTCTTCCAGATCTTCCATCTGCTCGCCGGTCTTTTCCAGAATGACAAAGTAGTGGTCGACGATGGCATCGATCAGCGCATAGGCCAGGTAATCGCAGCCGGTGCGACGGATTCGGCCCCGCCCCTTTCGAATCCGGTCCCGAACCAGGGTGAACACGTCCCCTTCGACCTCCTGGAAGGAGATCAGGAACCGTTCTCCTAGAATCAGGCTGATCTGCTCGGCTTTCACCTCGCCGGTCTCATCGTGGTAGTGAAGCATTTTCAGGACCATATACAGATATGTCTCATAAGGCTCGAGCTTGGGCCGCTGTCCGGTGTTGACAATGTCTTCCAGGGTCAGGGGGTGAATCTGAAAGTGCCGGCCGATCTCCTCGATCAGTTCGATATCGTGAATCCCGTCGACGTTGATCCAGGAGGTGGTCGGTTCGTCTTTCAGAGGGAAGACGTCTTTGATATCAACCAGTTTTTTTTCGTTGAGATGGGCCTCGTCATAATCGATAAATGAAATTTTCGCCTGCTCCGACCGTTGTTCTCCCACATGCACCAAGGTGCCGGGCGCCGACCCGGCCTTTTTAGATCCTATCTTGACGAGTTTTCGCATCGGGTCCTCCGCTCTTTTTCCAATTTTCAGCTGGTGCCCATGGGGTGTCGCATGGCCGACGGTTCATTTCGATGGGCCGGCGTCAAACTCCACAATTCGTGGAAAGTTGAGATCCGGCCCCGGTGTTACCCGATGGAAAAGCGGACTTTCCGGTCCCACGCGCCCCCCCATGTCGTAAGTGAACGCCGCCACTGCCCGATGCCGCAGCCAGTATCCGGTGAAAACCGGTCCCGCGGCGTCGTAACCGGAATGAAAGTGAACGAATTCTTCCTGGGGAACAGGTCGGGTGGCCCGCCACGCCTGGGGAATTTGATCCCCAAAAACAGGGACCATGCGGTCGCTCCCGGAGACGGGGGGCGATGCGGCCGCCGGCAGGGTGGTTCGTACGGCCTCGCCGTCATAGAGCAGGGCCCCGGCGGGCAGATCTTTGGTATAAAACTGTCTTTCATTCAGGCAGACAAACGTCAACCGGCTCAGGTCGTTGGGGTTTTCCGGCTTGAAATAGTACCCCACAAACGGTCCGAAATTGATTTGGTACCCGCTTTCCACCATACGAAGCACGGAAACATAGCCGCGCGGCACACCCGAGCGGGAATTGTTCGGGCCTCCGTCACAGGAAAAAACCAGCAGGAGAACGGCAAGAAAACTCAGTTTAATTGGGGTTTGCATCATGTTTCCAAATCCGCCCGATCATCACCGTCGCCAGTGCAAAGACAACGGCCAGGAGCAAGGTCGCCTCACCGGGACTGTTCAACCAGCCCTCGATGGTGAGTTGCCCCAGATTGGTCGGCATATACAGAAGCGGCACCAGGACTTCGTGGAAATGCGCGAAAACCGCGGTACCGGCCAGTCCGCCAAAAAGCGCGACGATGGCGTCTGCCCGACCTTCCCCGGCCGCTGCCCAGCAGGTTCCCGGGCAATAGCCGGTCAGGCCCCAACCGATACCGAAGACAATTGCCGCAACCCCTGTGGCCACGATGCTGGTGGGCAGGGGGAGAAAGCGCCCGATCCCGGCGATTTTTAAACCGAAGAGCCCGATGAGCGAAAATGTCACGGCCAGCATCATGAATTGAGGGATCCGGGGATCGAGCATCAGGTGGGCCCTGGCCATCTTGTCCGCATTGGTCGCCCCCACCCGCTGGATGACAAAACCGAATGCAATGCCTGATAAGAGTCCGAGCAAAACCTTTTCCATGGGTCTACCTCGCGTTTGATTTTCCATAGATCATTCTGGCGGTGAGCATGGCCGTGCCAAAAATCAGGGCACCGAAATAGAGTCCGCTGACAGCCGTCTGGGCCGAACCGGAAATAAACAGGCCGAGGGTGCAGCCACCGGCCAGCCGTGACCCGAAAAGGATCAAAAACCCGCCTAAAAAGGCAACGATATACCGGCGCAGCCGACTCGGGCCGAACCTCTTTTCCCATATTTCCGGGACATCGCGAACCGGTTCGGGAAATGTCCGCCCGGCGATAAACCCGCCGATGGCCATGCCCAGGACAAACGCCATCAGCCAGGAGCCGGGACCGGGGATCTGCCGGTAGTGCGCCTTGGCGGCGGCATAGCCTGGGGCCACGACCTGCAATACCCCTTTCAATGTGCTGACAAATCCGCTGGACGATGCCGGCGGGCCAAAGGTGGCAAAGATAAATACGATAATGCCGGCCAGGGCCAGGGCCGCCGGGTAAATATTCCAATACGGTGTCTTGTTTTCAGCGATCATCGTTGTCATCCTCCGCAAGAGATGTATCCGCCGGTTGTTTTCGGCCGGTTTTCCGCCCGGGGTTGCGCCGGGGTCGACCCGCCACCGCCCGCGGGAACACTCGCCCCGGGAAGGGCGCCGACCAGGGTGTTCGTCTTCGTCTCAACCGGAAAAAACAGCCGGTTGTTGCCCCACTCGAACCAGGACGCATCATAAAGGGCCACCTGCTCGAAGCCCATCAACCGAAGGACAAAGTAGGAAAACGATCCCCGGCGCCCGGAATGACAGTAGGTGATCACGCCGCGGTTGGGGTCGAGGCCGGCATACAGGGCCTGCAGCGCCGCATAGGACTTGATGTCCTTGCTCTCCGGGTCGGTCCAGTTCAGGGTGTAGTCGACGTTGACCGCGGTGGGTGCGTGACCCAGCTTCAAGGGACCGCCGTCAAGCCCTTTATTGGCCGCCTGGCCGGCATATTCATCCGCTGAACGCACGTCCAGGATCTGGTAAAACCGGTCCCCAAGACGCGACTGGACAAACGTGCCATCCACCTGCCGGTCCAGGCGCAGTTCCCCGAGCGAGGCCTGATAAAGCACGGGCGCGGCAACCCTTGGGGCCCGGACCGTTTCATACCCGGCGTCGGTCCATGCCTCGATTCCCCGTTCCAACACCTTCATGTCGGTATGCCCCAGCAGGTCCAGTACCCAGAAAACATAGGACGACGTGGCCGCACCGTCCCGTTTCAGATTGTCGTAGAGGACCACGGTGTCGGTCCGGGTCACGCCGGCCCTGCCGAGGATTTCCTGGGACCGGTCGATCCCGATGAACGCCCCTCCGATGCCGCGGGCCGTGTCCGTTTCCTGGAACTGTTTCCACTCCAGATGGACGGCGCCGGGAATAAAGACATCACCGAGGTATTTGTCTTCCCGGACATCGACGATCACCAGGTTGGGGTCGTTGGCGTGTTGCTGCAACCACTGGGCCGTGACCAGAAAACGGCCATTGGGATACCCTGCCGCGGCCGGGGCACCAACTGACGCCAGCGCCCAGGAAACGCCGAGAATCAAAACCACGGCGATGATTCCAAATCGTAATGTCCGCTGTTGTTTCATGACTCCTGCTCCTTGTAAACGGGTTGTATTTTTCTGTGGTCAACCGGGCAAAACCATTTTTTCGGGCTCGCAAAGCAGCTTGGCATTAATAGCGGTTTGGCCGCATTTCCGACATTGCCACCGTTCATTATTTACCCGGTTATGACATGACTTCGCTGTTTCATATGGGTAAAACGGTGCCGTCCAGGGCCAGGAGGGTGCCTTCGCGCGGCTCGGAACTGTCTGAGCCGCTTAGGGCCCGTTACCCCGGACAGAACCAAGTCCGGCCGCAAAGGCTTCTTAACAAGCCAAATTATGAGTCTTTTCTGCTGAAAGAGGGCGCTGTCCGGGGTTACAGGCGCTTGGCGACGAGTTTTTCGGGCCGCGAGAAGGCACCCTCCTGGCCTCCCACACGAAATAGCGAGGAACCGCATTTTTCGGGTCGGGCTAAAATGTCAACCACTTTCGCGGAACCGGATGTCTCCGGACCGTTACGTTATTGAAATATTGCCCGCCGGCCGGAGACAACGCCCACGCCGACCGAAGACAGGCATCGACCCGTCCGGGTCAAAGTCCTCTATACCCCAAGATTGACGGCCCCGTATAAATCTAAACTTACCACACAAAGGGCACAATGGGCAAAAAGTTAACACCCTGAACTTGATATTTTTTAATTCCGATTGACCTTTGTATTTTCCCGCGGCCTTTCCATCCCCCGGCCCCTGCCGCCCCATGGTCCGTTCTGCTCTCCTTGAAACCATTCGGGTAAGGACACAAAGCCAAGGCTGTATTGACCAGAACCGCGGCTTCATTTCACAAAAAGAAGGAGAAAACAAGCCTGCCTGAAAATGGTGTTTCGCGCGCATATCGGTTGACTTGCCGAGTGCAATTCAATATGAATAAAGAATAATTTTGGCATCAACGGGCACCTCTTTTTTTCTCTTCCCCTGCCAAGGAGCCAAAGATGCTACCCAGATTGCTGCTCTCCCTGCTCCTGATGGGAATCCCGATTCAGGCCATTGCTTCCCCGTCCGATCCGGTGAGTACCGTTGTGCTGTCCATGACCGCGGCCGTCGACAACGCCATGGAAAACAATCCCGGCATCGCCGCGGCCCGATTCGGCACCGAATCGGCCGTCAGCCGGGAAAACCAGGCCCGGGCGGGATTTTACCCCCTGGTCGATTTCCGCGAGGCCTACAACCGGACCAACAATCCCATGTGGGCCTTCGGCACCAGACTCAATCAGGAAACCATCAGCCGCCAGGACTTCGATCCGGCCCGATTGAACGATCCGGCCGCCATCGACAACTTTTCCTCGACCCTCTCCATGACCTGGCCCATTTACGATAGTGGCCGGACCTGGCATGGCTGGCAGCAGGCACGGTTCGGCAGCCGCATCAGCGAACTGACCGCCTTGCGTGTCCGCCAGCAGGTCACGGCCCAGGTCATCCAGGCCTATCTCGGCCTGCAACTGAGCCTGGAAAGCAAAAAAGTCGTCGACCAGACCCTGGACGTCGCCCGCGCCCATCTGGCATCGGCCCGGAACCGGTATCAAAACGGTCAGGCCGTCAAAAGCGACCTGTTGCGCGCCAGGGTCCGCATCGCCACCATCGAGCAGGAGCTTATCGAAGCCGAAAGCCGCATTGAGGTGGCCCGGTCCGCCCTCAATGCGGCCATGGGGCAGGAAGAAGAGACGGCCTTTGATCCGGCCACGCCGCTGATGCGGCCGGAAAGAATCGGCGGCAGCGCCAACGAATGGGTCGCCTCAGCCATGGACCGCCGGCCGGACCTGCAGGCCTTTGACCGGCAAATCGCCGTTGCCGATGAGGAAATCACCAAATCCAGGGCCGCCCATTGGCCCGCCGTCAATCTGGTCGGTAATTATGAAATCGATACCGAAGACTTTGGCGGCTATGGCGACAATTATTCCATCGGCGCCGTCGTACAGGTCAACCTCTTTTCCGGCAAGCGGCTTTCGGAAAAAGAGCGCGAGGCCCGATCGGCACGAAAAGAAGCGGACGCACGGCAAAAAGCCATGACGCTTGAAATCCGGCATCAGACCCGGGCCGCCTTTTTTGAGGCCCGAAGTTCCGATGCAAGGATTGAGGTTGCCGAAGCCAACATCGATCAGGCCGCCGAAGTGCTTCGAATCGTTCAGGACCGATACAAAAACGGCCTGCTCCCCATCATCGATCTGCTTGACGCGGAAGTCGCCCTTGAGCAGGCTAAAACCAACCGGGTCAAAGCGACCCACGACAGCCTGGCCGCCCGAACCCGGCTCTGCCTGGCTGCCGGCGCCATGGATCGAAATTTTCCGGCAATCCTCGGCGGTGCTCTCCATCCGCCCCAGCGCCCTCCGACCCCCTGACCCCGGAGCCGATGGCGGCCGGAAAGAGTGGCGATACGCGAATCCCGGAAAGGTTCGGCCAGTCAAGAGCAGACTGCCCTGCCCGAAACATTTCAACGACCCTAAGGGTGAATCATGATCAGAAAAAACACTTTTTTTTGGATCCTCGCTTTTCTCCTGGCAGCCGGATGCGAAAAGAAGATCGAGCCCGGCCATCAGGGTCCGGGCCCTTCGGTTTCCATCACCACATCCATCTCCCAGGCCAAGATCACGGGCGTGCCGCAGGCCATCGAAACCGTCGGATCAGTGACGGCAAAGACAGCGAGCATGGTATCGGCAAAAATGATGGGCACCGTTACCGCCGTCCATGCAGCGGAAGGCCAGGCGGTCTCCGGCGGCCAGACCCTGGCCCAAATCGATGACCGGAGCGTCAATGCGGCCCTTCGCCAGGCCCGGGCCGCGCTCGGCGAGGCGGTCCGTGGCGAGACCGCCGCGGTTTCCGCCCGCCAGGCGGCCGGTGCCGGCGCCGAACTGGCACGCATCACCCATGCCCGGTACGCGGCCATGGTGGGGCAGGAATCGATCAGCCGGCAGGAATTCGACGATTGCACGGCCCGTCTTCGCCAGGCTGAAGCGGCCGAGAAGCAGGCCATGGCCATGGTCGAGGCGGCCGGGCAGCGGATCGAACAGGCTCGCGGGGCCATGGCCGCGGCCCGAATCGCGGCCCAGGACGCAACGGTCACCGCACCCTACAACGGCCGGATCGTCGGCAAAATGGTCAACGTAGGAGACCTGGCCGCGCCCGGGAAACCGCTCTTTGCCATGGAAAAGCCCGGTGATCTGGAAGTGGTTGTGAACCTGCCCGAAAGCCGGACCCATGACATCCAGATGGGCCAGGAGGCAATGGTTGACGTCCCGGCAGCCCGCCTGTTTGACCTTCGGGCACCCATCACCCAAATCGTCTCCTCCGGCGATCCTGCCAGCCGTTCGTTTCGGGTCAAAATCGACCTGGCCGCCAATGACGCCCTTCGCACCGGCATGTTCGCCCGGGTCCGCATCATCGCCCGCATGGCGCCGACGTTAACCGTGCCGCCATCAGCCGTTGTCCGCCAGGGCCAGCTCACCGGGCTCTATGTGGTGGATGACGGCAATATCGCGCGATTCCGGTTGATCCGAACCGGCCGGACCGTCAAAAATCGACTGGCGGTGATTTCCGGTCTGAAGGAAGGGCAGCGGTTCGTCGTTGAGCCACCCGTCGACATGGCCGACGGTGTCCGGGTGGAGGCCGCATCATGAACGCCAAGGGCGGACCGGCCGGCAAAATCGCCGCCTTCTTCATCCAATCCAAACTTACGCCGCTGTTCATCGCAGCGTCGATCCTGCTCGGCATCGCCGCCGTGATGGCCCTGCCGCGGGAAGAAGAACCCCAGATCATCGTCCCCATGATCGACATCTTCGTTCAGATGCCCGGCGCCGGTGCCGAAGAAATCGAACAGCGGGTCACCCGCCCCATGGAAAAGCTGCTGTGGGAAATTCCCGGCGTGGAATATGTCTACTCCACGTCAAGCCCCGGCCTGTCCATGGTCATCGTGCGATTTCTCGTGGGGCAGAACGAAGAGGAATCCATCGTCCGGCTCCAGTCCAAGCTCATGGCCAACTACGATCGGATTCCGCCCAATGTTTCGCCCCCGCTGATCAAACCGCGCTACATCGACGATGTGCCGATCCTGGCCCTGACCTTCTGGAGCGAGACGGCGGACCACTACACCTTGAGGCGCGTAGCGGCCGAGGTGGAAGACCGGATCAAGCGAGAGCCCAACGTATCGCAGACCGAACTCATCGGCGGCCAGCGCCGGCAGATCACCGTGGCCCTCGACCCGATCCGCCTGGCAGCCTACGGGCTGGATGCCGGCCGGGTCGCGGGGATGATCACAGGGGCCAACCGGGAATTGCAGGCAGGCAGCTATCCTTCACCAACCGGTCAGGTGCTGGTTCAGGCCGGCGGTTTCCTGCGGGAGATCGAAGACGTGGGCCGTGTGGTGGTGGGCATTTACGGCGGCCGGCCGGTCTACCTCCGCGATGTGGCCTCGCTCAGCGACGGCCCGGGCGAACCCGACCAGTATGTCTTTTACGGCACCGGACCGGCGAATCTGGAAGGAAAGGCGGAGGGAAAACCCGCGGCCAACGGGTTAAAACCGGCCGTGACCCTGACCGTGGCCAAACGCAAGGGGACCAACGCCATCACCGTTGCCCGGCGCGTGCTGGAGCGGGCCGACGAGGCACGCGGCACCATCATCCCCGACGATGTGCAGATGAGCATCACCCGCCATTATGGGGAAACCGCCAAGGAAAAATCCGACGAACTGCTCCTGCACATGCTCATCGCCGTCGTCTCGGTCACCATTCTCATCTGGTTCACCCTGGGGCATCGCGAATCCGGTGTGGTGGCCCTGGCCATTCCGGTCACCCTGGCCCTGACCCTGACGGTCTTTTACCTGTACGGGTACACCCTGAATCGGATCACCCTCTTTGCCCTGATTTTTTCCATCGGCATCCTGGTCGACGATGCCATCGTGGTGGTGGAGAATATCGTCCGGCATTTCCGCCTGGAGGAAAACCATGGACGCGA
Organism: Desulfobacterales bacterium; assembly: GCA_016342285.1. Lineage (GTDB taxonomy): Bacteria > Desulfobacterota > Desulfobacteria > Desulfobacterales > JAEINQ01 > JAEINQ01. Next base: position 68,349 of record JAEINQ010000032.1, read on the forward strand.
CCGGACTCAAGTGGCCATTGAGGCCGTGGACGAGGTGGGCAACCCCACCATCCTGGCCACATTGACGGTCATTGCCGCCATCTTGCCCATGGCCTTTGTGGGCGGACTCATGGGGCCGTACATGAGACCGATTCCCATCGGTTCTTCGGCCGCCATGACCTTTTCCCTGCTGGTGGCCTTCATCGTCACGCCCTGGGCCTCGGTGCGCCTGATCCGATCCGCCACCGGCGACTCCGGCGACCCCCATGACCATGAAGACTGGTCCATCCGTCTCTATCGACGGGTCATGGATCCGCTGCTGCACAAGCCGTTTTGGCGCACCCTCTTTTTGCTCAGTGTGGTGGGACTGCTGGTGGCCGCCTGCGCCCTGGTGGCCGTTGGTAAGGTGCGGGTCAAAATGCTCCCCTTTGACAACAAGAGCGAGTTCCAGGTGATCATCGACATGCCCGAAAGCGCCACCCTGGAGCAGACCGCCTCGGCAGCCATGGAAATGGGGGAAGTCATCCGAACGGTCAACGAGGTGGCCGACTATCAGGTCTACGTCGGCACGGCCGCCCCCTATAACTTCAACGGTCTGGTTCGCCACTATTATCTGCGCCAGGGTGCCCACATGGCCGATATTCAGGTCAACCTGGTGTCCAAGGGCCGCCGCACGGCCCAAAGCCACGATATCGCCAAACGGGTCAGGCCGGCACTGGTTGCGATCGCCGCCCGCTACGGGGCCAGAATCAAGGTGGCCGAGGTGCCGCCGGGGCCGCCGGTTCTCTCAACCCTGGTGGCGGAAATCTACGGGCCCGACGAGGACCGCCGCCGCGATGTGGCCCGCCAGATCCGGGAGATATTCGAACAGACCCCGGGGGTGGTGGATGTGGATTGGTACATGGAAGAAGACCAGCCGCGTTACGCCCTGGCGGTCGATCAGGAAAAAGCGGCCGTTCACGGCATCTCCGTGGGCCGGATCGCGGAAACCCTGCAGATGCACCTCGCAGGGCAATCCGTCGGCCTGTTGCACCAGCCCAGGGAAAAAGAAGACGTCGACATCGTCCTCAGGGCACCCATGGTCCATCGGGCCGGTCTTGATGCCCTCGGCTCGATCCGGGTTACAGCTGCCGACGGAACCCAAATCGCCTTGACGGATCTGATCACCACCCGGCCCATATCCGTGGACCGCAGCCTTTACCATAAGAACCTGATGCCGGTGGTCTACGTCACCGCCGATGTGGCCGGAGAAAAGGAGAGCCCGGTTTACGCCATTCTGGAAATGCGAAAAAAGATCGATGCCATCAACCTTCCCGAGGGGTACCGGATCGCCCAGCACACCGCCGCCTTGCCGGACAGTGACCGTCGTCTGGCCATGAAGTGGGATGGGGAATGGCAAATCACCTATGAGGTGTTTCGGGATCTGGGCATCGCCTTCGGCGTGGTCCTGGTGCTGATCTTCGTTCTGGTGGTCGGCTGGTTCCGTAGCTTTTCCACCCCCCTGGTCATCATGGTGGCCATTCCCTTTTCCCTCATCGGCATCCTCCCGGCCCACTGGGCCATGAACGGCTTTTTCACGGCCACCTCCATGATCGGGTTCATCGCCGGGGCCGGCATCGTGGTTAGAAACTCCATCATTCTGGTGGACTTCATCGAACTGCGCATCGCCCAGGGAAGCCCCCTGGACCGGGCGGTGATCGATGCCGGAGCCGTTCGCTTTCGTCCCATGTTGCTCACCGCCGCCGCTGTCGTGGTGGGGGCCTCGGTGATCCTGTTCGATCCCATCTTCCAGGGGCTGGCCATCTCCCTGATGGCCGGAGAGGTGGCCTCCCTGCTCTTTTCACGCATGACCGTGCCGATCCTTTACTTTCTCGACAAGCGATGGGAATTGGCCCACGGCCACGGGCCCAAGACACCATCCGGTGCTGCACCGGCAGAAGCCCGCTAAGTAAAAAAGGGTTTCTCGCTATTTCGTGTGGGAGGCCAGGAGGGCACCGTTTTACCCATATGAAACAGCGAAAAGCCTAAAAAAACCTGGTCCGGGGGACCAGGCTGTGGTTCGCCCCTGGAAGGGGCTGCCATACGTTGCTTCCAGTTCGAAATGCCTGAATTGCCTGAAATTGATGCTCTCGTAAAAAGTCCCAAATCCCGTCATGCCTGCGAAGGCAGGCATCCAGACCTATTTGAAATGCCTGGATTCCCGCCTTCGCGGGAATGACAAAAAAAGATGGTTTTCTGCTTTTTACGGCATAACCAAATAACTCTGACCAGGCCCTAAGAGCATGGATTCCCAGGACGTTTTAGAGATCTTCGGCGGATTCCGGGCCGCCTTGCTTCTTTCTCATCTTGGATGTCAGCCATCCGGCAAAAAGGCCGTTCTATTCTCTAGTCGCTTTTTTTGCAGCAGCGGCTTTTCGGTGATACTGCCGCAATTTTTCGGACACCCGGCCAAAAACCGATGCCGACGGATAATGGCCTTTGGCGTCAGGGTCGCCGGCCGGCGCACCGGTCAGCATTTCGATCCCTTCGGCAATGGTTTTGACCGGATAAACGTGAAACCGGCCGGCGGCCACGGCGTCGATGACGTCCTGGCGAACCATCAGGTTCTGGACGTTGGCGTGGGGGATGATCACCCCTTGCTCGCCGGTGAGCCCCTTGGCCCGGCAGACATCGAAAAATCCTTCGATCTTCTGGTTGACCCCTCCGATGGCCTGGATCTGCCCCATCTGGTTGACCGATCCGGTGACGGCAATCCCCTGGCAAATGGGAACATCGGCCAGGCTGGAAAGAATGGCATAGAGTTCGGTGGATGAGGCACTGTCCCCGTCCACACCGCTGTAACTCTGCTCAAAGGCGATGCTGATGGCCAAATTCAGGGGGAAGGCCTGGGCAAAGGTGGCCCCCAGGTACCCCGAAAGAATCAGCACCCCCTTGTCATGGGTGCGGCCGCTGAGCTTGGCCTCCCGCTCGATGTTGATCACCCCCGATTTTCCCATATAGGTCGTTGCGGTAATACGAGACGGCCGCCCAAAAGAAATCTCTCCGGTCTGGTAGACCGCCAGGGCGTTGACCTGACCGACCACAGCCCCATCCACATCCACCATGAGGGTGTCGTCAACGTAGTGGGCCTGGATCTTTTCCTCATAGAGATTGTGACGAAGACGGTGCTGCTCGTGGGCCTGATCCACATGTCCCGGGCCCACCAGGGTTGCCCCGTCCTTGCAGGCCCAGAACGCGGCCTCTTTGATCAGATCGACGGTGGGACCAAAGCGCAGGGAAAGCCGGCGCTGGTGGGCAATGGCCTTTTCTCCGTATTCAACCACGGCGGCCACGGCTTCCGGTGTAAGATGAAGCAATTTCTCTTCGCGGCACACTTTTGAGACAAAGGCGGCATATTGATGCATGGCCGGTCCGCTGCGTTCGGTTTCATGGTCAAAATCCGCGCGAACCTTGAAAATCTTGCCAAACCGCGAATCGTTGTGCTGAAGCATGCGAAAAACGCCGTGATCGCCAATCAGCACGACCTTGACGGCCAGGGGAATCGGCTCCAGCCTCATGGAGGCCGTGCCGAATCCGGTCCAGGTGGCCATGTCTTCGATCTGGAGCTGATTGTTCTGCAAGGCCCGCTTGATGGCTTCCCAGACATAGGGATTCATCAGCAGGGCTTCGACATCAACGATGAGAAACCCACCGTTGGCCTGAAGCATGGATCCACCCTGGACCATGGTAAAATCGGTCTCCAGGGTCCCCATGACGGCCCGCTTCTCAATGCGCCCGAATAGGTTCTGGTAGGTTGGATTGGGCTCGAAGATGACCGGTGCCCCGGCAGAGGCTCGCCGATCCACCAGCACATTGACATAATAGCGGCGAAAGAAGACCTGAATCGGCGGCAGGCCCTGGATCTTTTCAGCGCCCGGCTCGTTGACGGCGACGAAATACTTGACATTCTCCACCATATCGGCCTGAAGGGCGTCGAAAAAGGCCAAAACCTCCTTCCAACCTCGAAACGCGTCACGCAGCTCATCGACCCGGTCCTTGACCACAAAGAGCGCCATCTGCTCCATCAGTTCGTCAATGGCCTTCTGACGTGCCTGGTTGACTTTCTGCACCTCCCTCATCTGCAATTCGATATCGGCCCCCATGGCGTGAATGTGCTCGCCAATGACTTTTTTCTCTTCGTCGGGCAGTTGCTGAAATTCTTCGGGAGACATGGGCTTATCATCTTTTAGGGGAATGCTCTGGTAGCCCGTGGACGTTCGCACCACCTGGAGCCCCTTCTCCTTGGCCAGTTGGTCCAGCCTTTCGAAATGCGTTTTTTTCTGGGAAGAAAACCGTTGGTCGAGTTCTTCCCTTTTCTTCTGGAACGATTCGCTGTCGAATTCCCGTGCGATCCGATCTGAAAGTTGATCCACCATACGGGCAACGCTTTTGGAAAGCACCGCGCCGCGGCCCGAAGGAACGGCAATGGGAATGGGCCGGTATTCATCGGAAAAATTATTGACCAGGCACCAGTCGTTGGGAACGGGTAGTTTGGCTGCATGACGTTTGACGATATCCTGGACAATGGTGGTTTTGCCGGTTCCCGGCAAACCCGTGACAAAGATATGATATCCCGGTCCCGGCATCTCCAGGCCAAAGGTGATGGCCTGCACCGCCCGGCGCTGGCCAATAACATCGCCGAGGGGCTCGACGTCCTTGGTGCTTTGAAAGCCGAACTGGGTGGCATCGCAGACGCATTTGAGGTCGGAAGCGGTCAATTCTCTTGCAGGGGGCATGGTTGTGTCCTTTGCGCGTAAGGTGTCGGAATATAGATTTAGGGGAAACGTTCCCGCCAACCGGATGCAGGCAGTCATCGACCCGTCCGAGTCAAATGCCGTTAAAATCCCAAGGTTATCTCTTGATCACCAGAATCGGCGATTTACACCTTCGAACGACCTTTTCCGACACCGATCCCAGGAATACCTCTTCAAGATTGGTTCTTCCGTGGGAGCCGAGGATGACGAGAGAGACCTGCTCATCCGCTTCGACCTTCAGGATCTCTTTCAACGGATACAAGATCTTTTCAAACATGGCGGTTCTCCTTTTTCTTCAATTGTCGATTCATCCCTTCGGTGGCGAGTCCACCAGCCGCAGTTCCAGGGGACCCTGGGTGTCCAGGTGCACGTCATGCTGGGGAAAGGCGATAACGATCCCTTCCTCGGCAAACAATCGGTCAATGGTGAAGCGGACGGTGCTTTCGATCATGCGCCGCTCGATCACCTTTTTAATGTGGATCCAGAAATAGACTTCGAAGATCAGGGCGTTGTCGCCGAAATCGTTAAAAATGACAAAAGGCTCAGGCTCGTTGAGGACCTGGGGGGTGTCCAGAACGGAGCGGATCAGCAGGTCCCGCACCCGGTTAACAGGTGACCCATAGATCACGCCGACGATGACGTGGGCACGGACCAACTGATCGGAAAGGGTCCAGTTGGTGATATTTTTTTCCAGAAAGCTGCTGTTGGGAACAAGAATATGGATGTTCTCTCCGGTGCGTATCCGGGTACAGCGGGCGCCGACCTCTTCCACCTGTCCCAGCACCCCGTCGACATCGATGAGATCCCCGATCTTGATGGGCTGTTCGCCCATGAGAATGAATCCGCTGATAAAATTATGGCTCCTCGCTGTTTCATGTGGGTAAATCAAAATCCAACTTACCCGCAATGAGGTAAATCATGGAGATGAGATTTC
>JAEINQ010000033.1 GCA_016342285.1 Desulfobacterales bacterium
CTGGATTCCCGCCTACGCGGGAATGACGGACAGTTCCTTTCAGATATATGGCCGTTCGCGGCCTGGAAAAGCTTTTTCCGAAGCCATCAACGTTAAGGAACCGCTGTAATGGGTAACAAACGCCAGACAGCCGAAAAGTCGATGCAGATCCTGTTTTTCTGTATCGCCACGGCCTCCATCACCATCTTGTTCCTGATCATGATCTTCCTTTTCAAGGAGGGGTTGCCCATCTTTGAATCGGTGTCGATCAGGGATTTTGTTTTCGGGAAGCTCTGGTACCCCACTTCCGATCCGGCGGATTTCGGCGTCTTTGCCCTTATTGTAGCGTCCCTGTCGGTCACCACGGTCTCGGCGGCCATCTCCATTCCCCTGGGGGTCATGACGGCGATCTATCTGTCTGAAATCGCCTCCAAACGCCTGGCCGAAATCGTCAAACCCATGGTCGAATTGCTGGCAGCCCTGCCGTCGGTGGTCATCGGCTTCTTCGGCATGGTTCTGGTGGCGCCCTTTCTTCAGCAGGTTTTTGACATTCCCACGGGCTTAAACCTGTTCAACGCCGCCCTGATGCTGGCCTTCATGTCGATTCCGACCATCTGCAGCATTTCCGAAGACGCCATTCACAGTGTGCCGACCGCGCTGAAAGAAGCCTCGTTGGCCCTGGGGGCAACCCGTCTGGAAACCATCGTTCGGGTCATCCTGCCCGCTTCCATTTCCGGGATCAGCACCGCCATCATCCTCGGTATGTCCCGGGCCATCGGGGAGACCATGGTGGTGCTGATGGTGGCCGGGGGAGCGGCCATGGTGCCCGAGTCCATCTTCGATCCGGTCCGGCCCATGCCGGCCAGTATCGCCTCAGAGATGGCCGAGGCCCCCATCGGCAGCGAACACTACTATGCCCTGTTCGCCATCGGCATCGTTCTCTTTCTTTTTACCCTGGCCTTTAACGTGGTGGCCGATTTCATCGCCCACCGATATCGCCAGGTGGGCGAGGCGACCCTGTGACCCGAGGCGGTAAAGTCAGCTTCACCCGCAGAGCTGGGGCCTTAAGAAGCTCTCCAGAGGGGGGCTCAATGTCCAATGCTCAAGTAAGGTATTTCGCCTTTTTAGCCTTTTGAAAAAGGACATGATATGAACACCCATGCATCGACCTACGACAGGGCTGAGGAAGCCGCCGTTCCATATCCGGCGGATTCGTCGCCACGTGTGGATATTGCGGCCGAAGCGTTCAAGCGCCATGCACGACGGAACCGGATTCAAGGAATCCTGTTCCTGCTCTTTCGTGCGGCCGCCCTGGTCAACGGCATCGCCCTGTTCATCATCATCTTCTTCATGGTGAAAAACGGCTGGCGGGCCATTACATGGGAGTTTCTTTCCCAGCCGCCCGTGGACTCCATGACCCGAGGCGGAATTTTACCTTGCATTGTCGGAACCTTATGTTTGAGTCTCGGTGCCATTGCCGCTGCCCTGCCGGTGGGTGTCGCCTCGGCCATTTATCTGAACGAGTACGCCCGCCCCGGAAAAATCCTTCGCCTGATCCGACTCGGCATCAACAACCTGGCCGGGGTGCCGTCCGTGGTATTCGGCCTGTTCGGCCTCGCCTTTTTCGTGGTCATCCTGAAGATGGGGGTCAGCATCCTCGCCGGTGCCCTGACCCTGGGGGCCATGAGCCTGCCGGTCATCATCGGGGCGACCGAAGAAGCGCTCAAGTCCGTTCCGGACACCTACCGGGAAGCCTCTCTGGGGTTAGGGGCCACCCAATGGCAGACCATCTACCGCGTGGTCCTGCCCGCGGCCCTGCCGGGGATTCTCACCGGGGCCATTCTCGGCATCAGCCGAGCCGCCGGCGAAACCGCTCCAATCATGTTCACCGGGGCCGTCTTTTTCACGCCGGTGCTGCCTACTTCCATCCTGGACGAAGTCATGGCCCTGCCTTACCACATCTATGTGCTGGCCACCGCCGGTACGGAAATCGAAGCGACCCGCCACCTGCAGTATGGTACGGCCATCGTGCTCATCGCCCTGGTGCTGGGCATGAACCTGATCGCCATCATCTGGCGCAGCCGTCTGCGCAGGAAGCTGGGATAGTAAAAAATCCTGGCCCAAGGGATATGGTAATGATCGAACAAGGAAGAGATAATGGATAAACCCCTTAAAATGAAGGCTTCTGGCCTCAATTTCTTTTACGGCGGTTTTCGGGCGCTGGAAGACATCGACCTCGATTTTGCCACCAACGCGGTGACGGCCCTGATCGGCCCATCCGGATGCGGCAAGAGCACCTTCCTGCGCTGTCTCAACCGAATGAACGACCTGATACCCATCAGCCGGGTGGAAGGATTGGTCGAACTCGATGGTGATGACATCTACGATCCGTCCCTGGATGTGGTGCTTCTCCGCCGGCGTGTGGGCATGGTTTTTCAAAAGCCCAACCCCTTCCCCAAGACAATTTTTGAAAACGTCGCCTACGGGCTTCGCGTCAACGGCATTCGCAACAAGTCTTTTATCGAAAACCGGGTTGAACAGAGCCTGCGCCAGGCGGCCATCTGGGAAGAGGTCAAAGACCGCCTGGACGATTCCGCCCTGGGCCTGTCCGGCGGCCAGCAACAGCGACTGTGCATCGCCCGGGCCCTGGCGGTGGAGCCGGAGGTGGTGCTGATGGACGAACCCGCATCGGCCCTGGACCCCATCGCCACCCAGAAGATTGAGGAACTCATCCATCAGCTCAAAGAGAAGTACACCATTATCATCGTCACCCACAACATGCAGCAGGCAGCCCGCGTCTCCGATGTGACGGCTTTTTTTTATATGGGCAAGCTCGTCGAGGTGGACGACACCGACAACTTGTTCACCCGCCCCAAGCTCAAGCAGACCGAAGACTACATTACCGGGCGGTTTGGATAGCGGAAAGGATCCAAGGGGTCCAGGGGTCCAGGGGCCGAGGGGCCGAGGGGCCAAGTGAAAACGCATATGGTGACATAGAGCCGAACCCTTGAACCCTCGACCCCTTGAACCCTTGAACCCTGGACCCCTTGAACCCTTGAACCCTTTTCATTAACCCCCTTCTCCGGCCAATCCGGAGAAGCAGGTCAATACGGAAACGCCATATAGAAGGAAACGCCCATGGCCAAGCATTTTCATAAGGAACTGGAAAAAGTCAAGAAGCGGATTTTGTCACTGGGGACCATGGTGGAGGAGCGGCTTCGACTGGCCACGGACACCATCGAAAACCTGGACACCGAAATCGCAAAAAAGATCATCGCCACCGACTACGAGATCGACGAGATGGAAGTCGAAGTCGAAGAGGAGTGCCTCAAGATTCTGGCGCTCTACCAGCCGGTGGCCGTGGATCTGCGCTTTATCATCGCCGCCATCAAGATCAACAACGACCTGGAACGGATCGCCGACGAAGCCGCCAATATCGCCCAGCGGGTGATAACCATCGCCGGCCTGGAGATCGGCGGATTTTACTTCGACTACGGTATCATGGCGGAAAAGACCCAGCAGATGCTCAAGATGAGCCTGGACAGCATGGTCAACTTAGACGTGGATGTCGCCTTCAAGGTGGTCACCATGGACGACGAGGTCGACGAGATCCACCGGAGGGCCTACGACGCCATCAAGCTGCAGATTCAACAGACCCCGAATCGTCCCGGCGGGCTGATCAATCTTTACCTGATTTCGCGCCACCTGGAACGGATCGCCGATCACACCACCAACATCGCCGAGGAGGTCATCTACATGATCGAAGGCGAGATCATCCGCCACGGCAACTACTGATGCACCGGCTTTTCCGCCCCAAATCATATCATGTGCCGAATTCATTCCGAAACGTCCCGGGAGACCCGCTGCCGATATGCCTTGGTCCGGCTTCGGCGAAGTTTCTGCTGCATCCGTTTTTGCCGGGAGGCGTGGGTGGGCCGGGTGGGCCGGCGTTTTGACACCGTGACCGTGGCCCCGCGGATCAAATCCTGCAACCGTTCCAGGGCATCTTCACGATTCCGCTCCTGGCTGCGCTCGCTCTGGGCCTTGATGACGATCACCCCATCCCGGGAAATGCGCCGATCACGGATTTTCAGGAGCTTTTCCTTGACCGGTTCCGCCAGAGAGGAGCCGTGAATGTCAAACCGGAGATGGATGGCCGTGGACACCTTGTTGACGTTCTGTCCCCCGGCCCCCTGGGCGCGGACGGCACGGATTTCGATCTCGTTTTCGGAAATGACGACAGTGTCTGAAATCCTGAGTTCACCCATTTTATTCTTTGCGCACTGGTTTGTGGTGTAAAGAATCCTGGCCCAGAGGACCAGGCTTTGGTTTGCCCCTGGCAAAGGGCTGCGACCCTGCGCTTTCAGTTCGAAATGCCTAAATTGCCTAAAATGCCTAAAATGAAGGAATTCTGCCATATCTTAGCTTAGCTTAAAAAGCCGGAGCGAAGCGACTCCACAATTTTAGGCATTTCACACTTTAGTGCATTTTAGGCATTTTCCAGCCATCGTGTGACTATTTCCAGGCAAAATACGGCTGCTCGAAATGGGCCACCCGGGTCTGCCGGCCGAAAATCGCCACTTCCCGAAACTGATAGAGCATGGCCGCCGTGGGCGCGGCGATCCAACTCTCGCCCACGGGCATGAGCAGGACCGGATGGTCGCTTTCCGGCTGGGGGTATAGAATCGGCGCATCTTCGCGCAGAAACTCGGCAACGGGGATGCGATGAATGGAGGCGACCTCCTCCGGATTGGCTGTCAGGGCTGCCCCCGGCCCGCCCCAGACCACCACCGGCGTGATCACAAAACCGGATCGCGTGGCAAAATCGTCCAGTCGCCCCAGAATCCGATCCGGGTTCAAGGCCAGACCCACCTCCTCGTCAAGCTCGCGAAGGGCCGCCGTTTCAGGGCTTTCTCCCGGCTCCAAACGGCCACCCGGAAGGGCCCACTGCCCCGAATGGTGGCGCAGCCCCGCGGCCCGTCGCGTAAGAACCAGGGCGGCGTCCGTGTGCCAGTCGTCATGGCGGGAAAGGCCATAAACCTCCGCACCGTGTCCCGCTTCAACCACCGTCAGGGCGACCGCAGCCCGTCTGACGCTGTCGGGCCCGGAGGCGTCGGCGTGAAAGTCGTCCAGGTTGGCCCGCATTCGCCGGCAAAGGGTGTCGTCACAGTCGAGTCGGTTCATGGCGTTTTCCGGTCGGTGTCGATCATGGCCCCGCAATCCTCACACCGGTAGCGCACGGCCACATCCATGACCTCGGACACCGGTTCAAAATCATATTGCCTGCGACCGGTCGCCTCAAGACACTCCGGGCAGGGTCCCTCGCCGATATCATCGGCCCGGATGGTCAGGTGGCAGTGGCGGCAGCGCAGCCTTGGAGCCGCGGTCGGCATTAGCATCAGATGTCGATGATCGCAGGAAGTCACGTGACAATCAACCGGTAATTGAATAGGTGGGAAGGGAGACCCGCTGCGCCTTGCACCGCGGGCAACGAGAGGGCCGGGTCATGCGCCGCCGGTCCCGGAATACATAGCCGCAGGCGAGACAGGCGGCCGGGTTGAGCCGGAAGGTCTTGCCTTTACCAGAAACACTGCGGGCGATGTGTTCCATGTGGACATAGACCTCTTTTTCCCCCACGCCCGCGGCAGTTGAAATCTCCCGGGCATCCATGGCCCGGGCCTGGATCAGGTCGATGATTCGCTGGCGGACGGTGGGCATGGGGTTAACAACCAAAAAAGGCTCAATATTCAATGATCAATACTCAATGTCCAAAGCGGTATTCTGCCATATTTTTTATTTTAAATCGACAGAGCGAGGCAATTCCACCGTTGAGCATTGAAAATTGAACATTGGGAATTCAATCTATAAAAATACCCATTTCAACCTTTCAGCACATCGTTTCTCCGGTATCGATCACATCCCCCTTGCACCATCAATCTCCTCCTTGAGCAGACAGCAGGCGATACGGTAAGCAGGGGTGCCGTCCGGGCCGTAGTCGATGTTGCCCGGCTGGATCAGCTTGTTCATCACGCACCCCTCGGCGATGTCCAGGTCGAAAAACCGCTCCTCGGTCATTCCCGCCACCGGTACGAGTCGATCCGCCTCGAAAACCAGGCTGTGAAAGGGGTGGTCTTCACAGAGCGGGCAGCGATAGACCCGGCCGTTGGGAAAGATGAAGTAATTCTCCGCCACTTTCCCGGCACAGGCAAAGGTCTCTCCGGCCTCCAGAAACACCTTGGGATAGGTGACGGTGATGCCGAGATCAGCGACCTCCTGAGCCACGGCGGGAATGGTGGACAGCCATTCGGCCCTGGAAAGCTGGGGGCCCCGGTCACCGCCCTGAAACGACCCGTCGGCTGCCGAGCGCCCCCGGATTCCGATGACCTGAATGAAGAACCGCCCGATGCCCAGACGGGCCAACAGTTCCGGCATGCGCCTGAGCCCGTCGAGGTTGGCCCGGCTCACCGTGTAGATCAGGCTGGCGGAAAACCCCCTGGCAACGGCCCGGCCGATACCGGCAAGGCACCGGTCAAAGGATCCCGGCCCGCGGAGGGCATCGTTGACGGCCGCCGTTGCCCCGTCGAGACTGAAACTGATGAAATCGACCTGATCAGGGGTGATCCGACCCAGGATGTCGTTGAACAGGTAGCCGTTGGTATCAATGGTGATGGAACCGAAACCGGCATTTTTTGCATAGGCCACGGCACGGGCCAGGTCCGGGTGCAGGGTGGGCTCACCGCCAAGAAAAATCACATTGGTCACCGGCGCCCGGTCGGCAAAGGCGTCGAGCCATGTTTCGATGGTTTCAACGGGCAGGGTCGCCGTACCGTGCTGATCGGGATTGATGTAGCAGTGCCGACAGTGCAGGTTGCACCGGGTCAGGACGTGGAAAAAGACGTTGACGGCATCCCGGCTGAAGGCCACCGTTCGCTTTAGGGTCATGATATTGCTTCTTTCTCGTGACGAATCCTGGCCCCCTGTAGACGGACCAAGCCTCGATTTTATCTTTACGGAGCCATCAACTTCGGACGTTTTCCGTAATCGGATCAGGCATGCTCCAAACAGTCCTTGGAGAGCCATTCGTCGAATTCCACCGGGTAGCACCCATCGAAGCAGGCCTTACAGAACTGGCGCTCCGGCCGATCGACCCCCGTGGCATTGAGCATGCCTTCGATGGAGAGATAGTGCAGGGAGTCGAGTCCGAGAAAACCGCGAAGCTCCTCCACGGAAAGCTTGGCGGCGATCAGCTCTCCCTTGGTGGAAAAATCGATGCCGTAATGGCAGGGAAACCGGTGGGGCGGGCAACTGATGCGCATGTGAACCCTGTGTACCCCCAACTCCCGTAGCGCCTTGACCCGGGTTTTGGCCGTGGTGCCGCGGATGATGGAATCTTCGATGATGATGATGTCCTTTCCCCGCAACAGTTCCCGGACCGGATTGAGTTTGACCCGTACCCCGAAGTCCCGCATGCTCTGGGTCGGTTGAATGAAGGTCCGCCCCACGTAATGGTTTCGGATCATTCCCATCTCAAAGGGTATGCCCGAGGCTTCGGAGTACCCGATGGCGGCATAGTTGCCCGAGTCCGGAAAGGGCATGACCAGATCGGCCTCCACCGGCGCCTCCTCGGCCAGCCGGCGGCCGTGGGCCTTTCGCATGGTGTAGACGTTGTGTCCGCCAATGGTGGAATCCGGGCGGGCAAAATAGATGAATTCGAAAATGCACAGCGACCGCCGCTCCGCCTGCCGGGTGGAAATGCTGCGCACCCCGTCTTCGCTGATGATGACGATCTCTCCCGGATCCAGCTCCCGGACGAATTCGGCCTGGACCAGGTCCAGAGCGCAGGATTCGGAGGCCAGAATATAGTGGCCGTTGAGCTTTCCCAGGCACAGGGGCCGAAAGCCGTTGGGATCCTTGATGCCGATGACTTCCCCCCGGCTGGTCATGACCACGAAGCTGAAAGCGCCCTTGAGCTGGCCCACGGTGCGCACCAGGGCCTGCTCCAACCCGACGGAGAGATTTCTCACCATCAGGTGCAGAAAAATCTCGCTGTCCATGGTGGTCTGGAAGATGCTGCCCGCGCTTTCCAGGTCGCTCTTGAGGGTGTGGGCGTTGACCAGATTGCCGTTGTGGGCCACGGCGTAAGACTTGCCCTTGTGCTGGATGACAAAAGGCTGGGCATTGACCAGATTCGAACTGCCGGTGGTGGAATAGCGAACGTGGCCGATGGCGCTGCCCCCCCCGAGTTGGTCGAGGCCGCTTTCGTTAAAGACCTCGGAGACCAGTCCCATCCCCTTCTGGGCAACGATCCCATTGTCCCGGAACACGGCGATGCCGGCGCTCTCCTGACCCCGGTGCTGAAGGGCGTAGAGACCGAAGTAGGTCAACGACGCCGCCTCCGGATGCCGGTAGATGCCAAAAACACCGCATGCCTCGTGTGGTCTGTCAGAATTGTTCATGGTGTCTCCTAATATCGACGGCCATGTAAAAAGTCCATTTTCTCCATAAAGGCAAGACGGAACCACTAATGGACACCAATAAACACCAATGAGAAATATTCGTGAGTATTCGTGTGTATTCGTGGTTGATACAAAACAATTGGCATAATGCGGATTTTCTACCAATTAATCAAAAATGCCTGCCGGGTTATCCGTGGTATTCCTGAATCGTTCGTACGCCGAGCTGTTTTCGGGACAGCGCGGCGATGCCTCGGCACATGGCTTTGGCACCGGCGATGGTGGTGGCATAGGGGATACTGTATTTGATGGCCGCCCGCCTGATTTCAAAGCCGTCCTGTCGGGGCTCATTCCCCGAACCGGTGTTGACGACGAGCTGAACCTCGTTGTTCTTGATGGCGTCCACCACATGGGGCCGCCCCCGGGAAACCTTGTTGATCACGGTATTGGCGATGCCGTGGTTGTCAAGAAAGTCAGCGGTCCCCCGGGTGGCGCAAATGGCAAAACCGATGTCCACGAACAGGGCGGCCACAGAGAGCACGCCGGCTTTGTCACGGTCTTGAACGCTGATAAAGACCGTGCCGCTCAGGGGGAGTTTGTGCCCCACGGCCAGTTGGGCTTTGGCATAGGCCGCACCGAACCGGTCGGCGATGCCCATGACTTCGCCCGTCGATTTCATCTCGGGCCCCAGCAGGGTATCGACGCCGGGAAACCGGTCAAAGGGCAGGACCGCCTCTTTAACCGACACGTGGGACGGCACCACCTCTTGGGTCAACCCCAGTTCGGCCAGGGTGGCACCCATCATCACCCGGGTGGCCAGTTTGGCCAGGGGAACGCCGGTGGCCTTGCTCACGAAGGGAATGGTCCTTGAGGCCCGGGGATTGACTTCAAGGACATAAAGCCGGTCATCCTTGACCGCGTACTGAACGTTCATCAGACCCACCACCAAAAGCTCGGCCGCCATGGCCTTGGTGGCGGACATCATCTCCTCCAGCAGGGCCGGGCGGATGCTCTGGGGCGGCAGGACACAGGCCGAATCCCCGGAATGAACCCCGGCGGCCTCGATGTGCTCCATCACCCCGCCGATGATCGTGGTGCGGCCGTCGCTGATGGCGTCCACGTCAAACTCCACGGCATCCTCGAGGAACTTGTCGATAAGCACCGGATGCCCCGGAGAGGCGTCCATGGCCAGCCGGGTAAAATTCTCCAGATCCTTTCGCTCGTAGACAATCTTCATGGCCCGTCCGCCCAGCACGTAGGAGGGCCGGACGATGACCGGATATCCGATGACCTCGGCTGCCGCCACCGCCTCGGCCGCCGAGGTGGCGATGCCGTTGTCCGGCTGGACCAGCCCGAGCTTTTTAAGCATGGCCTGGAAGAGTTCGCGGTCTTCGGCCCGGTCGATGCTCTCCGGCGGGGTCCCCAGGATCGGCACACCGGCCGCGGACAGGGCCGTGGAAAGGTTGAGCGGTGTCTGGCCGCCAAACTGGACAATCACCCCCATGGGGCGTTCCGTCTCGGCGATATGCAGCACGTCCTCACGGGTCAACGGCTCAAAGTAGAGCTTGTCCGAGGTATCGTAGTCCGTGCTCACCGTCTCGGGGTTAGAGTTGACCATGATGGAGGTGACCCCCATCTCCCTTAAGGCAAAAGAGGCATGGACACAGCAGTAGTCAAATTCGATCCCCTGGCCGATCCGGTTGGGCCCGCCGCCGAGGATCATCACCTTACGGTTGTCCGTGAACCGGGATTCATCCTCGGTTTCGTAGGTGGAATAATAATAAGGGGTGGCGGCGGCAAACTCCGCCGCACAGGTGTCCACCAGTTTGTAGACCGGCCGCAGCCCCAGGTCCCGGCGTCGCTGGCGGACGGCCTCTTCATCGCTGCCGGTCAGATGGGCCAGTTGGATATCCGAAAAACCCCAGGCCTTGGCCCGGCCCAGCAGTTCGTCGGAAAGAGCCGGTCCCGCGTCAGCTATCCGGCCCTCCATCTCCACAATCTGCCGGATCTGATGAAGAAACCACGGGTCGATGCCGGTGAGCTCATAGATCAAATCGATGCTCACCCCGGCTTTAAGGGCGTGGCGCAGGTAAAAAATCCTCTTACTGTTGGGCGTGGCCAGTTTCTGCTCGATCTCGGAAACCGATGGCCCGGCCCCGGCCTCGTCCGTCTCGTCGCGACCGTCGGCGCCCAGGCCATAGCGACCGGTCTCCAGGGATCGCAGCCCTTTTTGCAGGGCCTCTTTGAAAGTTCGGCCGATGGCCATGGTCTCGCCCACCGACTTCATGGCTGTGGTGAGCACGTCGGGGGTTTCGGGAAACTTTTCAAAAGCCCAGCGCGGAATCTTGACCACACAGTAGTCCAGGGTCGGCTCAAAGGCGGCCATGGTCTCGCCGGTAATGTCGTTGGGGATTTCGTCCAGGGTGTAGCCGACGGCCAACTTGGCGGCAATTTTGGCGATGGGGTAGCCCGTGGCCTTGGAGGCAAGGGCCGAGCTTCGCGACACCCGCGGGTTCATCTCCACCACGATCATCTCACCGGTTTTGGGGTTAACGGCGAACTGAACGTTGGATCCGCCGGTATCCACCCCGATTTCGCGCATGATGGCAATGGAGGCGTCCCGCATCGCCTGGTATTCCCGGTCGGTGAGGGTCTGGGCCGGCGCCACGGTGATGCTCTCGCCCGTATGCACCCCCATGGGGTCCATGTTCTCGATGGAACAGATGATGACCACGTTGTCGTTGTGGTCCCGCATCACCTCCAGTTCGTATTCCTTCCAGCCCAATACGGATTCTTCCAGCATGATCTGATGGATGAAGCTGGCATCGAGGCCGGCCTTGGCCATGCCTTCCAGTTCCTCGGAATTGTAGGCCACACCGGCGCCGGTGCCGCCCAGGGTAAAGCTGGGCCGGACAATGACGGGAAAACCGATCTCGGCGGCAATGCCGACCACCTGGTCTATGTTCCGGGCGATGCCGCTCTTGGGAATTCTCAGGCCGATCCGATGCATGGCCTCCCGGAACAGGTCCCGGTCCTCGGCCTTGTTGATGGATTCGATATTGGCCCCGATCATCTCCACGCCGAATCGGTCCAGCACCCCCATGCGGGCGACCTCCACGGCCGTGTTGAGGCCGGTCTGCCCGCCCAGGGTCGGCAGCAGGGCGTCAGGGCGTTCCCGCTCGATGATCTGGGCCACGACCTCCGGCGTGACGGGCTCAATATAGATACGGTGAGCCGTCTCCGGGTCGGTCATGATGGTGGCCGGATTGGAATTGACCAGGACCACCTCGTAGCCTTCCTCCATCAGGGCCTTACAGGCCTGGGTGCCGGAATAGTCGAATTCGCAGGCCTGGCTGATGATGATGGGGCCGGCCCCGATGATCATGATCTTTTTTATGTCGGTGCGTTTGGGCATGGGGTCAGTTCTATTGGTTGAATTGGTTGGATTGGTCTGATTGGTTTGATTGGTTGGATTGGTTGAATTGGTTGGATTGGTCTGATTGGTTGGGCGGTAGCTCGGTATTTCCTCAACCAATAAAACCAATGGAACCAATGGAACCGATCAAACTATCTATTTTCCTCCACCATTTTTCGAAAATCGTCAAAGAGGTAGTTGGCGTCGTTGGGGCCCGGTGCGGCCTCAGGATGGTACTGAACGGCAAAGAACGGCAGCCGTTTGTGTCGGAACCCTTCCAGGGTCTGATCGTTTAAGTTCACGTGGGTGATCTCCACATCCTGGCTGTCCAGCGTCCCCAGGTCCACCACGAATCCGTGGTTCTGACTGGTGATCTCGATGCGACCCGTGGCCAGCTGCTTGACCGGCTGGTTGGCCCCCCGGTGGCCGAACTTGAGCTTGTAGGTTTTGGCCCCCAGGGCCAGCCCCATCAGCTGATGCCCCAGGCAGATGCCGAACATGGGTTTAAAACCCATCAGGCTTTGAATGGTCTTCACCGCATAGCCCACCGGCTCCGGGTCGCCGGGGCCGTTGGACAAAAAGATGCCGTCGGGCGCCATGGCCCGGATGGTATCGGCACCGGTGTTCGCCGGTACCACCACCAGTTCAAACCCGACGTTTTCAAGGTTGCGCAAAATATTGTACTTGATGCCGAAATCAAAGACCACCACAGACGGACGGGTGGTTTTTTGACGCCAGACCCCTTGGTCGAGAACCGGCCGGGCCGTATCGAAGAAGACCGGCACGCCCTGCTCCCAACGGTAGGGAGAACGGGTGGTCACCCCACGGACCAGGTCCCTTCCCACCATGGAAGGGATTGCCCGCGCCTTTTCCACGCAGGCAGCCGGGTCCGATTCGTCGGTGGAGATAAACGCCCGCATGGCGCCGGCATTTCTCAGGTGCAGGGTCAGTGCCCGCGTGTCCAGGGCTTCGATTCCCATGATTGCGTGTTCCCGCAGATAGTCGGCCAGGGAACGGGTGGCCCGGTAGTTGCTGTAACAGGCCTGATACTCTTTGACAATAAAGGCCGCCACCTGAATTCGGCCCGATTCCACATCGGCGAAATTGACCCCGTAATTACCGATGAGCGGATAGGTCATGGTGACCATCTGACCGCTGTAGGACGGATCGGTCAGGACCTCCTGATATCCGCTCATGCCGGTGTTGAACACCGCCTCGCCGCCGGTCTCCCCCGGTCCGGTAAAGCTGCGGCAGGCAAAGGTCCTGCCGTCCTCCAAAGCCAGTATCGCTTTCATGGGCTGCCATCCCTCATGGGATCGTGTTTTCGGTAGTGTTTACAGGTGGTTTAAGAATTCCGGCCCAGAGGACCGGGCTTGGGTTTGTCCCTAAAAGGGGCTGGGTTACCGACCCCATATCAGTGTGGAGTGCCTAAAGTGAGTCCCGCCAAGGCGGGATTGAGGAGTCGCTACGCTCCACCGTTTTTCTATGATGGGCAGAATTCCTTAATCCCGCCCCGGCGGGACTCACTTCAAACTTTAGTTCACTATAGCCACTTGCCAAAAACGGTCTCGTCATCGCCAACTGACGCAGACCATGCCCACAGGACGCGGATTCCCATTTAGTTTCCATCCATAAATGGCCTTTTTGCCCGATCTCTTCGTCAATCAGCGCCATTTCTTTTGCGGTGTAGCTCGCTACGCCTCCGCGCAATGGCTCGATTTCCTTGACCTTGGACAAAAATTCACATTTATAAATTGGGAACGCTCATGGGTGCCCATCCACGCAAAAACCGATTCGTGGACAGGCACCCTTTAGATTGAAGCGGTAACTGTCATAAAACGGCCATGCCGTCAACCGGTCAATCCAGGGGTGTATTCTCCACCAGGTCCCACACCCCGCAAGGGCAGGCCCCGCCGCAGAAACCGCAGCCAATGCACCGGTCGGCATCGACCACATACGCGAAGGCATCGCCGTCTCCTGCCTGCCTGGAAATGGCCGCCTGGGGGCAGACGGCCACGCAGATGCCGCAGTCGCGACAGGCCCCGCAGGAGGCGCACTGGGAACCACATTGGGTGACGTCGTCATAGCGGGTCATGCGCGGGTCAAAGTATTCCAGGCTGACCCGCTGCCGGTCGAGCATCTTTTTCGCCGTGGCGGCGGGTCGGCGACCGGCGAGGATATCGCCCATGGCCCCGGCCGCCTGCCGGCCCGATCCGATGGCGTCGGTCAGGAGCCCGGGACGCACCGCGTCACCGATGGCAAAGATCTTGGGGTCCGAGGTCTGACCAAAGGAATCGGTCGAAATAAAACCCCGTTCAATGGCAACGCTTTCCGGCAAAAAGTCCAAATCCGGGGCATCTCCGATGGCAATGACCACGGTGTCGGCGGCAAGAACTTCACCAGTGGACAAGACGACGCCGGCTTCGGTGACCGCCTTGGTGAAACAGGGCCAGCGGAATACCGCGCCCACCTTTTCAGCATCCTCTTTTTCCTTCCCGTATGCCAACGGTTTCTGCACATCCAGCAGGACGATCTCCTCGGCACCGAGCCGATGGGCCTCGGTGGCCACGTCACATCCCACATTGCCCCCACCGACGATCACCACCCGCTTGCCCGGGGCAATGGCACCGGTTTTGGCCCGGGCCAGAAAGGTCAGGGACGGAATCATCCGTTCGGCGCCGGGGACCGGCAGGATTCGGGGACGCTGGGCACCCACGGCCACCACCACGAAATCAAAGTCCGCGGTGAGTTGAACCACGTCCGGGCGGGTCAGGGGTTGCTTGAGGTTGACCCGGGGAATCACCGCTTCGATCCGAGCCAGCTCGCTTCGAACCACGGCTTCGGGAATCCGGCTGCCGGGAATCGCGGCGGTGATCTTGCCGCCCAGGGTATCGGCCTTGTCGTAAAGGGTCACGGCGTGCCCCATTTGCCGCAACTGCCAGGCAACGGAGAGTCCGGCAGGCCCGGCACCGATGACGGCAATGCGATGGCCACTTTCTTCGGGCAGATCCGGAAGTTTGGCATCAATGCTGGCCTTACCCAGGGCGGCGATGTCTAACGGCACCATCTGGCCGCTCTGCCGGGTGCAGGCCTGCATGCAAAGGTTGGGACAGAGGTAGCCACAGATCGTTGCCGGAAAAGGCGTGTAGGCCAGGGCCAGATCCACGGCCTCGTCCACCCGGCCTTCGCGGATCAGCCGCCAGCGCTCCTGGACCGGAATCCCCGTGGGACAACTGGCCTGGCAGGGGGCATCGTAGACCCGGTTTTCCCACACCGGCACAAAGCGGCGCAACGCCCCGGTAGGAACCAGCGGTACCGTCGAGCGGTCCTCGGTGGTCAAATCGCCGATCAACCCGCCCTGCCCCAACTCCCGGTTCCAGATCTGGGTTCGAAAATCGTCCATGGATAACCGTTCCCGGGCCACCTTCTCCTGGGGGGTACGGGCACGTAGCAACTGCCACTGGTCCATATCGGCCAACGCGTCAAACAGTTCGATTCGGCCGATATCCTTGAGAAAGTGCTTGAGGTGTCCGGTCAGCCATTGACGGTCCGTTTCGACCAGGGGGACAAGCTTGGCATCCGGCCGGCTGTAGCCCTGGTGGGACCCGCGAAAATAAACCCTGCCGCCCACCATCCCCACAAACGGTCGGTAGCCGAGCACGTTGGCCGGATCCTGGGGATCCACGCCGCAGACCACGGCGACCCCGCCGGCCATGAATTCGCCGAAGTAGTCGCCCACCGATCCCAGCACCCAGAGCTCCGGCGGATCAAAGCGCGGGTTTTGCTTGGTCATGGTCATGCCCCGGGCACCGATATGGCCGGCCACGTAAATTTTCCCCTGGGCCATGGCGTTGGCCACACCGTTGCCGGCATTGCCGTGAATGACGATTTGTGCGCCGGCATTGAGCCAGCCCACGTCGTCTGATGCCGGGCCCATGACGTCAATATTGGTGCCGGGATACCCCATGGCGCCGAGGCGCTGGCCCGCGGGGCCTTCCACGGTAATGTGAATCCGTCGTCCATCCTTGGGCCAGAGCCGGCCGCCGATGCCGTGCTGGCCAAACGCCCGAATGCTGATCTCGCGATACCCTTGTGCCACGATCTTCTGAATCTGCTCTTCCAGGATCCGCGAGTCCAGCCGGACGCCCATCTCTTTGCCACGAATGATGGCAACCTGTTGATCGTTCATGGATCTTCTCCACTGCTGCATAAGCCCGGGTCTGGCGGGCACCGCCCACAAGACCCGGACCGTTAGATCACGTATTTGATGTCGAGCCGTTGGGCGGCTGCCGCGTCGTCGATGCCCAATGCATCGGACATGCCGATGGGAAGCGATGTGGACCGTCCCAGGGGCGCAACAATCTTCTTGAGTTCCGTATCAAAACTCAGGAACAGGTCCACCACCCGTTCGGCCACCTGGTCCACGTCCAGCCGGCGGTAAAGCCGCGCGTCCTGGGACGTGATCCCCTTGGGGCAGGCACCGATGTTACAGATATTGCACCGGTCTCCCTCGGAACCGAGGCAACCGGCTGCCGCCTGCATGACGTATTTTCCCACCTGCACCCCGCTGGCCCCCAGCATGATCAGCGCCGCCGCATTGGCGGCCAGGTTGCCGCTCTTGCCCACACCGCCGCCGGCAAAGAGGGGAATTTCGTTCTGGGCGCCGATCTTCACCAGGTTCAGGTAACAGTCCCGGACATTGCTGGCAATGGGGTGGCCCATATGGTCCATGGAGACGTTGTAGGCCGCACCGGTCCCCCCGTCCTCGCCGTCGATGGCCAGGCCCGCCGCATAGGGATTGCGACTGAGGTTGTTGAGGACCGCCGTGGCCGTTGTGGTGGCGGAAATCTTGGGATAGACCGGAACGCGGAACCCCCAGGCCATGCACATGGACTGGATCATCTTGGCCACGGACTCCTCAATGGAGTACTGGGTCTGATGAGTGGGCGGACTGGGAAGATTCACCCCGGCGGGCACGCCGCGGATGGCGGCGATGAGCCGGTTGACCTTGTACCACATGAGCAGGCCGCCGTCGCCCGGTTTGGCCCCCTGGCCGTATTTGATCTCAATGGCGCAGGGGTCTTCCTTCATCCGCGGGATGGCATGGATGATTTCGTCCCACCCGAAATAGCCGCTGGCGATCTGCAAAATCACGTATTTGAGAAACCGGCTGCGCAACAGCCGGGGCGGGCACCCCCCCTCCCCGGTGCTCATACGCACGGGCATGCCCAACTCCTCATTGAGGTAGGCCACCCCCATCTGCAACCCCTCCCACATATTGGGGGACAGGGCGCCGAAACTCATGCCGCCGATGATCAGGGGGTAGATCTCTCGGACCGGCGGGGTCCATCCGTTTTCCTGGAAGAATTTCAGGCCCTGTTCCGGCGGCTGAACCCGCCCGAGCAGGGTGCGCAGCTCGAATTCATGGCGGCCGGCATCCAGGGCCGGGTCGGTGAGCATGGAGATGCGGATGAACTTGATCCGATCCAGCACACCTCCTGACACGTTTCGTCGCCCGCCCCGTCTCCGGGGCTGGCCGCCGCGATTGATGTGATAGCGCAGCTTGTCCGCCTCGTCCGTTCGGGCCGGCATGATGGCGTCGTTGGGGCAGACCATGGTGCACATGGCGCACCCCACACAGGCATAGGCCGGATCGGTCTTCTGGCGGATGCCGTAATAGGTTTCCATGGCAGACCCCGGCGCCGCATCGCTATTTATAACAGCACTGATATGGCGCTTACGGAACACGCCCAGCTCAATGGCGTGGACCGGGCAGACCGCCGTGCAGCTGCCGCAGAGGGTGCATCGGTCCTGCCGCCACTGGATCTGCCAGGGCAGGTCCTTGATGCTCAGTGAGGAAGGGGTAATGGGTCGGTCTGACGGCATATGCGTACCTCCTGACGATCCGGGCCCACGATGGCGGTGTCCAGATGCATCGGTTGAAAATCCTTGCTCTTGTCCCGATAGGGAATGGCGGCGTCGAGTCCGCAAAGTTCCGACGAAAATGCAAAGCGTCCGGGCCTGCCGCCCACCACGCCGGGACGAAGCTTCTTTCGGTCCTGGGCCATGAAAAGCGTGTGGTCCGACAACGATCCGATCACACAGTTGGGGCCGTCGATGATCATGCGGCGGCAGGTCTGCTTGAGTCGCTTGAGCATGGCGGCGTTGGGATGGCTTTCAATGGCCCCCCCCTGCAGCGGGGTAATGAGGTGCTTGTAGGCCTCCAGGCCCAGCCCCAGCCGGGAGACTGTATAGTGGAGGATGTGGGTGAAAACCTCGGAGTCGGACTGATACCCGGTATACCCTTCGACCCCCCTGGACATGAGGTAGTCACGGATGGGAATAAAGGCCGTGTTTTCCCCGTTGGTCATGGTGGAAAAGCCTTCCAGAAAAAAGGGATGGCAGGCATAGAGGTTGATGGCGTAGTTGGTGTTCTGCCGCCCCTGGGCCATAATGACCCGGGCAGAGAGCTCCTTGCGGTCCAGGGCGAGGTGTTTGGCCACGGCCATGGGGTCGCCGATCTCCTTGATCATGATCACATCGGGCCAGAAGCTGAACACGATCATGTCGTTCTTTGCCTCGCCCATGTGCCTCAATTGAAGACGGATGCCGACGAGCCGGGCCAGCCGTTCCTCTTGACCCAGATCGTCCCAGTCCTCGGGATATTCATAGGCCCGCACCAGGTAGACGTCTCGCTTGGGCACACCGGCCGTCGGCGCCTTGGGCACCTTGATCGTCACTTTGAATTTGGTGATAAAACCGATATCCATCATATACCGATCCAGCCGCTTTAGCCCCTTGTCCGTAAAGATGCCGGATAAAATGGGGGCATCTTTCATCTCATCGAACGGGCCGGCCAGATCCCGCAGAAACAGACCGACACCGGAGCCGTCATGCCCTTCTCGCATTACATCGAGCGCTTCCATGGCGACCATGGGCGACAGGGGGTCTTCGCTGGTGATTGCAAACAAACGACACATGGCAAGTCTCTCCTGAAATGAAATCAATGGGCTCGGCCCGTCTCACCCCGGCCCGAGCCGAAAGACACGATGAACCCGATGGTTGCCACCGCGGGGCCAAACCGGAAAGCCTTTCTTATAGGGACAAAACCAAACCGTTGTCAAATTATGGAAAACCTTGGCGAATCAGCGGAATATTAATAATGCAACATTTGTACCGAAGATCGTTGACCTTTTGACACAGGCCCGGCGGAAAAGACATGTCCGGAAAGAAACAATTTTGAAATAAACCGAAAAAATACATTACATAAATGTTCAAGTCAGGGTGAGGCAAGGTCACGGGCCGCTTGACACCGGAACCGGTCTTTTCTATGATTCTGCTCGCCCCAAACAGATATGGCCAACCGATACGACGGCAGGAAGGCACGGCAACCGCCCCCCAAGGAGCCTCTATGACCAAGGAAACCTCGACCCGAATCCTGGCTCACGAATTCAATCGCCGGCAGTTCCTTTACCTGTCCGCTCTTTCGGTCGCCGGCGCCATGGCCGGATGCGCCGCCAATCCGGTAACCGGACGGTCCCAGCTCATGCTGATGAGCGAGGACCAGGAAATCGACATTGACAAGAAAAACGCGCCCCATCAGTTTTCTTCGGACTACGGCATCAGCCAGGACAAGGGGCTGAACCGTTACCTCGATGAGGTGGGCCGAAAGATGGCGGCCAACACCCATCGGCCCCACATGCCTTACGCATTCAATTGCGTCAACGCCACATACGTCAACGCCTATGCCTTTCCGGGCGGAAGCATCGCCGCAACCCGGGGCATCCTGCTGACCCTGGCCAACGAAGGGGAGCTGGCCGCCCTGCTGGGCCACGAACTGGGCCACGTCAACGCCCGTCACACCGCCGAACAGATGTCCAAGGGGATGGTCACCAACGCCCTGGTCAGCGGGGTGGCCGCCATGGCCGGGACCCAGGGAAAGCTCTACGGCGACATCGCCGCCAAACTCGGCCAGATCGGTGCCGGGGCACTGCTGGCCACTTACAGCCGGGAGAACGAACGCGAGGCCGACGCCCTGGGGCTGGAATACCTGGTCGCAACCGGATACGGCGCGGAAGGCTTTGTCGGCCTCATGGAAATGCTCAGCGCCAAGAGCCAGCACCAGTCCAATGCCCTGGAACTGCTCTTTGCCACCCACCCCATGAGCCAGGAACGTTACGACACCGCCCTGGAAGCGGTCGAAACCGAATACCGACAGGCCAAAGGACGCCCCCTGTACCGGGAACGGTATATGGACCGGACCGCCGACCTTCGGGCCATTGCCCCGGCCATCGAAGAGATGCAAAAAGGCGAAGCGGCCATGGCCAAGGAAACTTACGATCAGGCCGAGGCCCATTTTCGCAAGGCATTGAAAATCGCCCCGCAGGATTACGCCGGACTGGCCATGATGTCCAAATGCCTGCTGGCCCAGAAAAAAAATGACGAAGCCGGACGCTATGCCGATCAGGCCAAGCAGGTCAACCCCGGCGAAGCCCAGGCCTTGCATCTGAGCGGCTTTGTTAAGATCCGCCAAAAAAAATTCGGCGCGGCCCTGGAAAACTTCAACGCTTACGACCGCAGCCTGCCAGGCAACCCCGGCACCGGTTTTTTCCAGGGGCTCTGCCTGGAAGGCATGGGTCGCAAGGAAGCATCGGCCCAACACTACTACCGATACCTGCAGTCGGTCCGGCAAGGCGCCCAGGCCCAGCATGCCTACCAGAGGCTCAAGAGCTGGGGGTTCGTGAAATAGTCTTCCCGCCGCAAACGGCAGCCAGGAACCAAACCATGCTCAAGGCCGAAGAGCGTTCGCGCCACCACATTCCCCCCCTTTCCGGCGAACTGGAAAAAGCCGGAGAAGAAAGCTGGGCCGCTTTTAGCCAAGCGAGCCAAAAGGCCGGCATTGCCGAACCGGCATCGAAAACGGTTCGGCAAGTCCTCACACGGGCCTTTTCACTGTCTGATTTCGTCTTCCGAAGCGCCCTTCATTCCCCAGACCAGGTGGACGATCTGATCCGCTCCGAAGACCTGTTTCGTAAATACGGAGTCGACCTCTATCAGGAAAAAATTCACCATTGCCTCGCCGGCGCATCCGGCATCGAAGAAATCGCCCGCCGGCTGCGGCAAAAGCGGCTCCGGGAGATGGTCCGCATCATCTGCCGGGATCTCTCCGGCCTGGCGGATCTGAAAGAGACCATGGAAGATCTGTCCCGATTTGCCGAAGCCTGCATCGAACAGGCCCTGGAACCGCTTTACCGGCATCACGCGGACCAATGGGGAACGCCCTGCACAAAGGACGGCGCCGCGCAGCATCTGGTGGTGATCGGCATGGGGAAACTGGGGGCACTGGAGTTAAACCTCTCCTCGGACATCGACCTGATCTTTGCCTATCCTGAAAACGGAACCACCCACGGAGGGAAACGCACCACCAACGAAGACTTCTTCACCCGGCTCTGTCGGTCCCTCATCCAGGTCATCGGGGCCACCACATCCGAGGGGTTTGTCTTTCGGGTCGACGCAAGGCTTCGCCCCTACGGTGAAAACGGCCCCCTGGCCATGAGCTTCGATGCCATGGAAGACTACTACCAGAACCAGGGGCGGGAGTGGGAGCGTTACGCCTGGATCAAGGCCCGGGTGGTCACCGGCGACCCGGAGGCAGGCGAAGCGCTCATGGCGCGCATGGCTCCGTTTGTCTACCGCCGCTACCTGGACTACGGCGCCATCGACGCCTTGCGGGGCATGAAGCAAAAAATCGCCATGGAGGTCAGGCGGAAAAAGATTCAGGACAATGTCAAACTCGGAGCGGGCGGCATTCGCGAAATCGAATTCTTCGGCCAGGTGTTTCAGCTCATGCGAGGCGGTGTGGTCCCGGCACTTCGCCAGCGCAGCATTGAATCGGTGCTCAAAACCCTGGCAGATGAAAACGACATCGACCACGGCGTCTGCCGTGATCTCACCCATGCCTACCGGTTTTTGCGCAACACCGAAAATCGCATTCAAGCCTGGGCGGATCAGCAGACCCACGACCTGCCTAAAAATGCCCATAAACGGGCCTGCCTCGCCGCCGCCATGGGCTTTGACCGATGGGATGACTTCCTGGCGACCCTCGACGGCCATCGCCGCCGGGTCCATGACCATTTCAGCGGTCTGCTGGAAACGGGTTCGTCGGCAGAAGACGAAGGGACCACGGACCAAGAAATCGTGCTGGCAGAAATCTGGCAGGACGGCTGCAACGGGGAAAAAGGGCGTTCCATACTGGCCGGCATGAGATTTGTCGACCCCGAATCGGTCTGCCGTGATCTGGCGAACCTGCGCTCGGACCCGGCCACGCGGGCGCTGAGCCGGAACGGGCGCCAGCGACTCGATCGCCTGATTCCCTGTCTCATGGAGGCTGTCAAGGCATCGAACGAACCGGATGCCGCGCTACGACGCCTGCTCGATCTGATCCGTACCGTTCAACAGCGGACCAACTATCTGGCCCTGCTGCTGGAAAATCCCTCAGCCTTGACCCATCTGGTCCGATTTGCCGATATCAGCCCCTGGATCGTCACTTTTTTGTCCCGGCATCCGGTGCTGCTGGACGAACTGCTCGATCCACGAACCCTTTATACCCCCCCGGGTCGCTCGGAACTGGAAGCGGCGATCGAGCGCCGGCTGGCCCGGATCGACGCGGACGATCTGGAATACCAGATCGAAACGCTGTGTATCTTTCGTCAGGTCAACATCCTGCGGGTGGCTGCCGCCGATATCACCGGTGCCCTGACGCTGATGCGCACCAGCGACCACCTGACGGAGATCGCCGAAACCATCGTTGGTGCGGTGCTCGAACTGGCCTGGCGGCACCTGACCCAAAAACACGGCTTGCCCGAGTGTTTTCTGGACCAAACGCCTTGTTCCCGAGGATTTGCCGTCATCGCCTACGGCAAGATGGGCGGTCTTGAACTGGGGTACGGCTCTGATCTGGACCTGGTCTTTCTCCACGCCGGAAAGGCGGGCGACACGGCCGGAGGCCAACGCCCCATCGACAATGCCCAGTTCTTTTCAAGGCTTGGCCAGCGCGTGGTGCACATCCTCACCGCCCACACCCGTGCGGGGCGGCTTTACGAGGCAGACATGCGGCTGCGCCCCAGCGGCAGCGGCGGCATTCTGGTCAGCCATGTGGATGCCTTTGACAGCTACCAGACCCGGGAAGCCTGGACCTGGGAACATCAGGCCCTGGTCCGCGCCCGGGCCGTCGCCGGAGAACCGACCCTGATGAAACGGTTTGAGGAAACCCGCCACCGCACCCTCTCCCGGCCAAGGGACCCGCGGGTTTTGCGGCAGGAGGTCACGGAGATGCGGGAAAAAATGAGACAGGCGTTGTACCGGCCTGAAAAGGAAACCTTCGACCTCAAGCAGGGCAACGGCGGCATGGTGGATATCGAATTCATCGTTCAATACCTGATCCTGTGCCACGCAAACAGGCACCCTGAACTGACCCGGTGGTCGGACAATGTGCGCCAAATGGAATCCCTCATGTCAACCGGCGTACTGGAAGAGGAAACCGCCCAGCTGTTGCGAAAAGCCTATCTGGCTTATCGGGCGGCGGTCCATCGCCTGAATTTGCAGGAGAGACCGTCCCGGGTTCCACGGGACCGTTTCGAAGACATGCCCCGACGCATCGCCGGCGTCTGGAAAGCGATCTTCGGGTAGGGTCCCGCAACCCTTCACCGCCAAATTAAAAAGGGGGATCGATGCCGGAAAAAAAGCGAATCGCCGCCCATGGCAACAAAACCAAACCGTCCACGGAGCCCGCCCCCCCCACGTCCGGCATCGACATGGAAGACATGATCAAACATGCCGTCGGCCGGCGAATGATTCACGAGGCTTCCCTGTCCGTGCGGGAACACATCAGCCGCCAACCCCATGTGCAGCGGCTTTTCAGCTTTATGCCGACCCTGATGACCCGGGTGTCACCTTTTCATTTCCGCAATAAAAACACCTTCAAGGACTGGCCTCTGGTCCGGCTCGATTCGGGCGAAACCGAGACCTGGGGCAGCATGCGGGTAGTGGGTGAACTCCTCGTCATCTTCGATGAGACGGTTCTTTTCTGCCTTCTGGCCCTGATGGGCATCTACCGTAACGACGCCTTTGAAACCGATGAAGAGGAGCTGTGCCGGCTGGCCGCCATCGAACCCTCCCAGGGAAACCGGAACGCCATATGGAATAGCATTCAGCGACTGACCGGGACGCGCATCGACCTGGACTTGACCACCGGCAAGGGGAAACGAAAAAAACCGGTCAAGCAGATGACCGGATCGATTCTCAGCTTCAGCGACCGGGACCGAAAAACCAGCCGGATCCGGGCCGTGGTCAACCCGTATTTCCTGGAAATGTACGGGGAAAGTTTCGTGACCAACATCGACCTGACCTTTCGGGCCGGCTTGAAATCAGACATCGCCAAGGCCTGCTACCGCTTCTTTCAGGGCCAGATCGACTCCGAAATCGAGATCGGGCTGGTCCGGCTCGCCCGGGCCATCAATCTGGACACGGATCGTTCCGATGCCGTCACCACGCGCAGCCTCCGCTCCGGCCTGCAGGATCTGGCCGATAGAGGATACCTGGACCGGTTTCACATCACGCCGGAAAACCGCGTCCAGGTCACCAAAACCCCCCACGCGGCCATCCGTTCAGACAACATGATCTGGTGGCGATCGCCTTGACCGGCCCATGCGCTTGCCGTACGAGGGTTTGGATTTTTTGTGGCGATTCAACCCCGCAAACGGTTACCGATTGCCCATGCCGGCCAGAAAACCCGTGGCGATTTGTTCCACAATGGGGTAAAGCTTTTTGGCCGGTGGGTCCGGTTTTTTTGGGGGGGCCTCAAGCGGACGGGTGGTTCGGACAATTTCCTGAACGGGGCCGGATGGCCGTCACCCCCGGACGATTACCAACCATAGGGACGCGGCAACCATGAATCCGACGGGAAACAACCACGACCAGATGAGCGACCATGTCCTGGTGGCGCTTCGGCGAATCATTCAGGCCATTGATCTCCATTCCAGGTACCTGACCAAGCATTTCGGCCTGACCGGCCCCCAACTGATTATTCTCAGGGAAGTCGCGACCAGCACCGGTCAGTCCGTGGGCGACGTGGCCAAGGCGGTGAGCCTGAGCCAGGCGACGGTGACCGGCATTTGCGAACGCCTGGAAACCCGGGGCCTGATCACCCGCATTCGGGCCGAGTCCGATCGGCGGCGGGTGCTGGTCGGCATCACCGAAGCCGGCCTGGCCTTTCTTGAAAAAGCGCCTCCCCCCATGCAAGAGTCGTTCATCGAACAATTCGGAAAGCTCAAGGACTGGGAGCAGGTGATGATCCTGAGTTCCCTGCAACGGCTGGTCGAGCTCCTCGGCGCCAAAAAAATCGACGCAGCGCCCATCCTGTCCACCGGCCCCATGGTGGAGCCGGAAAATCTTCGATGAAATTTGACCGGATAGCAGCAGCCGATATAACCAATATTGATAAAAGTCGAAAAGGCGCCGCCGCCCAAAGGCGTTGAGGCAAATCCACTTGCCCAAAGCCGTTATTGGGCAACCAAGGCGGCAGCGTTTCCGGCCACGCCAGCCGCCGTACCGGTGAAACTGGCCGCGGCATTGACGTCTCCGGCCGCACCACCGACAACGGTCACGTTGTAGCCACCCACCTGGCCGGCGCCGGTGATCTCGGCGCCCCACTTGCCACCCATTCCGTCCCAGCGTTCCACTTTAAAGTTCACATTGTTAAAGCCGACGCCATTGAGCAGCACCTCGGCCCCGGTCACCGGATTGGCGGTGTACTGACCGGTGACGCTGCCCGATGCCCAGATCGCCGGCCGCTGGGCGGCGGCATGGGAAAAAAAGATCATGTCGTTGATCTGGACGGCCAGGTTGCCATTGTTGCCGGTGAAATCGGTGCGCCCCACCTCGAAGCGGGGAATCCCCATGGCATCCAGAGCCGCCGTGTCGGGCGTTCCGGCGATCTTGCCGGCCATGGCCAAAAACCGTTCGGTGCTGATCCAGGTGCCACCGATGACCAGGTCCCAGATTTGCTTGGGATCGGCCGGATCAAAGACACCGGCCACCGGGCCGCCCAGGACGCCGGTGACCGCCTGATCCAGGTCGACCCAGGCGCCGGTCGCCGAACCTCGGATTTCGGCACCGGACCACTGGGCGCCTTCGATTTCCACCCATTGGATGTTGTCAAAGCCGCCGGCATCGGTCACGCCTGTAAAGGCGATATGCCAACCGTCGGTCACCCCGTCGGTAAACGTGCCGTTGATTTCTCCGCGAAATATTCCCCAGTCCTGGTCCGGAATCCCGATCCACCCGCCGATGAGCTGACCGTCGGGATTCAATACGGTGATCACCCCGGTACCGGAATCAAAGTTCCGTCCCACGTTGTCGCTGTATTCATAAATGATCGGCTTGGGGTCGGGAAGGGGATCGGCCGCATTGAACGCCGCCGCGCCCGCTGCTGCCATTTGAATACTGGTGGTGGAAAAGTATGCGGTCTCCCAGGTGCCGTCCGCGCCGTAGGTGCCGGTCATGTCGCCGATCAGCAGACCGGCCCCGCCATCTGCGCCCACCCACAGACCGGTCACGCCGCCTTCCACAGCGCCGTCGTACCAGAAACCGCCCGGAGTGATGAAAATCTGGTGGGTGGCATCCAACGCCCCTTCCACCATGTCGATATAACTGGTGGGCGGTGTCCACAGGTCCGGATCCCAGGTGCCGTAGAGCTTGACCTGGAACCCGCCGGCAAGGCTGCCGGCCACCGAATAGGCGGTGGTCATCCACTCATTGACACGATCCTGCTCCCAGGGAATCACCGGAGTGGTCATCATGCTGTCCGGACCGAAGATATCCATAAGCATGGGCATGGCATCGTCGGCAAAACTGCCGTCGGCTGAAAAAATGGCATCACTGAAAATTTCCGGTCCGGGAACCGCACCGTCCGCATACAGACCGGCCCCGTCACCGGTGGTGAAATAACCGTCCGTCCCCAAGGGTTCCGATCCACTGAAAACGCCGTCCCCATCCGAATCCGTGCCGCCACTTTCCGCAACCCCCGCGTCGCCGCCATCACGGTTCCCGTCATCGCCCCGGTCCGCGGACCCCTCCTCGGTGTCTTCATTGCTGCCTGGGTCCGTATCGGCCTGTCCGGCGTCCCCATCATCGCCGTTTTCTTCATCGGACTCGGTATCGGCGCTGTGGGCGTCGAGTTCCGCCTGGCTCGCCGGCCTCACTTGGGGAGGCCGATTGACACCGGCCACCTGCAGGGCCTGACCGGCAGAGACGTGGGCCACCCGGTCCGGGTCGTTCTTGTTGAATCCGTAACCGGACCCTTCCTTGAAGATGAAGTCACTGGTCCCGTTGACGTAGGCACTGAAATAGTCGGTCCCTCGGACCCCACAGACGGCGTTTTTCGTATGGACCTCAAACCGGTTCTTTTTTCCGAAACCGAACAGGCCCTTGGACTTTTGAACAATGGTTTCGATCTTGCCGCGGAACAGGTGAAGCATGCCGTCGGTACGCCCCTCGCTAACCATGTACCGGGTAATCTCGACCCGACTGGTTTCGGCCATGCGCATGATGCTGCCGTCGGTGAAGAGGACTTCGGCCCGGGCCCGGCTCTTGGAGCGCAGGACATCTCCGACCCGCACGGCATGACCTGGCCGGGCCGGTCTGGCCTGATCGCCGGGCGGGGTCACATCGACCCGGCCTTCGATCTTAACAATTTTGCCCACCAACCGTCCCGGATCGGCCCATACCGGCTCGGCCAGGAAACCACCCAACACCAGAATCAGCACCAAAACACTGTGACGTCTACCCCCCATGATCAACCTCCGGATTATGATTCGCTGAACCACTGTCAACGACTGCAGGATCACCCTTGCATGGGCACACCTGAAATATCGGCCCGCGAGGAATAAACTTGAACGAAAACATCACTTGGCCAAGGATATCCGGATCGGAACCTGTCCGATACCGGCCGCGTTGACAGGGGGATGGAATCGGATCAGAATATTGTGGATCATCCCCGCGCCCACTGGTTCAGCCCGGATTGCAGCGGGAATCGTTGTTTTTTCATCAGATACCCCGGGAGCAGCGTTGAAATTCAAAAACAGGCCAGCCGTGCCAGCCCTTAGTGACCGGGAGCGTCTTTTTGTTATGGGGGCGGCCCTGCTGGCCCTGTTTCTCGGCGCCATGGACGCCCTGATCATGAGTGCGGCCATGCCGACCATTGTGGCCGACCTGGGTGGACTTCACCTTTATAGCTGGGTCTATTCCACCTATTTTCTTTCCCGGGCCGTATCGCTTCCCATTTTCGGCAAGTTGGCCGACACCTACCGGACCAAGACCCTGTTCATGGTTTCCATCGGCCTGTTCGTGGTGTCGTCGGTCTTTGCCGGGGCCTCGCCCAACATGGCCTTCCTGGTGGCGGCCCGGGTATTCCAGGGGATCGGCGCCGGGGGCAATTTCGCCCTGGTCTACATCGCCCTGGCCGACGTCAGTGAGCCTGAAAAACGCGGCCGTGCCATGTCCTTTGCCAGCTTTATCTGGGGTCTGGCCAGCGTGCTGGGGCCGACCCTGGGCGGGGTTATCGTGACCTGGACATCCTGGCGGTGGATCTTTTTTCTCAACGTTCCCCTGGGGCTGGCCTCCCTGGCCGGCATCTCCCTCTATCTGGTGGAAACCCGGGAGAAAAAGACCGCGGTAAGCCTGGACCTGTGGGGGGCGTTTACCCTGTCGGCCACCATTTTGGCGTTTCTGACCGCCCTGATGATGGGCGGCCGGACTTACGGCTGGGGGTCGGGTCCCATCCTGGGGCTACTGGCGCTGGCCGCGGTCGCCGGGGCAGGGTTTTATGAGGCGGAAAAACGGGCCGCCGATCCGATCTTGTCTCTCCGTTTTTTTACCATTCGGGGGTTTGCCGCGGGAAACGGTGCGGTCTTTTTCAGCAGTTTTGCCATTTTTTCCCTTTTTGCCTTTGGCCCGCTCTTTATTCAGGGGGCGTTGGGAAAGTCACCGGTTCAGGTGGGGGTGGCCATGCTATGGCTGAGCCTGGGCTGGTCGCTGGGGTCGATTGCGCTCGGGCCGTTCGTGGACCGGATGGGAGGAAAGATCTCTGCCGTTTCCGGGGCCGGCTTTTTGATCGCCGGATCTGCCATTACCCTGACCTTTACCCTCCAGACCTCCATGGCGACCTGCTCGGCGGTATTTTTTGTTATCGGAATCGGCATGGGGTTTGTTACCCTCTCCACCCTGGTGGAGGTGCAAAACAGCGTGGGCATCACCGATCTGGGGGTGGCCACCGCCTCCAATCAGTTTGCCCGCACCCTGGGCGGTACCGTGGGGATCGGTGTCTGCGGCAGCCTGGTCTTCGGACGGCTCCACCAGGCCATGGAGACCTTGACCGGCCTGCCTTCAGGGCTGGCCGACACCCTTCGCCAAAACCTTGAGACCCTCTTTCAACCGGCGATGCAGGCCGGCTTTTCCGAACCGGTCCGGCGGGTCCTTCAGGGGGCGGTGGTCGACGGGGTGTCGGCGGTGTTCTGGGTGGTATCCGCGGCCGGGCTGCTCTGCCTGGCCTTCTGCCTAATGCTGCCCGGACGGCGTTTCCAGCCATAAATGGCCTTTTTGCCCAACCCGCCGGAGGCGGACAAGTCTCGGCGTCAATCAGCGCCATTTCTTGTGCGAATCACTTCAGGCGCCGCTGTTTCATATAGGGATCGGATCGGGGGCCCGAGGTGTCCGGCACAATCTCCGCGTCTTCGCGGCCGGCGGTGTTAAACCCCAGCAGGGCACTGACCGGGCACCATCCGATAACCGCCGTGGCCAGAACCACCACGCCGGCCACGGAGAGCACCCAGCTCCATACAACACCGAAAAAAACCAGCACCAATCCAGCCGGCAGCCGGATCAACCGTTCTTTCCTGCCTACGTTGATCTTCATGGAAACCCTCCTTTCCATTGGCCGAATCGTCACCGTCAGTTTTTTGATGACCCATCACCGGGTAGAGCAAGGCCGATGCCAGAGCCATTCAGGAGAAAACATCCCGCTATTCAAAGAGGTTCGCATGCACGGAAGCAAAGCCACCCGTTCATCCTGTCAATCTTTTTTACAAATTGGAAAAATCCGCCTCCGGCTTGCCATGGTTCTCTCCTTGAAAAGGGCCTTGAAAACACCCCGGCGCCCTGAAAACCGGCCATGACGGCAGCCCGCCCCAACGCCCGGAATGTCGATCCATGGGTGTATCCGGGACAATTCAACGACCCTGATCCACCCGATGGCCGACCCTCCCCGGACCATGGCATGCCCTTTGCTGTTGAGAAAAGACGAATGGGGCCATGCCCCCTAACAATGGGTTGGCAACAATCGACAAATACGGAGGAGAGACCATGTATTCCAAAATTTTAGTGCCATTGGATGGTTCCCCGCGCGCCCAAAGGATTCTCAGCCATGTGGAAGACATCGCGCGTTTTCACAAATCAAAGGTGATCTTACTGAGGGTGCTTCGGTCCGTCGTGGTCAGCGACGGCTACAAACAGGTGCTGCTTGAGGAAACGAAACAGGAGCAGCGTCGCCGGATCGAAAAAGAGCAGCGGTATCTCAATGGCGTCAAGGGTGAGTTTCGGGAAAAGGGAATCCAAGCGACCACGGTTCTGGAAACCGGCCCGGTGGTGCGCACCATCATTGCCGTCTCCCAGCGCGAGGACGTGGACCTGATCGCCCTGGCCAGCCACGGACGTGCCGGGCTCGCCCAGGTCTTTTTCGGAAGCACGGCCGCCGGGGTCTTAAACCAGGCCGATCGCCCCCTGCTGCTGATCCGTTCCCGTGACGGGTAAAGGCCAAAGGTTTGTGTGCCAGACCGGGGGCGGTGTTTGGCCGGGCTCTTGACAGAACCGGCTCGGCATCGTAAGTTTGACCAGAATATAGGTCAACCATAAAAGAGGTCATAACATGCGGGTGCTTTCCCTGTCTGAGGCCAAAATGAAACTCAGCGAGCTCGTCGAGGCGGTTTCGTCGCTGGATGAGGAGGTCGTTATCACAAAAAACGGTCGTCCGGCCGCGATCCTAGTCAATCCGGACGAGTTCGAGAGCTGGAAAGAAACCATTGCAATCCAGTCGGATCCGGATCTGGTGAGGGAAATCAAAAAGGGACTGGCTGATTTAAAGGGGAAAAGCAGGATCTACACTCTGGAGGAGCTGTTCTCCGCATGATCGAAAATTGTGGGGATATGCACCCCATTTGAGCTGCGGAAAGAAACTGGGTTGAAAATCCAATACAAACTTCGGATTTCAGATGAAGTCGCCTTTTTCATCAAGGGTTTGCACCCCGACCTGAAGAAAAAAATCAAGGCGGGACTGAAACAACTGATCACCAACCCGGAAACCGGCAAACCGTTGAAGTCCGAGTTGACGGGCCTGAATAGCTTTCGAATCGGCCGATTCAGAATCATCTATCGGATCGGTTCCGGGACGGTGATCGGTATCGTGGCTGTCGGTCCCCGAAAAAAAATTTACGAAGCCACCTACCGCCTGATCCGAAAAGGGCACGAGCCAGCAAGCGATTCGTGACACCTTCCATCCGCCAATCCGTCAATTCCTCAATCTACATCCCCAGTTCCCGCTTCATATTTCCATACGATTTTCGCGCCAGCCGCATCACCAGTGCCGGTGACAGGCGGTAGATCCACCAGAAAATCCGCCACCAGCCCGGCACAATGATGATGGCCCGATTCACGGCCACCTGGTCGAGAACCTTGCTGGCAAAAACCGCAGGGTCCATGGGGCGAAGTCGCTCCCACGTGGCCAGGGTTTGTTCCCTGGAAATGTCGCCGATCACTCGGCCGTAGCGACCGCCATCGAGAATGGGCGTGCGGATCACCCCGGGACAAATGACGCTGACCCTCACCCCCAATCCAACACCTTCGATACGAAGGGCATTGGAAAGACCTACCACGGCGTGCTTGGTCATGCCGTAGCCCGCAGAAAAAGGCGTCGGGCACAATCCGGCCATGGAAGCGGTGTTGACCAAATGTCCGAAGCCCTGGTCTGCCATGGGCCCATAGGCCGCCTGGACCCCGTGGACCACGCCCCGCAGGTTCACGTCGATGAGCCGGTTCCAGTCTTCCAAAGTGTAATCCCGGACCTCACCACCGATGCCGATACCGGCGTTGCTAAAAAGAAAATCGAGCCGGCCGGTGCGTGCCATGGTTTCCCGGACCAAGTTTTGAACCGCCTCGGAATCGGCCACGTCCAGGACCGTTGCCGTCGCTTTGGCCCCCATAGACCGAATTTCAGCGGCAGCCGCCCCAACGGCTTCGTCCTGGAGATCGGCCAGAACCACTTCGGCCCCGCGGCGAGCCAGTTCGCCGGCCAGGGCCCGGCCGATCCCCGATGCCCCGCCCGTGACCACGGCCACGGCCCCGTTGTAAACGCGCAGACGGTTGTTCTTCATTTATTGTACTTTTTCCCGCTGCCGCAGGGGCAGGGATCGTTTCGTCCAATTTTCACTGGCGTTTCTCCTCCATCCTTCAGGCTATCATCGAATCCTTCGGCTGTGTAATCTCAGGCGTCGGTGAAATCACAAGGGTCATTTTTCGGCGGGGCATTTTTTACCCGTGACCAAACGGCTGAATGAGATCATCGTTTGGTTGGGATGGGTCATTTTAGGAAGGAAAGATAACAGTTTCAGCGTGATATGTCGATACGTTTCGCTGTTTCGGTAAACGCGGGCATCGCTCTGGCCGATTGACACGGGGGCGTGTTCCGTCTAATTTGGACCTGAATTCAGGTTGAACCGATCCGAACCAATACAACCAACGGACAAATCAGACCGCTATTTGCCATGCTCTCCCTTTCAACATCGTTCATGGCCGGCTGCTGCGACAATGGCAAGGACTTGGTTGCGGCCATCGAAGCCTTTGGCGCACCGGGGGTCGAACTGGAATACCGCATTTCTGAGAAGCTGTTTCACCAGATGCGGCCGGTCCTTGCCGCCAGTACCTTGCAGGTGACCAGCATTCATAACTTTTCCCCCCACCCGAAGATATTTGCCAAACTGGCTCCCAGCGGGGATCTTTTCTCCCTTTCCGACACGGACCGGGAGCGGCGCAAGCTCGCCGTGCAATGGACGCAGCGGACCATCGAGCATGCCAACGACCTGGAGGCCCGGGCCGTGGTGCTCCATTGCGGCCGGGTGGACATGACCCCGGACGTCGAATCCCTTTATGGCTTTTTAAAGGCCGATGCCATGGAAACCGAAGCGGCCAAAGCCTGCCTGTCGACCCAGCTTGACATGCGCGACCGGCTCAAACCACCTCACCTCGATGCCTTGTGCTCGAGCCTGGACCGGCTCCTGGGCACGGCCGAACGCCACAGTGTCACCCTGGCCCTGGAAAACCGGTTTCACCTTCACGAACTTCCCGGCCCCGACGATTTCCAGACCCTCTTTGGCGAATTTCGCGGGGCCCCTCTGGGGTACTGGCACGACACCGGACATGCCCATGCCGCCCATCTGCTGACCTGGCTCCCTCCCGGCGACCTGCCGGCCGGGTGCGCAGATCGCCTCGTGGGAATGCACCTCCACGATGCCCGGGGGCTGGATGACCACCTGGCGCCTGGTGCCGGCGACATTGATTTCAATCCCCTCAAACCCCTGGTCAAAGGCGATATCCCGCTGGTCATGGAGCTCAAGCCCGGCACGCCCGACCAGGCGGTCCATGACGGCCTGGCCCATCTTCGAAAGACCTTTGAACTGAAGGGATAAGGGGTGGGGCACAACCCCTTTCCAGGATAATGCGCCTATCCCATAT
The DNA here is from genome assembly GCA_016342285.1 of Desulfobacterales bacterium. Lineage (GTDB taxonomy): Bacteria > Desulfobacterota > Desulfobacteria > Desulfobacterales > JAEINQ01 > JAEINQ01. The sequence goes on from JAEINQ010000033.1 coordinate 33,685, forward strand.
CGGGCACCGAAGGGTGTAAATCTGGTGCCCGGGAAAACCCGTTTTACTTGCCCGTTCAAAGCTGATAGCGTCCCGGTTTCAACATTTACCCAAACACGGGAATTACCGTGATCGACGACACCCCATCATCATCGCTGCCCCAATGGTCACGCCTCATCGGCATGCTCGGCTGCCTGGCGGTATTTGCATCGGCTTTTTGCTTTTACTTTTCAACGGTGGTGATCCGCTGGGCCAAGGCCGAGGTGGTCATCGATTCGGCTTATTTTTCCTTTTTCCGCTTCCTGGTGGGGTTTGTGGTGGTCTGCATTGCCATGGGGGTAAGGCGTCAGCGGCCAAAACCGAAAAACTACCATCTGCTCGTGGGTCGGACCGTGACCAACTGCATCGCGGTCTATTGCTTCTACCAGGCCGTGGAATACACCTCCGTGGCCGAAGCCAACATTCTCAACATGACCTACCCGATATTTCTGGCCCTGCTCTCCTGGATCATCCTGCGTCACCAGCGCGACATGGTGGCCCTGGCCATGGTGGCCGTGGCCTTTGCCGGGGTCTGGATGATCCTTTCGCCGGGCATGGGGGCCATGAATTTATCGAGCCTGTGGGGCCTGGGCTCCGGGACCAGCGCGGCCTTTTCCATTTTGTACCTGAACATCAGCCGGCAGCACCACGATGCCAACACCGTGCTTTTTTATATGTTCGGGCTCGGATCGGTTTTGATGGCTGTCTTTTTTCACCAGCATTTTTTCTGGCCGAACGCCCAAGAGCTTTACTACCTGGCCCTTTGCGGCGGAGCGGGGATCGCCGGGCAGTTTCTTATCACCATCGGATTTCGTTACGTCACCGCCGTGGAGGGGGGGGTAATTTCCTCCACCCGAATTCTGCTGGCCGCCCTGCTGGGTCCGTATCTGGCGGCCGAACCGTTCCTGGATGCCACCGGCTGGCTCGGCGCCCTGCTGATCTTTGGCGCCAATGTGGTGCTGGCGCTGCGCAAGGCAAAACCCCGTTCCTGATCACAAGCCGCTAAAAAATTTGACATCCCCTCCTGTCTCGGCCTATGAATGCGAAGGCAAAGCCGCAAATCCTCAAGCCGTTGACCCCCTGGTTCCTTTCTTTCTACAAGCCTCTTTTCCCGGCGGCGATCTCCACAATAAATTGAAGAACAAGGAGTGCATGATGACAGAGACCGTTTACCAGCGACTGGCAACGCATTTGGACAACCTTCCCGCGGGGTTTCCCGCCACCGAATCCGGCGTTGAACTGCGGATACTCAAGCGGTTCTTCACTCCCGAAGAGGCCGAATTCGCCCTTCACCTGACCCTGATCCCCGAGCCGCCCCGGGTGGTGGCCCGGCGGGTGGGAATCGGCGCGGACGAAGCGGCCGTGCGGCTGGAGGCCATGGCGAAAAAGGGGCTGCTCTTTAGGGTGGAGGAAACACCGGGGGTGCCCGAATACATGGCGGCCCAGTATGTGATCGGGATCTGGGAGTTTCACGTCAACGACCTGGATCCGGACCTGATCCGGGACATGGACGAGTACAAGCCCTATCTGCTCGACACCGCCTGGAAACAGCCCCAGCTTCGCACCATTCCCGTGGGGCAGAGCATCGACCACGAACTGGCCGTGATGACCTACGAACGGGCCGAGGAACTGATCCGCGGCCACGACAGGTTTAGCGTCAATCCGTGCATCTGCCGGCGGGAAAAGACGATGATCGGCGAAGGGTGCGACCGGCCCGAAGCCTCCTGCCTCTCGTTCGGCATGGCCGCCGACTATGCGGTCAAGAACGGCTACGGCAGGGTCGCCAGCCGGGAGGAAATTCTCGATCTTCTCAAAAAGGCCGATGAATACGCCCTGGTGCTCCAGCCCGGTTATTCAAAGGAGGTCAATTTCATCTGCTGCTGCTGCGGTTGCTGCTGCGGGGTGCTCCAGTCCATCAAGGCATTGCCGAGACCGGTCGATCATGTGGCGTCTCCTTTCGTGGCCAGGGCCGATGCCGAAACCTGTTCCGGGTGCGGCGTCTGCGTCGATCGCTGCCAGATGGACGCCCTGGGCCTGGCCGACGGTGTGGTTGTACTGGACGACGGCCGCTGCATCGGTTGCGGGCTTTGTGTCACCACCTGCCCCACCGGGTCGCTGAAACTGGAAAGAAAGCCGGAATCCCTTCAGCCCCAAATCCCCAAGGATGCCGTGGCCGCGGCCATCGGCCATGGACGGACCCGGGGTAAACTCGGCGCCGGCGAACTGGTCAAGCTGGTGGTCAAATCCAAAATGGACCGGCTTCTGGCTCCGCGATAAGGCTGGCTTGACATTTTCATGAAAATGGCATACTTTTTCATGAACATATCAGCCCCGGAGGATGACCATGGCCAATTTTCAGATCAAAAACATGGACGAGGCTCTGTATGCCGGCCTCAAGGACTTGGCTGTCCGGGAAAACCGATCGGTCAGCCAGCAAGTTCAGTATATGTTGAAGCGCCACTTGGCCAGGAAGGGAAAGATCGACGCCATTCGCTCGCCGGCCCAGACGCTGCTCGACCTGTCCGGCTCATGGGCGGATGCACGCACGGCAGAAAAGATTGTTGAGGATTTGAAAACGGCCAGAACGAATTCCCAAAAGTTGCCGAAGGGCTTCTGATGTATCTGCTGGATACCGACACCCTTATTTACAGCCTGAAAGGGGACAAGGTTGTCCATGGGCATTTGGAGCGCCATGTAGACGACCCTATGTTTATCAGTGCCGTCACCCTGATGGAGCTTTACTACGGTGCCCATAAATCCCAGCAGGTTGCCGGCAACCTGGCAAAAGTCAAAACCATTGAAGACGCTTTCGAAATTATCTCTCCAGGCAAAGACACCGCGGAGATTTTCGGGATGCTGAAAGCCTCCCTCGAATTTGCCGGAACCCCCCTGGATGACTTCGACCTTGTGATCGCTGCCATCGCACTTTCCAGAAACCTGACACTCGTGACCAACAACACCCGGCATTTCAGCCGTATTCAGGGTCTGAAACTGGCCAACTGGGCCCAGCCTGTCTTGTAAGCTGTTAAAAAGTAAAGAATCCTGGCCCAGAGGACCAGGCTTTGGGTTGCCCTGGAAGGGGCGGCGATACTTCGCGTTCAGTTCGAAATGCCTTAATTGCCTAAATTGCCTAAAATTAAGGAATTCTGCCATATCTTCGCTTAAAAAAACGGAGCGAAGCGACTCCGCAACTCTTGTCCGCCTTTTTTGGCGGATTAGGCATTTCACACTTCTTGTCCGCCTCTGGCGGATTAGTGCATTTTAGGCACTGGCCAACGAATGAAACGGCATAGCCAATTGACTCTGACCACGCCCAAAGGACGTGGATTCCTACTTTGAATTGAACCGAATGCCGCGTCACGCCCAACCTGGACAATCCGGGAATCAGAAGCGATTGATGACTTTCACCCCCACCCCTGAAAAACGGTCCATGTCCGGCAGCGCGGTCAGCGATTCTTCAAGGGAAATGGTCTTTTCGATGAGCTTTTCCGGACGGAGTTTTCCGCAACGGATCATCTCCAGCATCGCATCGTAGCGATAGGCCTGCATGCCGTGGCTGCCGTAGATTTCCAGTGGGTGAATCCGGGCTGGAACTGGTGATCGCAGACCTGGTGGTTTCCGGCCAGGCACGGGCCGCACCCGCCGCATCCGCAGACAAAGGGGAGGGTCACCCGGTCGCCAACCCTGAAGTTGGCCACTTCCTTGCCGGTGGCGGCGATCACGCCCGCCAGTTCGTGGCCCGGAACATGGGGCAGGTTGATGTCCGGGTCGTGGCCCATCCACCCGTGCCAGTCGCTGCGGCACAGACCGTTGGCCTTGACCTTGATGACCACACCGGTCTTTTCCGGTACCGGGTCGGGCAGGGTTTCAATGCTCAACGGCGTTTGAAATGCTTTGTAGATTGCAGCGCGCATGGTTTCTCCCCTCTCATTCAAAATGCTTTTTGTCAAAGGCGGATCGCATTTTATGCTTTCAATCGGTGCCCCCCTTGGACGACCGAAGCGCATCATAGGCGGACCCTTTATGGCTTTCAAGGTGAATTATTTTGTCCGAATACAGGCCATTGCCATTTTTTGTCCCATAGATTATTCTGATGACCAAGCGGATAACCATTTGGGATTTTAATAAGCGGCCGTTGCCGCTTCATGGGAAAACAGAAAGGAGGACCTGCATGCCGGAAGACATGAAAATCGGATGTGCCAGACCCACCGGCGGTCCGGTGGGCGAGGAACCCGTGACAGAAGGTGCACAGGAGGAACCCAAAAAGGCTCAGGAGGTTGGCCCCATGATCAAGATAGGAAAGAAAGTGCCGGATTTTGCTGCCCCGGCCTATCACAATGGCAAATTCGTTTCCGTCAAACTTTCTGAATACCTGGGCAAATGGGTGCTCCTCTGCTTTTACCCCGGTGATTTCACCTTTGTCTGAGCGACCGAAATTTCGGCAGTTGCCGAAAAACACGCGGCGTTCCAGAAACTGGGAGTAGAAGTGCTTTCCATGAGCATCGATAGCGTCTTCGTCCACAAAATGTGGGTGGAACACGAGCTTTCCAAGATGGTCGCCAGCGGCGTTCCCTTCCCCATGCTGTCGGATACCGGTGGCAAGGTGGGCAAGGCCTATGGCGTTTTTGACGAGGACGCCGGGGTCGACACCCGCGGCCGCTTCATCATCGATCCCGACGGTGTGGTCCAGGGGTTTGAGGTCCTCACCCCGCCAGTGGGAAGAAATGTCCTGGAGACCTTCCGGCAGGTCCAGGCCTTCCAACTGGTGAGAGAGACCAAGGGGGCCGAGGCGACCCCGTCCGGCTGGCAACCGGGCAAAGTGACCCTGAAGCCGGGTCCCGATCTGGTGGGCAAGGTCTGGGAGGTCTGGAAAACCGGCATGGCTTTCGACTGATATTCAGGTATTTCAACTTGAAGCAAAGAGCGGGCGCGCCTTTGTATGCAACCGCTCTTTGCTTTGGAAAGTGTCCCCATGAATACCAGCCCGACCATCTGCTTCTGTTTCGGCTACTCGGAAAAGGACATCGTCGAAGATGTCAAGGCCAACGGGGAGAGCCGGATCATGGAGAAGATCATGGCGGCCAAGCGGTTCGGCCAGTGCGAATGTGCCACACAAAATCCCAAGGGCACCTGATGCCTGGGCGATGTCCGCCGGGTCGTGGACAAGGCGAAACAGCGGTGACGCGATTCATGGAAAAAGAGTGGCCTTTTCCGCTTCTATAAATGACCGGCCCAGTCCTCTACCTTCAGGTGGGCGATTCGTGAGAACTCTCTGGTGTTGTGGGTGACAAGGGTATGGCGGTTCGCTTTGGCGATGGAGGCGATCTGAAGGTCTCTTTCGCTAATGATCAAACCTGACTTTTCGAGTCGGGCACGGATGACCGAGTATTGGCGGGCCGCGGACTCATCAAAAGAAAAGAATTCCAGCAACGCAGTGATCTTCTCAATTTTCGTTGTCCGCTCTGTTTTTTTGATAGGTGATTTTTCGATTCCATACAAAATTTCCGCAAGACTGACCGCCGACAGGGCCAGCTCCGACGGCCGGTGCCGTTGAATCCGGCCAATCACCTCTGAATCCCCCCGCATCCAGTAGCTGATGATATTTGTGTCGAGCAGGTACATGATCAGATCGGTCAATCCAGGGTGAATTCTTTCGATGGCAACGCTTCCGGAATTGGGAAATCAGGATCTGGGCCGAAGAGTTCCCAGAAATTTTCAGGCCATCGGGTCCTTTCGAGCGGCTCCAGGATGACCGAATCGCCTTCTTTTCGAATCTTGACTTCGGACCCCTTGAACCGAAAGGCCTTGGGGAGCCGCACTGCCTGGGAGCGCCCGTTTTGAAAAAGCTTGGCTGTGGATTCCATGACCGACACCTCCCTGCAATTGGGTATAGTCCAGTATATACCGCATGTGGAAAAAGTCAACCGCTGGTTCCTATAGGAAAAAAACGATTTCCGGATTGACTCTGACCACGCCCTGAGGGCATGGATTCCAATGGCAAATTGAAATGTTAGGGCACAGGTGTCCATCCCATGAAAAGCGATTTGGGAAGGTGGTGAGACGAGGTTTCGTAACTGTTCACGGGGCTGAAAAGCTCAAGAAGGTCCAAGCCCTCGCACAGTAAGCGTTTACAGGGTGCCGTAGATGCGAGGCGCCGGGCATGCAGGCGTACTAAATCGGACTTCAAATGCCCGGGAACAAAGTCACGCCTCGGCGTGATGCCCTGTGACGCTTACGAGGTTTCTATGCGGTCTTTCCGATGGCGGCCATGAGGTCGTCGCGGGTGATGACAGCCACGATGTCGGGTACGTGCTTTCGGATGTTCTCCAGCCCGCCTTCCTGCCGGTCCACCAGGATCACGGCCCGGACCACCTCCAACCCCTCTTCCCGAGCCCTTTCAATGGCCTTTATCGTGGAGCCGCCGGTGGTGGCGACATCGTCGATGATGGCCACTTTTTGTCCCGGCGTCAGATCCCCTTCGATCCACTTGACAATACCGTGATCCTTTTGGGTCTTTCGGATGGAAAAAGCCTGAATCGGCTGGCCCATGAGTTCGCTGGCAAAGGCGGCGGCCACGGCGATGGGGTCGGCGCCGAAGGTTAGTCCGCCCACACCGGTCACACCGGTATCGCGGATGGCGTCAAAGACCAGGTGCCCGGCGAGGAACATTCCCCGAGAACTCAATGTGGTCGGCTTGCAGTTGACGTAAAAGCGGCTCATTCGCCCCGATACCAGCCGGAAGGACGGCTCCTCGGTATACTGGAAGGATTTTTCGCAGAGCCGCGCGACCAGTTCTTCTTTCATCCGGTCTATGTCCATGATCACACCCGTTTGCCGGCAAGCGGGCCCCGCCCGCGGCGCCATGGGGCACCCGTGAGGCCCGTTTTCAGCGGTTTGTTGATTTATGACGGTATTTCAGCTATTAAGAAAGCCTCCACTGAATTGGAAGAAGCAAGTTTGATGGGATTCAGTGGAGGCTCCTGAGTAAGGAAAACCGGTTAAGGCACTCCCTAAGCTCAAAGCCGGTCATAGCAGCTTGGACCGGGAGGGTCAATGCTGACATGGCCCGAACGACGTCGGTGGTCATTCGGCCCCCCGTTGCGGGATCAATGCAACCCAGTTCCTTTGGACATGATGGATGGAAAAGTGATGCCCTACTCTACCTTGCCCAGATGCCTGGCGATCATCGTGATGGTGGCCGGCCTGTGGGGTGCCCCGGCCTCGCTTTGGGCGCAAGCCACCCCCGACACCCTGACCCTGTCCGCCACGGTGGAGGCGGCCCTTGGGGCCAACCTGGATCTCAAGTCGGCCGAAGAGGGCGTGCGGTCGGCCCAGGCCGCACGGGATGCCCAGAAGACCTATTTTTATCCCGCCTTCAACACCGCCTACCAGTACACCCGTTTTTATGAGAAGAAGACCAGTGCTTTTCTTGGGACAACGGTGCCCAAAAACGAGTATGTTTGGTCCGCATCGGTCACCCAGCCAGTCTTTACCGGCTTTGCCCTGCTCAACCGCTATCGCATGGCCGAGCTGGGCCTGGACCTGGCCGGCGTGATGAAGCAGATTGCCCGGCAGGATGTGATCCTCGCCGCAAAGAGAGCCTATTTTGCCGTTCTCAAGGCTGAGAAGCTGGTTTCGGTGGCCCAGGAAGCGGTGACGCTCCTTACGGCGTTTCGTAAGGTGGCCAAGGATTTTCACGAGGTGGGGATGACCCCGCTAAACGAGCTCTTAAAGGCCGATGTGGAGCTGGCCAACACCCGCCAGGAGCTGACCGTGGCCCAAAACAACCTGGCCCTGGCCCGGTCCAATTTCAATACCCTCCTGCGCCGCCCCCTCCACGACCCGGTGCGGGTGGAAGATGTCCTGGACCACGCCCCTTTGGGATTGACCGTGGATCGGTGCCTTGCCGAGGCACTGGAAAATCGCAGGGAAATCGCGGCCTCCGAGCTTGAGGTGGGGATCGGCGAAAAAGACCTGGCCCTGGCCCGAAAGGACTACTACCCCAAGGTGAGTCTTGGCGGCAATTACTACCGGCTCGGCACCGACCCGGATGTCAACGGCGGCGACGGCATCTCCGACCCCGACAGCTGGGAGATCGTGGCTTCGGCAAGCTGGGATTTCTGGCAATGGGGCCGGACCGGTCACGGGGTTCGGGAAAAGGCCGGTCGTTTGAATCAGGCCCGATACCGGCGCCAGGACATCGAGGACCAGATCCGACTCTCCGTGGAGCAGGCCTTTTTAAAAACCCGGGAGGCGGAGACAAACATCGAAATGGTGCGCACCGCCATTGGACAGGCCCGGGAGAATTACCGCATCAACGAAGAACAGTACAAGGAACAGGTGGCCACCTCCACCGATGTGCTCAATGCCCGAACCTTGCTGTCAAAGACCATGACCAATTATTACAATGCCCTGTACGACTTCAAAACCGCCAAGGCAAGCCTGTACCGGGCCATGGGAAGGGAATCCGCCGAGTAATGGACAGCCCTGAAAAAGACGCCATCATCCGTATGTTCCGCGTTTCCAAGCAGTACGGGGCCAAGGTCGCCCTGTCGGAAATCAGCCTGGACATTTACAAGAACGACTTTGTTTTCATTACCGGTCCGTCCGGGGCCGGCAAATCGACCCTGCTCAAGATGCTCTATCTGGGAGAGCCGGTGACCCGGGGACAGGTGCTGGTGGATGGCATGAGCCTGACACGGATCGGTCGGGGCCGTATCCCTTTTCTGCGCAGAAAATGCGGCATCATTTTCCAGGACTACAAACTGATCCCCACCAAAAGCGTTTTCGACAACGTGGCCCTGGTGCTGGAAGCGGCCGGTAAGAACCGCCGCCTCATCGAAAAGAAGGTCAAGGCGGTCCTTCGGTCCGTGGGGATGGAGGACCGCCGGTCCAACCTGCCGCCAAGTCTGTCCGGCGGCGAACAGCAGCGGGTGGCCGTGGCCCGGGCCGTGGTAGGAGACCCCAAGATCATTCTGGCCGATGAACCCACGGGCAGCCTCGACCCGGAATCGGCGGACATCATCTTCGGGCTTCTTAAACGGTTCCACAATCGGGGCGGCACGCTGATCATCGCCACCCATGACAAGGAGATGATCCAACGGATGCCGGCCCGTCTGGTCCGCCTCAGCCAGGGGCTGATGCAACCCGAAACGCACCCTGTCAGCGAGATTGCTTCATGATGCTCTACTTTCGAAAGGCCTTTGGCGACATTTCGGACAACCGGTTTCTCACCGCCGTCACCGTGGTGACCATCGCCTTGTCCATTCTCATTTCAAGCATCTTTGCCCTTTTCGTGGTCAACACCAACGCCCTGATGGATTCCTGGAAAAGCGGTCTGCGCCTCATGGCCTATCTGCATCCCACGGTGATGCCGGGCGATCTGGCAGGGATCGCTTCCGCCATCCGGGGGACATACGGGGTGGATGACGCGATCTATATTTCCAAGGACCGGGCACTGGTCACCCTAAGGACACAGATGCAGCATCAGGCCTCGCTGCTGGCTGACCTGGAAACCAATCCCCTGCCCGATGCCTTTGAGGTGAGGATGATTCCCACGGCCCAGACCCTGGACAAGATCCAACAGCTGGCCGAACGGCTCCAGGCCCTCGATGGGGTGGCGGAAGTGGAATACGGCCAGCGCTGGCTGGGCCGGTTCACCGATATATTCGACCTGGTCTCCTTTGCCGGTTATGGCCTGGGATGCCTTTTTTTCATGGCCGCGGTCTTTTTCGTTGCCAACACCATTCGGCTGGTCCTCTACAACCGCCGGGAAGAGGTGGACATCATGCGCCTGGTGGGGGCCGAGAGCCGTTTCATCAAGATGCCGTTTTACATTCAGGGCCTCATCCAAGGGCTGGCCGGCGGTCTGCTGGGCATCGGGGCGCTGCTGCTGATTTACCTGGCCGTAAGCTCCAACGTGGATCAGGGCCTGCTGCCCGCCACCTTTCAAATCCGATTCCTGCCCGGGTCTCTCCTGGCCGGAGTCCTGGCCGCGGCCATGTTTGTGGGCTGGTTCGGATGCTATGTATCCCTCAAACAGTACCTGAAGACATGACCCAAGTAACCCTCACCATGAGTGCGCGGACCCACCGCGGCAAAAGGATTCTCCCGGGCCGTTTTCTGATCGTCTTGGTTTGGGCGTTGGTGACGGTTCTGGTTTCGATTCCGGTTGGAGCCCAAGAGACGGCCGTGGTCAAGGTGCCCAAACTCAACCTGAGGGCCGGACCGGATCAGGCTTCGGCCACACTGGCCGTGCTCCAACTGGGGGCGCGCCTGCCGGTGGTCCGCCGGCTTGACGGCTGGCTCGAGGTCACCCACGGCGGCCGAAACGGCTTTCTGCGCCATCGGGATCGGTATGTCTCCATCGTGGCCGGGGCGGCACTGTCAAATGCTGCCGTAAAAACCGTAGCGAATATCGAAAAAATCCAAAAAACGGCTGAAACAATTCAGAAAAAAGCCGAAACGATCCAGCGCCGCATCGAAGCGTCCAAGGCCGAGGTGGTGACTTACACCCAGCAGGAAACGGCCATGATCGACAGCCTGGGCGCACTGGACCAGTCCTTGTATCAGGCCCGGGCCAAGGTGGCCGCCACCCGCCGGGAACTCGAAGCCCTTGATGAACAGATCTCCCATGCAGACGGGGCCATGGTTGCAACCAGAGAAAAGACGCGTTCCCTGGAGGCCTATGCCTCCCGCCGGCTGGTGGCCCTGTACAAGCTCAACTGGCTCGGGCGGATCAATATTCTGGCCTCTGCCGAGTCCATGAGCGAGCTGTTCCACCGGGAGCGGGCACTCGGCCGGATTCTCGATCATGATGAACGGGTTCTTCAGGATCTGCTCCGCAGCCGAGAGCAGCTTGCCGCCCTGCGAGACCAGCAGGCTGCCCGGCGCCAGGCCAAGGGCGCTCTGGAGGCGGAACGCCAATCGCAAATCCGGAAAATGACCGAAGACCGCGACCGTCGCAGTCGCATGCTCGCCGAGGTGCGAGACCGAAAGTCACTGGAACTGGCCTCCATCGACCGCCTGCGCCAGGCCGCCGGCAAATTGGACCGCAAGATTCAGGATCTGGGCCGGCGCCTTGAAGAAGAGGCAGCCAAGGCGGCTGCCGGTCGGGTCAAAAAGGCGAACGCCCAACCGGCTGGCGACCCAGGCGCGGGCAAGGAGCCGGCCCCCGATCCAACGGTGGCCTTCACGGCGCTTAAAGGGTTGCTTAAACTGCCGGTGAGCGGTAAAATAGTATCTTTTTTTGGGCCTTACCGGAACCCCAAGTTCAATGTCATGAATTTTTCCAGCGGCGTGGACATTCGGGCGGATATGGGCGAACCGGTACAGGCGGTTCACAATGGCCGCGTCCTGTATTCGAGCTGGTTCAACGGTTACGGGAACATGCTGATTATCGACCACGGCGGAAACTACTACACGGTTTACGCCCATGTGGAAGAGATGTTCAAGACAAAGGGGGCGCAGGTGGAGGCCGGTGAAGTGATCGCCACGGTAGGCGACACCGGATCTTTGGCCGGCCCGAAACTCCATTTTGAGATCCGATATCACGGAAAGCCTCTGGATCCCATGGGATGGATCAAGAAAGGGTAAAGGAGCACCGATATGTCTTTTCGCGAACACCGTCAAATCAAGCTTTGGATGGTCATGGTGGCGGCCGTGGTGTTGTGGACCGCCGGGGCCGGCTTTTGGTCCAGTCTCTCCGCCGCCACCGAATCGGTCTACAAGGGGCTCAAGACCTTTGCCGACGTCATCCAGATCATTGAAAAGTCCTATGTGGATCCCGTCAATACCGACGAACTCATCGAAAAAGCCATTCAGGGGATGGTGCACAGCCTCGACCCCCACTCGGCCCTGTTGCCGCCCGAGGACTTTGAAGACCTTCAGATCGATACCAAGGGGGAGTTCACCGGGATTGGTATCAGCATTACCATCCGAGACGGGCTCGTGACCGTTATTTCCCCCATCGAGGGAACGCCGGCGTATAAGGCCGGCATCAAGGCCGGCGACAAGATCCTCAAGGTGGATGACAAGGCGACCCGCGACCTGCGTGAGGCCGTCAACATGATGCGCGGCCCCAAGGGGAGCAAGGTAAAGGTCACCATTGCCCGAAAAGGGGAAAAAGAGGCCCTCGATTTCTCCCTGGTCCGAGACGTGATCCCCATTGAAAGCGTCCGTTCCCTGACCCTCAGGGATGGCTATGGATACGTGTGGGTCACCCATTTCAGGGACAACACGTCCGATGACCTGGAGGCGGCCCTGGCAAAGCTTGAAACCGGACCCACCCCCCTTAAGGGGTTGATCCTCGACCTGCGGGACAATCCCGGTGGGCTGCTTCCCCAGGCCATCCAAATATCGGACATGTTTCTCGACAGTGGTGAGATCCTGACCATCAAAGGACGGCTCAAACGTCACACCAAAGCCTTTTCCGCCCACAAGAACGACAAAGCCCGGACCTACCCCCTGGTGGTCCTGATCAACGGTGGCAGCGCAAGTGCTTCGGAGATCGTCGCCGGGGCGCTTCAGGACAACCGTCGGGCCGTGGTGGTGGGGACCACCTCTTTTGGCAAGGGTTCGGTTCAGACCGTGGAAACCCTGCGCGACGGCTACGGCCTCAAGCTCACCATTGCCCGGTACTACACCCCCAGTGGCCGGTCCATTCAAGCCAAGGGGATTGAACCGGACATCGTGGTCCAGGACCTGGTTCTCGAGCCGGTGGATCCGACAGCCGAATCCAGGATGCTCAAGGAAAAAGACCTCAAGAACCACCTGGAGGCCGAGCCCACAGGTGAAAGCGTGGTCGATGATGCCGAAGTGATCGATGATGCCGAAGAGGTCAAAGATCCGGATATGCCCGGGAACAAGGACAAGAAAAAATCTCGCCGGGAAACCCTGCCACGGCACGGGCCGTTAGACGTCCAACGGCTCCAGACGGACAACCAGGTGATGCGGGCGCTGGACATTTTGATCGGTTATGACATTTTGAGCCGGAAGTAATGGCAACAAAGAAAAAGGCAGCGCCCAAAGGGGCGAAACGGAAAAAGGCCCCGGCCGGAAAAACGTCGATCGGGGCCGACCTGAAAAAGGCATTGCTGGGGGTGGTCATCTTGGCGGCCATCGTGGCGGTGGCCGGCGTTGTCGCCCATTACACCATCGGTCCGGAAGGGCGCCCCCCGGCGGCTCGCCCCGAAGCGACGCCGCCCCATAAATCCGTCCCGCTTGACAAGCCCCATCCGTCGGCCGCGGCTTACAAAGTACCCGAATTCGAGATCTTCCCCGCCCAGGAACCGCCACCCAAACCGGCGGTCCGGGCGGTGGACCCGGGCCAGGGGCGTCCCCGGGTAGCCATCATCATTGACGACATGGGCTATGACCGGAAGGTGGCGGACCGGTTCTGCACCCTCGACGCGCCGCTGACCTTTTCCGTTCTGCCCAGCAGCCCGTTCCGGGACGCCGTCGTCCAGAAGGCCCGAAGCAAGGGGTTTTCCCTGATGCTTCATCTGCCCATGGAGCCCAACGAATACCCCGACGTCGATCCCGGACCCGGGGCCCTCCTGGCGGATATGGATCCGGACCGGCTCCTGGCTGTCCTGGAAAAAAACCTCGATGCCGTCCCCTACGCCATCGGCGTCAACAACCACATGGGGTCGCGGCTCAGTGCCCAGGCCGATCGGATGAACCAGATATTCACGGTGTTAAAGCGCCGCCGTCTTTTTTACGTGGACAGCCGGACCACCTACCACACCAAGGCCCATCAGGCCGCCCGGCTCCTTCAGGTCCCCTTTGCCCAGCGGGATGTCTTTCTCGACAACGACCAGACCCCCGAGGCAATCCGCGCCCAGATCCGCCAACTGTCCACCCTGGCCGTGCGTCACGGCGAGGCCGTGGGCATCGGCCATCCCCACCCGGTCACCTTTGAGGTGCTTCGGGAAATGCTTCCCGAGCTTAAATCCAAGGTTCTGCTGGTGCCCATCGCCGAGCTGGTGCATCCGATAAGCTGAAAAAGTCGTTTTTTAACCACAGAGATCACCGAGCCCGCAGAGGAATGTTTTTGATATAAAATTGTTGCCTTTTATCTCTCTGCACTTGTGGTAAATCAAACCTTCTTTTTCCGTCGTTCCAGGAATGGCGGGATATTCCTACCGTCACCCCTGCGCAGGCAGGAGACCAGGTTCTTGGCTTCTCGGGTGAAGAATCGTCGTGCCCGCGGACAGGGTTGCGGGGTGGAAATAGCCGTGGCACGCTGCGATATGCCGACTGGATTCCTGCCTGCGCAGGAATGACTAAACTGGAAAGGACGTCGCCTCATTGGAGGCGCTCAAACGTGTCACCCCTGTGAAGACACCCAAGCGCGTCACCCCTGCGCAGGCAGGGGTCCAGATTCTTGGCTTCTCGGGTGAAGAATCGTCACATACGCGGATAGGGGTGTCCGGGTGAAAACCTCCATGGCACGCTTCGATATGATGCCTGGATGCCTGCCTTCGCAGGCATGACGGGATATTCCCGTCGTCACCCCTGTATGCCTGCTCCCGCGCAACCACGATAGCACGTCACCCCCGCGCAGGCTGGGGTCCAGATTCTTGGCTTCTCGGGTGAAGAATCGTCACATACGCGGACAGGGTTGCGGGGTGAAAATCGTCGCGGATCGTTTTGGTGTGCCGGCTGGGTCCCCACCTGCGCGGGGACGACGACCGTCAGGTCGTGCAAGACAGGGAAGACATTGAAAGGAATTTCGGTTTTCGGGTGAAGAATCGTCACACCCGCAGACGGTATGTCGCAAGGCGAAAATCGCCGTGGTCCGTTTTGATATGCAGACTGGATTCCTGCCTACGCAGGAATGACGGTCAACCACCCCCTATGCTACCCTTGCGAAGGTCCAGAAGATTTCCGGCGGGTGAAGATAGTCCCATTATGGTTTCCTGATATGCGTGAATGATTTGAATGTGATCCACCATGGAAAAACAATTCTACGTCTACATTCTGGCCAGCAAGCGAAACGGCACCCTATACACCGGGGTCACCTCGGATTTGATCAAGAGGGTCTGGCAGCACAAAAATGACATGGTCGAGGGCTTTACATCCAGTTACAACGTCAAAATGCTGGTCTTTTATGAAGTCCATGAAAACGCCGAAAGCGCCATCACCCGGGAAAAGCGGATCAAAAAATGGAAACGGGACTGGAAGCGGCAGTTGATTGAAAAGAAGAATCCGGATTGGCGGGATTTGTATGGTGAGATTATATAAGTTTTTAAGGAAGGCCCGGCGAAAGTCTACGCCAAAAGGAAACCGTCGTGGCACGCTGCGATATGCCGACTGGATGCCTGCCTTCGCAGGCATGACGAAAAGGAAAACCGTCACTCCTTGCCCATGCATCCAGGCGCGTCAACCCTGGGAAGAACGTCCATTCCCCCGTCACCCCTGCGGAGGCAGGAGTCCAGGATTTTCTTCACGGTGGAAAACAGAGACATCCGTCTGGTGGAGGTGATCTATGTTGGTACCCATGAAAAAGCCTGTCCCCCCTTTGTCGACTTTCCAGCCGGCGAAATTCCCCTTGTGAAAACCCCTCCGATGTGGTTTTGCAGATACCTGCTCAATGCTTCATGCACATCGTCAGAAATATGAAGTGAAGGTTGAAATCAGATCACATTGGTGCAGCAAAGTATTATGAACCGCAGACCGACGCAGACCATCGCAGACCCCTCTTCGCCAAAAGGCTACGCCGGACGGCGGAAAAGCTTGTTGGCGGTCGACCTGACCGCTAACAAGTTCGCACCGCTTCGGGATTGGATGGCGTGCCATGGGCGGTAAAGCATGTCATTTTGGAAAATTTCGCCCCGGAAAGCGGCCTCTTGGGCCCGGCCAGGTCGGCCGGTCCCAAAAAAGTCTGCGGATGTCGGCGCATGTCTGCGGTTAATGAAATCACACGTCACTGTAATTATGAATATGACCCCTGAGGGATGATAACCGGGAGCAAAGGACACCATGCCCGAAACCAAAGACAAGACCATGACCCTGGCCGAGGCGGTGGCCCGGTTTGTCGCCGACGGAAGCCACCTTTCCATGGGCGGGTTCACCATCAACCGCAATCCCATGGCCGCGGTGCGCGAGATCATCCGCCAGGGTCGGCAAAACCTTCATCTGTACGCCCACTCCAACGGCCAGGGGCTTGACGAACTGGTGGGGGCCGGCTGCGTGGCCCGAGCCGAGATCGCCTATGCCGGTAACGGCCGGTTTGCCCCCACCTGCATCCGGTTTCGAAAGGCCGTGGAAGCCGGCACCCTTGCCGTGGAAGACTACTCGAACTTCCAGATGGTGATGCGCTTTACCGCCGGTGCCATGGGGGTTCCCTTTTTGCCGACCCGTTCGGGACCCGGCACCGATATCGTCAATCACTGGGGGTTTTCACAGGCCCTTCGCAAGGACGATCCCGCCCTGCCCGATGCCAAGCTCAAGGTGGTGGACAACCCCTTCGGCACCTGGCACGGGACCGAAAAACTGGTCCTGGTGCCGGCGGCCTCGCCGGATGTCACCCTGATTCACGTCCAGCAGGCCGATGCCGATGGCACCGTGCGGATTTCCGGACTCCCCTTTGCCGATGTGGAGCAGGCCAAGGCGGCCCGTGCCGTCATCGTCACCTGCGAAGACCTCGTTCCCGCGGGTGCCTTAAACGATGCGCCGGACCGTAACCACCTGCCCGGTTTTTGCGTGGACGCCGTGGTTCACGTCCCTTTCGGCGCCTGGCCCACGGCCTGCTACGGCCGATACGATTACGACCCTGCCTATTTCCGGCAATACGCCGAAAGGGCCAGGGATGATGAGCGGTTTCGTCGACATCTGGCGGAATTTGTTTTCGACGCCGAAGGAGATGAGCGGGTCACCGACCTTGTGGGCAAAGACCGCCTTGACGCCATTGCCGCCGATCCGCGAACCGGGTATGCCACAAAGCTGGATCGTAGATAAAAATCGTTTCCAGGACTGTGTTTTTCTATGTCATATGATCATGAACCGCAGACGGACGCAGACCATCGCAGACGCGGCTTCGCCGAAATGAGAAAAAGCTTGTTGGCGGTCGACCTGACCGCCAACAAATTCGCATCGCTTCACGAAGGGTTCGACAGATTCTAAGCAAGAAGGGGTCTCCTTTTACAGCGTGCGCCCCGCAGGGCAACCTCTTTGGGCCGGCAGATCGGCCGGTTCAAAAAAGTCCGCGGGTGTCGGCGAGTGTCCGCGGTTAATGAAATAATATGTCGTCGCAATTGTGTTTTCGTGCCCTAAGGATCAGGATTCTCTGCAAATGGAACCGGAATATACCTCCAACGAAATGATGGCCATTGCCGCGGCCCGGCGGATTAAAGACGGCGACATCGTCTTTTGCGGTACCGGCATTTCCATGGTGGCGGCCATGGCGGCCAAGCATATCCATGCGCCGAACAGCGTGATCTTCTTTGAAACCGGGGCGGTGGGTTCGGCGTTGGAAGAAGTGCCCCTGGCCGTGGGCGATTCCCGGGTGATGTTCGGCGCCCAGGTCAATGTCGGTCTGGCCGACGCCTTCGCCTTCATGCAGAACCGGCGGACCGGGCCATCGATGATGGCGGTTCTGGGGGCGGCCCAGATCGACCCCTACGGCAATTTGAATGCCACCTGCATCGGTGACCCCGCCGCGCCCCAAACCCGGTTTGCCGGCAGCGGCGGGGCCTGTGATGCGGCCTCTTTTGTTTCACGCGCCCTGATTTTCATGAAGCACGAAAAGCGCCGGTTTGTTCGGCGCCTCGACTATTTTACGTCTCCGGGGTGGTTGACGGGGGGGGACAGCCGGAAGGAGAGCGGACTCGGCGGCGCCGGGCCCGAGGCGGTGATTACCGATCTGGGAGTCATGGGCTTTGACACGCAAACCCACCGCATGGTTGCCGAGGGGCTCTATTGCGGCATTGATCCGCAATCGGTCGCCCGTCAGACCGGGTTTGATCTTGATTTGACCCGGGCGGTCACCCTGCCGCCGCCCGGTGAGGAAGAACTTCGCATCCTTCGCTGCCGATGTGATCCGGACCGATTGATCCTCGGGTAACGAAACTATTCGATCACCACCAACACCTGTTCGACGGCGACCTTGTCGCCCACCGCAACGCTAACGGACTTGACTGTTCCGGCTGCGGTGGCGGAAATGGCGTTTTCCATTTTCATGGCTTCCAGGACGATCAGTTCCTGCATCTCTTCAACCGTTTCGCCCTCGCTGACCAGGATTTCCACGATGGTGCCCGGCATGGGTGCCAGAATATCTTTGCTCATGTTCCGCTCCTTTTTGGTTGACCCCTTTTGAATTCGACATAGCCCCTCGTGTTTTCTGTATAGACTCCTGATTTTACAAGCATTGCGTTATACTCGAGGCCGATCGTGCCTGTCAAGACAAAAGCCGACCCTCGGTTTCGGCCCAATATTTTCAACAACCGGTCCGTTTGATTCAAAACACCAATCCGTGGTAACTAGTTATCCGCTCTTTGCCCTACCCAGCTCCGGGTCGTATTCTTTGCCCCGGGTCCATGGAAGCGAGGAAAACACATCATGCCAACTGTTTTGTTTGTCGATGATGAACGCGTCACCCTCAACGTGCTCAAACGACTTCTCGCTGACGAAACCTATGACATGGTTTTTACCGATAGCGGGGAAAAGGCCCTTGAGGTCTTGGCGAAAAGGCCGGTGGCAGTCATTGTCACCGATCTTGAGATGCCGGAAATGGACGGATTTGCCCTGCTGGCAACGATTCGGGAAAAATACCCGGACACCATCCGCCTGGCTCTTTCGGCCCATGACGACGGCGATTATCTGATCGGCGCCATCAACACCGGTCAGGTCTATCGATACATCATCAAGCCCTGGAACAACCAGGCGTTGAAGGTCACCGTGAATCAGGCCCTGGCCCTGTTCGGCGTGCAACAGGAAAACCGGGACCTGCTGGCAAGGCTCGGGGAGAACAACCGGGTGCTTGAAGCGAGGGTGGCCAAACGGACCCGTCAGCTTCTGGCCGTGGAAAAGCAGGCCGAGGTCGGCAAACATGCGGCCTATATTGTTCACAATCTCAACGGGCCGCTTCAGGCGCTGAGAAGCGGCCTGGAACTGGCCGGTATTCAACTGGCCGACTCCCCGCAGAACATGGCCGGTGTCAAAAAGCACCTCAAGGCCATCCGCAACGGGCTGGACGATATCGAACAGATCGTGGCGGACATCCTTGGACATGTGCGGGACGAACGCTTTTTTCAAACGGTCCGGGTCGATATCAACGAGGTGGTTCGGCGGGAACTCTCTTTTTTCAACCTGAATCCGGTATTTAAAAGAGAGATGGAAAAGGTGGTCGATCTGGCTCCGGACCTGCCCCCGATTCTCGGCAATGCACTCCAGATCAAGCAGATCCTGGACAATCTCATTGTCAATGCCATCGACGCCATGGAGACGGTTGATGAAAAAACCCTCCGCATCGCCACCCGGGTTGAAGACGGTGGGACCGTGATCACCGTGGCCGACAGTGGTACGGGGATTGCCGAATCGGATCTTTCCCATATTTTCAGACCGGATTTTACCACCAAGCCGGTGGGCAAGGGCACCGGCCTGGGCCTGGCCAGCGTCAAGAGCATGGTGGACGCTTACGGCGGCCGTATCGAAGTGACCTCCCTGGCCGGCCAGGGGACGGTTTTCAAGGTCTGGATTCCGGCGGTTACCGATCCGGCTTAGTGCGCAAAAACACAATTGCGATGACACAAGGCGATTCCGTAAAAGCTGCCGATCCCTGACGGGAGAGATGACGGGATTCGGGGCTTCCGACACGGCACCAGGTCTGGTGAGGCCGAGCACCTGCCCGAAGGGCATGGCACCATTTGTTCGGCCGGAACCCCTACGGCGGTTTTTCGCAGGGGATCGGCCGAACAAATCAATCCTGGATATCCTGTTCATCCTGTACAAAAACTTTGCGATCTTTGCGATCTTTGCGGCTTTGCGGTGATACACATTTTTGTTGCGGCTATCCTGCCAAAGATGTCTTTTTTCCCGCAATGGCCACCCAGGACTCCCGTTCCCGGACCTCCAGAATGTCAAAACCGCAGGCGGCCATTTTGGCGGTGACCCGGTCGCGGTTTTCTTCGATGATTCCCGAACAGATGAGCAGCCCTCCGGGCTCGATGACCCGGGCCACGCTGTCTAAAAGGGTCAGGATGACCTCGGAGAGGATGTTGGCCGTTACCAGATCAAAGGGGCCATCCACGGCCGATACCAGATCGCCGGGGCCGACCTGCCATGTATCGGGATCGATGCGGTTGAGGCGCAGGTTCGTTTCGGCCACCTCAACGGCAACGGGATCGTTATCGATGCCGGCCAGGGCTCCCGCGCCGAGCCGGGCCGCGGTGACCATCAGGATGCCGGATCCGGTTCCCACGTCGAGAAGGCGGTCACCCGGTTTCACATAGGTCTCCAGCATGCCGATGCACAGCGCCGTGGTGGCATGGGTGCCGGTGCCAAAGGCCATGCCGGGGTCAATTTCAATGACGATCTCCCCGGGTGCTGCCGTGTAGTCGCGCCAGGTCGGCTTGACCACCACGGCCTCCCCCACTTTTTCCGGCCAGAAATAGGCTTTCCAGGATTCGGCCCAGTCTTCCTGATCCATTTCCACGGTCTTTACGTGGGTTTTGATGCCCCATCGCAGCAACGCCTTCAGGTCCGATTCAAGCTTCTCCAGGCGGGGGCCCAGGTCCGGATTTTTCGGAAAATAACCGATCACGGCGTGGTGGTCCGGGCGGTGAACGTCCTGGTCGGCCCAGTCGAGCCCGGCCTCGCCCGTGGGGTCTTCCACCGCCACCCCTTGAAGCCCGGCAGTGTAAAAGAGATCGGCAATGAGTTCTTCGGCCGTGTCAGGGTCGTCTGCTTCGAAAATGACCCGGGTCTCGATCCATTTCATAATTTATTTTCTCCCTGTTTTTTTAAGCGGTGCGGTCAGGGT
Source organism: Desulfobacterales bacterium (assembly GCA_016342285.1). Lineage (GTDB taxonomy): Bacteria > Desulfobacterota > Desulfobacteria > Desulfobacterales > JAEINQ01 > JAEINQ01. The sequence continues at coordinate 54,686 of JAEINQ010000033.1, forward strand.
TGACCACCGTTTTTCAACAACCGATGTTTTTTGGAATGGGCCCGAAAATAAATAGTAGCGGCAAAGCCGCTAAAATAAAGAGAAAAATTATAGGCAAAAAGGGTCCAAACCAGCTTTATGGTTTGGGCCATTTTTGCCTGGGCGGGTTGAAATAGCCGAAAATCAGGCGTGGATGGGCTTTTTTGACCTGTTCCAGCATGGGGCGGGTGCCCAGGGGCGGACCGTGGTCGGAGACATTGTCCATGGCCTGCCAGTAGCGGACCGGATCGAAATTGAGGTTTCGCCATTGAATCATGTGGATGGGGTAACGGTCGAGAAAAACCATCAACGCGGCCAGTTCTTCGGGTGTATCGGTGAACCCGGGGGTGTTTAGGTAATTGATGGCAACAAACTTTTTTCTTTCCAGGGCCAGGGCGATGCTCTCCAGAACATCGGAAAAACCGTAGCCTTGGGGGCGGAAATAGGCCGCGTAGCATGCTGGTTGCAAGCTGTTCATGCTGACGCGGATGCTGTCCAGGCCGGCGTCGAACAATTGCGACAGGACCTGGGGCAGGCTGCCGTTGGTGTTCATGTTGACGGTGCCCCGGTCGGTCTGGCTGCGGATACGGGCAATGCCCGGGCCGATGGCATCGGCCGCCAGGAGCGGGTCCCCCTCACACCCCTGGCCGAAGCTGACCACGGCTCGGTCCACCCGGTCGATGTGGGTCAGGGCCACCTGGGCGATCTCTTCAGGGGTCGGTGTGAAATCGATCCGCTGCTGGCTGCAGCTCACCGGGCCCTCGGACTGAAGGCTGATACATCCCAGGCATCGGGCGTTGCAGTGACGGGAGGTGGGCAGGGGCGCCTCGTACCGGCCCAGAAAAAAGTTTTTCCCCGCCGGGCACCCGTAGGTCAGGGCGCATTTCTCCAAATGGGCCCGCAACCGGTTGCCGGGCAGGCGTTTTTGCATGCGCTTGACGCCGGCGTGAATTTTTTCCAGGGGCATGCGGCGAAGGTCCTGGCGCGGCTCCCGGTCCACCTGGATAAGGGCCGAGCGGAAACCGTTGCCATGCCATCCCACGGCACCATAAGAAAAAAGCGGCAGGACACCGGCCCCGTCACCCTCGCGGTAGGCGCTGACCGCCGTGATCACGTACCCCGGTGAGTTGAAGGCCGCCACGGGATAGATCGGCTCACCCGGTTCATAGGGGTTTTCGGCCATCGGTGCCAGGCGCCCGGTCTCCTGGTCGTAAAGGATCGGGACCCTGTCCGGCAGGAACATCAACTCGCCGCCAAAAGGCATGGGCAGGGTCTCGCCCACGGTCAGCGGAGACAGCGCTTCTCCGGCCATGCCGACGGCGGCGTACCCGGGCAGCTCGAAGATCTCGCCGGCGGCATTGGCCACCACGGCGGTAATCGGTTCGTTTTTCGAGCGTTGGCTCTTCTTTTTACGGCGTTTGGGTTGCATGCGATTTCCAGGTGTCTGGGGTCAGGCTGTTGAAAAACGATTGCGCTCGACAATACGGCTTGTCTTGCCTTCGCTCATGACGTTTTTCAACACCCTGGCAGAGCTGGCTCGGATCATTGATCCGCTGCCGCCATGTGTGGACATTCCCATATCCTGAATGGTCGATGAAATCAATTGCCGCCATGGCCATGGCAGGCGGGGCGCCGGGAAAGGGGGGAGAGGCGGCTGGCCAGGCCTGAAAGCCGCTTTCGGGGAGCGTCCCGTTCCAGGGCGATCTCCAGGGCCCGCTTGTCGCCCACCAGGACCACCAGCTGTTTGGCCCGGGTCACGGCCGTGTAAAGCAGGTTTCGTTGCAGCAGCGGGTAGTGCTGGGTGGTCAGGGGGATGACCACCGCCGGGTACTCGGAGCCCTGGGACTTGTGGACGGAAATGGCATAGGCCAGGGCAAGCTCTTCGAGTTCGGAAAAATCATAGTCCACCATCCGGTCCTGGTAGTCCACGGTGAGGATGCGGTTTCGCCCGTCGATATCGCCGACGGTGCCGATGTCGCCGTTGAAGACATCCTTGTGATAGTTGTTTCGAAGGTGCATGACCTTGTCGCCGGTTCGAAAGGCCATGGCCTGGGGGGGGGTGGCGTTTGAGGGATTGAGTGCCTGCTGCAGGGCCTGGTTCAAGTTGATGGTGCCGGCCGGACCTTTATGCATGGGGGTCAGGACCTGGATGTCCGCCATGGGATCCAGGGAAAAATGCCTCGGAATGGCCTGGGTGCAAAGCTCAATGATGGTGGCCACCACCCGTTCGGGTCGGTGCTGCTCGATAAAGTAAAATTCGTTGGCCTCGTCCGGGTCTTCGGGGCATCCCAGGTCGGGCGAAAGTCCCTGGCGAATTCGGTGGGCATTGACCACAATGGGGCTTTGCTGGTCCTGGCGGAAGATCTTGTTGAGGACATAGACCGGCAATCGGGCCGATGCGATCAGATCCGCCAGAACCGTTCCGGGGCCCACGGACGGGAGTTGAAAAACATCCCCCACCAGAATGATACGGGCGTTCAGGGGAAGGGCGCAAAGCAGGTGGTGCATCAGGGCGGTGTCCACCATGGAGACTTCGTCGACGATCAGCACGTCGGTTTCAATCGGGTCCTTGCCATCGTGAAGGAACCGGCCCTCTTCGATGCTGTATCGAAGCAGCTTGTGAATGGTGGCGGCCTTTCGGTCGCTGACTTCGGCCAGGCGCCGGGCCGCCCTGCCCGTGGGGGCGGCAAGCCGCACCCGGGAGCCCATGGATTCGAAGATAGCGGCAACCGAGCGGATCAAGGTGGTCTTGCCGGTTCCCGGGCCGCCGGTGATGACCGCCAATCGATGGCTTAAAACGTCCGTCACCACGGCCAGCTGGTCTTCGGAGAGCTGGATGGCCAGCCGCTTGACCACCCGTTCGGTGATCTGTTGGCGGTCCACGTCGGGTGGCGGCACCGGCACCGACATCAGGGCCGCGACTTTGGCGGCGATACCGGTTTCGGCGGTGTGCATCGGTTTAAGATAGAGCCGGCGGACGCCGGCGTCTTCCGGAGCATTTTCGATGACCAGTTCCTCCCCGTCGGCAAGGTCTGCCATGGCCGTCATGGCGTCCTGGGCATCGATTTGAAACAGGGTCCGGCATCGGTCCAGTACGGCATCTTCATCGGCGAAAACATCGCCTTCGGTGGCAAACTGCTCAAGGCAATGCAGCACGCAAGCCTGGATCCGAACCGGGTCGTCTGCCGGAGCCCCGGCATTTCGGGCGATGGTATCGGCGATGTAAAAACCGATGCCGGGCAGGTCATGGGCCACCCGGTATGGATCCCGGCTCAGAATTTCCTTTGCCGGTGTCCCGTAGAGTCCGAGCAGTTTGGAGCAGTAAACGGTGCGGATGCCGTTGTCGTGAAGAAACCGCATGAGGTCCCGAACAGCATGATGGGTTTTCCATGCCGCGGCCATGCGCCGGGCTGTTTTTTCCCCGATGCCGTCGACCTCGGTCAAGCGCTCGGGGGTCGATTCGATGACGGTCAGGGTTTCATCCCCGAAATGGTCCACCAGGCGGAACACGGTCTTGGGCCCCAGGCCGGGCAAAAATCCGGCGGCCAGGTAGGTGCGGATTTCATCGGCGGTGGTGGGCAGAACGGTTTCAAAGCGGGTCAGGCGAAGCTGATCTCCGAAGCGGGGATGGGTTTCCCATCGTCCGGTAACCCGAAGGGTTTCTCCGATGCCCGGCTCCGGCATGGTTCCCAGAACGGAGATCCGGCCGCCGCTGCCGTCCACCCGGAAGCGGAAGATGGCGAAATGGCTGTCCGGATTGTAGAAGGTGACCCGTTCGACATGTCCTTCGACGGTGGTATCGGGGTCGGCTTGGCTCATGGGAGAGGATTTTCTCCGGGGCCGCAATGGTGGATAATCCAGTCGACCGCACCATTGAGATCCGGGGCCACGTGGTCCGGGTCGATCCCTTTGTGAGCCAGCTTCGTCCGGGCCGAAGCAAAATCGCCGGTTTCGACCAGGATGCTGCAACCACAGCCGGCGTTTCGGGCACAGAGAATGTCTTTGGCGCTGTCTCCCACCATGGCCGATGCGGCCAGGTCAATGCCGTGATCGGCCGCTGCCGACAAAAGCATTCCCGGCGCCGGTTTGCGGCAGCCGCATGCCTGATCCGGGCCGTGGGGGCAGTGACGGATGTCGAAAATCCGACCTCCGGCATCGGCCACGGCACGCAGCATGCGACGGTGCATGTCCGCCAGGATCTCTTGGGTGATCAGTCCGCGGAAAATCGCCGACTGGTTGGTGACCACGATGACGGGGAGCCCGGCCCTGGTCAATCGGGCGATGGCATCGAGGCTGCCGGACAGAAAGACGAATTCATGCCACCCTTTGATATAATCCGGCGAGTCCCGGTTGATCACGCCATCACGATCGAGAAATACCACCCGCATCATTATCCTCTTTCCAACCTGAGTGTTTTAAATTTCGAAAAGAAACGAAAATTTCGCGGATCGTATCACAAAGGGCTAATCCGTGGGAAGCGCTGGAGCATTCGACCGCCGACCATTGTCCGCCGTCTGCCGTCGACTGTCCGCGGTCCTCATTCGGCAATGGTAAACGCACCGGAGAAACCTCGCTGGCGAAGGGCCTCTTTTTGTTCCTGGGCCTGCTTGAGGCTGTTGGCCTGGCCGATGCGCACACCGTAAAGGGCTCCGTAGGTGTCGTGGGTGTAAACGGTGATGTGGGCGTTTTGATAGATCGGGTCGAGTTTTGTTCGAAGACGCTCGGCGTTCTCCCGGATTTTGAAGGCGCCCACCTGAATGGCGAAACGACCGCTGTCGTAGTCCATGGGGGTATAGGAAAGGCCTGACGATGTTTTTTGAGGGTGTCCCAGCGCCACCAGGTTCACCCGGGCCGTGCCCGGACCGATCACGCCGAGGCGTTTGGCCGCACCGTGGGACAGGTCGATGATGCGGCCGGCGACAAAAGGTCCCCGGTCGTTGATCCGGAGCTCCAGTTTTTTCCCGTTGTCCAGATTCTCCACCCGGACCCAGGTGCCCAGGGGCAGGGTCTTGTGGGCAGCGGAAATGCCGTACATGTCGTAGGTTTCGCCGTTGGCCGTCTTTCGCCCGTGAAACTTCTTGCCATACCACGAGGCCAGTCCGCTCTCGGCGAAGTCACTGGCCTTTGCCATGGGCCGATACCATTTGCCCATGACCTGATAGGGCCGGGGCGCGCCAGGCGTGGCGGGCGGCGGTGGAGGGACCCTTCGGGCACACCCGGCCGCAAGGGCAGCCACCAGGAGACAGGCCATGCCAATGGAGCGCGTATGCCTGGATATTGTCGTGGTGTTGCGGCTTGTTCCCATCCCAAAACCACAAGGGCCACAGGGTGAATATGAACCGCGATTCCTTTTAAAAAAGACCATTTTTTATGTCGTTGAGCCTTTGCGGTCGGCATCGGAAATTCAGGGAAACATGGATTCAGCTACCGAGGGCCAGCTTGAGGACGTTGATCATCTTTTCTTCAAAGTGAAATTCAACCTCTTCCTTGACTTTGGCCGGAAGGTCCTCCAGGTCCCTTTCATTCCATTTGGGCAAAATGATCGTTCGGATACCGGCCCGATGGGCGCCGAGTACTTTTTCCTTGACGCCGCCCACCGGCAGGACCTGCCCGCGAAGGGTGATCTCCCCGGTCATGGCCAGATCTTTCTTAATGGTTCGGTTGGTCAGCAGTGAGACCAGGGCGGTCATCATGGTCACGCCGGCGGACGGGCCGTCCTTGGGGATGGCGCCGGCCGGGACATGAATATGGATGTCGTTTTTTTCGAAAAAGTCCTCATCGATCCCGAGGCTTTTGGCATTGGTCCGGATAAAGCTCAGCGCCGTGGAGGCCGACTCTTTCATCACGTCGCCCAGTTGACCGGTCATGGTCAGCCCTTTTGCGCCTTTCATGGCCGTGGCCTCCACAAAAAGCAGTTCGCCGCCGGTGGGCGTCCAGGCCATTCCCGTCACCACACCGGGGGTCTTGATCCGTTCTTTGGCCTCATGGACGATGCGGATGGGGCCGAGAAACGTGGCCAGGTTCTTGGTGGTGACCGATACCGATTTGGCCTCGCCTTCGGCCACGGCGGCTGCAACCCCCCGGCATACGTTGGCGATCTCCCGCTCGAGGTTTCGAAGTCCCGCCTCCCGGGTGTACCCGGCTATGATTTGCTTGACGGCCCCCTGGGACAATTTGATCTGGTTGGCCTTGAGGCCATGGGCGCTCCGCTGGCGGGGGATCAGGTAGCGGTTGGCGATCATGAGTTTTTCGTCCAGGGTATAGCCGCTCAATTGAAGGACCTCCATGCGGTCCCTTAAAGCGGGCGGAATGGTGTCGAGCACGTTGGCCGTGGTAATGAACATCACCTTGGACAGGTCAAAGGGGACATCCAGGTAATGATCGGAAAAGGAGAAGTTCTGCTCTGGATCGAGGACTTCCAGAAGGGCCGATGACGGGTCACCGCGAAAATCCGAGCCCACCTTGTCGATCTCGTCCAGCATGAAGATGGGGTTGTTGGACTCGGCCCGTCGAATCCCCTGAATAATGCGGCCGGGCAGGGCCCCCACGTAAGTTCGGCGGTGCCCCCGGATTTCCGCTTCGTCCCGAACCCCGCCCAGGGAGATGCGGTGGAATTTTCTTCCCAGAGCCTTGGCGATGGATCGGCCCAGGGAGGTCTTGCCGGTGCCCGGGGGGCCGGCCAGGCAGAGGATCGGCCCCTTGGAGTCGGGCTTGAGCTTTCGGACCGCCAAAAATTCGAGAACCCGCTTCTTGGGTTTTTCCAGTCCGAAATGGTCTTCGTCGAGAACGCTTCGTGCTTTCTTGATATCGAGATTGTCCTCGGTACTCTGGTTCCAGGGCAAGGACGTGATCCAGTCCAGATAGGTGGAGGCCACGGTATACTCGGCAGAGGACGGGTGCATTCGAGACAGGCGGTCCAGCTCTCGTTCGGCCTCCTTGCGCGCTTCTTCGGGGAGGTTGGCGGCCGCGATCTTTTCCCGGTACTCGTCGATCTCCACCTTGCTTTCGTCTTTTTCGCCCAGTTCCTCCCGAATGGTCTTGAGCTGCTGGCGCAGGTAGTAGTCCCGCTGGTTTTTATCCATGTCGCCCTTGACCTGGCTCTGGATCTTATTGCCCAGTTCGAGGATTTCGAGCTGCTGGTTGACCAGTCGGGTCACGAGCTTGAGTCGCTTCTTGACGTCCTCGATCTCCAGGACCTGCTGTTTTTCTTCCTGGGTGGAATTGATGGTAGAAGTGACCATGTCGGCGAGGATGCCCGGCTGTTCGATGGATTTGGCCATGGCGCCGATCTCCTTGGGAAGACCCGGGGAGAGATCAACGATGCGGATGAACTGGCTGATGATATTGGCGTGAAGGGCCTGGATCTCCTTGTCCTGAGCCTCATTTTCCTCGATAGGGTCCACTTCGGCCATAAGGTAGGGGGTCTCTTTGACGAAGGTTTTGACCCTGAACCGGTTGAGCCCCTGAACCAGCAACTGGGCCTTGTCGTCTTCGGTCTTGGCCATTTTTAAAATCAGGGCGCTGGTGCCGATCCTGGCCAGATCCTTTTCCGGATCGGTTCGGGCGTCTTTTCGCTTGGCAGAGGTCAAAAGGCCAATGATCCGGTTCTTGGACATGGCTTCATCTACCAGCTTAACGGAGTCTCCCTCCATCACCACCAGGGGCAAAACCATTTTGGGAAACAGGACCGCGTCGAAAAGCGGCAAAATCGGAAGCGCCTTGGGGAGTTTTTCCGTCTCGGCTTCCTCGGGCAGTTTGGGATCACTCATCTTTACCTCCAAGCGTCTTCTGCGGGTATGTTTTAAAAGAATCGGTCCGGGAGCCGGCTTGGGTTCTATTCGTCGGAAATGGGAATCCTGTGGCTGATTTCCGGCGGCAGCTTAACGAGCCGTATTTGAAGAAATCCGTTGGTGTAAGAGGAAGAGACCACCTCCGTGTCGATGGGGGCCGGCAGAAAGAGGATCCGTTCAAAGTGGCCGTACTGAATTTCGGCCAGCCGGAAGGTGGCATTGCCGGTTCTCGGCAGTTCGCTGCGACAGCCGGAGATGCGGACCGCCTTGGAGTTGATCTCTACTTCCAGGTCGTCCTTGTCCACGCCGGCGATTTCCGCCAGTACAATGATCTCTTCGGAGGTTTCGTAAATATCCATTTGGGGCGACCAGGCGCGTTCAGATGACAGAAACATCGGGCTGACCGGTCGGGGTCGAAAGATTTCGTCGATGGATCTTCGAAACGAGCACTCCAAAGGGTCCAAGTCGTTGCCAAAACGAATCTTGATGTATTCCATGTTCGGCTCCTGGCAAGGGGGTTCTATACGCAGTAGGAATCCACGTCCTGTGGTCGTGGTCAGAGTCAATTGGCTCTGCTGAAACACCAATGTTGCCAGTGACTAAAGTGAACTAAAGCCTGGTCCCCTGGGCCAGGATTCTTTACTTGTTTCGGGACGCACCGGCTACGTGAAGAAGGTAGCACCCAATCCCTGGTTTGTAAAGTTTTGCGCCATTGGGTCAATGGGTTGGCTCAAATGCGGTCGCGTTGTTTTTAATATTTTGAAAACAGGCGGTTTGTACCTGTTCACGGGGTTGAAACGCATAAGGAATTCCAATCCCTCGCACGGTAATCGTTTACAGGGTGCCGTAGATGCGAGGCACCGGGCATGCAGACGTACTTTTTTCGTACTTCAAATGCCCGGGAACAAAGTCACGCCTCGGCGTGATGCCCTGTGAACGATTACGGCAGTTTGGCAGGTTGCCGGCTTTGGCATCATGGTGTTTGCCGCCTTGACAGGAACGCACCGGTGGTTAAAATCAGGCAGACAAGAAAATGAAACCAAGGAGGTGATGGGTGACGATTATCAAATGGGATCCATTCAGGAACGTGGCGGCCCTTCAGGACCGAATCAACCGCATGTTTGACGACACCTTCCCCCATCACGGTCAAGGCGAGGATGTGGCCATGTGCGACTGGCAGCCCGCGGTGGATATTTTGGAAACCGCCGCGGGTGTGGTCATTCGGGCGGATCTTCCCGGTGTGCGAAAGGAAAATGTGTCGGTGGAGGTTAAAGACAATCTGTTGAGTTTAAGCGGTTCCCGAAACCCAGAGGCCTCCACGGCCGAAGAGCGGTATTTCAAAAGGGAACGGTGCAGCGGCAGCTTCCACCGCGCTTTTTCCCTTCAGGGGGTGGTCCGTCCGGATAAAATAAGGGCGGTATTCAAAGACGGCGTCCTGGAAATCCTCGTAGCCAAGACCGAAGAAGAAAAGCCAAAACGGATTCAGGTCGACATCGATTGATCCCGAGTCAGGGACCGCAGCCTCCTCTAATACGTTATTTCGAAATTTAAAACGCTCTTAGGTCTCTGTTTCACATGGGCGACTGGAGGACACTTGCGCCGGTTGTACCCCGGACGGAAATGACAACACCATGGCCATGGAACCTGATAACCAGGGTGAGGCTGTCTTTGCCATCGGTGCCCAGTATTTTCTCTACTTCGGCGTGCTGGGCATCTTCCTTCCTTATTTCAATCTCTACTGCTATCATTTGGGTTTTTCCGGCTTCCAGATCGGCTTGCTCTCAGGCCTGCGCTCGGTCACCCTGGTGATTTTCTCCCTTGTCTGGGCGGCCCTGGCCGACCGCCTTCAAAACCGGAAGGCCATCTACGTTTTTTGCAGCGCTGCTGCTGCCGCTGTATGGACACTCTACCTGACCTCCGAGGATTTCGGCTTTTTGCTGCTGGTGACGATGCTCTACGGCATTTTCTTCGCCCCGATCATTTCCTTCCTGGAAGCCTTCACCATGGATGCCCTGAACCGGGACAAACGACGTTACGGCCAGATCCGTGCCTGGGGGTCCGTCAGTTTTATCCTGACCGTGCTGGTCATGGGCTGGATCATCGATGCCTACGGGATTCGCATCATTTTGATGCTGATCCTCATGGGCGGTATGGCCCAGGCCGCCGGTTCCGTGGCCGTGCCGCGGACCTCCCGCGGGGAAACGGGAAAACCGCCTGCCGAACGGGAGTTTTTGGTTCAACGCCGAACCGTGGTTTTTATGGTCTGTGCCTTTTTGATGCTGGTCAGCCATGGGACCTACTACGGTTTTTTTTCCATCCACCTGGACGCCCTGGGGTACGGCAAGACCTTTATCGGCACGGCCTGGGCACTGGCATCGACGGCTGAAATCCTAGCCATGGTTTTTTCCGAGAGACTGTTTCGCCGCTTTTCCCTGGAGTCGGTTCTGGCCGTTTCTTTTGGGGTGGCGGCGCTTCGCTGGTTTTTGCTGGCCCAGGTCACCTCCCTGCCGGCAATTCTGGCGACCCAGGTCCTTCATGCCCTGACCTACGGCACCTTTCACATGGCCAGCATCCTCTTCATGGACCGACTCACGCCGGACGGATCCAAAACCCTGGGTCAGGCGGTCAACAACGCCATTCAATATGGGCTCGGACTGATGGCCGGCTTTTTCTTTAACGGCTGGCTCTACGAAACGGTGGGGTCTTTTGGTCTGTTTGCCATCAGCGGGGCCATTGCCTTGGTGGCCCTTGTTTTATTTTTGGGTTTGGGTCGGGTCGGGGAGGATCGGTCACCCGAAGGGCGGGTGGTCTCAGGCGGCCCCCGTGGGGCAAAATAATCAACATTGAAGTTTGAAGTGCCTAAAATTCCTAAAATTAAGGAATTCTGCCATGTCTTGGCTTAAAAAGCCGGAGCGAAGCGACTCCACAATTTTAGGCATGTACACTTTAGCGCATTTTAGTCATTCTCCGGCCAATGGAACGGCATAGCCAGTTACCTCTGACCACGCCACAGGACGTGGATTCCTTATTCGAATTGAGAAGCCGCTAATCGTTCCGGGTCGGAGCAATCAGGGTGCGCAGCCAGCGGCCCATGGTGTTGCCGCGTAGGGTGGCCCGGTCGAGAAGGTCGAAATCGCGGGCCAGGCGCGACGGGTCGGAGAACCAGTGGGATCGCTTGGTGAGGGTTTCCGTCGGATCAAGGTCTTTGACGATACGGGCCGGGTTACCGGCAGCAACCACATTGGCGGGGATATCTTTGACCACCACGGCCCCGGCACCGATGATGCTGTTGTCACCGATGGTAACGCCTTTGCATACGATGGTGCTGTCGCCGATCCAGACGTTTTCGCCGATGGTCACCGGTTCGGCCTGACCGATGGCGATTCGGTCGTAAATGCCGTGCCAGTCCGAATCGGTCACGTAGACGCTGCTGGCCAGCATGGTGTTGTCGCCGATGGTGATCTCCGATGCGGCGCCGATGCGCACGCCGGGGCAGATCAGACAGTAGTTGCCGAAACGAATGCGGCCCCGGCCCGGCGTTTCCGGCCATACCGAAAGGCGCACCCGTTTGTCCGGCGCAGCGATGAGGGTGATGTAATCCCCCAGTTCGATGGTCGCCCCGAAAACCTCCACATACCACGGTTTCATGGCCACGAAACCTTTGCCCACCCGATCGAACTGGGGGCACAGGCGTCGTTGGGTGTAGAGCTTTTGAAACTTCAGGCAGGCTTTTTTAATAAGATAAGGGCGGTGGTCTTGTCTCAATCGCTCATCCCTTGGCGTGTTCCGGCGCCGTTTTGATGTCTGAAAAGATTGCCCGGCCCTGCTGCGGTGCCTGCCAGCACCGATGACTGAAGATGCCACAGGCCGGTGTCAGGTGGTACAGGGCATCGGCTGCCATGATCACCACCGCGTTGGTCCAGGTGATTTTGTCTTCAGGCCAGACCGTCATGTCCGGAAAGGTGTGCCCGCACCAGTAAGAGCCGTCGTCAAAGGCCTTGTCCACGATCCAGTTGAAGACCGTCCTGGACAATTGGGTGTTTCCCATGGCCGACAGTGCCAGGCAGAGCTCCGATGTCTCGGCCATGGTGATCCACGGCTGGTCCGATACGCACCGAACCCCATGTCCGGGAACGACGAATTTCCGCCACTGAGCATCGATTCGGCGCTGGGCATCCTCGCCGCCGATGGCCCCGCAGAGTATCGGATAGAACCAGTCCATGGAGAAACGGGCCTTGGTCTGATTGAAGTGCTGCGGTTTATGGCAAATGGCATTTCCCAACGCGGCCATGGCTTCCTGCCAGTCGGGCCGCTGTTGGCCCAGGACAGCCGCCACGGCAAGAGCGCACTTGAGGCTCATGAAGATGGAACAGGATCCGGTCAGCAACCCCATGGGGTCGATCCGGCCCTCCGGGCTCTTGGCCCAGTGGATTTCGCCGCCAGGCGCCTGCATGTCTACGGCAAAATCGATGGCGGCCTCCACGGTCTCCCACATTTGCCGCAGAAAGCCCTTATCGCCGGTGATCAGGTAATAATGAAAAGCGCCCACGGCGATATAGGCGCTCATGTTGGTGTCCCGGGTCCTGTCTTCGGGACAACCGTCGCGATAGGCTGCATACCAGCTTCCATCGGGGAGCTGACGTCGGCGCATCCAGGCATAGGCGCGGCTCGCCTCGGTCAGGTAGCCGCCGATGCTCAGGCCCATGGCTGATTCCACATGGTCCCACGGGTCGGTCTTGTCACCGATGAACCAGGGAATCTCCCCGTTGTCTTTCTGTGTACGGGCGATCAGACCCGCGGCAGCTTCGATGTTGACGGCCAGCCTGGTCTTGAGTGCTGTTCCCCCAGGTTTCATTTTCGCGCCTTTCGTTATGCAGGTTCCAATGAACCCCCATTCATAAGGGGAATCCAATCAATTTTCAAGGCTTTTTTAGTGTAGAATCAATGCGGAAAGGGGAGAAGCCGCCAGGGGCTGTTCCATTGGGAAAAGAAAGGTTTTAAGTAACGTGCCATACGGTGGCAGAGGCGTTCATTCCACCAAATGGCACGTCCGAAGGCGAGATGGTTTTGCGGCGGTAACGCCGCCGACATAAATTCGCGTCAGCGAATTTATTCATCGAGTTTTTCGAAAAACTCCTTTTCAGCTCCGCATTTGGGGCAAACCCAGTCGTCGGGCAGGTCTTCAAAAGCGGTTCCCGGCGCAATGCCGTTTTCATGATCGCCTTCGGCGGGATCATAAACATAGTCGCACGGGCATTCGTATTTACTCATGGGTTTCCTCCTGTAAGGGTGGGTTGGTTTGAGTCATATTTGACGGTTCTTCAATTCGAAATAGGAATCCACGTCCTTTGGGCCAGGATTCTTTACGGTTCCTCGCTATTTCGTGTGGGGGCCGGGACGGGAACATTTTTACCCACATGAAACAGCGAAGAGCCTTCTTTACAAAAGTCCATTTCTCATCACAATGGGGCAGCGCGGATGGCTATTTTGAATCCAATTCCCCGAATCGTCCGTGCCAGGCGCATTTATTACAATAGGTCTCAGCGTCCTCGCCGATGTCGGGCCGCTGGTTTTCATCCATTTCCGGGTCGAAAACCGGACGTCCGTCAACACAGTCGAACTCGCAGACGTCGAACTCGTCTTCCGGGTTTTTCACATAGAACCGTTTGCAGCCGCAAACGGGACACTGGCTGTCAGCCATGGTCGTCCCTCCCGGGAAATCGTGTCGCCGCGGGCCTTGCCCATGGAGCCCGCGATTTGGGTTTTTGGCCGGTTACAGGATCCTGAACCGCTCTGGCGGTTTTGCCATCTTGGCGCGCTTAATGATAATTATTTTTATTTTAAAATCTCCGCCGGGCTTTGTCTACATTCTTTTCAGCCGGCTGCCGCTCCACGGACATTTTGCATCTCACCATATTCCTTTATCGGGGTCAGCATTGCCCAGGCGATCGCCGGGCCCCTCTGCGACCGGGGGCTTGGCCTGCGGTGCATGGTTGCCGGGCTGCTTTGCGCTGCCGGGGGGATTGCCTCTGCAGCCCTTGCAAGCGGCACGGCCGTCATGGTCTCATTGGGGATGGCGAGCCTCGGGCTCGGGGGGTATTTCGTCGCCTCCCTGGTCGAATTCAACCAGCAGGCGCCGGAGACCATGAAAGGGGCTGCTTCCGGTGCCTATTACCTGTTCTGGGGGATCGGCTATTTGGCCGGCCCCCTGGCGGCAGGCTGGGTCCGTGACAGGCTGGGAAGCGTCTTCGGGCTGGTTCTGCCGGCTTGCCTGCTGGCTGTAGCGGCCCTGTCGCTGGTGTATTCAGGCCGGCTGGAACGGTCGGGTGCGCTGTGATCCGGCGGCAATCCCGTGCCTCTTAAAAACGGTGCCTGATCTTCTCCCAGATGATTCGGAATACAAACGGTGAATACAGTCCCGCCTGTTTCGGGACATTCGGCTTTTAAGCTGCCCTTGTGTTTGTTGACAATGATATCGTAGGAAAGGCTCAGACCCAGCCCGCTTCCCTCGCCTGCGGGCTTGGTGGTGAAAAAGGCTTCGAAGATCTGGCTGCGAATGTCGTTGGCAATGCCGGGGCCGTCGTCGATGATCTGGCAGGCTACGTTGTCCGTTTCAGCAAAGGTTCGTACCGTGATGTTTCCCAATTCCTGTCGGTTTTGGGATTCGATGGCCTGGGCGCTGTTGACGATCAGGTTCAACAGAACCTGATGGATCTGTTCGGGGTGACAGGCGATTTCGGGGAGGGCTCCCAGTTCCAGATGGACCTGGGCACAATGTTTGTAAGTGTTGCGAGCGATGATGATGGCGTTTTCCACGGCCTTGTTGATATCGAAGGGTGTAAGACTGGCGTATGGATCCGTGTGGGAAAACTGGCGCATGCTGTGAATGATCTTGGCAATCCGGTCGAAACCGCGTCGGGACTCTTCAAACAAGACCGGTGTGTCCTTGAGGATGTAATCGATCTGAAGCTCCTCTTCCATGGCATGGAGGTCGCTGTAACGATTCCGGCCTTGCCCTTCGGTCCGGTCCGCTAAAAATTTCCGGTAAGCCCGAATCGCTTTGCACAGGTCCGCGAAGTGCTCTTTGAGGCCGGCAAAATTGGTGGATACGAAGTTGACGGGGTTGTTGAGTTCGTGGGCCACACCGGCGGCCAGTTGACCGATGGAGGCCATTTTTTCCTGCATGACCATCTGGGCGTGCATTTCCCTGATGGCCCGGGTGCGTTCTCGGACACGCTGTTCCAAAGAGTCGTGGGCTTGGCGCAGTTGGCACTCTGCCTGTTTGCGATCGGAGATGTCGATCATCACGGAAAGCAGTAACCTGCGCCCCCGATGCCGAATTATTTCGGCGGAAAACAGACAGTCGAAGACCGATCCGTTCTTTCGTTGGACCTGAAATTCCACATTGAACAGGTGGCCGTCAGCGAGAAAGGCTTGCGATAGATTCTCGTCCATGGCAGGGCCCGGGAAAAAACCGAGTTCGTTTCCGGTTTTGCCGATGATTTCGTCCCGGTCATACCCGAAAGCGGCCAAAAATGAATTGTTGACTTCGGTCAGCCTTCTCTCCGGCATGGAAAAAAGCGCCATCAGGGCGGGGTTATTCCGAAACAGCCGGTTGAGAAGATCCTTGGCATCGTTTTCCGCTGTCTGGTCTTTGGCGATGGCAAAGATGCATTCGGCGCCGTTCCACATGGCAAACCAAATCCGCAGTTCCACCGGAATTTCTCTGCCTGCAGTGGAAACCAGCGGCAGATTCCAGATTTTCCGCTCGCCGTGCGATACCGCACCGATTTCGGTCTCGGCTTTCAGCCGCCATCTTTCCGGGCACAGGTCATGGATCCGCATCTTTTCCAGCTCGCGGGCCGGGTAGCCCAGCTTCTGACTTGCGGCCGTATTTGTGTGGATGATTGCTCCGTCCGGTTTGCCGACCAGAATCATGTCTTCCATGGACTCGAAAAATGTGCTGAAGTTGCCTTCTTCTTCGCGAATCCTTTGTGTGGTGTCCCGCAGGAAGGCCAGGATGGCCGGCTGTGATCTGTAACTGACTAATTTGGCCCGGATCTCAAGGATCATCTCTTCGCCGTTGGGGCGGATTCGGATCATGAAAAACTCGGGTAACTCCGACGAATCGAGCAGCCCGCGGTAGTGATGCATGAACCGCGGCCGGTCTTCGGGCACGACAGCGTTGAGAAATTCCTCGATGGTCCCGTCCGTTACCTGCCTGCCGAACAGGGACACCGCCACGGGGTTGTCAAAGACCACCTTTTCGTTTTGGATCATCACGATGAGGTCATTTGAAAACTCAGCCACTGCGCGGAATTTCTCTATAGTCGATATGTCTTCAAAACCGTTGAAAACGACCCAGAGAACGATGAAAGAGAATCCCAAGAAACCGTATTCCATGATGTATTGGATGATTGGCAACCCCATGGAGCCCAATCCGTCATGGATGGCCATGGCAAGCCAGAAGACAATGCCCCAAAGGATCGGGGACCGGTATGGCGTTGTCGGTCCCATGGGCCGGGCGGCCCACAGCCGGATCATGCCGATCGCGGCCAAGGCGCCGTAAAACTCGAAAAGGGGGCCTAAAGGTCCTATGTCAAGCTCGACAAAGGGTCTGGCCATGCCGAGAAAATTGCGGGAGACGAACCGGTCGGCGACGATGAAATCGGTCGACCACAGAAGGACCAAGACAAGGGCGTGAAAAAGACCTCCCCAGATATGGTAATGCTTCGCTTTCCGGCCCAGGATGGCTAACGTAAAACCGTAAGCACAATGGAGCAGGAAAATGATGGCCGTAAATTCCAACAGTCCGGCAAACCGGTTCACGGGGCCCGCGGGGGCGTTGTATTCGAAAAAAACACCGATGGCGTAGAGCATGCCGGAAAAGGATATGCCCGCGCTCCATCCGACCCATGTGATTTTCGGCTTTCGGAGCAAAAGCAGAATTTGGTGGATGGTGATTATCAGGCACAAAACGGCGACGGAAAATGTGCCTGCAGATTGAATGACGATGTGTTCCATTTATTCCCATGGATGCCGGTGATGGCGACCGGCCGGGGCGGAAAACGCGGGCAGTTCTATTCTTTGAGAATGTAGACGCCGCTTTTGTCCCGTTCCACCTTGGTGATTCCAGGACATTTGTTCTCCAGTCTCTGCAGCAAAGTATCGCGGACATTGAGTTCCCGGCGCAGTCCGTTTCGTTCCTCGACCAGATCCAGGTGTTCCAGGGCTCGCTTCAAGGTGAGCTTGAGGTCATGGATCTCGACCGGTTTTAAGAAAAACTTGTATACTCCGGCCTCATTGATCGCCTTCATGGCGAGCTCGATTTCGGAAATTGCCGTGAGCATGATGGTGAGAATTTGGGGATATTGTGCCCGAACATGCTGCAGCAGCGCCAACCCGTTGATTCCCGGCATTCGGTAGTCGCTCAAAACGATGCTGATCTCTTTTTCGGACAGCAGGTTAAGGGCGGTCTTTCCGTTATCAGCGGTCAGTACGGCATACGGTTCCTTGCGAAGCAGGCGGCGTATGCTGGAGAGAAAGTCCGTTTCGTCATCCACAACAAGAATCGATCGTTGGTTGATCATGGCGATATTCTCCACCGTGGCGGTCAACCTTAAAATCGGGGCCTTGGCGGCTACCCTCTTCCCATTTTGAAAAACGTTAATCCGCAGGTGCGGCAGCGCATGCGCATCAACAGGGGAATCAGCTTCATCCAAACTTTCCTGGGGATGCGGAAGCAGACCCCTGTCCGGCAAAACGGACATTGCGCCACGGGTCCATGGTAAAAAGCTGGCCAGTAATCCGTTTCCGGATCGGTTCCGGCGGTCGGAAAAACGTTCGCGCTGTGTCCCGGGGCCTCCGGGACACAGCGGCGGGTTTCATCTGCGTTTCCTTTTTCCTGAAGTACCTGCAGCAGGACCGGTTTTAACTGGTCTATGTCGATCGGTTTCAGGAAGAATTTGGAAACGCCCAGAAAATGGAGCGCTTCAACGGTGATGTTGACGTCGGACACAGCCGTAATCATGATGCTCTGGATTCGCTCATTCTCTTCACGAATTTTTCGGAGCAGGGCCAACCCGTCCATTCCCGGCATTTTGTAATCACTTACGACCAAGTCGATGCTGCCGGTGCGAATTTTTTCAAGCGCGGCCTCGCCGCTTCGGGCCGTGATCACTTTGTAGGGCTCTTTGCGAAGCCCGCGCTGGACGGAGCTTAAAAAATCAGCCTCGTCATCGACGAACATGATTTGATATGGATGCATTGTCAACTCGTTCCATGATTCGAGTTCCTGCCAAAAGCCGATAAAACAGATGGCGTGCCCGCAATGGACGAAAAGACTGACCCGGTTACGGCTTTAAGCGGCAGGTTTGCTTTTGCAGCGGCTGGCCCGGACCTGATCGAATTGAGGAGGTAGCATAGCAGATTGTCGGTATTTTCGCAAAACTCGATGCGACGAAGGCCCATAAACAGACTTTTCAGCGCCATTTCTGTCCCCGGTCAACGGCACAGTCCGATCTCCTGCAGTGACCTTCTTTTTTTCTTTTGGGAAACCCCTTTAAAACGGTTTCTTCCTCCTTCCGGGCCATCTGGCGCAAGATCGGTTTTTATCTTTTCAAACGCGGCAGGGCCGCTCAGCGCCGTAACGACGGGATAGGGTTCTTTACGCAATGCCCGCTGAATGGCGGATAAAAAATCAACCTCGTCATCGACGAACATGATTTTGTAGGGATTCATCATTCGCCGCCAACAATAATGACGGTCGCTCACGGTGCTTTAGGAAAGAGCGCAACGGAGTCAAATTCGGGTATATTTACCCTATCGCCGATCGTTGCAAAAGTCGGAGCGCTCCAGAGCCAGGCGCAAAGGGTGAAGTCGTTATATTTTTTATGCAACCGTAGGGTTTGTAGGTCAATCAAAGATGCAGGGCAAGCGCTTGTCTGACCAATACGAAGAATGCTCTCGTAAAAAGTCCCAGAATTTCTTCTTGGCCACAATATACTAAGCATATTTATTGTTTAAAGCGCTACATATTGTGGCAAGCTTTCTCGGTGGCGACTTTTTTCGAATGCGTCAAGAAAAATAGCGGACCTAGGCAGTCTAAGAGAAATCAAAGGGGATATAAATCGGATGCGTCAGGAAAAAGGACAGATTCCTGGGAAAAGATCCTCGCCCCTCAAAGCAGGCAGAGTCTGAGGCAACATGAAACGTTGGTGCCTAACTGTCATACACTATAATTCTTCATCAGAGGGTGAAGGACAATTCCTGACATGAAGAGCATATAAGATCTGGGTC
>JAEINQ010000034.1 GCA_016342285.1 Desulfobacterales bacterium
GGAACCGGATGCGGGAAAACCGCACGTCCGGGTCTGTGCGGGGGGCGCTGGGTAACCGGCGTTCCTACCGCGAGATGGATGAATTTACAGAGTTCCCCACGAACGTGGGGATGAACCGTAGGTCGTGCTCGTCGCCGTGTCGATGGTATCGAGTTCCCCACGAACGTGGGGATGAACCGCCGGTAAATGTAGCACATATCGCCCACCGGGTGAGTTCCCCACGAACGTGGGGATGAACCGGTCAGCAGGTTGCCCTTGGTGGTGATGGTGTACGAGTTCCCCACGAACGTGGGGATGAACCGGCCATTAGCAGCCAGGAATGTCGCAAAATCAGGAGTTCCCCACGAACGTGGGGATGAACCGCACGACCACCCATGCGCTTGTTGCCATCACCTAGAGTTCCCCACGAACGTGGGGATGAACCGATTTGATGCCTTTCATGTTGTTGTGGATAACGCGAGTTCCCCACGAACGTGGGGATGAACCGTGACGATCCGCTTGCCGATCAATTATGGATGCGAGTTCCCCACGAACGTGGGGATGAACCGCGTTTGCCTTGTCTGCCCTGATATGTATGGCCGAGTTCCCCACGAACGTGGGGATGAACCGCTAAATGAAATATTCCACGAATGGCCCGAGGAGAGTTCCCCACGAACGTGGGGATGAACCGTTAAAAAGTGGAGTGATGATCTAACTGTCCGGGAGTTCCCCACGAACGTGGGGATGAACCGTGAGGGAAGGAAACTACTTTCGCGGTGGCATGGAGTTCCCCACGAACGTGGGGATGAACCGCCATTATCCTGGGTGTCCACACCCGCCAGCAGGAGTTCCCCACGAACGTGGGGATGAACCGGCAAGCCGTCATTGCATGGTTTTCTTCTGTTGGAGTTCCCCACGAACGTGGGGATGAACCGTGAAAACGGCTGCGTTGATATTCTCGGTAATAGAGTTCCCCACGAACGTGGGGATGAACCGGCTTCGGGCACAATCAGGTCCCGCCATTGTTCGAGTTCCCCACGAACGTGGGGATGAACCGCGATGAATGCGGCGGTGGGCTACACGGCAACGGAGTTCCCCACGAACGTGGGGATGAACCGCCGAATGCCATTCCTATCTCGTCCAACCGCGTGAGTTCCCCACGAACGTGGGGATGAACCGGCTACGGCAACAACATTCTGGATTCTGTTTCAGAGTTCCCCACGAACGTGGGGATGAACCGTGTTGTTTCCATGCCTTGCCGTTCCCTGGTTCGAGTTCCCCACGAACGTGGGGATGAACCGCCGGAGTTGCCGGGGGCGGTTCCGACTGTGTTGAGTTCCCCACGAACGTGGGGATGAACCGTTTCCCGCTTCGGACAATCTGAACAAAAACCGGAGTTCCCCACGAACGTGGGGATGAACCGGTCTTGTGATCCATAAACGTCAATGGTCCCTTGAGTTCCCCACGAACGTGGGGATGAACCGCGATCCGTTGATTT
Organism: Desulfobacterales bacterium; assembly: GCA_016342285.1. Classification (GTDB taxonomy): domain Bacteria; phylum Desulfobacterota; class Desulfobacteria; order Desulfobacterales; family JAEINQ01; genus JAEINQ01. The sequence goes on from JAEINQ010000034.1 coordinate 1,478, forward strand.
TGCACTTGTCTTTGCCCTGAGTTCCCCACGAACGTGGGGATGAACCGGACATTGCAAAAATTTTCGGTATTCATGGGACGAGTTCCCCACGAACGTGGGGATGAACCGCAATGGGGTACGGTCGGTCGGAAAGTATCAAAGAGTTCCCCACGAACGTGGGGATGAACCGATTTTTTTAGACTTGCCGTGAAATCGGGTTTTGAGTTCCCCACGAACGTGGGGATGAACCGGCACCCCGATGTGTGACGGGTTGGAGGGATAGGAGTTCCCCACGAACGTGGGGATGAACCGACCGAAGACGCAGTAAAACAGGAGGAATAATTGAGTTCCCCACGAACGTGGGGATGAACCGGTCACCGAAGACGGCACCGGCCGTGATCTTTTGAGTTCCCCACGAACGTGGGGATGAACCGCGGCATATTCGGCGCGACCACGTCGGCCATGGTGAGTTCCCCACGAACGTGGGGATGAACCGGTATGGTGGCCCTGCCGCTCAATACGGGACCAGAGTTCCCCACGAACGTGGGGATGAACCGGCGACCCGGATGCCGGGTTCGCGTTCCATCACGAGTTCCCCACGAACGTGGGGATGAACCGGTTTCCGTGGCGCGGAAATTGGAACTGTTTGAGAGTTCCCCACGAACGTGGGGATGAACCGGCTTCGGGCACAATCAGGTCCCGCCATTGTTCGAGTTCCCCACGAACGTGGGGATGAACCGCGATGAATGCGGCGGTGGGCTACACGGCAACGGAGTTCCCCACGAACGTGGGGATGAACCGCCGAATGCCATTCCTATCTCGTCCAACCGCGTGAGTTCCCCACGAACGTGGGGATGAACCGAAATTTTCCGAATCGTAAAAGGCGCAGAAAAAGAGTTCCCCACGAACGTGGGGATGAACCGGGGTGCTCATAAACCTAATGTGCCTCATACACGAGTTCCCCACGAACGTGGGGATGAACCGGCCGTATCCATCGCCGTTTTCAGGTCGGGGCCGAGTTCCCCACGAACGTGGGGATGAACCCGATCATTGTCGGAAATGTTGTCACGGGGAAGGGAGTTCCCCACGAACTTGGGGATGAACCGGCCTGTTGGATGGCAATGGATCAGTTCCAGACGAGTTCCCCACGAACGTGGGGATGAACCGGCGATGGAGGAGATCCTGGGGTTCAACATCACGAGTTCCCCACGAACGTGGGGATGAACCGGCCCTGTCCGCCCACTCCTACACCGTGGTCAAGAGTTCCCCACGAACGTGGGGATGAACCGCGGTGAATTCCGCAATCCACTGCCCCCGACTATAGTTCCCCACGAACGTGGGGATGAACCGGTGGCCGCGGCTTCCACTTCCGGGAAGACAAACGAGTTCCCCACGAACGTGGGGATGAACCGGAGTTTATCCTTTCGTCTTTGCCCGGTGAGATGAGTTCCCCACGAACGTGGGGATGAACCGGGCATTGTCCAGACTGTCAATGATCACCCTAATGGAGCCACCCATAGTCACCGTAATGGAGCCACTTAAAAAGGGCCAAAAGCGGTTCTCGGACCGGCTTCAAATCAGGCTTTTTCACCCCCTTTCAAACTGCCGTTTTTAGCTGTTTTTTGACAAGCATTTTTGGATGGGTCAGAGATCGTCCGTTGGGCGCGAAAGCTCTTTCCTTCCAACACCACGGTATAGGCTCCGTGACGCAACCGGTCGATCGTAGCTTCCCCCAAGATCCGGTTGGGGAAGGCGTCGGTCCATTCCGGGATGTCCAGGTTCGAGGTTACAATGGTGCTTTTTCGCTCATAGCGCTCGGAGATGACATCATGGAAGTCTTCGTCCTGGGCGGGTTTGAGCGGTTTGAGGCCGAAGTCGTCGATGATCAACAGATCCACCCCGGTAATCTTTGCAAAGTGTCTGTCATATCCGTTGATCGCCCGGGCGGCATTTAGCTGGGCCAGCATTTTGGAGGCCGAGGTGAACAAAACGCTGTATCCGTTTCGGATGGCGCTGTGGCCAAGGGCCTGAGCCAAATGGCTCTTGCCGGTCCCGCAGGGGCCGATGATGAACACGCACACCTTCTCGGTGATGAACCTGCACGACGCCAGGTCCATTACCAGAGCACGGTTGATGTTGGGGTTGTAGGAGAAGTCAAACTCTTCCAATGTCTTCTGATTTCGGAAGTTGGCCCGGCGAAGAGCTGATGCCAATTTTTTCTGGTTGCGGCGGGCGATCTCGTCAGTGACGATAATCGCCAGAAAGTCCATGTAGGACATCTTGTTTTCGATGGCCTGGCGGTTACGTGACTCGATGGAGTCCATGATTCCCGACAGGCGAAGCTGCTTGAGCATGGGGGTTAGATCGGGCATCGGATTCATAGCGGCCTCCCTTCCCGGCAAACCTGGCTGCGAAGGAAGCGGCCCCTGCCGGTGTATGCCGACGCCAGCGGGATTACGTTGGGTTGCTCATATAGCGGCAACTGGTCCAGCCCCTGTTGCAGGATGCTTTTGACCGTGCGGTACTTGGCGTTATCAAAATGAAGCGCTCGGGCGCAGGCCGCCGCCAACCGGTCCGGGCCGTACTTTTTGCCCAGACGGATCACACCTTGGGCGGCACGTAGGTTGTCGAGTACTTTGTGGGCAAACAACCGGCGGATCAGCCGGTGGCAGTCGGGACCGATGTCTTCGGCCTGCTTCAGGCACCATTGGGGATCCTGCATCTTGTAGGCAATCGCCTCGGGAGGCATGTGCTCGTCCACCGTAGAGCGTTGCCCTGGAAAGATTTGGCGCGGATGCGTCGCCACCAGCTTGATGTCGTGGTACAGCTTCACGGTTGTTTTGTCCCGTGACCTGGGGTCTGACCAAGCTGAAAGCCCGATTATCAAGGCTTCACGTCGAAATAAGGGGCATTTTTAGCTCTTAAAGCGATGTTTTGGGCGTGAAAAAGTACGGTTTAGACAAAAGCGGCGGAAGAAACATGGAATCGCTCGGCCAGTAATTTGATTTGGCGGACATTGAGTTGCCGCTTTCCCCTCAATACCTCCGAAACCACCCCTTGACTTCCAATTTCTGGCAGATCCGCTTGCTTAAGACCGTGTTCGGCCATCAAGAATTTCAGGGTGTCGCCCGGATTGCCTGCCATAGGGGCAACATGACCCGATTCATAGGTTTCAATCAGGCTTCCGATGGTTTCCATCAACGAGGCCAGGGGGTGGGCGGTGTCTTCGCCCACCTCGTCAATGAGGCCATCAAGCAGGCGGACCAGCTTTTCATAGTCCTTTTCAGTGTGTGGCACGGAAAATACATGCGCGATGGTTGGCCAAACCTTAACGAGTTCTTCAATCTGGGCGTTCATTTTTGCCTCCAGGTTCCGCGATCATATTCCGCGTGTGTCAAAATGTCGCGGATATACACCCGATGCGCGTTGTAATGGATCGCTGCGATCAACCGGGCTTTGTTTCCTCCGATGTTGAAAACGGTCAGCTTACCGACTTTGTCAGCACTCGGAAACGTCGCTCGAAGCGCTGCAAATGAATCAAAATCCGTATGCTTGACGATCCGATACCAGGATTCAATGGCCGAGGAACAATCAGGATACATTTTGGAAAAGTCGAGCAACCGCTTTCTCGCGATGATGTGCATGAGGAAAGCTATCTCATATTGAGATAGATGTCAACAGAGGCCGGAAGGCGCTGTTTTGGCCGCGGCCCGTTCATTTTCAGTCTTACGTCTACGCTCTCTGAGCTGCGCCGCACAGGTCGCCTACGGCTTACGTCTTCGGCCTTCGGGCTACGCCGCACAACACGCCCGACAGGTAGGGAAAGCCACGCTAAAGACGTGGCAGACCAGAGCTCCAGATCCGGCGTTGGCAGGGTTTGTTCCGCCAAGGCGGTACGTCACACTTTGCGCCTGGGCTCTGGAGCCCTCCGGCTTTTGCATCGATAGGGTACCCTTTGATCTTTACAATCCTGTTATGCCGGCGGGTTTTTGCCGGAGGTGTCCTCTTCCTCCCGAAGCATACGCCGCAACACCTTGCCAACCAGAGATTTGGGGAGTTCTTCACGGAATTCGACGATTTTTGGCACCTTGTAGGCTGCCATGCGCTCTTTGCAAAAATCCGTGATTTCATCCGCCGTGGCGGTTTGGCCGGGTTTGAGGACAATGGAAGTCTTTACATTTTCTCCGCGCACCTCGTGGGGCACGCCGAATACCGCCGCCTCAAACACCGCGGGGTGCTCAAAAAGGACCGCTTCCACTTCGGCCGGATAAATGTTGTATCCACCGGCAATGATCATATCGCTTTTTCGGTCCACGATATGAAAAAAGCCGTCTTCATCCATGGTGCCGATATCGCCGGAGAAAAACCATCCGGGGGTGTTGTCCGGCCCCACCCGAAGGATTTTGGCGGTGGCTTCGGGGTTTTCCCAATACCCTTGCATTACCTGTGCCCCTTTGACGATGATTTCACCGGGCGTGCCAGGGGGCTGTTCGATGGTGCCGTCATTTTCGTCAACGATCCGCATTTCCGTACCGGGCATGGGCAGACCGATGGAGTTATGCCGGGTGTTATCGATCGGATTCATGGCCGCGCAGATGGTCTCGGTGAGGCCGTAGGCTTCCACCATCTTGCCGGCAGTAATTTCTTCGAACCGGTCCTGGACCTCGGGGGCCAGGGGGGCAGCGGCACTGGCGGCAAATCGAAGGGAGGAAAAATCGGTTTTTTTAGACCGCGGATGGTTGTTAAACCCCACGAACATGGCCGGAACCCCGAGGTAGTAGTTGATCCGGTGTTTCTCGATGGCCATGATCACATGGTCCATGTCCCTGGGGTTTGGGATGAGTACCGCGGTAAGACCGCCCGCGATAACCGTGTTCAAGACAATGGCCAGACCGTAGATGTGAAAAAAAGGCATGACGGCCAGCATCACATCCTCACCCTTGCGACTTCTTGCCCAGAGGTTTAGCATTTCGCTGTTAAGGGCCTGGCTCCGGTGAATGTGCCGTGCGCCCTTGGGTCTTCCAGTGGTGCCGCTGGTATAGATTAGCGTGGAGGTGTCCTCGGGGGTGACCGTCACCGGTCGGGGTTCGGCCGGGGCTTCGGCGAGAATTTTCTGAAAGGAAAAGGTGTCGGCGTCGCCTGAAAAATCGACCCGGTGCCCTTCCTTTTTCTCTTTGGTGAGGGTGAACAAGAGCTTGAGCGGTGTCTGGAAATACTCCTTGATGTTGGTGACAATGACCCGCTTTAAGCCGGTCTTGGGGCGGATCTTCTTGATTCGCTCATAAAGACTGCTCATGACGATAAAGCTCGTTGCACCGGAGTCGTTGACCAGGTATTCGATCTCCCGGGGCATGTACAGAGGGTTGCAGCATACCACCACGGCCCCTATGCGCCATATGGCATAGGCGGCGATGACAAACTGGGGACAGTTGGGCAACATGATGGCCACCCGGTCACCCTTTGCCACGCCCATCTGCTGGAGACCGGCGGCAAAGCGGTTGACCGCTGCGTTCAGGGAGGCATAGGAGATTTTACGATCAAGAAGGAGCGGCCCCACCCGAACCCCGAAAATCAGCGCGGTGTGGTCGGGAAGCGCCGCTGCCGTATCCGTGAGGTACTGGTCCAGGGGGATTTGGGGAGACGCCATGGTGGCAGGAACTCCTGAATCGTAGTGTTGAAGCCATGGTTTTTCCATTGTTTTTCCTTTCGCTGGAGAAAAGGTGAATCACGGGAGAAGAGAGCTTGCCAAACAAAGAATTGCCTGGAATAAATCACCTTCAATATTTTAATGTTCACTCAATCACATCTCGAAAATATCGTCAATGGATGAGTTGACAACTCGTTCCGATCAATAAAACCACGATGGAAGGTGGAGGTCTGAAGGCAGGCAGTGGGATGGGACCCGAGGTCGGTGACAACAAACCGGGGCTTTATAGCATTTGTCAGAAATACGTTCCGATACGGATCTAAGGACGGCCCTCACCTTCAAACTCAATGTGAGTCAGAATCGAAAGGCTAAAAATGCTATAATACTAATCCAAAAAAAAATTGGCGCCGGGAAGGATTAACCCTTTTACCCGGCGCCAGGAACCAATACAAGTAATTCAGATGAATGGAGGCGGGTCGGGATACAACCCGCCTTTTGACGAAGCAGGGGCGGTTGCTATTTGAGGGACTTGGCCCACTTGGAGGCGCCTCTGAGTGCCTGATAGAAAGCGCCGACCTCTCGTTTAACCTGCTTTTCGTTGGAATCTCCGGGAAGTTTGCGCCCCTTGTTGCCCCAGGCCTGCAGTACTTGGGAGAGACTCTCTCCAGTCTGTTTCCGTTTATCGGAGGAATCCATTTTTTTTGACGAGGTTGGTCAGGTTCTGGGTCACGTCCCTCGCCGCCTTCTGAATCCCGTCGTTGAAGAATTTTGTCTGTTCTTCCGCGATTTTTTTGGCCAGGGCCTTTTTGCAAAAGAGTTGGCCGTTCTTGATGGTGCCGATCATAATCTTGACCATGCCGGCGTCAAAGGCCTCCCGCGTCACCTTGCCCGACTCGGCAGCCTTTTGATACACGGTCAACTGCCTCTCGGCCTGGGCCTGGATTGCCTTCAAAATGGCGACAAGCCTGCTGTTGGAATTTTGGCCGGAAAACCACTCCGAAGATTCCGGCCGAAGAAGTTAATCATTTACAAAAAACGCTTTGGGCTCTCATTTTGAGCAAGACAGAGTAATCGGTCAACATCCTGACGTATTCGGCGATGCGGTCTTGAAGTGCTCTGATGAATGACTTGGTGACAATATATCAAATTGGATAGAAAAAAGCGATCGATCGGGCCGGGTTTGTGGCCGGGGCCAACGGTGACATGTTCCGGCAAATGCTATAATGCCGGCATGTTTACAGATTTGGGCTGAAATGATACGGTCGGTTTGCTTGTGTTTTTTTTGGATAACCGGTTTAAAGGACAGGAGGATTGACGTGAAGGAAAGGACCAGAGACAATATTTACAAGGCGTTTGTAGGGGAGGCAAAGGCGTACTTCCGGTTGTTGGCGTATGCGGAAAAGGCCGATGAGGAGGAGCTGCCCCAGATCTCGATGCTCTTTCGGGCCATTGCCGATGCCGAGCGGGTCCACGCCACGCGACATTTGAATTCGCTCAAGGAGGTTATGGTCAAGGACACCGACACGAACCTGGAAAAATCCTTTCAACGGGAAAAGTCGGTCAGTGAAAACGAATACCCGAATTTTATTCAGGCAGCCGAAGAAGACGGAGAAAAGGTGGCTGCCATTGCCTTCACCCAGGCCCGGGACGCTGAAACCTTTCATGCCAAACTCTACGAACGCGCCATCATGAACGTGATCAAGGATGTGGTCAAAGCCTACCATGTCTGCCAGGTCTGCGGCTATGTCACGGAAAAGAAAATACCTAAGAAATGCCCGGTTTGCGGTGCTCCGGAAGAAAAATTTAATACCATTGACGTTTAGTGGTCCTGTTCATACGGACGTTTACGTATTTTTATGTTGCCCCTACACGAAATAGTGAGGGACCCATATTTTTCACGGATCGGGAGACGATGACCTGTGAAGGCTTTCTTATCTCCGGCCGCCGTCTCCCGGCCGGGAGATTACCCTATAGTTGCATAAAAAACACAACAAAAGCAGTTAAGATTTTGATATTGCAGCGTTAGGGTAAATCTATTGATCCAGAATGGCGAGAACTTCGGCACACTTTTCTTCGGCCCGTTGAACCATGACGTCGGCTCGGGTCATGATTCGCGACTTGAAGACATCGTCCTCGATATCGGCCATGTTGATACATACGTTTTTGTAGGCGCCCCAAATGCCGGTTTCAAGAGCCCGGGCGCCGACTTCCACGTCCGATCGCGATGCCGGGTTGCCGTATCGGGCAGCTTCGCACATGGCATCCCAGGCGCTGTCACCGATGGTCATGGTTTTTAAGGGCACTTCGATGGCGGCTTTGAGCCCATGCTGCATTTTGTCGTGGCGAGCTTCTTTTTCCGCTTCGGTGTCCCGAGGCATGCGCAGCCCTTCCATGTATTCGTTAAAGGCCGAAGTGTCGGCGTCAATCATGGGTATCAGGGCCGCGGCCGCCCGGTGCAGGACGGGGATGATTTGCCGCATCTGGGCATCCACGTTTTCGAATTTTCGGACGCCGTAAGTCAACTTGGCCACCATGGCCCCTAAACCCGCGCCCATGGCTGCCATCACCGCCGATACCGATCCTCCGCCGGGGGCCGACGTGCGGGCGGCCACCTCTTCAATGAATCCGCGGAGACTCATGCCGGCAAGGGGTTCGTCTTGTTTGTCTTCCACCAGGTATTCGATGATTTTTTTCCGGGGGTTAAAAGGCGCCACGCTGTTGAGCCCCAGGCGTTCAGCGACCAGACGGATCTTCTGGTCTTCGTCTAAAATAAAAAGGGCCTCTTTGGTCATGTAGTGATCGGCTGCCTGGAGCATGGCCTCCAGGGGCACCAGACCCACGATCTCCGATCCGGCCACGCCAACGTTGAGGGCCGCGGCTTCCTTTCGGGTCTCTTCAAACATGGTGTGGATGGGGGTTGTCGGGTAGTGGGTCAGATTCACCGTGACCTGGGCCATGTTGTATTCATCGACAAACCAGCCCATCCCTTTGACCTCTTTGAGACGGCCGGGTTCTTTGGGGCCGCGGCCGGCTTCACGAAGGTTTAGTGCGATGCGGTGGGCCTGGTTGCTGGTGCCAAGGATGTTGATATTGTAGGCGATGAGGAAGAATCGGGCGCCGACTGCCGTGGCCCCCCATTCGGGAACAAATCGGGAGGGGCCAAAATCAGGAGCCCATTCGGGTTTTAGGAGCTTTTCCGCCAAAGCCTCGTATTCGCCTTCACGAATCTGGGGCAGCTTTTTCCGATACGCCTTTTCAGCCGCTTCTTCATAAAGGAAAAAGGGAACGTCGAGTTCTTCGGCCGCACGACGGGCAAAGGTTTTCGATACCTTGATGCAGGTCTCCATGGTCACGTTGGCCACGGGTATAAACGGGCAGACATCCATGGCGCCCATCCGGGGATGCTCACCGCTGTGGCCGCGCATGTCGATGTTTTTTCTCGCTACCCGGGCAGCGTTGAGGGCGCCTTCCACCACGGCTTCGGCATCACCCACAAAGGTGTAGACCGTCCGGTTGGTCGATTCTCCCGGATCCACGTCGAGCAGGGTGCACCCGGGGGTCCGGCGCACGGCATCGGCGATGGCGTCGATGACGGTCTTGTTTCTTCCTTCAGAAAAATTGGGGACGCATTCGATGATTTGTTTCATGCCTGAGTTCTCCCTATAGTTCGGCAAGACCTGTTTTACGCTTGGCCCAAACATAGTCAATGGGGTGATAAAAATCAAATATTTATAGCCCGGTCCGGACGGGAACAGAATGGATTTTGGCGCACCGGCGGACCATGCCGAACCAGATCACTATTTTCTGTCCGGGTGTGTCAGCGCTAAAGACTTCAATTCACAGCCAAATACTGGTATAAGAAGAATACTATGGAACCCTTTTCCGCCGAGCACCTCCCGACGATCTATCGCAATCTCCAGCGGCGTTGCCTGGCATGTGGGGACCGACTCCCTCCCCGTAAACGGCGATACTGCGACCCGGATTGCCTCCAGCGACTCCATCTTTCGCTCAACCGCCGCACCGGCCTGCTGCGGGCGCTAAATACGAGATACGCCACCTTTTATTTCACGGATCATATCGTTGTCCTGGATCTTCTGCCATACGGCACCGAACAGATTTTTACCTTCATGCTCCATCGACGCTCCGGAGAAAAACCAACGGCGGATTTCTGCAAGCTGTCAAACATGCTGGGCGCTGCCTGGTGGGAGGAGCGGGACCGGACCCGCAAGCGATATATGGCATCCCGGGTCGTCCTGGAAAAGGCACTCAGGCCGGACATGCCCATGGGAACGATGGTGCCAGTCCGCACCCGAATTCCGAGGGTAGAGGGTGGGTCCCTGACGACCCTGAATCTTGATCGTTTCGAACTGGACCCGCAACGGTTGCAGGCGCAGATCAAGGCGGCCTACCGCCGCCAGGCAAAGAACCACCACCCGGACCTGGGCGGCGATTCGATCTCTTTTCGCAAGATTCGCGAAGCCTATGAAAAGCTCATCGAGTGGGCCCAGCATCCCAATTTTATCCGCCAAAACGGTTTTCCCGACAAATGGTTCTACGACGGCAGCCTGGCCCGATGGGTCCAGCCGACGCCCTAGTCCGTGCTGTCATAAATACGATGACGTAAGTATACCATTACTGGCTAAATAAAACGCCATCCGGTCATGAGCCGCGGGCAAACGCAGACCGTCGCCGACAATAAAATGGTTGGTGGTCGACCCGCCAACAGCTTTGCATCGCTTCACTAATGGGAATCTGCATCATGGACCAACGATTCGACATCCTGTTTGAAGGAGACCTTGTTCCGGGCAAGTCGGGAAAAGAGGTCAAGGAAAAACTCGCCAAACTGATGAACGCCGACCTTGCGGGCATCGAACGGCTTTTTGAACGGACGCCAGCCGTCCTGCGGCGGGGCGTGACCCAGGAGACGGCAAAACGGTTTCTGGGTGCCTTTGACCGGGCAGGCGCCATCTGTCGTATGGTTCCGGCCGAGACCGGATCCGGCGCTGAGCCGCCGCCCCGCTTTCCGAAAGACCCGCCATCCGATACCCGGCCCGGTGCCCACGCCCCCCCACCCGGACCGTTGTTACAGGTCGTGGATCGAAGCGCGAAAAACCCTTTTTCCGGAGGCCGTATGATTCTGACCAATATCGAGAGCGTGCCGGGCAAGACCATTGTGGAGCATTTCGGACTGGTTTCCGGCAGCACCATCCGCGCCAAGCATGTGGGCCGGGACATCATGGCCAGCTTGAAGAACCTGGTGGGCGGAGAACTCAAAGGCTATACCCAACTCCTGCAGGAGTCGCGCACCCAGGCTGTTGATCGGATGATTGCCCAGGCCAAACAGCTCGGGGGCAATGCCGTGATCAACGTGCGTTTTTCCACCTCGTCGGTGGCCCAGGGAGCGGCCGAGCTATACGCTTACGGCACCGCCGTTCGTGTTGAATAAAAATAGCTTTTGGGTCCATAAGCCAATACGCCGGAGGGTAACGCCATGTACGACCTGATCTTTTTTTTCAGCCTCGTGGCCTTGGGCTATGTGGCCGGCACCATTGCCGAGAAGCGCCATTACCGGTCCATCGCATTGCGGGAAAGGGCGTCGTTGCGCCTTCCGGCAGTGACGTTGAAGACCGTTCCGTATCCGGCAGGCCGGATCCGAAGTGCCCGGCTGGTTACGGGCAGCGCCGTGATCTCCGTCGATTATTTCAAGCGCCTGCTGGCCGGATTTCGCAATATCTTCGGAGGAACGATCAAGTCTTATGAGAGCCTCGTTGACCGCGCCCGCAGAGAAGCGGTCCTTCGAATGAAAACCGAGGCCTTGGGTGCTGCCATCATTGTCAACGTGCGCATCGAAACCGCCACCATAGGAAAAAACGCCCATAAAAAAGGGGTCGGGTGCATAGAGGCCATCGCTTACGGCACGGCCGTAGCGCTGCATAAGGAATAAATATCCAATGGATGAGCCGGACACGGCTTTAGAGTCAATAGAGGCGTCTTGAAATATACCCCACGGCTGCCCGAATCCAACGACAACGTCACCCCCACCAGCCCCCTGAAAGATTTTTTCATCATGGCCGGGGGGCTTCTGGTCATTATCGTCGGCGTCTACCTGGCCCTGGGATTTGCCGTCGACCTGATCGTTCCGCGGCTTTCCCCGGAAATCGAAAAAAAGATGGCCGGCTCCCTGCTGGCCATGAAAGACGGAACGCCCGGTGACCCGGCGATGACCGGCAGCCTTCAGTCGCTGCTCGATCGTCTCCAGAACGGCTGTACCCACCTTCCCTATGCCTTTCGGGTCCATGTCTATCGGGATAAAAAGATCAATGCCCTGGCCATGCCGGGGGGGCATATCGTGGTCTTTACCGGTTTGCTGGACAAAGTCCTGTCGGAAAACGAACTCGCCTTTGTCCTGGCCCACGAACTGGGCCATTATGCCCACAGGGACCATCTGCGGGGAATGGGGCGGGCCCTGGTCTTTATGGCCATGTCGGCCTTCATTTTCGGTCCGGACAGCCGGGTCGGCGGGATGCTGTCCCACGGGTTGAAGCTGACCGAGATGCGCTTTTCAAGACATCAGGAGACCCGCGCCGACGAGTTCGCCTTAGACGCCGTTCATTGCCTATACGGTCATGTGGCCGGCGCCACCGATTTTTTTCATCGCATCGCCGGTGCTCAAGATCCCGGGGCATTTGGGCACTATTTTTCGACCCATCCGGAAAACCAGCGCCGCATCGATCACCTGGAGACCATCATCGGTGAAAAGCGCTTTGGCATGGGAAAAAAAAGCCCGTTGCCTGCGGATTTAAAGGGCCGGATGGCTGGAGCATCCCCACCCCAAACTAGTTTCAATCCATAAATGGCTTTTTTGCCCAATCTCGGCGTCAATCGGCGCCATTGCTTGACCTTGGACAAAGATTCGCATTTCTGGATTGGAAACACCCATGGGTGCCCATCCACTCAAAAATCGATTCGTGGACGGGCACTAACTAATTTCCCATAGCCTCAAAAGCCCGATTCCCGTTGCCGGAACTCCCGATCCGCCGCAGTCAGGCGGCATCGTGAAATCGACGATTTTCCCGGCGGTTGCCAATCAGCGATTTTCTATGATAGCCTGATAAACAGCTTGTCGGCACCCCGAAAACAATTGATTTCCATCTGATTTCCCATCGCCTGCCATTTGGCTTCGCCGCCCTTGGGGGGCGCCGCGAAGGTATACTGCCGCCAGAAAGGGAGGAATGCCTGATGCCCTTATCCACCGAGATTTTCGTGATGTGTATTTTCATTGCCGGGTTGCCCCTATATTACGGTCTTTTCCGCAATTCCGAACTCAGCGGCGCTCCTTTGTTTATGCTGTTTTACCTGTTGTTGGTTTTTTCAAACATTTTCACTGTGGTCGAGGAATTCTGGCTGAACGCTTTTTTCAATTTCTGCGAACATGTATTCATAACGATCAGTTCCGTCATACTGTTTGTGGCCATTTCAAAGATGACATCGACCAAGGAAATGACCACCCCATTCTTGTTGGCGGGAAAGCCTGATCAGAGGTTCCCCCAGTGAACGCAACGGTCCTATTGAGCCTCATCTCCGCTGTCGGCTTTGTCGCTTCGGCAGTGCTGTTGGTCAAACGCCGGAAGAAAATTCATCTTTCCAACGGTGTGCTGTTTCCATTGTTGTTTGCCATCTTTTTGTATGCATTCATCGTGACCTCAAATTTTCTGGAACACTCAGGAATAACAGAATATTTTGATCCTATCGAGGATATCGCCGAAATCGTCTTCACCCTTGTTTTCTTGTTCTTTGTCAATAACTGGAGAAAACAAAAATCATTCGAAGCCATCAAAAACCAGGAGGCCTGGCATCGCGTTACCCTCGAATCCATTGCCGACGGCGTCATGGCCACGGACCGTAACGGGACGATTCTCCGGATGAATCATACCATGGAGGATTTCACGGGCCTGACCCAGGCCGATGCCTATGGACGGAATGCCACAGAGGTGCTGGCCTTCCGCGATAAGAACACCGAAGAGACCGTTTCATACAACCCGTTTGAAAACGTTTTGTCCGGCAACGCTTCCAGGGGCTATCCTCAGGGAATTCTGCTCCAGGCCGGGAACGGAAAAACCACGCTGGTTGCCGACAGTACTTCGGCGATTCGAAGCGCCACCGACGAACTGCTGGGAGCGGTGGGGATCTTCCGTGATATGGGCCGGTATGAAGCCCTGATTGAACAGTTGAGCCATAACCAGAAAATGGAGGCTGTGGGTCAACTGGCCGGTGGCGTGGCCCACGACCTGAACAACATGCTCGGCGGGATCATGGGGGCGGCAGATGTTCTCAAACTAAATTTTTCAGATGATGGTGTACATCAATACGACGAGTTGCTTGGCATTATCACCGATTCTGTTAAAAGTGCGGGGGATCTGACATCAAATCTTCTCGCTTTCAGCCGGCGTGGAAAAATCGTATCGACTCCCATTGCAATCCAGGACGTCATCCGAAAGACCGTCGCCATCGGCCAGCGCACCATCGATAAACTCATCCGCCTGAAAACGGAATGCCCGCCCGACCCCCTCATGATCGTCGGGGATCCCTCTCAACTTCAGAATGCGCTGTTGAACCTGATCATCAACTCACGCGATGCCATGCCCCATGGCGGCAACATTACCATCTCCGCCAAAGAGGAACATCTCGATGACTCATGGTGCGAAGCCAGCCCCTTTGAGATTTTTTCCGGCCAATACGTGAGCATCCATGTCAAAGACGATGGTATCGGCATTTCCCCGGAAAACCAGAAACGAATTTTCGAGCCTTTTTTTACCACCAAGGAAGAAGGCAAAGGCACGGGACTCGGCCTGGCAGCTGTTTACAGAACCGTCACCAACCACCTGGGGGCGATCAAGGTCACGAGCGGCACAGGCAAGGGGACAACGTTTTCGCTGTATTTCCCCATGGTGCAAGCTACCGACATCCGAAGAAAACGCGACACGGTGCTCCATGCGCACGGCAAGGGAACGGTGCTGCTGATCGAGGACGAAGACCTGTTGCGCTCTTCTACGAAAATCATTCTCGAACACGGGGGATATGATGTCTATGCGGCGGCTTCCGGGGCGGAAGGCATCGGAATTTACCAAAAGCATCGGGACGAGATCAACGTTGTCTTACTCGACATGATCATGCCGGAAATGAACGGCGTTGAAGTCTTTGGGGCCCTGTGCCAAATCGATCCCCGGGTCAAGGTTGTCATGACCTCCGGTTTCACCCAGAAAGCCAGTATTCCCGAAGGCGTCAAAAACTTCATTAAAAAGCCGTTTAGTTATAATGACCTCCTGGCGTCCATTCAAAAGGCCTTGGCCTGAAAACCCAATGATTAAAAATCGGATAGACGTCGTAGCGTTTCCAGAAACTGCCCCGGTGTTTCCATGCGTCCCGGGTGGAACAGCACATGGCGATGGGAGCCATCTTCATCGATGCGGATGGCCAGAAATGTCGGTGTACGCTTGACCCCCATTTGATGGGTTTTGGAAAGGTCTTCGTCTTTAAACAGGGGAAAGGGGACGTTGTATTGCTTTTTAAACGTCTCCACTTCAAATTGTGAATCGCCCGCGGCGATGCCGATGATCTTGATCCGGTCCGCCAGCCCCTTTTGCCGGATCAGATCGTAGAGCGCATTGACCAGGGGCGCCTCCCGCTGGCAGTGGGGACAATACATGGAATAGGTCTCGATGAGCAGCAGCCGGGTCTTGACTTGCGTCAGCTTGAACGGTTCCTGGGAAACCCCCAGATAGTCGCGGTCCGCCGCCTCGGGCAGTGCCGGCAGGGTAAAGATCTCAAAAGTGTGGGCCGTCTCCGGCGAGACCTTCGGCCGGGCCCGTGAACCGATGCCATTGGTGCTGGCGCAGCCTGAAAGAAGCGTCAAAATCAGTATCGAAACAAGACCAGCCTGTTTGAATGAAACATGTCGGTTCATTTTCGGTCCTTCCCTATTTTTGAATTTCCCGCCAATTTGCTTCCGGATTTCCCTTTTGGTCGTGAAGGCCGGACGACCGCTGCTTTTTGGTCTGATTTGCGGCGAAGGTCTCTTTCCACAAAAATGGGTTGCCCGGTAAAGGGGTCTTTCCCTGTCCAGTACATCAGGGTCGACCAGGTGGAAGGGGTCGGGGTGAACACCTGGATCTGTCTGGGCGTGGTCTTGAGATGACGGCTGCAATACTGGGAAAGGGCTGCCATGTCGCCCGGGTTGCAACCTGGGTGGGCGGCGATGAAATAGTAGGTGAGGTATTGATCCTTTCCGGCCTGGCGGGTCATTTGGTCAAAACGCGCTTTAAATGACAGCAGGTCCGCGGGGTCCGGCTTTCCCATGGCCGACAACACGTGGGACTGGGTGTGTTCCGGTGCGATTTTCAACTGCCCGGACACATGGTGGGCCACCAGGTTGGCCAGATATCGGTCTCCGGATTTTTCATCGGCCAAAATCATGTCGTAACGAAGGCCGGATGCCACGAAAACCTTTCGAATCCCTTTTATGGCTCTCAATTTTTCGAGCAGGCGTATTTGGGGTGAATGATCCACGGGCAGCTGGGGGCAAATCCGGGGAAACAGACAACCGCGCTGGGTGCAGCTCCCTTTTTTTACTTTCCGATCACAGTCGATGCCGTACATATTGGCTGTGGGGCCGCCCACGTCCCGAATAATGCCCTTGAATTGCCGGTGGTGGGTCATGCGCTGGGCCTCGGCGTAAATAGACGCCTCGCTTCGGGACTGGACCGCCCGGCCCTGGTGAATGGCAATGGCGCAGAACCGGCATTCACCATAGCAGCCCCGGTGGGTGGCGATGGAAAACCGGATGGTCTCCAGGGCACGAACCGGTCCGAGACGTTCATGCAAGGGGTGCTGGTCGTGGGTAAAGGGAAGGGCGTAAACAGCGTCCAGTGCTTGGGTGGAAAGGGGCAGGGCAGGCGGGGTCTGGACCAGGTAGCGGGTATCCTGCCTCTGGCACAACCCCTGGCCGAAAACCGGGTCGCAGTTGGTATAGAAGGCGGCAAACATGCGTTCAAAGGCACCCTTGTCAGTGGCGACTTCCTGGTGGGACGGCAGCATGGCGTAGCCGGAAACCGGTTCGGCGGCCGGATAACAGAGGCCGGCCAGGTCGGTGACCGGCGCTTTGTCGGCCAGGCGCCGGGCCAGTGCCACAACGGTATTTTCTCCCATGCCGTAGACCAGCAGGTCGGCCTTGGCGTCGAAAAGGATCGATCGGCGAACCCGATCCGACCAGTAATCAAAATGGGAAATACGACGAAGGCTTGCCTCAATGCCGCCTAAAACGATGGGCACGGTGTTTTTAAAGAAGCGTCGGATCAGGTTGGCGTAGGCGATGACCGCCCGGTCAGGCCGCCGGGTATTGAGGCCACCGGGCGTGAAATCATCTGACTTGCGGCGTTTTTTCAGAGCCGTGAAGTTGGCCACCATGGAATCGACGGATCCGCCGGAGACCCCCCAGAAGAGCTCCGGTTCACCGAGCCGACCGATATCCCGGTCCGAGTCGATCTCGGGCTGGGCGATCACCCCGACCCGGTAGCCGGCCTGTTGAAGAACCCGGCCGATGACGGCGATTCCCATAAAGGGGCTGTCGATGTAGCTGTCGCCCGTCACCAGAATCACGTCGAGCCGATCCCAGCCCAAGGCATCACATTCCGTTTGGGTCGTCGGTAGAAACATGCTCGGCAACATAAGAACGTTGCCTCCCTTCGTCCAGTCTATGTTGTGCGATGGTGATTCTGTCGGGAGTGGG
Source organism: Desulfobacterales bacterium (assembly GCA_016342285.1). Classification (GTDB taxonomy): domain Bacteria; phylum Desulfobacterota; class Desulfobacteria; order Desulfobacterales; family JAEINQ01; genus JAEINQ01. The sequence goes on from JAEINQ010000034.1 coordinate 18,889, forward strand.
TTGGGGGAGATGGAAGACGCCGGTTCATTGCGGAAAGATGCCGCTCAAGTCCATGCAATCCCACCACGGTAACCTCCCGGCCGCTTGATATTAAAGATCCTTGACCAGACGGTTTTCCGGCGAGGCGGCCAGCAGATCGGAAAAACGGGCCAGGGTACCGGCGATGGCTTCCTGTTCATCGATATTGGGGAGCTGATTGATGCCGGTTCGGTCCAGGGCATCGATGACCGTATGGACGCTGAGCCGGTGAATGTCGCGCGCCGGCTGAAAGGTTTCGTCCTCATCATCAGAGGCCGGACAGATTTTCGATACCATGCCGCTTTTTTCCAGGCGATCCAGGGCGTGACGGACCAGGCGGCCGGAGATCTGGAGCGATCGGGCAAGCTGGTCCACGTTGGGCGGCGGGGACCCCTTGGAAAAACGTCCGACGATGCGGTGGATCACCATGAGGCCGATGAGACGGTCAAGATACGGACTCAAGTCCTCTTGGTCCGTTTCGGTTTCATGGGCGTCGACGGTCTGGTGGGCACAGGAGATCTCCGCTCCCAGCAGCACGATAAACCAACTGACCTGAAGCCAGATAAGAAAGAGCGGCAGGGCGGCGAAACTTCCATAGATGGCGTTGTAACGGGTGGCATTGACCTGGAAGATGATATAGCCCCACTGGGCGATCTGGTAGAGGGACCCGGCCACAATACCGGCGGTCATGCCGGAAAAGAGACGGACCCGAATGTTGGGCATGAGCATGTAGACGATGGTGAAAAGGGTCCAGATAAGGACGTAGGGGATCAGCTTGAACATGGCAAAGAGGGCCGGTCCGAATATGCCGAGAATGCCGATTCGGGTCGCGATGGTGGTGACCTGGGTGGTAATGAAGACCGTGGCACTGCCCGAGACGATGACCAGGACCGGGGCCACGAACATGATGGATAGATAGTCGCCAAATTTGCGACCGAAGGAACGATGGTCTTCGATGCCCCATATGTGGTTGAAGGCCGCCTCGATATGCCCCAGAACCTTGATCACCGTCCAGAAGAGAACCACCAGGCCGATACCGGCGATGATTCCGCCTTTGGTGTTTTCCAGGAATGTCCGGGCAAAGGCGATGACCTGGACCACGATCTCTTCCTGGCCGGGAAACTTGCCGAGGATCTCGGTTTCAAGGCGGCGGTCGAATCCGAAGCCCTTGGCCACACCAAAGACCATGGCGGCCACCGGCACCAGGGAAAGGAGGGAATAAAAGGTCAGGGCCGAGGCCCGGAGGGGGCAGGCATCACGGGAAAACCCCTGAACGGAAAGGAGAATGACCCGCAGTTGCCGGATCCAAAACGCCTGGCGCCGGGGCAGGTCGTCGAGACGGACCCGCCAGATGCCGTCCTTGAGAAATGTCGTTGTTCGGGAGACCACCGCTCGCTTTTCGGTCATGACCGGACCTCGTATGGCGTTTTTGGTGATGTTCAATTCGAAAGTGGTATCGCTTTGTTCCAGACAACCTGAGCGGCCTGGTGAAAAGTCGTCTATTAACCACAGAGATCGCGGAGCACACAGAGAATTGTGCGTAACCAGGTTGTTAAATTGTTATCTATTATCATTCTCCTTCATGCGCTTCATGTCCTTCATGGTGAGAAATGGATTTTTTACGATGCTGTCAACCTTGGACCTGAATCTTGAAAGATCCTTGGGGTCCAAGCCTACTGGGCGCAGCATTTCTTGTATTTTTTTCCACTGCCGCAGGGGCAGGGATCGTTACGGCCGACCTTGGGCGCGGAACGGACCACCTGTTCGATCTGGGGGGCCTTGCCATCGTAAAAATACCACTTCTCCTCAAATTTTCTGAACTCGGCGATTTCGTGATGGGACTTGCGATTCTCTTTTTCCCGGTAATGGGCGATGAATTCGACCCACCCCGTGTCATCTTCCGGCCCCCCGTTTCCGGTGTCACGAATTTCCAGGCCGAGCCACTGGCTGCGCTGGGACCAGTTTCGAACCGCCTTGGCATCGTGCTGGTCGCGATGGTCCGGATGGACCGATTCCAGCAGAAAGTCGACTTGGGCTCTTGAATGGGCCGTATACCGGGCCCGCATGAGGGCTTCGGGGGTTTCGGCAGGCCGTTCTCCGTTGATGATCGGCTCACAGCAGTCGCTGTAAGCTTGGTTCGAGCCGCAGGGGCAGGTGTCCATGGATCACTCCTTATTGGGTCAAATAAATTGAAAAAAGCGAAACAGCGTAAAATCCTAATGGTCATGGCTGCCTTGGCCACAGTCATCCGGCGTTCTCTGTCCTGTTGAAACTGGCTCAGGCTGGCTTGTCCGCCGTTATCCAGAAGATCAGTGACCGAGGTTCCACCACCGTGGCGGAAAGACCGACCCGGTGCATCATGGCTACAATCTGGTCGGCATCGAAAAACCGGCTGCCCATCCGTGCGGCCCGCTCGGCCAGAGCCAGGAGACGGATCCCCTTTCGGCGAATGTTGGGCTCTTCGATGACTATCCGGCCACCGGGTTTTAATACCCGTGCAAAGTCCGTGATGGCCTGCTGCGCATTGGCGAAGTGGTGCAGGGCATCGACCACCAGGATCCGATCAAAGCGCCCTTCGGCAAAGGGAAGCCTCTCTGCAATGGCTCTCACGGCGTTTAACCCCCGCCTGCGCCGGGCCTGATTCATCATGCCCCGGCTGGCATCGGTGATGACCAGTTGCCCCACCAGGGGGCGGAGTCGGCCAGACACCCGCCCGGTCCCGCCGCCGGCATCCAGCATGCTTCCGTCCACGGGCAGGCCAAGGAGCCGGGTCAGGCGGCCCGTGTCGCTTCGGGGGATGAGCCGGTCGTAAACGCGCGCCACCATATCAAAATGTCGGGTCACGTCAATCCCCCAACAACTTCTGCAGGGTGTTGCCGAAAATGCCGGCACCGCTGGCCGGAGGCTGCACCGTGCCGGGTTTGGGTGATTCACTTTTGGCGGCGGTCGACACCGGTTTTGACGTTTTCCCGTCTTTGGCGGCTTTTACGGCCCATACGCAGGGATTTTCGTCCTTGCCGGCTGTTCCCGACACCAGCGCTCCGGCGACGCCCACGGGCCCGAACAGGGCCATGCCGCCCAAGGCTTTTCCCGCGGCCAGGGCGGCGGCGGTTTTATCCACGGCCAGCTTTGGCTTGGCCAGGGTGCCGCCGAGTTTAAAGGCCGATGTCAGTTGCCCCAGGCTTAGGTTGATCTTGCCCAGGCCGCTAACGCCGAGGCCGTCCTTGGGCGAGGGTTTCAAGGAGAGGTCGAGACCTTCGGTGGCAAGGTTGATGTCCCCTTTGCCCGTAACGCTCATGACGCTGGTGTCAAAGACCAGGACACTGGCGTCGGCCAGACCCTTTCGTGCATCAAAGCGGACCGCCAGACAGTTGATGGCGGTCCAGTCCTCCTTATCGCCAAAGGGGTTGAGCAATCGGAAAAGCCCGGTGCTGAGATCACTGCCCAAGGTTTTGATCAGTTCGTTGTTGATCCGTCCGCCATCCATGGTCACGCTGACATGGCCGTCGAGACTGGCCATAATGGCGGCCACGGAATCGCCGGACCCTTTCAGGTTGGTGGACAGGTCCAGTTTCCCTTCAAAGAGATCGAAAATTGCCAATTCCTTGAGCATTTTGCCGACATCGAACTGTTCCACTTTCAAGACGCTGGCCAGGGCCAGGCCTTTGCCTTCGGGGGTGAGGGTCGTACGACCTGCGATCTTTCCGCCCCCCATGAGGGCAGTCAGCGGTTCCATGGTCATGCGGCCGTCTTTGAGCGCCAGTCGAAGGTCGAGATCGGCCAGGGCTGTTTTGGGCAGCAGAATGCTCGCTGCTTTCAATGAGACCCTGGCATCGGCGGATTTTAAGGCATCTACGGGCAGCGGGTCCCTGGGAAAGACCTTTTCTTTGGGCGGTCCGGCCGGTTTTTTTGCCGCCGGTTTTTCCTCCGGGGCCTTTTCTTTGATGAATTCCCGGACGTCGATTTTTTTTGACGTCAGATCGGCGGTGACGACCGGGCGTTTGCCGTCCAGGGCGACGGTCAGGCTGCCCGAAAGATCGCTGCCGCCCACGGCCAGGCTGAGGGCGGAAATGTCATAGGTTCCCGCTGCCGGGTCTGAAACGCGCCCGGAGAACCGGATCGGCGGGTCCAGGGGAATTTCGGCCTCGGCCAGGCGGGCCAGGGAAGAGGGTTTTTTGCAGTCTAAATCGATCTTCAGGTCAAAACCCTTCAGGCCGGGCACGTCGGCGACGGTGCCCTTGACGCGAAGCTCGGTGTCCGGTGCCGTGAGGACCAGATCCAGGGGCCAGGGGGTGCCTTTTCGGGTCAGGCCCGTCAGCGGGCCGAACGTGGCATCGAGCCCCAGGGGGGCCTCCTGGTAAGTGCCCCTGAGCTTCAGCGACAGGGGGCTGTCCGGTCCTTGAGCGGAGGCGTCGAGCCGATTCAGGGCGATCCGGTAGGTTTTGCCGGATTTGCCGTCCCGGTAGGTGAGTTGTCCCTTTTCGATACGAAGATCATTGAAAACCAGGCCCGGCAGGGAAACCTCGCCGTCCTTTTTGTCCGGTTTTTCGGCTGGGGTTTTTGGAACCGGCGTTGTTTTGGCCTTGAATTCAAGATTCGACCGGCCCCGGGCATCGGTCTCGATGAGAATGTCCGGTTCGACGATGATCAGACGCTGGATTTCAATACGCTTGGAGAGCAGCGGTATGATGGCCACCTGAACTTCGAACCGACGAATGCTGGCCAGATCGGGCCGGCTTCCCCAGTCGGCGTTTTGAAACCGGATGTCCTCCACCACCAGGGCAGGCGTCAGCCCGAGCTTCAGCCCGATGTCGCCGCCGATGACCAGGGTGCGTCCCGTGGCCTTTTGAACCGCCTCGGCAACGGGGGCCTTGAACTGGTTGTAGTCGTAACTCATCAGCAGCAAGGCGATGACGACCAGTGCGATGGCTACGATGGCCGCGGGAACCCCTAAAATCCATTTGAGCTTTTTCATGGCGTCTCCTTATCACCGAGCCCTTGTCCATGAGTGCCGGGAAGGACTGGTTCAGGTTGTGAGCGGCTATCAGTGCCCATCCACGGATTGCATATTTCGTGGATGGAAACTATCTAATGTTGGGTATCAGGGACCAGACGATGACCCATCCTCCCTTTTCCGGATCGTTTTCCAGACAGACAATCCCGGCGTTTTGGAATTTAAAGACCGGTTTTTCCGTTTTCCCGGTGACCAGAAACGCGGTCAGCCGTTCCATGAAAGGGAGGTGGCCCACGATCATAAGGCCGGTTTCGGTGACCATGGTTTCAGCCGCTTTGGCCACGTCGTCCATGGGATTTAGCCCCGCGGCCGCCGCTATGCCTCCGGTCGGTGTCAGGGCTTCGGCAAAAATAGCGGCCGTTTCCAGGGCTCGTTTTTTGCCACTGTGAAGAATCCGGGAGACCGCGACGTCGTAGCCCTTTGCCACCTCGGCGATGCGGAGGGCATCGGACCGTCCTTGGGGCGAAATCCCTTTTTCAGGGTCTTTGTCCTTGGGCAGGCTCAGGGCATGTTGAACCAGGTAAAGTGCCATGGGGATCCTCCTCGAAGTAATTATGGCATTCAACCCTCCTAAGGAGGGCCTCCTGAGGCCACCCGCTCTGGGGATCTCACTTTGAAACTGAAAAGTACTGCCAGGCGGTTTCCAGCCTCCGGGTGCGGGCCGTTTGGGCCACGCTCAAAAGGGGAAGGTCACGGATCCAGCGTTGTCGGGTTTCCGGGTCCGTTTCATTCCATAGCGGGGCGGTGCGCTCAACCCATCCCTCCAAGTGAGACCAGAGGCCGCCAAGGACAATGTGCACAAGGGGGTCCAGGGGGTCCGTTGAAGACAGACCCACCAGGGCAGCCATGAGAGCGAACAGTTCCGAGCGCAGGGCCATGGGCCAGGGCACGGCCAAGGCGGTACGAGTCAAATACCCCATGACCGCGCCCATAACGTGCATATCCTCTATGGTACGAAAAGGTTTGATGTAGGTCAGGTAACCGTCGCCGGGGAGCACCCATTCCGGCTTGACTCGGATGTGTTTCAGGGCCAGGGTGCCGTGGATGATTTCGGGCACGAACGGCAGGTCCGGCATGGCTGTTACGGTCACGCCGTGGGCGTCCGTCGGCAACCGGACCATGCGCAGCCGGGGGCGTCCGTTATCCCCCTTGCCGGTGGTTGCGGCCACAACAAGGATCCTGGCCGCATCGGCACCGGTGATAAAGGTTTTGGCACCGTTCAACTCCCAGCCGTGGTCCAAAGGGTCGAGACGGGTTTCAATGGCCCGGGGATGGTTCCCGCCGGACTCGGTGACACACAGGGCTGCCGGAATCCCTGCCGGCAGGCCCGGCACCAGGCACTTGAGTGCTTCCCGGTAACCGGCGGCCAGGGTCCAGGCCAGGCGGTCAGCGACAAAACCCCCCACCATGGCCCGGTCCAGGGTGGCGATCCATTGTCTTGCCGCCGGGTCGAAGCGTTGTTGCCAGTCCAAAAGAGTCGCCTGGGGCGCGATGTCCGGCGTGGCGGGCCGGGTCAGCATCCACTGAATCACCGCCAGAGGATCGGACCGTTGGGCATTCATGTGCAGGACTCCTGTTTTGGGCCGGCTGCCGCGGCCTCCACCGGATGCGCCCCCAGGACGTCCATGAGCACTTTGGGCTGGATTTCCACCAGAAATCCCCGCTTGCCGCCGTTGATGAAGATACGCTCCAGCTTGAAAATGGAAGATTCCGACCAGACGGCCAAAGCTTCTCGCGTGCCAAAGGGGCTGATGCCGCCGACCCGGTATCCGGTCTTTCTTTCCGCAGCGGCCACGTCGCAGGGGGCGACCCGCTTGACCCCCATGGCCCGGGCCAGTTGACGGGTGCTGATTTCCCGATCGCCGTGCATCAGCACCAGAACCGTCTCACCGGAAGCGTCAAAGACCAGGGTTTTTACCACCGATTCGGGCGGCAATCCCAGGGCTTCAGCCGCCTGCATGGCCCCACCACGGTTTTGGTAAGGATAAAAATGGGGGATGAAATCGATCCGGTGCCGGCGCAGAAACCGCACCGCCAGGGTTACGGGAAGGGATGGTGTTTTCATTTCGGGCCGTGAACCCTCCGTTGCTCGATTCAACATCAGTGCCACCTCCGGATCCGTTGGGGTAAACCGGGATGCAGCGGCGAACGATCCGGTAGCCGTTGTGTTTGAGGATGGTCATGGTTTGGGCAATTTTTGCTTTTAACGGGCAAAGAAGGCCGTTGGCACCATTATAGCGGCCCCGTGGGATTATTCAATTCGAAATCGGGATTGGGATCGCTACCGAAATCGAATCACCATGGCTCCTGAATATGAAAAGCTGACGGTTACAGCTCAAATGTTAACGTGTTTCCATCCATAAATGGCCTTTTTGCCCAATCTCGGCGTCAATCGGCGCCATTTCTTGTGCGGCGTAGCACACCACGCCTCCGCGCAATGGCTTGATTTCCTTGACCTTGGACAAAAATTCACATTTATGAATTGGAAACATCTATGGGTGCCTACCCACTCAAAAACCGATTCGTGGACGGGCACTAACGTGCAGGGTTGTTTTGTTCTGCCTAATTTTAAAAAAGCGATAAATGGTCGAAGCCGATTGTCAAAGGGCCTGAAGGCCGTATTGTCCGATCAGAACCAGGGCGATCACGCTCAGGACCCATCGAAGCCATTTGCGATAAACCTCGGTATCGACTTGACGCCGAAGCCACATGCCCGCGACCAGGATCGTTACGGCCAGGGCGGTCAGGGGAAGGGTATGGAGCAGCATGGGCGCGGTCAACAAACCGGCCTGGGCGAAAACCACGGCCTGGGCGAATTTGCCCAGAAGGAAACAGAAGTTGAATACCTGGACGGTGACCACGGGGGCGATCCGCATTTCCAGGGCAAAGACGATCAGAACCGGCACCATGACGTTCACCGTGCCGCCCAGAATCCCGGCGGCAAGTCCGAACACGGCCATGGCCAGACTCTTGCGCCGTCGGACCCACCCCATGCGCAATCCGATTCGGTTCTGGTTGAGGTACAAGATCATCATACCGGCCAGGAGCAGTTTATACGGCCCCGGGTCCGATACGATGATCAGCCGTGTACCGATCAGGCTTCCCACGGCACCGTAAATGGCCAGGGGCCAGTACCGGCCGATGCTCAGGCGCCAGTTGCCGCCTTTTAACAAGCTGATCAGGGTGATGGCGAGGGTGGGGACGAGAATCATGAGCATGGCACTTCGCACGTCGGTGAACAGGGTCAGCAACGGGGTGGTGACCATGGCAAAACCGAGACCCAGGGTGCCGTGGACCATGGCGCCGGACAAAATGACGACAAAAACAAGGGCCAGCATGGCCAGGGTCGGATCGGTAAGACCGGGCAGAATCATAAAGGGGGTATCCAGTGATTGTTCAATGTCCAATGCTCAAAGATGGAATCGCTTCGGGCTCTGTCAAGGACATTGAGTTTTTTGGCCTCTTTTTTGGGGCCTGCTGCATCCGCTCGTTATGCGGGTGGCGTAACACTGCCCTTGGCCGGGTTTCCCAGGTCCCGTTGTTTTTTTCCGGGTCCGTTCAGGCCCCTTCGGATACTCCAGCCTGGTCAAAGGTGAGCATGTTCCGGAAAATTCTGATGGCCCCCTCGACAATATTCATGGCCAGGGCGCCGCCGGTACCTTCGCCCAAGCGCATGCCCAGGTCGAGAATGGGCCGAAGGCCGAGATGGTCCAGCATGATCCGGTGGCCGGGCTCTTCCGAGCAGTGTCCGGCAAGTATGTACTGGACGCTTTCCGGGCAAAGGGCCTGGGCGATCAGGGCGCCGGCCGTGGAAATAAATCCGTCGATCATTACCGGTTTGCCGTGGTAGGCCGCGGCCAGAATGACACCGGCGATGCCACCGATCTCAAAACCGCCGATTTTGGCCAGAATATCCAGGCCGTTATGGACCATGGGTCGGTTGATTTCAATCCCTTTTTGGATGATTTTCTTTTTAAGGATCAGCCCAGAGTCATCAATGCCGGTTCCGCGGCCGACCATGTCATCGAGAGAGGCGCCGGTGACCACCGCACCGATGGCGGCCGACGGCGTGGTGTTGCCGATCCCCATATCACCGGTCCCCAGGATGTCCGTACCGGCCTCCAAAAGGGCCGAAGCGTGCTTGAATCCGGCAATAACCGAGGCTTTGGCCTGTTCGAGGGTCATGGCCGGCCCCTGGGAGAAACTCTGGGTGCCGGGGGCGATCTTTTCGATGTGCAGCCGTTCCCCTCCCTCCAGGGTCAATGGGTCCAGATCGGGAATGATGCCCATGTCAACAACGTAAACATCGGCCCCGGCCTGGCCGGCAAGAATGTTGATTCCAGCCCCTCCCATGAGAAAACACCGGATCATCTCTCCGGTGACCTGTTGGGGAAAGGCGCTGACCCCTTCGGCGGCCACGCCGTGGTCACCGGCCATGACGAGAAAGGCCTTGCGATCGATGGACGGTTCCAGGGTCTTTCCGATGCCGCAGAGTTGCTCGGAAATATCGTGCAGTCGGCCCAGCGCCCGGGGCGGAATGACCAACCGGGCGGTCCGCTTCCGTGCTTTTTCCACCCACACGGTGTCTACGGGTTTTATCCCTTCAATGATCTCTGAAACGGTGATTCGATCCTTTGACATGGCGGTCTCCTTTTCGGCAATCGAATTTATGGCGTAAAAAAATAGAAATAACAAATAGTTGCTGTGTATTATGAAAGGCACTTGTTTAAATAAAAAATCCCCAAGCGGAAACCGCTTGAGGATTTGCCTTTTCCCCAGGCTGACGGCAAGTGGCAGGTCTTCTGGCTCTCCCCCCTTATCGGCAGCCTTCCCATTCCCATTTGAAGCAGAGCAGTGGCTGATAGTTTGCCGAAAAGGTTCCTCTCCGGAACGAGGTTTTCCGGAAGGGAGGGATTACAGCGACGGGTCCGCACCGGTATTTCACCGGTTTCCCTATTCTGCCCCGCAAGGGGCCACCATTTGCCGGTCGGCAACGAAATTCTTCTGGGCTGTAGCCCGATATGACCCGATCTGTCAAGGGCCTCCGGTCCAAGACAGCTCGCGGTAAAAATCGTGGGAATATTGCGTTGACGTCGATTTTTCCTGAAACCCTTTGCGAAACTCTGGACCGAAGGCGTTTGAAGGGGTATATCAAGCTGGGTTGTGAAATGTCGCTGATAGATGGAGGGTCACCCATGCCCCAGGGAGCGAACGGAGCGGTTGCCTAATAACCTCGGTTGCTTTCAACGGATGGTCTCAATGTCCTTGAGAACCAAAATTATTGGGATCATAATGGCTGCCATGGTGCTCTATGGCGTTGCCAGTCTGGGCATTCTGCGATTCGCCATCTACCCGAGCTTTATAAAATACGAGCATCGGGATGCCCTTAAAGACGCGGACAGGGTCAAAAAGGCACTCAAAAGAGAAATTCACCACCTGGACAGCTTTTGCCATGACTGGGCATCTTGGGACGACACCTACGTCTTTGTGCAAAATGGGGATCCCCAATATGCCCATACCAATCTTCTCAACAGTACCTTCACCGACAATAAATTAAACTTGATCTATATTCTGAACAATCGGCGGGAGATGGTTTGGGGGAATATCCTTGATCGCCGATTCCAAGCGCAAATCACCTTAACGGCTTTTCCCAAAGATGTTTTCCCGAACAGCCATCCGCTGCTCGATGTTGGAACCGCCGTCGGCGACTTTTCAAGCCGCTTTATCTCGGGTCTGTTCAACACCGAATACGGTCCGATGCTGGTCGCTTCACGGCCGGTCCTTACCAGCGATAATCAAGGGCCGGCGCGCGGCACCATGATCATGGGTCGTTTTTTAACCATGGACCTCATGGAGACCCTGAAGGCTCAGACCGGTGTCGAATTTCATATCGAGGACCTTGCAGACTCCAGCAGAATCCGTCCTAATGGTAAGTTTGCCAGCGTGAATCCGGACCCTTCAACCGTAATGGTGGACGATCGTCGCAAGGATGTGTTGATGGTTCTCGCCTTCTATTCCGGACTGGGGCAAGCACCCGGCATTTCAATCCATATCGAAAAAGAACGAACCATTGCCGCCCAAGGCAAAACGACCCTGCGCTATGCCGTCCTGTTTTTTCTCGCGGCCGGCGCCGTTGTGCTCGGGTTGATTGGGTGGCTGATTCAAAAAAACGTACTCAACCCAATTCACCAGCTAACGCATCACATGCTTGGTGTGGGTCGGACGGGGGACATGTCCGCCCGTCTTGAACTGAATCGCAACGACGAACTGGGGCTGCTGGGCGCCGAGTACGACGGCATGCTCGCCCTGTTGGAAAAAAAAAGCCGGGAACTGTCCGATGATATCCAAAAGCGGCGCCTGGCCGAGGATGCACTGTCAGAAAGTGAAGATCGCTACCGCCGGGTCCTGGAGACGGTTCCCAACTCCATCAGCATCACCACGGAAAAGGAAGGCGTTTTTCAGGAAGTCAATAAAAGCTTTACCCGTATTTCAGGCTATTGCCGGGAAGCGGCTCTGGGGCGGACCGCTTTTGATCTGAACCTCTTTGCCGATCCCGGTGATCTGGAGCAGATTTTGACCATGCTTGAACAAAAGGGAGAGGTCGACGACCTGGAAATCAAGTACCGCAGATGCGACGGTAAGCTCCTTGATACCCTCTTTTCGGCCCGACGACTTCGCTATGCAGGCAAGGACAGCATCGTATCGGTGATATCGGACATCTCGGACCGAAAAAAGGCCGAGGAGGAAAGCCTCCTGCTGGCGACGGCCATCGAGCAGTCTCCGGACATGGTCTATATTACCGATACCGAAGGATATATCGAATACGTCAATTCGGCATTCGAGGCTGCCACGGGATTTTCCAAGGAATGGGTGGCTGGCAAACCGGCATCGGCCATCAAAGGGCCGCAGCATGGGCGGATGTCCAGCCGGTCGGTTTGGGCGCATCTACGACAAGGGCTGCCCTGGAAAGGGCGAATGAACAACCGACGCCAGGACGGAACAACCTTCGAGGTCCTATCCGCAGTCTCACCGGTGACCAATACCGCAGGGGACATCATCAAATACGTTTCCGTGGAACGCGACATTACCGAAGACATTCGACGCGAACGACAGCTTCGCCAGACCCAGAAACTCGAGGCCATGGGCACCCTGGCCGGAGGTGTGGCCCATGATTTCAACAACATCCTCTCGGGAATCATCGGATTTACGGAAATCGCCCTGCTGGAAATCGACAAGGATTCGCCGGCCCGGGCAAGCTTGCAAAAAGTGCTCTCGGCCAGCGAGCGGGCCGGGGGTTTGGTCCGCCAGATTCTCGCCTTCAGCCGCAAGGGTGAACAGGAGCATAAGCCGGTCCGGGTCCGGCTTATCGTCAATGAGGCCCTCAAGCTCTGCCGGGCCTCCCTGCCGGCGTTTATTGGGATAGAACAGAACCTCCACTCAGACCTGGCTGTCATGGGGGATCCAACCCAGATCCACCAAGTAGTCATGAACCTTTGCACCAATGCCGGGCATTCCATGGAAGCGTCTGGCGGCGTGCTTAGGGTCCGGCTGGAGGCCGTGGAACTGGACGAGGGGTTTACCAACCGGTATTCCGATGCGTCGCCGGGGGCTTTCGTCAAACTGTCGGTGGCGGATACGGGCTGCGGCATCGCACCGGAAATCATTGATCGTCTTTTCGACCCGTTCTTTACCACCAAGAGAAAGGGGAAAGGGACCGGGCTCGGCCTTTCGGTGGTTCACGGGATCGTCGAAGGGCACGGGGGCATCCTGACTGTGGCAAGCCGTCCGGGCCAGGGATCGGTGTTCTGCGTTTTTCTTCCCGTCGTGGAGATGCAAACCGGGCGGGCGATCGGTGAAGATCCGCCGCTTCCCATGGGGACGGAACGGATCCTCTTTATCGACGACGAACCGTTCCAGGTGGATCTGGGCATGCAGGTGCTGAGCCGGCTCGGCTATGGGGTAGTGACGGAGACTGACAGCCTGCGCGCCCTGGCGCGTTTCCGGGCTGACCCCGATGCCTTTGATCTGGTCATGACCGATATGACCATGCCCGAGCTTACCGGCGACGAACTGGGCCTGGCCATCCTGAGTCTCAGGCCCGATATGCCCGTGATTTTATGCACCGGATACAGCGAACGCATCACCGAGAGTCAGGCTGAGGCCATGGGATTTAGAGGCTTTGCCATGAAACCCATGGTGGTCGGACAGATCGCCCGGCTTGTTCGATCGGTTCTGGACGGTATTAAACGAACCGGATCCGACTGATCAGGCGACCCGGTTGTCGTTGAAAAAATAGGTCTGTCCGAGATTCGGCTCCACCAGGTGATGGCCAAGGTTGCGCTCATTTGCTGCCCGGCGAATGTCCCTGGGTGGGAAGTGGACCGGTTCGTCGCCCAGTCGGAAGGTGCCCCAGTGGGCGATCATCAACCGGCGGGCGCCCAGTTCCTCAGCGGCCCGGACTGTCTCTTCCGGATTCATGTGGCTCGGGCGCATGAACCAGCGGGGCTCGTAAGCCCCGAGGTTGAAGATGGCCAGGTCGATGTTAAATTCCCGCCCGATTTCCTTAAACCCCTGAAAATAGCCGGTATCGCCGGACACGTAGATGGTCGGTCCGCCGGCGGTACGGATCAGGTAAGATCCCCACAGGGAACGGTTGGGCCCGGTTAAAGGGTTACGCATGCTCCAGTGGTTGCAGGGGAGCAGGGTGATCTGACGACCGCCGTCGGCCACCGTCTGATACCAGTCCAGCTCCCGATGCCGGGCCAGGTTGAGTTCGTCTAAGGTATCGGCGTATCCCAGAGGGGTGATGACCGGCGTCTCCTTATGGAGCAGGGAAAGGGACTTTATGTCCAGGTGGTCGTAATGGCCGTGGGTAATCAACACCTGTCGGGGTGCGGGAATGTCGGCCGGGTCGAAATCGAGGGGGGCGAAATCCTTGATAAAGCGGAACAGGCCGAAATAGACCGGATCGATAACGAGGATGTCCTTCTGGTCTTTGATGATGAGGGTGGCGTGCCTCAACAGGGTGACCGACACCCCCTGGTCGGCCAGAATGCCGTCGAAGTCCACCGATACCCGAACCCGGGGTTCCTGGTCGTAAAATTGGCGGAACCGGTTGCGGCTAAACAGTTTCCAGGCCAGCACCTGGCCCATTCGACCGGCAATGGAATTATTATTAAAAGGATTGTGAAATCGGTCGTTTCCGTGATGAAGGCGGCGCTCGGCGATTTCCCTGAGCGACAGGCCGGAAACGTGGGAAGCCCTCTTGTCCTTCGTTATGTCCGCAGCCTCGGCAGCAGGGGGCAAGGCCTGGTGAAGAAGCGAGCCAAGGCCGATCTGCAGGCCGGTTGCCATTTTTTGCATGAATTTACGACGGGTCATTGTAGTCACCGTTCCCGTAGAATAGATCCAGGGGTCGAATATCGTTGCGCAAATCGAAACGTATTTCTGACAAAGGCTATTGTTGGCACAGTAACCACGGATGCCGCTGAGGCAAGTCGTTGAGTCAGCGCCTTTTTTCGGGTAGTAAGGGTCAATGACCAAAGAAGGGGCATATGCCCATCGTGTTCGCATGCCGACACCCGCGGCGGCGGACTTCGATGCCTTGCCCTGGCTGTCTTTGGAGACCCTTTTGCCCCGGATCCGGGGTGCCCGGTATCAACGCGTCACCGTTTTGATACCGGTTGCGTCGTGACCGAGGAAACGCTATAGGGATTTGTTCGTGCCATTGCCAGTGCAGGATCTGAACGTCTGGTCCGGATAGCGGGCCGAACCCATGGAAGTGTTGGCTGAAAGGTTCATGCAAAACTTTGTAAATATGGTATAAAATATTGTTATATAAGTTGAAAATACAAATTAAGACTGCGGCGGAGATGCGGGTTCGGCCAGCCCGGAAGCCGGGTCGGAAATGACCGGTCACACCGGCCATGGGGCACCCTGCCTGGCTGTTTTCGGAACCGGTTCGGACGTGGGCAAGAGCGTCGTGGCCACGGCCCTGTGCCGGCACTTCGCCAATCTCGGGGTCCGCGTGGCGCCTTACAAGGCTCAGAACATGTCCAACAATTCGGGCGTCACGCCAGAAGGCCTGGAAATGGGACGGGCCCAGATCGTTCAGGCAGAGGCGTGCCGTCTTGCCCCCCATGTGGATATGAATCCCGTTTTGCTCAAACCGACCAGCGATGTGGGTGCCCAGGTGGTGGTGATGGGAAGGGCCGTGGAAAACGCCACGGCCGTCCAATACCACCGGCAAAAAGAGGCGCTGTTTAAAGACGCCTGTGGCGCCCTGGAACGGTTGCGCCGAGATTACGACCTGGTGATTATGGAAGGGGCCGGATCCTGTGCCGAGGTCAATCTCATGGCCCAAGACATTGTCAACTTTCCCATGGCCGAATATGCCGATGCACCGGTGATTCTGGTGGCGGACATTCACCGCGGCGGCGTGTTCGGCCAGATTGTCGGCACCCTGGCCTGCCTTTCGGAAAATCAGCGTCAGCAGGTTGCAGGAAGCATCATCAACCGGTTTCGGGGTGACCTGACCCTGTTTGAAGACGGTGCCTGGTGGATCGAGGAAAAAACAGGCAAACCGGTTCTCGGAGTCCTTCCCTGGCGGTCGGACATTCGCATTGACCCGGAGGATTCGGTGGTCATCGAACGGCCTGCCCGGGTATCGGCCAGCAACGCTTGTCGACCGGCCGTGGCCGTGATTCGAATTCCCCATATCTCCAATTTTACCGATTTCGATCCTCTGGACGCCGTGGCGGGTCTGAACCTTTATTTTCTGGAGTCCCCCCAGGACCTGTCCTCGTTTGATGCCGTTATCCTGCCCGGCAGCAAAAACACCCGCCACGACCTGGGCTGGCTTCATCAGATTGGATGGACGGATCGGGTGACCCGATACCGAGCCGGTGGCGGCCGTGTAACGGGAATTTGCGGCGGGTACCAGATGATGGGGCGAACCGTCGAGGACCCTGGCGGACTTGAAGGGCCGCCGGGCTCGACCCCCGGGCTCTGCCTGCTGCCGGTGGACACGATTCTCATGGCGCCCAAAACCACCACCCGGACCTGTTTTGCCTGGGACGGGGACGTCAGCATTGGTTATGAGATACACATGGGGCGGACCGAGCGATCATCGGGCCGCCCCCTGTTTGACCTGTTGGCTCGCAACGAAACGCCGTGTACGGGCAGCGACGGATGCCGCACAGACGATGATCGATGCCTGGGGACCTACATTCACGGCCTTTTTGACAATCCGGGCATTACCCGGCGATGGCTGGATCTCATGGGCCTGGACGAACTCGACGTGCCCGAGGTGCTGGGCATGGCATCCCGGGATCGGGAATACGATCGTCTGGCGGCACATTTTGAAAGGCATGTGGACATGACAACCATTCGTGCCCTGGTCGAGTGAGACGATGGTGATGAATAAAAAAGGAAACACAATTTGAGCAAATCCATATTTGTCATTGGCGGCTGCCGAAGCGGAAAAAGTCGGCACGCTATGAAGCTGGCCGATGCCGTGGGCGGCAAAAAGGTTTTTATCGCCACCTGCGTGCCCCAGGATGAAGAGATGAATCAACGGGTGGCCCATCACCGGTCCGAGCGCGGTGGCGGCTGGGAGACCGTGGAAGCGCCCCTGGACCTGGCAGCGGCCATCGCCGACGGTGCAAAGCGGGCTGATGTGGTTCTGGCCGATTGCCTGACCCTCTGGGCCAGTAACCTGCTCCTGGCGGAAACGGACCCTGAAAACAGCCATATCATCGCGGCTCTGTCAGAGCTGGTCAGTGCCATCGACGAGGCCGCCTGTCCGGTGATTCTCGTATCCAACGAAGTCGGCGCCGGTATCGTGCCGGAAAACCGACTGGCCCGGCTCTTTCGCGACGAGGTGGGACGGATCAACCAGCAGGTGGCGGCCGCGGTCGATCAGGTGATCTGGATGGTGGCTGGAATTCCCATGACGATCAAACCGGAAAGGGCGCCCTGATGCGGTCCATTAACCGGATGCTTGACCGGCTGATCTGTGCCCTCGGGTTTCTGACGATCCTTCCCCTGGGTCGAACGGCGCGGTTTGACGCCATGGGCATGATCGCCTTTTTCCCCGTTGTCGGCATCATCATCGGCGCCCTGGTGTCGTCGGCCGACATGGTGTTTTCCCTTGTTTTTCCCGCTCCGGTGGCAGGGTTGCTGGATGTCATCCTCTTGGCGGCCCTGACCGGGGCCCTGCACATCGACGGGCTGGGCGATTCGGCCGATGGCATCTTCTCCCACCGGCCCCGTGAAAAGGCCCTTGCCATCATGAAGGACAGTCGGGTCGGGGCCATGGGGATGGTCGTGGTCGGCTGTGTGCTCGCCCTCAAATGGAGCTGTCTGACCGGGCTGGACGCCCATCGCCACCTGATCATCATTGTCGTGCCGGCCTATGCCCGGTCAGCCATGATTTTCGCCATCGGACGGCTCCCTTACGGACGACCGGACGGCGGCACCGGCCACGGGCTGTTTGAAAAACCGTTAAAAATGGGGGACTACGCCGGCCTGGCAATCCCCGTGGGCCTTTCCCTTTTTCTGGGATGGCAGGGGTTGCTGCTGAACCTGGCCTTTATCACCATGACAATGGGGTTGATCGCCTTTTATCGGAAAAAAATGGGGTGTGTCACCGGCGACATGCTCGGCGCCATGACCGAGATTCTCGAGGCGACCCTTTTGCTGGCGGTACTTGTCGGCGTATAGGACCCTCGATCCATCGTGCAACGGTGACAGGATCGTAAAAGATCGTTTTTTTAACCACGGAGATCACCGAGAACTCAGAGAATTGTCTTTGTGGTTATAAACGACTTTCTAAAAATAAATCAATTGGTTACGGGCTCATCAAAGGGTAGGGGAATCATGATTCAGGGACACGGCGGGGACACCTACCGGCTTGCAAAACGCTTGGACTGCCCGGTAGCGGAAATTGTCGATATGAGCAGTAATGTCAATCCGTTGGGGCCGCCGCCGGGCCTGATGGCCTTTCTGGCCGAGAACGCGGATTGCATCCTGAACCTGCCGGAAGCCGATGCCGAAACCGCTGCCAGTGCCTTTGCCGATCAAAACAGCATGGACCCCGGCCAGGTGGTGGCGGGCAACGGAACCACCGAACTCATCTATTTGATGCCAAGGGCATTTGGCATTAAAAGCGCCCTGATCGTCGGCCCTACCTATGCCGACTACGCCGATGCCTGCCGCATGGCCGGGACCCGTTTTGAGTATTGGCACGCCACTTCAGATCAGGGCTTTAAACCGCGGATAGACCTGATCGGCAGATCCGTCCACGGCCACGACGCCGTATTTATCTGCAACCCCAACAACCCCACCGGCACCCTGATGCCCCGGGAGGCATTGGAAGGGCTTTGCCGGGCGAATCCGGAAACGGTGTTTGTCGTCGATGAATCGTATTTGCCTTTTGCCGGGGATTTCCAAAGTGCCGGAATGGCTGCCTGCGGCCTGACCAATGTGGTGGTGCTCAACTCCATGTCCAAGATTTTCCGGGTGCCGGGCCTTCGCATCGGTTTTGCCGCCGGGTCGGCCGAACTCATGGGCCGTTGCCGGCGGCTGACCCTGCCGTGGAGCCAGAACGCCCTGGCCCAGGCGGCAGCGGTCTACCTTATGGAACACGCCGAGATAATGGGCGATTTCATCGAGCAGAGCCGCGTGTTTATCAACCGGGAAAGAGAAGGGCTAATCCAAGCACTTAACCGTATCGATGCCATTGAGGTCTTTGACAGTTGCACCTCTTTCATCCTGTGCCGCATTCGCCGGGGGCCTATGGCAGCCGAACTCTGGGACCACCTGGCCCGGAAACGGACCCTGATCCGTGACTGCACCAATTTTTACGGTCTCGATGAGACCTATTTCCGGATATCCCTGAAACTGACCGAGGACAACCGGCGCGTTGCTGAGGCTCTGGCCGATTTCTTTACGCTGACCTAAAGTCACCACTTCCAGTGGTGGATCCGGAAAGGGTCTGAGTTTCGGCGGGAAAACATTGCTGTGAATTTCCAATGTTCAATGCTCAAGTGTGGAATCGATAGGCTCTGCTAATTCTAAAAAAATAAAATGGCAGAATACCGCCTTGAACCTTGAACCTTGAACATTGAGAATTGGATATTGAGCATTTAGCCCCCCCTGGGGGCTTGGCTGAGGCTACCCGCTCTGCGGGTGGCGCCTCACGTAGCCTGAAGGACACCCATGTTTGTCTGGTATATTATTCCGTTGGCCTTTGCTCTGGATCTGGCAGTGGGAGACCCCCACGGTGCTCCCCATCCGGTCCGCTGGATGGGTCGGGCTATTGGGGCGCTGGAACCGCGGTTCCGGGCCTTGCCGCTTCCCTTGACCGTCACGGGCCTCCTGTTTGCCGTATCACTGGTGGCCGCCGTATGGATTTTGACCTGGGCCGTGGTGTGGGCAGCCGGGACGCTTCATCCGGCCCTGGGAGCAGCGGTGACGCTAGTGGCCGTCTATTTTTGCATTTCGACCAGAGACCTGGCCGGATCGGCCCTGGCGGTGGACCGGGCACTTAAAGATGGCGGACTTGTTGCAGCCAGGGAAAAGCTGGCCATGATCGTGGGACGGGACGTGCGCCAACTGGACGAAACCGCTGTGGCCCGGGCCGCGGTGGAAACCGTGGCGGAAAATCTCGTTGACGGGGTGATGGCGCCGCTTTTTTTTGCCGCACTGGGCGGCGCCCCCCTGGCCATGGCCTACAAGATGGTCAATACCCTCGATTCCATGGTCGGCTACAAAAACGAACGATATCGGGAATTCGGCAGGGGCGCCGCCCGGATCGACGACGGTGCCAATTTCATTCCGGCACGATTGTCGGTGCCGGTGATCGCCCTGGCCGCATGGATCCTTGGCGGACCTTGGCGGCGGGCGCTGAAAACGGGATTCTCCCAGGGGCGGCACCATGCCAGTCCCAACGCCGGTTTCCCCGAGGCTGCCTTTGCCGGCGCCCTTGGGGTACGCCTGGGCGGCCCCAATGTCTATCATGGCCGCATTGTGGATAAACCCTATATCGGCAAAAGTTTTGGGGATGTTCGACCCACGGATATTCACAGGGCATGCAGGCTGATGTCGGTGGCGGCCCTGCTGTGGATGACCCTGGCCGGGGGCGCCTCATGGATGCTCCATGCAATAACCGCGTAGGAGCGGCATCTTGCCGCGATAAGAATAGCGAATGTATCCATTGCTGGAAAAATCATACAAGGGCCGCTTCCCCTTTCGCATCGGGAGCCCTTCTTTTATCTACCCGGCCGATTACGTTCCCAACGTGAAACGGCTGGGACCGTATCTGGACGAGATCGAATTGTTGCTCTTCGACAGCACCTATCCCGGCGCCCTGCCAACGCCCAAAACCATGGCCGAACTGGCCGAGTTGGCCCGGGACCTGAACCTGACCTACAATGTTCACCTGCCGACGGATATTTTTCTGGGAGATGAAAACAAAGCGGTCCGGCAGCAGGCCGTCGATACCTTGCTGCGGGTCAGGGACCTGACCGCCCCCCTCAACCCCACCACCCTGACCCTTCACCTGCTGCCGTCTCCCCGTGGGCGCTATGTTAGAGATCTTGGGCTGTGGCAGGACTGCCTTCGAAAAAGCCTGGGGAGGTTGTTTGCCGGTGGAATTGACCCCGAATCAATCTCTGTGGAGACCCTAGACTATCCTTTTGAATGGGTGGAAGGGATTGTCTCGGACCTGAATCTTTCGATTTGCATGGACCTGGGTCACCTGCTGGTTCACCGATACGACATGCAGGCCTTGTTTGTCCGCAATCAGGATCGTGTCAGCATCATCCACCTTCATGGGGTGGAGGGGAAGCGGGATCACCTTGCCCTGAACCGCATGGGCACCGAGGACATGAATGCCGCCATGGATATTCTCTGTGGGTTTACCGGCGTGGTTTCGATTGAAGTTTTTTCCTTTCAAGACCTTGCGGCCTCGCTTCCGGTCTTGGAGAAATCGTGGCGGCCCTCACCTTCAAACTCAGTGTGAGTCAAATTTGACAATCCCTATAACCAGCCCGACGCCGAACTGTTTCTCAAGACCGAGATAAGATTCAGACATCAAGAGAGGGCTTTGGGCCAATGGACCTATAAAGCTCATCCACAGCAGCGTTTGAATTTTTTACCGCTGCCGCAGGGGCACGGAGCGTTGCGACCGACGTCCGGGGGCGTTGAGACCGGTCCATGGGTGTCTTTTGTCAGCCCTTGCCTTTCCAGGGCCTTCTGGGCCAAGCGATGGAAATGGGGATCGGCGTGGGCAAAGAAACGTTTCATGCCCGGACACAGGTAGTTCATACGCCCGGCGTGGGGGGTGGGTCGGCGGTCCTTGGGGCAGCCCCCTTTGCAGACCGGCTCCCACGGACAGTCGCGACAGGCTTTGGGCCTGGCGCCTTTGATCTTTCCAAAGTCGGTTTGACGTCGGCCGTTGAGCATGGTGTCGAGGCGGCCGCTCATGACGTTTCCAAGCCGCCATCGGGGCTCTACGAAAAAGTCACAGGAAAAGACATCGCCGTTGTGTTCCACCACCACATAGGTGCCGCAGTGGTCGCAAAGGGTGCAGTCGGGCGGCGTCAGCCCGGCATAGACAAAGATCAGAGATTCGAAAAACCGGATGGACGTGGTCGGCAGGCCGTCTTTAAAATCGGCTATCCACAGGTCGAAAAGGGTGCATAGAAACTCGCCATACTGCTCTGACGGCACGGAAAACCGGGCCATGCGCTCCGGCTGCCCAGGGGCGTTTTCCACACAGGGAATGAACTGCATGTAGGCCAGGCCTGCGTCCTTGTGGAAATCGTAAATCTCACGAGGGAACCGCACCGAGTAATCGTTGACCACGGTCAGGGCGTTGACCGAAACCCCCTTGTCCAGCATCAGCCTGGCGCTCTTCAGGACCCGGTCCCATGTGCCTCGACCGTCTCCCCTCTTTCGATAATGGTCATGGACATGCTTGGGGCCGTCGATGGACAGCCCGACGAGGACATTGTATTGGCTGAAAAAATCCGCCCAGTCGTCGTCGATCAGCATGCCGTTGGTCTGAAAACCGTTCCCCACCACCTGTCGGCTTCCATAACGCTGCTGGAAATCGATGGCCCGGTGAAAGAAATCCAGTCCCATGAGGGTGGGCTCCCCCCCCTGCCAGGTGAGCGATACCTGTTCACCGGCCTGTTCCATGAGCTGCCGGATCATCTCTTCCAGAACCGACTCGGTCATGCGGTGCCTGGATGAGGGTCCGAAGAGATCCTGCTTGTCGGCATAAAAACAGTAGCCGCAGGCCATGTTGCAGTCCGGCCCGGCCGGCTTGACCAGGATATTGGTTAGGGGTTTTGGGGGCATGACGTTTTCCTGTGGGTAGGGTCATGGGTCAAGAATCAATATCCATTTAATCGTTGCGCCCCCTCGAACCCTTTCCTACAGTCCATATTCCGCCCGCTCGATGAGTTCGCGCTGCATGTCGCGGTTCAATGTGACGAAATAAGCATTGTATCCTGAGATGCGCACCAGCAGGTTGCGGTAGTTTTCCGGATGGGCCATGGCATCCTTGAGGGTCTCGGAGGTCACCACGTTCATCTGCATCTGCATGCCGCCCAGGTCGAAATAGGTCTTGACGTAGGAGAACATGGTGTCCACGGTTTTTTTCCGTTCGTCGCTCCCGCCGGGAACCACCTTGACGTTGAAGGCGATGTTGTTGTTGAGGTTTTTAGGATCGAGCCGGGCCACGTCCCGAAGGTTGTCCAGCAAATTGTTCGAGGCATTGGGTTCAGGGGTCAGGCCGGGAGTGAACGGCTTTCCGGCGAGTTTTCCAGAAGGGAGCGCCCCTGAAAGGGTGCCGTAGATGACGTGGTTGCTCATGGACCAGAACCCGGCCGTGTATTTTCCGCCCCGATAGTTGGTGTGGCTGCCGTAACGTTTCCGGGCGAATCGCGCGATGCGGTTGGCCATGGCCACGGCTTCGTCGCTGCCGGACCCGAAGAAGGGGACCTTTCTGGTCACCCGGGCGAGCAGGTCTGAGTCACTGGCGAAATTGTCGTCCACCGCCCGTTTGAGTCGGGCAAAGGGGATATGCTTGTCGTCAAAAACCAGTTTTTTGATGGCCATGAGTGAATCGGTGACATCGGCCAGACCGATGCAGGCCGCCCCGGAGCTGTTGTACCGGGCGCCGCCGTGGGTGACGTCTTTGCCAGATTGGATACAGTCCTCGATCAGCGAAGAAAGGAGCGGGGTGGGACGGATCCGCTGATGGGCCCGGCCCAGCATGTCATTATAGGCCACGGTGTTGTCGATAAGAAACCCGAACTGCTGGCAAAAGGCCTCGAAGAAGTCGTCAAAGGCGGCAAAGTTTTCGGCTTCGACGGATCCGGTGCTCGGCCCCGGACGCCAGTTCATCAAGGGGTGGGTGCCGTCGTTCATGGCCATTTCCAGGGCCGCCACCATGTTGAGCATGCAAAAATTCGTATGGCCCATGTGCCGGCCCGACAGGGTCGGCTCCACGCATCCGGTGGCCGACCAGTTGTTGATGTCTTCTGCCGCGTATCCTAAGGGTGACAGGGCTTTTTTTATGGCCCGGTCATTGTGCATGGAGGGGGTGGCCGCGGTGATCAGGTTCACTTCACACAGCCGTTTGAGATAGGTGTCGCTGTTAACGCCCGGGTGAAACCGGGCGTTGACATTAGGATCGCGGATGGAGAGCATCTCGGTGACCTTGAGAAAGATGTAGGTCATGTCGCAGACCGCGTCCTCCCCTTCGGGTGTCACGCCCCCCAGGGTGATGGCCTGGTCCGAGCTGCTCCCGCCGAAATACCAGTTGGCCAGGTCCGGGGTCAGGGGCAGGTGATCGGTACATCGCATGAAAAAGCAGCCGATGAGTTCGACGGCGTGGCGGATGTAGGTCTTTCGGGCCTCGGCCGTGGTCAGGGCGGCCATATCGGCGGCAAAATACGGCTGGAGCCACTGGTCGAGGCGCCCCAGGGAGAGCCCGGCGTTGGTGTTTTCCATGTGAAGGCCGACCCAGGTAATCCAGACGGCATTGACCGCTTCATCCAGGGTCCGGGCCGGGTTTTCCACTACCCTCTCGCAGATCCGGGCCAGCTTTTCCAGTTCGGCTTTTCGCTTGGCCCCATTTTCGGTAACGGCCTCGGCTTCGGCCTGTTGGGCCAGATGTTTCGAATAGCTGCAAAGCCCCTCCAGGCAAAGGATCATTCCATTCAGGGTGGCGGCTTCCCGGGAATCCGGAGCGGCGGTTTCCAGCCGGCCCTGAATTTCTTCGATGATACCGGTGGCACCGAGCTTGAGAATCTTGGGAAAATCCGGAATGGTATGGGAAAGCGCCGCCTGTTTCCAGACGAAATAGACGGCAAATCGCTCGTCGATGGCCTGGCACAGGGGGCTGTTGTCGTGCTCTCGAACCCATTCGCGAAAGTTGCGGTGAATCCAGAAGGGAAAGATTTCATGGTGGAGCAGATGACGGGTTTCGTCGGAAACCCGGTAAGGGTTCAGGGACCGATGGGCCACGGTGAGCAGTTCGTTCCAGATCATGGTGCCGTGGCTGTCCGGATAGACCACCACCCCGATCTCTTTGGTGGTGGTGGTGCCGGCGATGAGATCGTTTTTCCGGATGATGGGCCGGCGGTGCTCCATGAGATGACTGATGACATGTCCCTGCCGAAGTTCCGGAACCCACGGATTTCCCAGTCGATCGGTTTCGAATCCGTTGGCCTTGTGCCAGTCGGTGATCTGTTTGGGTCGCTCCGGGCAGATTTCGGCCATGGTGTCAAAGTGAATGTCGAGAAATGTCTGTAGCCGGGGGAAATCTTCGATCCCCAGGTCTGAAAGATACGGGTCATGGAGAAAACAGACGCCCGGATCGACACTTTCCGCCGTGATCCGCTCTTTTTTCCTGGCATTGAAAGCTTCGCTGAGTTCTTTTTTCGGTGTCGGCGCTTTTTCAATCAACGCCTTTTTGCTGTATCGCTGCTCCTTGGCGATGAGTTTTTTTTGCTTTTTGTGCAGTAGCAGTGAAATCAGAAAGAAAAACAGGTTCATGTAAGCGCTGTTGCCCTCGGTGCGAAGCTCGCTTCGCATCAGCATGAAGACCTGCTCGGTGGGTGTGGCCCCGAGCAGTCTGCGCAAGGCATCGTCGGAGGCAAAGATCAGGTGAATGTCGGCCCGTCCGGCAGGGGTTTGCGAGACAAAAACATGCCCTTCTGAAAATTCAATGGCCGCCTCGGCCGTCCTTTCTTCCGTACGGATGGCGACGGTAAAATTGATCCATCCCGCATCGCTTCGAAGATATTGTTTCAGGGAGGGGCGCATGTTGAAATTGGCCGCCACCACCCGCAGCAAGGTCCGCGCCAGCAGGCCGGTCAGTACTCTTTTTCCGGGCTTTGAAGTGCTGTCGGCCAGGGGTTCGGTTTGAAACAGCATGGACTCCTCCTGCACATTGAGGGCGAATTCATCGTTATTTATTCATCCGGGCGTTCTTCCTAAAGGGAATCGTCGCCTGCATCAGGAGTTTGACGACCGAATAGTAGCCAAGGTTCACAATGTTTATAAAATCGTAAGCCGGGCTCTTGATTTTGAAATGATGAAGCAAAAACATCATGAGGTCCTTAACCGTGGCCGGGCAGCCTTTGAACCGGACGATTTTGCCGGCTTCAAGCCTGCCTTCAACATCGGTGCAATCCCCGATCAGGGCCACGGTCTCCCCCGGATGGATCACGTCCCCCTGGTAGTATCCCATGACAATGGCCCCTTTTTTGGCCGCGGCCAGGGTGCCCGGATATTTCTTTTCCGCCGTTCCCAGCACGCCCTTGATCGAACAGATGCATCCGCCGTAACAGATGTTGCCGGTTTTTCGGTTCACGCCTTCGTAAAATTTGACCGGTGTTTCCAGTTTCCGAAGGTCCTGGAAAGGGGATTCGATCCCCCGGGTTTTTTGGGCCAGCGCTTCAATGGAGATATCACCGGTGACCTCGATGTCGGCAAAGTCGAGGCTGCCGTATCCCCGTCGGGAGGCCTCGACCAGGTGCCGGACCTCTTCGGGCTGGTAGTTTAAGATCCGGGCCGCCACCATGTCCACGGCAATGGGATCGTTGGCGATGATGACAGCCCCCAGGTCTACGGGGTAGGGGCTGGACTCGAACCCCTTGCCGATGATGACCGCATCGGTGACGATCAGATCGGGATATCCGATTTCCAAAAGATCGACGATTTTTTCATTGAGCCGGTCGTCATGGTATAAAAACCGCTCCTTGTGGGTCAGGATGCCCACGTTGAGCTTTAAGGCGTTGGTGATCTCGGCAACGATATGAAATTTTAATTTAGGCATCCATATCTTATAGTCCGCTTCGTAGAGGGATTTGGCCACGTCCATGGTCTTGTGCCATTTGGCCCTTGAAAGGCCGACCTCCCGGGTCTCTTCTTCATTGAAATCC
Organism: Desulfobacterales bacterium; assembly: GCA_016342285.1. GTDB lineage: Bacteria > Desulfobacterota > Desulfobacteria > Desulfobacterales > JAEINQ01 > JAEINQ01. The sequence continues at coordinate 45,385 of JAEINQ010000034.1, forward strand.
ACCACCGGCACGCCGAGACGTTTTCCCATGTCGTAGTAACCCGAATCGGTGAAAAACATCCGGGTGGGAATGGCGATGCCGCCTGATTCGCCGACGGTGATTTGGGCCGCTGTGTCCGATTCCCGAAGGACCTTCACCATGGCCTCAACCATTCGGGGTTCGGTATAGGAATGATGGATATACCCCTTGTTGGCCGTGACCACATTGGGTTTGATGAGGATCTTTCCCCGGGGCGTTTGCCCGAGTTCGTCCATGGCCTCACGGATGATGATCGTCATCTGAGCGACATCATATGCCTCGCACCTTCTGATGATGACTTTCCGCTTTTTCACATGGTTCTTATCCATCTGAAACCTCTTTTCATTGTCTATATCGCGTGAATCCCGACGTTGTTGAAAATTGCCCGGCATGACGAAATCTTTTCCGGGGACATCCATGTGGCCATCGACGCATCGTTGCCATGGGACGAATATTCACCGATCTTGGCATTTTTTTCCAGCCAGAGCGGGTTGTAGGCCATCAACTGAATCCGGTCCATGCCCGCCCGGCCCAAAAAGGCCGCGATGGCCGTCAGGTTTTCTTCGGTGGCGGTGATATCCGGTATCAGGGGCGTCCGGGGAAGCAGTCGGCTCCGGTCTTCACGGAAACGTTGGGCCAGTTTTTCAAAATTGTCGAGAATCTTGTCATTGCCGGCGCCGCAATACTGCCGGTGGGCTTTGGCGTCCATGAGCTTGATGTCAAAGTATACCGTGTCTGTCCACGGCAGGACGGATTGGCAAAAGCGCTGAAAATCGAAGAGGCCGCAGGTTTCCAGCAGGGTATGCACCCCTTTGTCCTTAAGGGGGCGAAGCAACCGGGACAAAAAGCCCATATGGCGGGTCGGTTCTCCTCCGGAGAGGGTGACGCCGCCGCCGGAGGTGTCGAAAAAGGGCTTGTCCCTGAGAATCTGCCGGACGATTTCTTCTGCCGGCATTTGGCTTCCGACCCGGGACAGGGCACCTGAAGGACAGGCGTCGGCACAGGTAAAGCAGAGGGTGCAACGGGAGCGGTCAATGAAATAGGGGTTCTCCCGCGCAAGGGCGCCCTCCGGGCAGAGAGTCAGACAGGTGTTGCAGCCGACACACTCATCGGCGGCAAACCCGATTTCCCAACCGGCGCTTTTGCTTTCCGGGTTGTGGCACCAAATGCAGGAGAGGGGACACCCCTTGAAAAAGACCACCGTGCGAATTCCCGGTCCGTCGTCTAAGGAATTGCCCCGTATGTCGAGTATCAGCGGATTGCCGGCCATATCACCCATCGCCTGAACATCGATCCTTTAAAAATAGAAATTCCCGTTGCAGGTTGGTGACGATCTGCGCCTGCATTCGGGTTTTGAGAAGGGCCGGGTTATCGGTCATATAGTCGAGCAGGTGGTTGTTCACACCGGCCACATACCCGTGGAGTTGGGACCAGGAATGGACCAGCAGAAACCGTGCCTGGGCATCGTCGATTCGGCAAACCGGTTCGGCTGCCCTGCCAATGGCCTCGGTGAACAGGTCGGCCACCCGAAGGGCCGCATCCAGTTCCGCCCTGGCCGTGGCTTCCATGGGGGTGCCGATGTAGTCGTTGTATTTGGGCGCATGCCAGGTGAACATGAGATTGTAAAAATGGACATTGTCCAGGCCGAAGTCCATATAGGTCGCCACCATGGCGCTGAGTCGATCCAGGGGATGGTCGTGTGCGGCGAAAACCGCCTTGCATCTGCCGTAGAGATCTTCGAATCCCCGGGTCAGAATCGCCAGGTAAAGCTCATCTTTGTTATTGAAATAATTGTAGATGGTTTTGGCCGCGATATCCAGGCGGGCGGCGAGCTTGCGCATGCTGAAACCGTTGAAGCCGTCACGAACGATCAATTCCAGGGCCTGGGTGAGGATGTCCTCCTTGAAGGCTTCGATCTCTTCGGGTTTTCGCTGGGGTCGGGGCATGGGGAAACAAACAGGTATAAGGTTTAAGACTGAAGACTGATGGTCTCGAAATAAGTCCGGATTTACCACAAAGGCACAACGGGCACAAAGTCAACACCATTAATTTACAGTTTTTTTCTTTGTGTACTTTGTGTCTGGTTTTCAATGCTTTTTCACGAATGCGTCAAGGCGAAAGGCTAAAGGTTAAAGTAACACTGTTGTATTTATAAAGTCAATGGATGGAAAACGCTCTGGGCCGCCGAAAGGATCGGACCGCGGTATATGTCGGGTAGATAACGAGGCAACGGGGTGGAAACGGGATTCCGGAGGGGGATCGGTTACACCATCCAGTTTTCAACCCGCAGTCCCGGAATGATTTTGAAATGTTTGACATTGCCGGTGATCAGGGCAAGGCGGTGCTGGAGGGCGATGGCGGCAATCCTTAAATCCGGTTCGCTGCATCCGATACCGGTTCTTTCCAATTCGGCTTTTAAAAGGCCGAACACCCGGCCGCTCTCTTCATCAAAGGGCAGAATATTCACGTTGGGGAAAACAGATTTCTCAAAGGCTTGCAGGATTTGGTTTTTTCTTGGGCTTCGATTGGCGCCGAAATAGATTTCGCCCACATTGATGGCGGTGGTAAACTGGACGGCCTTGGCAAGGTGCTGAAGCCTTTGCACCAACCGGTCCGATGGGCGTTGTTTGACGATATTGCTCAGTGTGTCCGTATCGAAAAGATACATCAGATATCGACCTCTCTATCCAATGCCTTCTTTCTGTTGGCGTAGATCATATGGATCATATCATCAACGGCGTCGTCAATCTCCGGCAATACCCCTTTCGCACGAATCAACCCCTCTTCAGGACCGTCATCATAGGTTTCGGTGACGGGGGACACCATTGCAACGGCCTTACCTTTTCTGGTGATGGTAAATTTTTCTTTTCCGAAATGGACCCGACTGATGAGTTCGGACAGTTTCGCTTTGGCTTCGGTTAGGGTATAGTTTTGCATTGCGATCCCCTTTGAACACCCGGACTGCGTAAATTCTTTATTATTGGACCGAATCGTCAATATAGCTGCAATGGTCTATTGGATCTAAATAGTCATTTAGACTATTTCTGTCAATAAGATCTTTATTGCACCGGGACCACAAATAAGGGCCGTCATACGGCACCATTTTACGGTTCCGACTGAGCCAGCCGGCACAATTCCGATCACGGGGAGGATTTGATTCATGTCCAGCAAACGCCCACTGTACACCGCGACACTTGCCCTTGCCCTTGCGGTTGTTCTGATTTTCGGTGGATGTGCCCTGAAAACATCCCACCCGGCGATTCCGGCCGGGGCGAACCGGGATCTTGTGCAACACAGCAAAATATTTGCCAAAGGGGTGGAAAAGGTTTCGGACAATATCCATGTGGCCATTGGGTATGGGATTTCAAATTCCATAATGATCGAAGGCGACGACGGCGTGATCATTGTCGACACCATGACCACCCGGGAAGAGGCTGCCGAGGTCCTGGCGGAATTCAGAACAATTTCCGACAAACCGGTCATGGCCATCATTTATACGCATTCCCATCCGGATCATGTTTTCGGTGCCGATGTCTTTGCCCAGGGGAGCGATCCCGCAGTCTATGCCCACGAGAGCACCGAAGGGCTGGTCAAGCACCTGCTGACCGAGGTGCGTCCGTGCATCGGCACGCGATCCATGCGCATGTACGGCAATTTCCTCGCCCCTGGGCAGGTGCACAACGTCGGCATCGGGCCCAGGGTCGGCATCGGTCCGGAGAGTACCATGGGTTTCGTTCGTCCCACCCGGACCTTTTCCGACCGTCTGACCGACGAGGTCGCCGGAATCCGGTTCGAACTGATCCACGCGCCGGGTGAAACCGACGATCAGATCGTGGTCTGGCTGCCGGATCAAAAGGTGCTGATTCCCGGAGACAATTTTTACTGGGCCTTTCCCAATCTGTACACCATTCGAGGCACCCCTTTCCGAAGCCTGAAGAACTGGTATCGGAGCATTGATGCCATGCGCGATCTTCCCGCCGAATACCTGGTTCCATGCCACAGTCGACCCATTGTGGGAAAGGAGCGGATCGGAAGCATTCTGACCGACTACCGGGATGCCATCCAGTACGTCCACGATCAGTCCATCCGTGGCATGAACATGGGGATGACCCCGGACGAGCTTGCCGAAACCGTCATTCTCCCACCCCACCTGGCCAGCGCCCCCTACCTGCAGCATTTTTACGGCAAGGTCTCCTGGTCGGCCCGATCCATGTTCGCCGGGACCCTTGGATGGTTCGACGGTGATGCAGCCACCTTGCAACCCCTTACCCGGCGTGAAGAGGCTATCCTGATGGCGCGCCTTGCCGGGGGAGAGGCGGCGCTGCTGGATCATGCCCGAAGGTTGGTGGAGGAACAGGCCTGGCAGGCCGCACTGGCGTTGACGGGCCATCTGATCCGACTCAATCCGGAGCTAAACGAGGCCCGGGACCTTCGGATCGCCGCCCTTACCGCTTTGGCCGGGTTCGAACAGAACCCCAATGCCCGTCATTATTACATGACCGAAGCCCTCGAAATTCGGGATCGGTTTGTCGTGCATGAGACCGTCAAACCGTCTGCCGCGTCGATCCGGCAGTTCACCCTGAGCGGTTTTTTTGATTCCCTGGCTGTCAACCTCGATCCGGAAAAAAGCGCCGCAGTCGACGAGAAGGTTCTCATGGTCTTTCCCGACGCCGGAGAAGCCTTCACCATTCACGTCCGGCACGGCGTGGCGGAGATCCGCAAGCGATCTTTGGAGGGCGTCAACGGCGAAGATTTCGATCTGAACGTTATTGCCAATGCTGATGCGTGGAAAGAGATGCTGGCCAAAATCCGCAATCCGGTGGCCACCCTGGCCGGATTCCAGTACCCGAAAGGCAACGTCCTTGGCTTTACCCGGTTTATGACCCTGTTTACACCGGCAAAGCATAAACTGCCGGTCGAATCGCTGGATTCTGTCAAGCGCCGCTGACACAGGCGGCGTGAGGAGGAAACGGTTAGCCTAGTTTCCATCCATAAATGGCCTTTTTGCCCAATCTCTGCGTCAATCAGCGCCATTTCTTGTGCGGCGTAGCCGGCTACGCCTCCGCGCAATGGCTTGATTTCCTTGACCTTGGACAAAAATTCTCATTTATGAATTGGAAACGTCCATAGGTGCCCATCCACGAAATATGAAATTCGTGGACGGACACTAGCCTAACAAAAAGGAGAATGATACGAATTCGAAAAGCAATTTGAATTTGCATTGCGGCGCCGAATTTGGTAAAAGAAACAGGGATAAAGAGGCCTTAAGAAACTGAATGTGCCCCTATTTCATCTCTTGTGAACTTTGCCCCCTGACCGAAACCCCTGAGGAGGGCGACCATGGAGATCATTACCCATCAAGGCGTTGATCCCGAATTTTGCGGAAACCCGTTGGAAGTGCGTGAAGACTACAGCCGGGTGGCGCTGTTGACCACCCAACGCATGGCCGTCGATGCCAAGGGGCTTGTCCATGGCGGATTTGTTTTCGGGCTGGCCGATTACGCCGCCATGATCGCCGTCAACCACCCCAATGTGGTGCTGGGCAGTGCCGAGGTCAAATTCATCAAACCGGTCAGCGTCGGCGAGCGGGTCGTCGCCGAAGCGCGGGTGGATTTTATCGAGGGCAAAAAGAGCAAGGTTTACGTGAGCGTCGCCAGGAACGACGAAAGCGTGTTCGAAGGTGTTTTCATCTGTTTCAATCTGGACAAACATGTACTTGATTGAGCCCATGGGCGGTTAGCGATTCATCTGCCGATCCTCTCCGGGCCCTGTTCGGCGCCCGGAATTCTCTGCGTACAGGCCGCAACGGTTGGAAGCGGAGAATTTGCGAATGATAAGGTAACGCTGTTACATTAACGCCGTTTCGGATATGACAGAGCAGACATGATTTTTTAACCAATTTCAGCATGTCTGTTAAGCTACGCTAGGGTGGATTCATACTGCGAGTTGAAAGGAGGGGCCATGGGAAAGCGAATCGGGGTAATGCTGGCCGGTTGCGGCGTCTTTGATGGGTCGGAAATTCATGAAGCGGTACTGACCTTGCTGGCCATCGCGCGTGAAGGGGCCGAGGCTGTTTGCATGGCACCGAACGTGGACCAGTTTCATGTGTTGAATCACCTGACCCAGGAGGAGATGTCCGGGCCGCGAAACGTGCTGGTGGAATCGGCCCGCATCGCCAGGGGAGAGATCGAAGATCTCAAGGACGTGAGCGCCAAGGATTTGGACGCCCTGATTCTGCCGGGTGGTTTTGGTGCCGCAAAAAACCTCAGCGACTTTGCCATCAAAGGTCCCGATGCCAAGGTCCAGGCAGACGTGAAACGACTTTTGGTGGAGATGAACCAGGCCAAAAAGCCCATTGGTGCCATCTGTATCGCGCCGGCCACCCTGACCCGCGCCCTCGCCGACATCGCCCCTGAAGTGACCATCGGAAACGATGTGGGCACCGCCGCGGCCATTGAAACCATGGGCGGAAAACACCGCAACTGCGGCGTTTCTGAAATCTGGGTGGACGAGGCCAATCGCCTGGTCTCCACCCCGGCCTACATGCTGGGGGAGGGGATCGCCGATGTGGCCGAAGGCATCGAAAAACTGGTTAAAAAGATCATGGCGATGTGCTGAGGCGTTTTCTAAGCAATCATATAATAAGGAGAGTCGAAACATGGCCGGGGGATATACGGGAAAATACTGTATCGTGAACCTGACGGACCGGACGACCGAAGTGGTCGAACCGGGTGACGAATTCTACCGCAAATACCTCTCGGGATACGGCCTGGGGGCGGCCGTTCTCATGGAACGGCAAAAACCGGGCATTGATGCCATGGCCCCGGAAGCCCATCTGGGGTTTTGCACCGGACTGCTGACCGGAACCAAGGCCTATTTCTCCGGTCGCTTCATGGTGGTGGGCAAGTCCCCGCTGACCGGCGGATGGGGAGACGCCAACGCCGGCGGTTTTCTCTCCCAGGAGATCAAACGGACAGGCTATGATGCTGTCTTTTTCACCGGTGCCGCCGACACCCCGGTCTGGGTCCGTGTGAGCGAGGATGACGTGGAAATCCTCGATGCGGACCATTTGTGGGGCAAGGATATTGCCGAGACCGAGGCGGCCATTCGCGATCAACTGGGGGACAAGAAGGTTCAGGTGGCCGCCATCGGTGTGAGCGGAGAAAAACTTTCCTTGATTTCGGGTATTTCCACGGACAATGCCCGGATTGCCGCCCGCTCGGGTTTAGGGGCTGTCATGGGAAGCAAGAAGCTCAAGGCCGTGTCGTTTCGGGGCCAGAAAAAGGTGCCGGTAGCCGATACCGACGCCGTCAAGGAGATCAATAAGAAGTTCATTGCCGCCTTCAAGAAGTCCAATATCGTGGATCGGATCACCGTGAGCATCATGGGCCTGGTCAGCCAGGTGATCGCCCGCACCGGTGTTGCCGTGCCGGCCCAGGCTTCCCTGGTCCGGGAAATTTACAAAAAATACGGTACCTCCGGGCTCACCACATATTCGGCCATGACCGGCGACATGCCCATCAAGAACTGGGGCGGCGTCGGGTATGTGGATTTCACCTATGAAAAGGCCAAAAAAGGGTCGGATGAAAACGTCCTTAAATACCAGGAACACAAATACGCCTGCCAGTCCTGCCCCCTTGGATGCGGCGGCATCATCGACATCAAAAAAGGCAAATACCAGGGAGAAAAAGGACACAAGCCCGAATATGAAACCCTGGGAGCCTTTGGCGGCATGCTCTTACAGGACGACATCGACGCCATTATTGAACTCAACGAAATGTGCAACCGAGCCGGCATCGACACCATTTCCACGGGCGGCGCCATCGCCTTTGCCATCGAATGCTTTGAAAACGGCATTATCGACGAGACGACCACCGGTGGTTTGAAGTTGGGATGGGGAAAGACCGAGGAAATCGTTCAACTGGCCGAGATGATTATCGCCCGTGAAGGGTTCGGGGATGTGTTGGCCGACGGGGTCAAACGGGCGGCTGAAAAGATCGGCAAGGGGGCTGATCGGTTTGCCATCCACGCCGGCGGGCAGGAGCTGCCCATGCACGATTCGCGGCTCGATCCGGGTTTTGCCGTGGCCTACCAGTGCGAACCGACCCCGGGACGCCACACCATCGCCTGCTACCTTTACGCCGGGCTCTTCGGTGTCAAGAAGAATTTTCCCGCGGCCAAACAGATGATCAAGTCGGCCAAAGGGAAAATGGCCAAAGACGTCCGCCGGTATACGGCGGCCTCTTACTATATGCAACTGGTCAACTGCGGCGGCTTGTGCCTTTTCGGGGCCATTACCAGCACCCTGCCGGTGGTGGAATACTTCAACGCCGTCACCGGTTGGGACCTGACCCCCGATGAATATCTGACTACCGGCGCCAGGGTGCTGAACCTGAGAAAAGCCTTCAACATGCGCGAGGGGATCACCACCGCGGACCATCACCTGAGCCGGCGTGCCCTGGACGGTTCGGCCCTGACCAAGGGGCCCAACAAAGGGGCTAAAATCGACATGGAAGCCCTCATGGGGGAATTTTTCGGCGCTGCCGGATGGGATATGGAAAAAGGCGGACCGACCGCCGGTCGCATGAAAGAACTGGGGCTGGATGGATTTGCCGCCTGAATTTTTCACTAACCCTGAATCGTGCAATGGAAGGAAATAAAAAATGGAGCTTTCCGGATATCGGAAAATAACGCCGGGAGGGGAGCCCTTTAAACGGGCCTACATCGCCATCATGCTATGGTTCGTGGGGCGGGCCATTCAGGCGGCCAGCCGGGTGGACGGCGAAACCCGCCGCGAATTTGCCAGACTCCCCGACGGATTCACGTTCAGGCTCGGCGTCATGCCCAACGGCCCTTACATGGTGGTGGGCAAGGAGGCCTCGGGACGGGTGAAATACCTCGGGAGCGATCCCGGTGACCACAAACTCGACCTGGACATGAAAATCAAGAACCTGGAGGGGGCTTTTCTCATGTTCACCTTTCAGGAATCCACAGCCGAGGCTACGTGCCGGAACCGGCTTATCGTGGACGGCGAGGTGCCGCCGGCCTGCAGCGTTGTTCGCATTCTGGACATGGTCGAGGTCTTTCTTCTGCCCAAACTCGTGGCCAAGCTTGCGGTCAAGCGATATCCGAAATGGTCTTTGTTCAGGAAATTCGTCGGCCGAACGCGAATTTACGTTCGGGCTGTTCTCGGCTATTGATCTTTCGGAATTGAGCCGGCCTGCCGGTTGAGGCCCGAAGATCAGCTGGACAATGCATAAGAATGACATCAGAACAAACCTTACGAACGAGGGAGAGACCCATGTCTGTACCGGATCACTATGAATTTCTCTGCCCTTCCAAAATTCTTTCAGGCCTTGCGGCCTTAAAGAACCTGCCCGTCGAACTCCAGGCCCTGAATTCCACCCGACCGCTGATCCTTGCCGATGGCCAGGCCTTAGCTTCGGGCCGTCTCAAACGGGTCATCGGCGCGTTTCGGGACTCGGCGATGACCATCGGGGTTTACGAGGGTGTTACGGAATCGTCCGATCGCCATACGGTTGCGCAGTTGGTGGAACTGTTTCACGACAAGGGGCACGACGCTGTGGTGGCGGTCGGCGAAGGCGCCGTGACCGAAGTGGCCAAGGGGCTTCGCATGGCCGCGGTTCACCCCGACGGATCCATGGCACGGGCCGTCGGTGAAAACGGGGCGACGATTCCGCTAAAACCCCTGGTTCAGGTCATGACCGGGCCGGGCACCGGGAAAGAAGCCTCCCGAATGATGACCCTGAGCGGCGTTGTCCTGGCCGATCATGCGTTGATGCCGGAGCTTGTGGTGATCGATCCGAGTGTTGTCCGACTGGCCGACAGCCGAACTGCCGCCGAAGCAGCACTGGGCATTCTGGCCCGTGGGGCTGAAGCGGCCTGCGGGGTCGATGGCAATCCCATGATCGATATTTACGCCCATGCGGCCATCGCTCTGGTGGCAGAAAACATTCAACAGGTATTGGCCAAACCGGGGGATAAAAAAGGAAAATTGTCCCTGACCAACGCCTCGGTCATGGCCGCCGTTGCCTTTTCCAATGCCCCTGCCGGACCGGCGCATCGACTCGCCGCGGCATCGGCCGCTGCTATCAATCTACTTCCCGGCATACTCATGGGCCTGATTCTACCCTACAGCCTGGCCTGGCTTGCCCGTTCAAACCACGAAGCGGTCGCACGGCTCCTTCTTCCGCTGGGCGGTTTCGACCGTTATGCCGATACCTCCCCCAAGCGGCGGGCAGAGGCGGCTGTGGAGAAAATATTTGAGATTCTCCGCCGGATGGAGCCGGTCGGCATCATGGGGCCCCTTGGCCGCAACGGCATGACCGAAGGGGATATCGAAGGCATTGCAGCCACTGCCGCCAATATGGCCCCGGTCATGGACGCCGCGTCCATGGCAACCATTCTGGCAAACGCTTTCGCGGGCGGTCCGGTCTCAATTGCCGGCGAAGCGGCCTGACGCATGGTCCCTCGGACCAGCGGTGCCACAACCGAAAGGCTCCGCACCCCTTACGGGGTCAACAGGGGGGCGGCCATGTTCAATTCGAAGCAGGAATCCGCGTCCTTTGGGCGTGGTCGGAGTCAATTGGCTATGCAAACAAGTTCGAAATGCACTAATGCTTACATGCCTAAAATTGTGGAGTCGCTTCGCTCCGGCTTTTTAACCTAAGATATGACAGAATTCCTCAATTTTAGGCACTTTAGGCATTTTAGGCACTTCAAACTTCAAGCATCCAAAGACAGCCTCTTCCAGAGGCAAACCAAAGCCTGGTCCTCTGTGCCAGGATTCTTTACAGGAGCATACCAATGGATCTGCCGGGATATTTCGAATTTGGATGCCGGGTCAAAGTCAGTGCAGGACACGACGAACTGGGACGGATTCCCGAAGCCCTCAAACGGCTGAACGCCTCCCACCCTATGATCATCACCGACAAAGGGGTTCTCGGTGCCGGCCTGATCGACATCGTCACGGCCGCCATGGGGGACCGAATTGATCTGGGACCGGTGGAAAGCGACGTGCCGCCGGATTCCGAAGTTCGGGTTGTCAACGACCTGGCCCGTATCTACAGGGAAAACAACTGTGACGCCATCATCGCCGTGGGCGGGGGGTCGGTTATGGATACGGCCAAGGGGGTGAACATCGTCGTGTCTGAAAATGCCGAAGATCTCATGGACTTTTCCGGAAGCGGCCGGCTCAAGCGCCCCTTGAAACCGTTGATCGCCATCCCCACCACTGCCGGAACCGGGTCCGAAGTGACCCAGGCGGCGGTGATTGCCGACCATGGGCGAAACCTGAAAATGGTGTTTAATTCCTATTTCATGCTGCCTGATGTGGCCGTTCTCGATCCGCGGATGACCCTTACCTTGCCGCCCGCAATCACCGCGGCCACGGGCATGGATGCCCTGACCCACGCCGTGGAGGCCTACACCTGCCTGGCAAAAAACCCCCTTAGCGACACCAGCGCACTGGTGGCCATCGAGTTGGTCAGCAAGAACGTGCTTGCGGTGACCCGCAACCCCGGCGATGTCCAGGGGCGCCTGGCTCTGGCCAATGGGGCCACCATTGCCGGTATCAGCTTTTCCAACTCCCTGTGCGGCATGGTCCACGGCCTCGGGCACTCGGTGGGGGCGGTCTGCGGCGTCCACCATGGCATGTGCATGGGGATCGGTCTTCCCTACGGCCTGGAATACAACCTGCACAAAAACGGCCACATGACTGCCGAACTGCTTCTTCCCCTGGCCGGAGCCGATGTCTATGCCCGTACCCCGGCCAAGGATCGTGCCGAAAAAGCCATTGGCTGGATTCGCCAGCTCAACAACGATCTGTACGCCGCAACCGACGGCAAATACGCCCGCTGTTTCAAGGAAGTGACGGACCGCGACGGCAAGCCCATGGTTCCATGGGACAAACTGCCGGCCATTGCCCGAACATGCATGGGCGACGGAACCATCCTATACAACCCGGAAGAAGTCGACTACGATGACGCCCTCATGGTGCTGGAGGCGGCCTGGGAGGGGGTTCCCCTGGATCGCAGCCGGATCAAGAAGGGCTAGTCAGCGTCAATTGGCTATGCCGAGACCTCGATGTTGCCAGAGACTAAAGTGAACTAAAGTTGATGCATTAGAAAAAAGGCCGCGATCACCCATATGAACTGAGCGAATCCATGACGGGAGGCTTCCCATGACAATGAACCTGCAATCGTGGCGAAAATTCGAGATCCAGGCCTACCGACCTCCCCGCGACCGACAGGCCCTGAGAAAAACCCACATTCCGTTCGGCGGCTCAGCCTTCAAACAGTCCCAGGATTCGAAAAAGGTGATCCTGATTCCCGATCCTTACAGTTCCCACACCTTTTACTACGAGTTCCGGGTCGAGGACATCGCTTTTGCCGAAGAACTGCCCAGCATCGTGAACAGTGATGAAGACATTATCTCCATGACGCGGATCTGGGTAAAGAAGGGAAGTATGGGGCTTCGCTGCACGCCTTTTCGCGTCGAAGAAACCTCGATAAGCCCGGTCAGTCGATAAGATTACCGACCAATGCCTAAAATGCAATAAGAGACGTCGCTTCGCGAAGGGTTCGACAGATCCTAAGTACATGTATTCATAATTACGATACCGTATTTTATTTGAATCACCACAGAGCCGCAGAGTTCACAGAGGATCTCTTTTTATTGATTGCCGGGAGACGGCGGCAATCCATAAGCGCTCAGCCACTTCGTGGCAAAGACATGTTTCTACCGTCGGTGACGATGTTTTATCCAATCGCCGTCTCCCGATTGAATAAAAAATGAATGACCTTCTCAGTGTTCTCCGTGACTTGAGTGAGCGAAGCGAACGGGTGGTGAAGGATTGATTGTTGGCACGGTAACACAATACGTTTCAGTATTTGCCAATCGAAGCACTAAGCAAGAAGGGGTCTTTTTTTACAGCACTTATTTTCGAAAGCCGGCCCTGATCCAGACCAAGCCCCACCCCATGATAACCGGCCCGATGCCTCCGTAGAGAAATGGAAGGGGATCCCCCTGCCAGGGACGAAAATAGGCCGCTGTCAACGACGGCCAGAGCAGGGACACCGCGATGGCAAGTCGGTATTTCCCCGGAATGTCGGCCCATCCGGTAAAACGGGTGGAAGGGGATTTGGGTTGTTCCTTGCGGCGGCTGCCCAATCGGGGGATGAAGAAGATGGCGAGAATGATCAGAACGATAACGAGAATTTCCTGGATCCCTGACAACTGGCGCCTCCATCCGGAAGAAGGTTGACATACATGCCGACACCGTCCGTTATAAGGAGGGTGCGCATTCCGGCATGGCGCTGATGGTGGCCCGAAGAATGTTTTCTTCAAGCTTTGGAAGATCGAGGAATCGAACGCCGATGCCATCTGGACTGGCCCAGGCGACCTCCCCCCGGCATTTGACCGGACTGCTGCTTTTGGAAATTGTGAAGGCGAACATCATCTCTTGTCCGACGGTCATTTTCTCCCTGGTTTCGATGAACATGCCGCCGCTACTGATGTCCGGAACAAAGCTCCGATAGGCACGGCCGTTGACCGCATAATCGACGGTGATCAGGCAATTCTTACGCTGGTGCCCTCTCTCCGGCGGATCGTTTTGTCTGGCAACCATTTCTTCGATATGCCTAAGCAGTTTCTCCTGTTCTTCTTCGGACAGTTCGATGATTCGGCGCATCAGACGGGACAGGGCCACGTTGTATCGGGGCCGAGGCAGTGGCGAATCAGTCATAATCCATTCCTTTCCCTTTATAAACAGAAGGTTAATTGTATAGTTCATTGCCGCGGCAAGGTCAACACACGAAACTGAATCGATTTTGGCCGGTGGCTGTGGTATATGCGGCCATGGTGGTGCCTTCTTGCTGGCCGTCAATCTTGACGGCCCAGCAAAAAGTCGGTTTTTCACCACGAAGGACACGAAGAGCACGAAGAGAAACACAGAATGTCTCATATTTTCAACTTCGTGACCTTCATACGACTATGCGTCGATTTTTTGTTTTTTAACCACGAAAGTCATGAACCATCGTTTTTTGTTGCGCAAACCCAGACGACTTGTTTTTGTTTCACCGCCCGCTTCGCTCAAGTCGCCAAGAATGCAAAGAAATCCTTTTTATGAACGAATCAATCTTTTCCGAAACGATTAGCTGGGTGACCCCTTATGCCGATTCAAAAGGCTGACATGACTGCGGCCGGAGCGCTGGCGGAACTGATCCGAGCCGCCTTTTCAGATGTGGCCCGGCGCTTCGGCCTCACCCCGGAAAACACACCCAGGCACCCATCCAACTGCACCGAAGAATGGGTGGCAGACGCCATGGAAAAAGGTGTCAGCTACTATCAGATGGACTCAGACGGCACGCTTTGCGGGTGTGTGGCACTGGAACGGGCAGGCGATGACGTTTTTTACCTGGAACGATTGGCGGTGCTTCCCTCTTTTCGCCGGCGTGGACTGGGCCGGGCCCTGGTGGCGCATGCCTGCCTGAAAGCGCAAGCCGCGGGGGCAACGCGCCTTGAGATCGGCATCATCGACGCCCAGTCCGAACTCAAATCCTGGTATGTCCGCTCCGGTTTCGAGCAGACGCGTACGGCCGAATACGCGCATCTGCCCTTTACGGTCTGTTTTATGAAAAGAGAATTACGGTGACATATCATTTCATTAACCGCAGACGCACGCCGACATCCGCAGACTTTTTTGAACCGGCCGACCTGGCCAGTCCAAAGGGCTGCCTTGTGGAACGAGGTCGGTAAAAAGAGGCGCCGGTTTGCTTAGCACACGTATTCATAATCCCGATACTGTATTTTATTCGAATCACCACAGAGACGCAGAGTTCACAGAGGATTTCTTTTTATTGATTGCCGGGAGACGGCGGCAATCAATAAGCGCTCAGCCACTTCGTGGCACAGACCTGTTCCTACCGTCAGTGAATGTGTTTTATCCAATCGTCGTCTCCCGATTGGATAAAAAATCAATGGCCTTCTCAGCGCTCTCTGCGTCTCGAGTGAGCGAAGCGAACGGGTGGTGAAAAAAGTTGCGTGACTGGAAATGCTTAGCCGTATTTGTGAATCGAAGTACATAGGCAAAACTGAACGATAATCGAATTCAACAAGGTGAAACGAGAAAATGGAACCAATGAAACTGCATCCCCAACCGGTCATGCCCCAGGGGTTTCAATGCGCCAGTCGAAACTGCGGGTTAAAGGAAAAGGGGACCGATTTAAGCGTTTTTTTCTCTTCGGTACCGGCCGCGGCGGCAGCCGTCTTTACAAAAAACCATTTTCCCGGTGCTCCGGTGATTCTTGGCCGGGAGGTCATTTTGGGCCGCCGACTTCAGGCCGTGGTGGTCAACAGCAAGATCAGCAACGTGGGTACCGGCGCTGCCGGTGTCGAAAATGCCCGCCGCATGGCACGGGCTACCGCCGAAGAATTTCATATCGCCCCGGACACGGTCCTGGTCAGTTCAACGGGGGTTATCGCCAAACCCCTCCCCATCGAAAAGATCGAACGGGGAATTCAGGGCATTTCGGCCCTGATCCAGGACGATCCCATCGTGGGCGCCCAGGGGATCATGACCACCGACACTTACGCCAAAGCCGTTTCCATGAACGTGGGGCCGGCAGTACTGACCCTGGTGGGGAAGGGGGCCGGCATGATCGAGCCCAACATGGCCACCATGCTGGTGTACGTTTTCACCGATGCTGCCGTGGATGCCGATGCCCTGGATGCGGCGTTGCGGGATGCCGTGGCCGTCTCTTTCAATATGCTCTCGGTTGACACCGACACCAGCACGTCCGATACCTGCGCCATTCTGGCCAACGGATTGGCCGGTCCCGTGGATCAAAAAGCATTTTCCCAGGCCCTAAGCTTTGCCTGCATCGAAATGACCCAACTGCTGGCCCGGGACGGAGAAGGGGCCACCAAACTGTTGACGGGCCGGGTCAGCGGTGCAAGGGATGCCGGCCAGGCGCGACAGGTGGCCAAATCCCTGATCAATTCGCCCCTGATCAAGACCATGGCCTACGGGGCCGATCCCAATATCGGCCGGATCCTCATGGCCGTGGGGAAATGTTTTGACTGCGACATCCATCCGGAGCGCATCATCGTCCACATCAACGATCGTCTGATCTACGCACGGCAGGAACGGGTCGATTTTGACGAGGCCCAGGTCCGGACATTGCTGGGCGGGGATCGGGTGGATATCGCCGTGGACCTGGGGGCTGGGCAGGGGGAGGCCATGGCCTACGGCTGCGATCTCACCGAAGGGTATATCAAGGAAAACGCCGCCTATTACTCCTCATAAATTATAAATTTTCAGGGTCTATTGGCTGGCGCAAATAGACCCTGAAAATTTATGTGACGCGGCTTTGCCGCTATTAATTAGACAATCCGAAAATTCGCCCTATGCTTCCCATCCATGCGGTTTTAGACGATATCCAACGGGCCCTGGACCAACAGACCCGGGTGATCCTGGAGGCGCCGCCGGGCGCCGGCAAGACCACCGCCGTATTGCCGACCCTGCTGGACGCCTTCTGGCTAAAGGGCCGAAAAATACTCATGCTGGAACCGCGGCGGCTGGCCGCCAGGGCCGCTGCCGGACGGATGGCCCGGAACATGGGCGAGCAGGCGGGGGATACCGTCGGTTACCGAACGCGCATGGACAGCCGGATCTCTTCCCGGACCCGGATCGAAGTGCTCACCGAGGGGATCCTCACCCGTATGCTCCAGGATGATCCGGAACTTTCCGGGATCGGCGCTGTCATCTTTGACGAATTCCACGAACGCCATCTCCAGAGCGACCTGGGGTTTGCCCTCTGTCTCGATGTTCAGGCCGCCCTTCGAAGTGATCTGCGCATTATGGTCATGTCCGCCACCCTGGCCGCGGACCGCCTGGAAGCGATCCTGGCTCCGGTCGTCCGCATTGTTGCCGAGGGAAGACAATACCCTGTGGAGGTTCGCTACCGGGAACAGAATCGGGCCCAACCCCTGGCCTCTGCCGTCGTTTCGACCCTGGCCGCCGCGATGAAAGGGAGCGACGGAAGCGCTCTGGTGTTTCTGCCCGGAGCGGCTGAAATCCGACGGGTCGAAAAATTCCTGGGCGCCGCCGATCTTGGAAAAGACGTTCGGGTCGCACCCCTGTACGGCGACCTGCCGCGTCGGGATCAGGACCTGGCGATCCTTCCGCCGCCATCGGGAACCCGGAAAATCGTTCTGGCCACCGACATCGCTGAATCGAGCCTGACCATCGAAGACGTCGCCATCGTGGTGGACAGTGGCCTGCGCCGAACGCCCCGCTTCGATCCCCGTAGCGGCATGACCCGGCTCGAGACCGTCCGCATCAGTCGGGCATCGGCGGATCAGCGGCGGGGCCGGGCCGGCCGCACCCGACCCGGCATCTGCTGCCGGCTCTGGAGCGAAGCGGTCCACCATGGGCTTTTGGCCCATGCTCCGGCTGAAATCCTGGGGGCGGACCTGGCACCACTGGTTCTGGAGTTGGCCCTATGGGGCGTCTCCTCCCCAGACGATCTTTCCTGGGTCGATCCGCCGCCGGCAGGGTCTGTGGCCCAGGCCGAAGCGCTTCTCGAAAATCTCGGCGCCATCGATGACCGCGGCAAGATCACCGCCCATGGCAAGAAGATGGCCGCCATGGGGGTTCATCCCCGTCTGGCCCATATGATCCTCTCCGCCGGTCGCCTGGGAATGGGGCGCCTCGCCTGTCGGCTGGCCGCCTTGATCAGCGAACGGGATCCCTTTCGGGCAACGGGCACCGGCCGAATCTCCGATCTCAGGTTCAGGCTGGAAGCCATTTCAAACCAGAGACGGGGCGGTCCCCATAAAAGCACTGACGGGATTTTCATACCGGAAGGGGCACGTCGGCGGCTCCTTGAAACGGCACAATTGCTGGAGCGCCGCATTCCGTGGGCAGACAGCGGGCGCGGTGATGCGGAACAGGCCGGGATTTTGCTGGCCCTGGCCTACCCGGATCGGATCGCCGGCGCCAGACCCGGCGTCAGGGGGCGCTTTCTGCTCTCCGGCGGCCGGGGGGCCTGGCTGCCCGAAGACGATCCCCTGGCCGGAACCCACCACCTGGTGGCCGCTCATCTGGACGGCGGAGAAGGGGATGCCCGCATCTATTTGGCCGCACCGGTGTCAGGCGAAGCGATTGACCGTTATCTATCCGATCGAATCCGCGGCGACACGGTCATTGTCTGGAGTCGAACCCAGGGGGCCGTGATCTGTCTGCGCCGGAAAATGCTGGGAAAGCTGGTGCTGGAAGAACGCCCCTTGAAAAAGCCCGATCCCGGACAAGTCACCGAAGCCATGGTGGCCGGGATCCGCCAGAACGGCCTCGATCGCCTTCCATGGAGAAAATCCCTTCGCGGTTTTCAGGCCCGGGTGATCTTCCTGGGTCGGGTGTCCGGCGATGGTAACGCCTGGCCGGATCTCAGCGACCCGGCCCTGGCCAAGACCCTTGACCGCTGGCTCGCACCGTTTCTTTCCGGCATCACCCGGCTGGGCCAGTTGGGACGGGTCGATCTGGCCTCGGCCCTGCGCTCAATGCTGTCCTGGCAGCAGATTCGGGATCTGGAGCGGCTGGCACCGACCCATGTGATCGTTCCCAGCGGCGGAAACCGGCCCCTGGATTATACCCAGGGCGACGTTCCGGTTCTGGCCGTGAAAATCCAGGAGATGTTCGGGGCCACCCAGTCGCCCCGTGTCGGCGGTGGGACGGTGCCGGTCAATCTGCACCTGCTCTCTCCGGCCGGCCGGCCGGTCCAGATCACCGATGATCTGGCCGGGTTCTGGCAGCGCACCTATGCCGAAGTGAGAAAAGAGCTGCGGGGACGCTATCCCAAACACGCCTGGCCCGAGGATCCCCTGTCCGCCATAGCGACCCGCGGGGTTGGCCGGCGCCGGCTAGCATTGTGACCATCGGCAGTTCTCAGCTATAAATTATCTTGCATTTTTACAATAAATTTGAGCATAATATCCATACTTTCGAAGTTGGAAAAGCTCAATTGAGGTCTCGTTATGTGCGATAATCAACCGCCACTTTCAACATCTTTTAAGAAAAAGAATGTCATTGTGAAACTCTTTTTTACAATAGTCGGTGTCGTTATTTTAATCATCATGTCGGGAAAAATAACTGCAGTTCATCCAGAGACAAAGCAATTAAACATAGCCTATGCGGATTCAGAGCAGCCGCCGTATATTTACGGAATCGGGATGGTCATCCCGCAAAATCCCGGTGCTGTCGTCGATATGATCAAAATGCTCGAGCAGAAAATTCACGGTTTGCAGATAAACCTGAGCCGACTCCCCTGGAAACGGTGCTTGGAATACTTGAAGTCGGGGCAAGTGGACGGCATCTTCAACGCAAGTTTTACCCAGAAACGTTTGAAGAACGGGGCATATCCCATGAAAGACGGGCAGCCAGATCCCTCCAAACGACTTGTTACGATTTCCTATGGCATTTACTCACTCAAGAATTCTTCGATAACCTGGGATGGCAAAACCTTTCGAAATCTCAACGGCGTTGTGGGGGTCAATCGGGGTTTTTCAGTTGTATCAGAGCTTGAAAAGATGGGAGTACCCTTTCAAGAAGTAAATTTGGTATCCCAAAATTTGAAAAAACTCAAATTGGGACGTATTGCTGCAGTTTTAGCGCAAGATGTCACCGCAAATGCCCTTCTGAAAGACAAGGAACGTTTCGAGGGAATTGTTAAATTGAGGACTCCTTTTGCCACCAAACCTTATTATCTGATGCTGAGTTATCAATTCATTAAAAAATATCCTACGGTTGCCGAACAAATATGGACAGAAATCAAGGAAATACGAAAGTTTGAATTTGATGACCTCGTTGCTAAGTATGCTGAAGAGTGATGCACTCGTAAAAAGTCAGTTTTTCACCAAGAAGGCCTGAATGAGATCATCGGCGGTTCATGCCAGTTCACCGGCCCAAAAAAAGTTTTGGCGTCGACTTCGTGCCACAAAAAATCTTGTTCGTTGGGCAGCTTAAACACACTTCAGAGAAGCGGATACATGGGAAAGAAAAAAAATAGCGCTATACGCCAAGTGTCAGACACTGACACCTACGCGTACATGCTACATCTGTCCGATTTTTTGAGAGAACCAATCATTCATTCAGCGATCGAGGCACTGCAACTTCCACAAGGGAGCTTGGGTCTGGATGCCGGATGCGGGATTGGCAGTCACACGCTGTTATTGGCAGAGGCAGTGGAACCTGCCGGACATGTCACGGGCCTTGATTCGTCTCCCGAACTTCTGATTCAGGCCAGGCAGATTGCAGAGACATCTGTCTTGTCGGAACAAGTTTCCTTTCGGGAGGGGGATCTGAAAAAAATTCTCTTTGATGACAATACCTTCGATTGGGTGTGGAGTGTGGACAGCTTATGGCCTGGGCCAAAGGAAATGGGATGCCCTGCTGAAGATCCTATTCCTTTGGTTAAGGAGTTGGCAAGGGTGGTGAAGCCCGGAGGAAGGGTGGCTATTCTTTTCTGGTCCAGCCAGAAGCTTCTACCCGGATATCCCCTGCTAGAGGCACGTCTTAATGCCACTTCCCAGGCGAATGCCCCATTCGTTCCAGGAGAGAGGCCGGAGTTACACTTCCTGCGTGCTTTGGGTTGGTTTCGTGATGCGGGCTTAGAGGAAGCCACGGCACGAACCTTTGCAGGAGACATTCATAGCCCCCTAAGCGATGGTGTTCGCAACGGCTTGGTGTCACTCTTCAAGATGCTCTGGGGAGATGCGCGGTCAGAGGTTTCCCCAGAGGATTGGATGGAATACCAGCGACTATGCCAACCGGGATCTCCTGACTTCATTCTAGATTTTCAGGAATACTACGCGTTTTTTACCTATTCGTTATTCCAAGGCAGAGTCGCTAAGTGACTGCGTCCGTATGCGGTAAATGATCACGGTTTCACATAGCATCGAACATTTTGCCAAAACGATACCTTATTTGTAAAACTCAGCAATTAGTGCTCGAAAACACAATTACGGCGACAGTCTGCGAGCGTCTGCGGTTCATAATAGACCTGGATCTGTTGTGTCTTCAATGAACTTACGCCATCGTATTTCTGGCGATCTGGAACTTAGGAGAAAGCAAATGACAATCCGACAAATTTTATTGCTTGGCAATCCACAACTGTACCAGAAAAGCGTACCCGTGCTTGCAGAAGAGATGGAGACCATACGGTCCGTGGTGGTCGATCTCCGTGACACGATGATGAACTTCCGAGAGCAATACGGTGTCGGCAGGGCGATTGCCGCGCCGCAGATCGGGGTGATGAAGCGCCTTCTCTACATGTCCATTGGGGATGTTTCAACGGTCTTCATCAACCCTCAACTGGAGGGCATGAGTGAGGAAATGATGGAAGTGTGGGATGACTGTATGTGCTTCCCGGATCTGCTGGTGAAGGTGATGCGCTACAAGTCATGCCGTATTCGGTATCGAAACGAAAATTGGGAAGAAGAATCCATGGATCTTCACGGGGACTTATCCGAGTTGCTCCAACACGAGTACGATCATCTCGACGGCGTCCTCGCTGTCTCCAGGGCCATTGACGGCAGGTATTTCGCCCTGAAGAGCCAGAAGCGGTTACTGGACACCTGGTAATATCATTTTATAATTGAGCCGAATCCGAAAATCCGGGAAGAAAAAAAATGAGACTGCAGCCGATGGGAGAATTATGGAAAAATGGCAGTGTTAATATGGATGGAAATATTCAAAGAGTTCATGAGTCGGGCGACTTATGATGAACGGTGAAGAGTATGTTCCAATTGAAAAGCCCCTATAGATGATCCTGGTTACTCGTACATGCAGGCTTTTAAATTCCAAAGCGCATTATGTAGTGGCCGTAAAAAATTTCCGGAGCTTTTTACAAACGCATTAACCTCAAATGGACAACAGTTTGGAAAAATGAAAAAAACAATCATTTTAATAGGCGTTCTTGTTGTTCTTATTTGCTCAGGCTATTTATTGGTTGTTACAATATTCTCCACTCAAATTGATCCAAATTTCTTTAAAAGCATTGATATTGATCAGTCTAAATCATTCGAATCAAATGTTACAGCTATCGCGTATAATAAAAAGAAAGCGCTTTTATCTATAGGGTATGAATCTGGAAATGTTGATATATTTGATGGAAAAAACGCAACAAAATATATGAGTATTCAACCAGTGTCAACTCGTTCAAACATTCTGAACTTTTCACAAGATGGAAAATATTTGTCGGTAGGTACTTATTTCGAAGATACGACTTATATTTATGATATTGAGAACAAAGCCTTATTTATGAAGCTTGAAAATACCGGTGGTACAGAGTTGTTTACATCTAATAATAGATGTTTAATTATGGCTAATAGAAGTGAAATAAGATTATATGATTTTAAAAAAAACATCTGGTTAGGTTCATATAAGACTGATGGCGTAGTAGAATCTTTGAGTCTAAACGATAATGAAACATTATTAGCCGTCGGTACAAATAACAAAATTCAACTTTTTGCTTTTTATCAGCCCCCATGGTATAAACGAATATTCGATAAAAAATCTCCTGCAGCACTAAGCTTAAAAACGACAGCGGAAGCCCATACATTAAAGGATTGGATTTTATATTCGTGGTTTATCGATAATGCCTTGGTAACATTATCTCGTTTTGCCAATCTATATGTCTGGTCGATTCCAGACTTGAAGAAGATTAAAGATATTCCCCTAAAATCAAATACTATACGTGGAGCAGTTTTTGGAAAAAACAAGCGATATATCATGGCACTAGGTGTAAACGAAGATAGAGAGAAAGAACAATATTTTGAAGAGCAAATTGATTTAAACCTCAATAAGTCGGAAATTCTTACAAGAATCAATACAAATTACCCGAATATAGCAAAATGGTCCGAATCGCAGGTAAACGAAAATAATGAATTGATATTCGTTGAACATGCTGGAAAGAAAATCTTATTAAGATTAGGGCCAACTCCCGAAAATCAAATCAAATCTAATTATAAAAAGTATGTCGGCAAGTACCTCGCTATACCAAAAAATTTTAAAGCTTTTGCAGTTGCTAAAGGTGCTTCTGGAAGGTACGAAGGGAATTACACGTGGGGACAGTCAAGCCAATCTATTGCTGATCAAAAAGCACTTGAAGAATGTCAAGAAAGGGTAAAAAAGACAAATATAAATGCAAATTGCTATTTAAAATTCCAAGGGGATAAA
This sequence comes from Desulfobacterales bacterium, assembly GCA_016342285.1. Taxonomy (GTDB): domain Bacteria; phylum Desulfobacterota; class Desulfobacteria; order Desulfobacterales; family JAEINQ01; genus JAEINQ01. The sequence continues at coordinate 68,660 of JAEINQ010000034.1, forward strand.
ATGTTGGGTGACTAATCTGCAAAGCCGAAGCGCTTCAAATAGCAGTGAAGATGGCTTCAGCGTTGGAGAACGCGCTAAAGGAAACTCGTCCGAAATTATTATCAATGATCCATCCATGTACATTCTCGCTGGATCTATCGGATGCGGCAGCTCCTTTCGAACCCCAGAAAGCCCTAAACTCCTTGTGAGCAACGGTTCATGCAAAGGGTATCTCTTGGACTACGGTGGCACCAAGATCACGGCGACCCTGATAAAGACGTCTTTCTATAAGACTGAGAACAGCGATACACTCACGGCCGATCAGCTTTCAGAAAAACTGGGCGAAGCCGACAGGGCGCTAAAACAGAAGGTCACCGAAATGAAATTGCAACTGGAAGCGTCGGAGGTTATCCAGTTGACCTCAGCACAAAGAGATTGGATACAGTTCAAGGACAAAAATTGTGCTTTCGAATGTGCATTGTTTCCCAAAAGCACAGACCCCAATGCTGCAAGAGAACAAAAGGACCAGCACCTTCGGTGTATTTACCGCCAAACACTACATCGACTGGACGATTTCAGCCGATATCAGAGTCTATATAACCGCAGGCAGAAACAGAAAACGACATCCCAGCAGAAGGTTGTAGGTCAAAGATTGCCGATTTGACAATCTGCCGGCCGATTTCGAAGTCTACGGAATTGGAAAGTACAGTGGTATTATCAAGTCAGAAATTCAGTTTGGAAGAAGCGGAAATCCTGTGAAAGAAATCGAGGTTGTCGTCAATAAACCCGACTCCCCAATCGTTTTGGCCCTGATGGCATATGATCCGGTCATTTGGAAAGTAAAGCAGTCGCGGCGCTCCAGAATACTGGCCGTCATCGTCGGAGGCTACCACACACAAGCATTGCTTGGACTGCCCAAAGACATTCCGAAAATATTCGCCGTACATGAAGAGAAGGAGAGCTGCCCATACTTTTACGCCTACAAGGGTGGAACGGGCTTGGACAAGGCAGTCGAAAGGATTCATCAAATTACCGGAAAGGAGTTGGCTCAACTGTTGACAGACCCCATAGAAAACCGGTTCTACATCGGCAGCCAAGAAACGATCGATCCATCCTCATTGGTCTATTCATCGGACACCCATATAGACGAATACCTCGATATGGAGCGCCCCCCCGTCGGCCAGAAAGGGCTCGACCTGCTTGTCAAGCAGGGCAAAATCCGATTGGCGAGCAGAAAAGAAATTGATGCGTGGGTTGATAAAGCCAGTGCTAAATCCAAAAGATACAACAAAAAAATATTGATCAGTCACCACATTGTTGAAAGATGGACCTATCTGGTGCTGGATAATTTCGAACTCCCCGACGGATTGGCGGGTGCACATTCAAGGGCCTTCATTATTCCAGAAGGGAAAAACCTGCCGACCGGACCCCGGGGGCACAACAGTTTTTATTTGATGAGTACCGGAACATTCATGGGCACGGCTCCCGAATGCCATTAGGGAAAAAAAAGGGGTCGCCCATTAAAGGACTCGTCAAGAGAAAAAAACACCTCCCCGGGCAAAATCTGACATCGTTTTGCTTGACGACCCACTCACCGACTGGCTGAGCGTTTCCATCTCGCACCCGAACTTTTCGATTGTCTTGGTTGCGGCCCGATTGTTCGATCTGCGTCAGCCCGCGGAGTGGCCATAGGAGAGGGAGGGGGCGCCCATTTAATCTGATTGACAAATCATCGGATGAGTCGTATTATGAGTCAAAAAAAATGGAGAATGAGTCATGCCACAGATAACCCTTCGAATCGACCCGGAAATTGAACAGAAAATAAGAGAATTGGCAAAAGGCAGCGGAAAATCCTTGAATCGCGTCGTACAGGAAATCATTTCCCAACACGCGTCTTTCAGAACAAAAGGAAAAGGCTCCGCAGCCAGATCCCTGAAGAAGCTAGCCGGCGGCTGGACCGAGAAGGAGGCTTCGGAGTTCATGGCGGCCATCAAACCCTGTGAGCAGATCGACGAGGATATGTGGAAGTGAAAATTCTGCTGGATACTTCGGCCTATGTGGCGTTCAAACGCGGTAACCCTCATGCGTTGAATCGGATCTTGGAAGCCGAAAAAGTCCTCTTTTCACCTATCGTAATCGGCGAACTGATGTTCGGATTTCGAAGCGGCACACGGTTCGACAAAAACATGGCGGATCTTGACCTTTTTTTACGCCATGATTCCGTATCCTTGCAGGCAATCGGAAAAATCACTTCGGATCGCTATTCGAGGATCGCCGCCCAGCTCAAGAACCAGGGAACACCTATACCGAGCAACGGCATCTGGATTGCTGCCCAGACCATGGAGAACGGAGCGGAACTGATCACCTTCGATCAGCACTTTGAACGGGTTGCCGGATTGGTGTGCACCATTTTCAGGGCGAGTCAAGGCAAGTAAGTATCCGGAAGAAAATATGGAAAAGGGGGAATAAGGGGTCGCCCATTAAAGGACTCGTCAAGTGAAAAAACACCTTTCCCATGCAAAATTTTCATACATTTTTGCTTGACGACCCACTCACCGACTGGCTGAGCGTTTCCGGATGATGTCTCTGCTTACGGTAATGAAGGCGACTTTAATCATTTTGTCTACACTGCCGGCCTTTGCCCAACCTTTTGAAACCGACATTGTCAAGACGTCCAAAGGAGACTTAAAAATCACGTTCATCGGCCATGGAAGCCTCATGCTGAACCAAGCCGGGAAAATCATCCACATTGATCCATTTGGTCAGTTGGCCGATTACGACGAATTTCCAAAAGCCGATGCCCTTTTCCTTACCCATCATCATCGCGATCATCTCGATCCCAAAGCGCTGCAACAGGTGCGGACCCCGGACACGCTGGTGATACTTACAGAGATATGCTCGAAAACCGTCCAGAGCGGTATCGTCATGAAAAACGGCGATGTTCGAACGGTGATGGGAATCGGCGTGGAAGCCGTGCCCGCTTACAACATCAAACACAAGAGAAAAAACGGAGAAGCTTATCATCCCGAAGGGGAGGGGAACGGCTATGTGCTCACAATTGGCGACAAGCGGGTATACATTGCCGGTGATACGGAAAATACGCTTGAAATGAAACGGCTGGAGAATATTGACGTTACCTTCCTGCCCATGAACCTGCCGTACACCATGACGCCGGAGATGGTGGCGGATGTGGCAACGGCATTCAAACCCAAGGTTTTGTATCCCTATCATTATGGCGAGACCGACACATCTCGAATTGTTGACTTGCTCAAAAACGACGAGGATATCGAGGTGCGTATCCGTCGTATGAAATAATGCGGAGGCAAGGGGTCGGGTCTTGAATGTTGAATTCGGTCTGCTATTGCTTCAACAGTCACCTTTATCGTCTTAGGGAAAATAGGGGTATCAAATTTGATGATTCCATCAGGTTGTAATGGCCCAACAGGGTGCTGGACAACGATCATGTTTCCGCTGCGTGCCACAATGGCCCGTCAGCCTTCCGTGAGACGAAAGAAATGCCATGCAAAAAAACGGACCAGATAGGAATAATGGGCTTTACATCCTGGCTGCCATCATCCTGGCCAGCCCGTTTTATCTAAATGATTTTGCAAACATGTACGTGTCATACACTATAATTCTTCATCAGAGGGTGAAGGACAATTCCTGACATGAAGAGCATATAAGATCTGGGTCCCT
>JAEINQ010000120.1 GCA_016342285.1 Desulfobacterales bacterium
GTTTACAGGGTGCCGTAGATGCGAGGCGCCGGGCATGCAGACGTACTTTAGCGTACTTCAAATGCCCGGGAACAAAGTCACGCCCGGGCGTGACGGTGCCCTGTGAACGCTTACGAAGAAAGAGATAACATGAGCACACACAAGGTTGTTTTTGAGCCCCACGGGGTGACCATTGAGGCCGCCCACGGGTCGAACCTCATTCGTCTGGCCATGGAGGCCGGTGTCCACATCAACGCTTCGTGCGGGGGGGAGGGGGTCTGCGGCAAATGCCGCGTCATCGTCGAAGAAGGCATGGTCGACGATGGGATCAGCGAGAAACTCAGCCCCGAAGATATTGAAAAAGGATACCGACTGGCGTGCCGGTCCGTGGTGACCCAGGACGTGGTGGTCCGGGTTCCGGTGGAATCGTCCATCGATGCCAGCGTGTTGAACCTGGTCCGCACGCCGCGCAAAGCCGCCCATGTCCACCAACCCGATCTGGAACACCTCAAAGAGGAAGGACTCTTCCTGCCGCCGGTGGAAAAGCGGTACCTGGAATTGCCGCCTCCCGACGCCCAGGACCGCCTGCCGGATGTTTCCCGCCTGGTGGGGTTTTTAAAACTCAGCCATGACGAACACCGGCTGGTGGTCAGTCTGCCGGTGATTCAGAAGATCCCCGACGTCCTGCGGCAGGAGGACTTCAAGGTGACCGCCACCCTCTCCAGACCGGTCCACCCGGGGAGAAAGACCCACATCATCAACATCCAGCCGGGCGACACCACCCTTCGCAATTATGCCATCGCCATGGACATCGGGACCACGACCATCTATGGCCAGCTCATCGATCTGATCTCAGGAGAGGTGATCTCCGAATACGGGGATTTCAACGGACAGATCAGCTATGGCGAAGACGTCATCACCCGGATCATGGCTGCCGAGAAGCCCGGCGGGCTGGAGAAACTCCATCAGGTGGTTATCGAGACCGTCAACCGGATCATTACCAAAATCGTCAAGCAATCCGACGTGGCCATGGAAGACATCAACGCCATCACCTTGTCCGGCAACACCACCATGACCCAGCTCCTGCTGAGAGTTAATCCCCGCTACATCCGACGCAGTCCCTATGTGCCGGCCTCCACCATTTACCCGCCCATTGCCGCCAAAGACATCGGCATTGCCCTGGGCAATCACGTGACGGCCCTGGTCTACCCACAAATCTCCAGCTACGTGGGCGGTGATATCGTGGCCGGGATCATGGGTTCGGGAATGTACCGCAACGAGTCGCTCACCCTCTTTCTCGACATCGGAACCAACGCCGAAATTGTCGTCGGCAACAAGGACTGGATGGCTTGCGCCGCGTGTAGCGCCGGCCCGGCCTTTGAGGGCGGGGGCATCGAGTTCGGCATGCGGGCCGCCAAAGGGGCCATCGAAGACTTTTCAATCGACCCGGTGACCTATGAGCCCATGAACCTGACCATTGGCAACGTGCGTCCCAAGGGCATCTGCGGGTCGGGGTTGATTACCATCGTGGCCACCTTTTTCGAACTGGGCATCGTCAACAGCCAGGGCAAGTACAACCGGGATCTGGCCACCGACCGGATTCGGGAGAGAAACGGCAGTTACGAGTACGTGCTTGCCTGGCAGGCCGATACCCAGATTGACCGCGACATCTCCCTGACCGAAATCGACATCGAAAACCTCATCCGGGCCAAGGGCGCCATTTACAGCGGATGTCAGACCCTGCTGGAAGAAGTGGGCTTGACCATGGGAGACATCGAACGGATCTACCTGGCTGGCGGTTTCGGCAGTTACGTGGATCTGGAGAAAGCCATGATCATCGGCCTGCTGCCGGAAATCGACGCCGACAAGGTAACCTATTTTGGCAATGCGTCGCTATTGGGGGCCAAGATGAGCTCCCTGACCAACAAAATCCGTCAGGATGTGGTCCAGGTCACCAATATGATAACTAATTTTGAACTTTCCGAAACACCGTCCTTTATGGACCATTATGTGGCGGCTCTTTTTCTGCCCCACACGGACTTAAACCAGTTCCCCAAACTCAAAGCGCGTCTGGACAACCGCCGGAAGGCCTGACTGGGCCGGACCGGGCGGTTATTCGCGCAAAACCGACCCACACTGAGGCTAAGAGGCATGAAGCTTTCCATCGTAAAAGAGTTACTGAAGGCAGAATTGCTGACCGAAGGCGAATTGGTGGATACGGAAATCGTTGCCGGCGGTGCGGCAGATCTGATGAAGGACATTCTGGCCAAATCCGCGGGCAATGCCCTGCTGATCACCGGGGTGGTCAGCCAGGAGGTGCTCGAGACCGCCATATCAGCCAAGGTGGGCGCCATTTTGTTCGTCCGTGGAAAAAAACTCCCCATTGACCTCCTTGAGCGGGCCCACGACGCCAACATGCAGGTCCTGCGGACGAAGCATTCCATGTTTGTGGCCAGCGGGCTGCTCTACGTCAATGGCCTAAAGGGGCTTGACGGAACCTGGTAGGGTGGGCGTTGAACGCAAAAAGGCCGGCTTCATTTTCAATCCAATGAAGCCGGCCTGAATGCATGAACCTAAAGGGGTGTTTCGGGGGCGTGCAATGGGTTTGTTGTGTTGCTACACTTTCTTCAGGGAGAGACCGGCCTTGGATTTTCTCACCGTGAAGGTATCTCCGGCACCCAGTCCCAGTTCATCCACCAGGACCTTGGGGATGATCAGGCTGCCCCGGTTGTTGATGGAAACCGTGGAATCCACTGCCTTGGTCGCAACGCTCTTTTTCAGGCCGGGCACCTTGCCCGCGGTGATCAGGGCGTTGGCGTAAGCCACCTTGAGCTGGCTTGAGTTTTTGAACCCGAACTTTTCCATGATTTCTTTCTGAGGCGTGCCATCATCAATCATTTTAAGCAGGGAAGTTTCGTCGATCTTTTTCCTTTTTGCCATGAGTTCCTCTCTTTCGTGATGATCGGTGGTTGGTAAACGAGATGATGATTATTCCCCTCAATTGACCTGCTACTATAACCAGTTTTTGTGGTGATTGCAAGTTTTCTGGTAATTTTTTTTCGGAAAAATTGGAGTTATATTTTTCGGCTGACTGGAAAATGCCAATGCAAATTCAAAAAATTGGTGGAACCTGTACTCTTGGAACCAGTCCCGTTATGATACGGGCACTGGAACCGGACAAAGGGCAAAAAGTTACCCCCCAATTTAAAGTTTATTTCTTTGTGTGCTTTGTGGTTTTAAACGACGTATAGGAAAAAAGTCGCCTTGAACACCTGCCTCCCGCCGGCGGTTGACAATGTCTCGTCGGGCCGGTTGCCGCTGACAATTCCTATATTTATAGCATTTGAGCCTTCCGATTCTGACTCACATTGAGTTTGAAGGTGAAGGCCGTCCTGTGATCCGTATCGGAGCGTATTTCTGACAAATGCTATAACTTAAGTTGAACGTGTATCGCGGGCGGCCAATGCGCAATTCAGGAACTCAATGATGTTTCCGCCAACCAGGCATTGGCATCGTTCTGTTTGGCCAGTCCCTTTCTGGCGCCGAAAAATGTACATTGATGGGCGGCCATTCGCTGGGCAAACCAGAGCCTGTTTTCAAGGGGCCACCGATGCAGGCATCCGTAAATGAACCCAGCGGCAAAAGCATCACCCGCGCCGGTGGTGTCGACCGCGGAAATATCAAATGCCTTCATTTCGATAACCCCATCGTCACTGACCAGGACCGCGCCCTTCTCGCCGCATGTGACCACGGCAATGCCCGGTCCCATGGCAATGATCCGTTCAAGATTTTTCACGTAATGGTCGTTTCCGAAATGCTGATGATGATAGGCCTGTGCGGTAATGACCACATCGGCATGGGCAAAGAGTTGGTCGGCAAATGTGTTTGCGTGCTCGGCTTCAACGACAATTTCAATGCCGCGTTTTTTCGCTTCGGCTGCAACAACGGTTTCCGCATCGAAGCGCCCCCCGAGATACAACAGATCGACGTTGTCGAGCCAGGACGGGTGAACGTCCATTGGCAGGCCATAGCCGACCCCTTTGCGGTGGATGACGGTTCGGGTGTCGTTTCGGTCATTGACGACAATAAATGACATCGGTGAGCGGTCATCCGTCTCGATTACAAAGCCGGTATCGACCCCTTCGCTTTTCAGGGAATGGTGAATCTGCCGGCCGACCGCATCGGTCCCGATGCGGGTCACGATGGCCGCCTCGATGCCGAGCCGCGACAGGGCGACCAGCGTGTTGCCGCAGTTGCCCCCTCCCTGGACCTCAAACGTTTCCGTGTAGACCTGGCTGTTTTCTTCGGGAAAGTCATGGACCGACACGAGATAGTCCATACAGGCGGTGCCCATGCCCAACACCCTGAAGGGCGAGCCGCCGGAAAGGGTTGATGACGGTTTTTGGTGTGTCGCTGGATTCTTCATGGTTTTAAAAATTTCATTAACCGCGGACACGCGCCGACACCCGCGGACTTTTTTGGGGCTGGCCGACCTGGCCGGTCCCCAAATGCCACTTTTCGGGGCGACGTTTTCCAAAATGACATGCTTTACCGTCCATGGCATGCCATCCATTCGAGAAGCGATGCGACACGGTCAGTTGCCGCTGAACCGGAAATCGTTCTTGCCGGCCTGCTTGGCCTGGTACATGGCGTTGTCTGCCTGTTTGATCAGTGTGTCACGATCCTGGCCCTGTTCCGGATAAAGGCTGATGCCGATACTCGCGCCTATTTTCGCTTGGTTCCCCTTGAATTCAAACGGTGTGGCCAAGGTTCCAATGATTTTTCTGGCTACGATTTCGGCGTCTTCCGGCGAGTTGACGGCGTTGATAAGGATGGTGAATTCGTCTCCGCCGAGACGGGCAACCGTATCCGAGCCCCTCACAACGCCGGCAAACCTTCCGGCGGTTTCCATGAGCACCGCATCGCCGGCCTCATGGCCCAGATTGTCGTTGACCGATTTAAACCCGTCGAGGTCGATGAACAAAAGGGCAAAGCGGCGTTTGTAGCGGATTGACTGGGCCAGGACCTGGTCGAGGCGGTCGAGGAAGAGTGCCCGGTTCGGCAGGGCGGTCAGCCGGTCGAAATGGGCCGACTGGTAGAGTTGCCACTGGTGCACCTTGCGCTTGACCATGGCCTGGGCGATGAGCCATGACGGGATGCTCGCCAGGGAAAACAGGGCCGCGGTCAGCAAAAAGAGGTTGACCAGAAGGCCTCGGGTGCCGGCGTTCAGGACGCGACTGGGGATGTGGGAGATCACTTTCCAGTAATAGTCCCGGCCTCCCATGGACCGGTGGCTTTTGCCGAAGGACCTGCTGGCGCCGGTGCTGGATTGAGACCCCGATCCTAAGGGATAGATGGTTGTGGCGGAAAAGAGGCCGTCATTGTCGGAGATCTGGATTTCCCGTGACGCGGAAATGCTTTCCCAGGCCGAGGCAAAGTCGGCGGAGAACTTGCGGTGGGACCGTTCCGGCATCATGAATCCCCATTCGTCTCCGGCTACTGGGCCGCTGAGCCAGTAACCGTCGGCGTTGACCAGCATGATCTTCCCGAGGGTCAGCCCCGCGGCCCGTTTGACGGCATTGATGAGGTGACGTCCCATGAAGTTTAAAATGACAATGCCCCGCTTCTGCTGCTGGCCGTCAAACACCGGCGTGCCAAAGCGGATCATGGGTTTAAAGGGTGTTTCGATCTTTCCGTTTTCGATGTTCAGGTCAAAGGGAGACACGAAGATATCGCCGGCATCCAGGGCGAAGGTGTCCTTGAAATAGTACCGATCTCCCTTGGGCTGCAGCTTTTCCTTCGACACGATGGCCGGCGCACCGTTGTTGAAATTGACCCGGACCATTTCCATTCCGCTGTGATCCAGAAACCGGATCTGGTCGTAGATGCCCTTGTGGCCGCTCAGTGCCTGGTATTCCCGTGCCATGGCCGCCAGACGGCTGTCATCGCCATGGGCCAGAAAATCCAAAAGCTCATTTTGCCGCGTCAAGAACATCAGGTCCGATGCGACAGCCGCCAGGCTTTTTCGAATGGTCTCTTCCTGGAGCCGCAGGCCTGCCATCTCGTCCATTTCCATGCGAAGCAGGTAGTCTTTGGTCTCGAGGTTATAAAGGACGCTGATGGAGCCGGCCAGCAGGGCGCCGATGGAGAAGAAAATAATGAAAAAATACTTGAGATGGGATGCTTTCTCCATCGGTAAAATTGCAGTCATTCCCCGTCTCCATGTCCGGCGGTTCAATGCAGAATTTTCCTGTCAAAAAAAACGTTGCGATCTTTGCGGCTTCGCGGTGATACTCATTTTGGTTGCGGCTTGAGGCTTCGCCTAAAGGCTACGACCCCACAGGATGCCGCGCTAAGGGCTCTGTGGTGAACCGGGTAGAATGCGGGATCGCATTTATGAATTCGTGTACTCAGTTTTGCAATTTGGTTTCATGGGCATGGCTCGGCCACAGGGCACGATAGTTTGCCATGGGCTTGTTGAAAGCCTTGGCCTCTTCGGCGGTCAATACCCGCTTGAGCTTGGCCGGAATACCGGCCACCAGTTCCCGGGGACCGATCCGCTGGCCCTCGCGAACGACAGCCCCCGCGGCCACCACGGCCTCCTTTTCGACCACAGACCCGCTCAGCACCAGTGCCCCGATGCCGATCAGGCAGTTATCCCCCAGGGTGCAGCCATGAACCACGGCGTTGTGTCCCACGGTGACGCGGGCGCCGATGGCCGTCGGGTATCCTTCGTCGGTATGCACCGTGCAATTGTCCTGAATGTTGGTGTCCTCACCGATGACGATGGGCTCCATGTCACCGCGGATTACCGCGCCATACCAGATGCTGGCCCCGGCGCCAATGGTGACATCGCCGATGACCACGGCCGTCGGCGCGATAAAGACGTTTCCCTCGATGTTCGGCTTTTTGCCCTTATAAGCTAGGATCATGCCGGTCCTTTCGACAGCTCTTTGTTTGGAGTTGGGTCTCTTTTCTTTACCACACACTTCGTAAATAAAAAAAGACCCGGAAAATTCATGGCCTTTTCGATTTGATGCAGCGCTGCTTTTTTCGAAAAGAGGGCCGATCGGGAAACCATTGTGCTCGTACTTGACTCTCTGAGAGACGCTAAAGTAAAAAAGGTGTATGTATCACAACAATTCATGTCCACATAAAAGATTCCACAAAACTTAACGAATAGGTCCAGATAGCCGATATTATCAATATGATTGTTACACACCACAGAGAAAAACGGAGATGAAATATATTTTATGCTAAATATCAGTCCCTTCAGACAGAAGCCCGGGTGTTGCGGCCCGGCATCGCTGAAAATGGTGCTGGGTTTTTTTGGTATCAAACTCACTGAAAAAAAACTGGTTGAAATATCCGGCTGTTCGAAATCCCGCGGGATTGGGGCGGAAGGTTTGGTGCGTGTTGCCCAGGAGCTCGGTTTCCGCGCCAAAATAAAGGATTTTTCCGATCTAAAAGACATCAACGAATGGGTCAACAGGAAGAAAACACCGGTCATTGTCGATTGGTTCGCGTTTGAAGGCGGACACTATTCGGTCGTCAGCGGCATCGACAAGGAGAATATCTATCTTGAAGATCCGAGTCTGGGTCATCGGCGGGCGATGAAACTGACGACATTTAAACGCCTGTGGTTCGATTTCCCCAACGATTTCCTGAAATCTAAAAACGAGCTGATCATCAGACGGATGATCGTCATTGAACAGAGCACCCGTTATGACCGGTTTTTAGAAACCGGCGGCTATTACTCAGAATTAAAGAAGCGGGGTGGTCGGTTAGCTCCTCCTCTCAGGTGGCGAAATATAATTCAACCAGTCGTACCCGTCCTTAACATCAG
>JAEINQ010000121.1 GCA_016342285.1 Desulfobacterales bacterium
TCTGCAAGGAAGCGGCGGCTTTGTTTTTGGATCAGCAAAAGGAGTGGGACGCGGCCCGGGGCCTGCACGGGGAGTTCGCCCGGGAGATCCGCCAGGCCCGGATTGAAAAAGGCCAGCAAAATCTTCTCCAGGGCCGGAGGTATTTGGGGTCATGACACGCAACCAGGAAATGATGATTCAACTGGGATTCAACGGGGCCTGGAGGCCTTCAGCGGATCCGTTGGTGATTGGGGCCGAAAATTTTTGCGTCCTGCAAAACACAAGGTACTCGCCGGACGGGTCCCTGGAAGGCGTGAGCGGGTATTCCGCCATTAATCTAAAACCATTGACCGACCCGGATTATGAATACCTGACCACCCTGGCCTTGTGCGGAAACGCGGGCTCCCGTCTTCAGGACTGCGATGAATACGACCCGCTTTTGGGCGCCTGGATAGGCCGGGCCGATGCTCCGGCGCCAGCCCGGAGCGGTAACATGGGCGCGGGCGTGGATCACTTGGCGTTTACGTTTGGGGGAGCCGACACAAGTATCTATTACGGAATCCCGGATTCAGATGTCCTGGATAGTGTGACGGATGTTTGGGCCGCCAGGGCGGACATGGTTTCTCCGGCCCGATTGTTTGCCGCATCGGTGGTGCTGGACAGCCTGGTTTACGTGATGGGCGGACGATATAGCGGCGGGTCTATACAGGACTGCGACCAATACAATCCCTTAACAGATTCCTGGACAGCCAGGGCGGACATGCCCTCCCCCGCCAGAAGGGAACCGGGCTACTGCGCACTGAACTCCAAAGGTTATGTGTTTGGAGGATACAAATCTTCGGAATCCTGCAGCGATTGTGACGAATACAATCCTGTTACGGACGCCTGGGCCAGCAAATCCAATCTGATTATCCCCCGGACAGGGGCTTGCGCCTTTACCCTGGACGGCGCGGCCTATTTGGCCGGGGGCGGCAATGGGTCGATATTCCCCACGAATTACCAGGATTGCGACGCCTATGACCCGGAAGGGGATGCGTGGACCAGTATGGCCATGATGCCGTCTCCGGCAAGAGTTTACGCCGGAGCCCAGGCTTTGGAAGGACAGGGACTGATGTATGGCGGGGGAGTACTCACCACCATTCGCTACATAAAGGATGTGGACGTTTATGATCCGGGCCTGGACTCCTGGGTTTCCCGGGAGGACATGCCCGCACCGGGCCGCTGCCAGTTTGGATCTGCGGCCATCCAATACAGCTAAAGGAGACAATGCATGGGAGAGGACGCCCAAACATATTTGCAGGATCACCAGATTTTCGCCAGCCAGTTCCAGTTGGAACGGTTTGTGACGGTAAAGAACGGAGGCACGGCATACGGGCAATACAAGCAGGTATGCCGGGAGATCACCAAACGGGATCGGGCCTTGAAGCAACTGGACGGGGACCGGAGAATCCTGGTCATCGAATTGGAGGAACTCCAGGCTTATGGGAACGCCAAGGGCAATACGGCGGCCCGCAAGGCGGCCGTCACCCTGGAGATGAAGCAGAACGCCCTGGACGATCTGGACGCGGCCATTGCCGACACCCAACGGGAGCTGAATGTATTTGCAGGCCTTGCCGCGCCTTTGAAGGCGGAAGTGGGGGACCTGACCGGGGAACGCCGGAGCCAGCTGGAGGCGGAGTTGTGGGAGGTAAAGCTGGGTCAGGCGGCGGTGTTGGACGTGATCACCACGAGCCGGGTGCGCCGTGGAACCATGGAGGCTATTTTGAGCCTGCCCCAGGCTTCCCGGGACCGGATTTTGTCCAAGGTGATCAAGGACCCGGACAAGCTCATCCCCTGGCTGAAATCCATGACCGGAGAGGCCGATGCCGGAAACTCTGAAAATCAATAACGGCCACCAGTTGGTGACGGACCGGAGCAATCGAAGCCATGTGCTGGTGGAAGCCGGGATGGATTCGGGGATCCGCTTTGTGAAAGAGCACCGGAGGCCGGTTCCGGGAGTGGGCGGTTTTGAACCGGGGATGCTCCATACAGCGCCGGAAGGCGCAGGTCCGGGCAGGTTTTCGGACGGCCCGGGGATTACGGACTTTTACGCCAATGGCAAGGAGTTGTACGCCTATGCCGGGGATGAAATGCCCTGGGGGGCCTTTTTCACCCTGTCGCCCATCACCATCACGGCGGACGACCTGACCTTTGCGGCTGCAAGCAATATCATCACCTCGGCCACTTTGAATTTCATCAACATCGGATTTCGGCCTGGCATGAAATTCACCATTGCAGGCTCTGCTTCCAATGACCGGTCTTTCACCATCAAGAGCATCACCAGCCCCAGCGCCCCCAACAACCGGATCACCGTGGTGGAAGACGCGGTGACGGACGAAGCAGCGGGCGCTTCGGTGACGGTCCGGGCTTCGGAAGGATACGGCGGATACAAGGACGCCATGGACTTCAGCGAGGCGGCCAACAACACCCTGACCACCCCCGGAAATGTTGTGGAGATTTGCGGCGGCAACGATGATTTTACCAAGCTGTTGCTGCATATGGACGGTACGGAACGGGGCACGGTGTTTACGGACAGCAGCCCCTCGGGCAAGACAGTGACACCCGGCGGAAACGTCCACACCACCGGAGATGCTTTCAAGTTCGGGCGGTTTTCAGCCCAGTTTGACGGAACCGGCGATTACCTGCGTCTGCCGGACAATGCAGATTGGAACATGGGTCTTGGCCCCTTTACCGTGGATTTTTGGGTACAGTTCAAAAGCCTGTCCAGCTATAGCGGCGAGAATGCCATGTACATGTTTTCCCAATATGTGGACGCTAACAACTCCATATCGCTTTATCTGCTCTACGGCTTTCTATTGCATTTTGATATCAAGTCAGGCGGCAGCTATGCATTCACCTTTAACACCGAGTTTCTTCCCAAATTGAACCGGTGGTATCACATTGCCCTGGTCAGGCAAGGCACGGGTGCGGCATCCTCCTGGCTCATGTTTGTCAACGGCAGCCTTTTGAAAACCACTACCTACTCGAATGTGTGGCCGGACCTGGCGGCCAACCTGTTTATAGGGCATTATCCCGGTGACGCGTCCCTGGGCCTGGACGGATTCATTGACGAATTTCGGATTTCCAAAGGCATTGCCAGGTGGACCTCGGACTTTGCCCCGCCTGTGCGGGCGTACCGGGATGCTCAAAACCGAATGCTGGGGCTGGCCACCCGGCCTCTTTCGGGCGCGCAGTTGTTTGTATCGGAGCCCAACACGGAAATCGGCAGCTCCCTGGGTGTGAAAACCTGGACCGGAACCATTTTTGAAGACGTGGACAGCCTGGTGGACGGCACGACCCTGGGGGACGCGACCCTTGCCAAGAACGGCCTGGTGGGGTTCAGCTCCACGGTCGGGAACGCGGCGCCCCTGCATTTTGAGGGCATGTATTTGTACGCCTATTTGTTCGAGGTGAACGGAACCACCCCGGCTGCGGAATTGTACCATGCGGCGGCCCGGGCTCCTTTTCAGCCAGCCGTGGACGTGTGGGACGGGGTGTACCGGACTCCCTTGCAGGCCCAGGTTTTTGACGCCACGGACAAGGCTTACAAGGATTATACCCTGGAGGTGATTGAGCCCGGGGATTCGGCCCTGGAGATCGGCATGGTCCTGGACTCCCTGGCCACGACCGAGCATATCATCCTGGGATTCGAAGAACGCATGGCGGCCTTTCAGTTCACCATGTACGCAGGCAAGGTGAATACCGCTGCGGCCATCCCGGTGGTGGAGTATCACAGCCATGCGGGGTGGGTGGGCGTAGGCCCGGTGATCGACCAGACCATTGCCGACGAAAACTCCTGGAAGACCTTGGGCAAGACCGGCATATACGCCTGCAACCCGCCTCACCCGGACGAAGAGGCCATGCAGACCCTGTTCGGGACTACCGGGTATTTTTACCGGATTCGGTTTGACGCGGCCCTTTCGGCCTCCATCACCGTGGATCTGGTGTATGGCATTCCGGCCCAGCAAAAGGTGGGTCCGTGCGACTTTCCCGCCCGATACTCCAACATGGCCCTGGCCGTGGCGCCCAGCGAATTGAAGGAAGGCAATCGGGTGGATTACACCATGCCCAACGCCCCGGACGTTTGGAACGGGGACCTTTCTTCCATGGGCGGGGTGCAGTCATTGTATTTTGGCGGTTCCGACCCCATCAAGTGCGCGGTGGAGCTGTTCAACCGGTTCGGCTCCAATGTCTTTCTTTTTTGGCTGGCCCTGAAGGCTTCCGAAACCTATCTGCTTTCAGGCTCCACGCCCGATGAATTTCGCATCTACCCCATATCCTACAACGTGGGGTGTCCCGCCTGGAAAACCCTGTGCACCGCGGAAGTGGGATATCAGGTCTCCGGGGACGTGGTCCGGAACGTGGCTATCTGGCTTTCGGCCACCGGGCCTGTGTTGTTTGACGGGGCCGTGCTCATCCCCGTGCCCGGGCTGGAACATTTTTTCGACAGGACCGAGCCGGAATGCGTGAATTTTACGGCCATGCATTCCTGCGCCGCCTGCTACGACCGGCCCCACAAGGAATACAATCTTTTACTCTGCACCGGCGAATCGACCGTTCCCAACAAGTGGGTTTGCTACGACCTGGTGCGGAGGGAATGGTTTGAGAAGGTTCCTGACAGATATCCCCTGTGCATCTTCCCGGTAACGGATGCGGACGGCGCCCCTTACATGTACGGCGGGTTTGCGGACGGATTTTTACGAAGACTGGAACACGGATCCACCTGGGACGGGGAGCCCATCAGCCAGGTGATCGAAACCGGGGATTTTCACCCGGACAAAAGCATGTGGAGCCAGACCAGAATCCGCCATGTGAAGGTGGTGGCCATCCGCACGGACGAAGCCGTTACCCTGACCATCCGCCACGCCAAGGACACCCAGGCTGATTACAAGAATTTGGGAAAAACCATGGACCTCTCCCAGGGGACCGGAAGGGTGGTGAGGCACGGGCAGAAAACCGGCATGGAAGGGGAGATTGGCTGGTCTCACAGGTTTCGGTTTGAGGGGCAAACGTCCAATAGCAACAAGGGTATTCGTTTGTTGAAGTGGGGCATGAAGTACACCACGGAACGCGACGACGAATAGAGGGCCAATGGAAGCGAATCAAGACAACGCCTTTTTGAAAATGCTGAAAACCGGGCAGGATGTTCCCCTGGCCGTAAAGCCTAAACCCAAAAAGGCGTTCGGATTAAAAAAGGTGTCGCAGGCTCAGGTGCGGGCTTTGGCCTGCGCCCGGGGAGGAAAATAATGGATCACAACGCGGTCATCGCCAAGATGGAAAGCAATCCCCGGTATCAGCGGGCCATCCAGAGGCTGGCTACCATGGATCAGCGACAGAGGGCTATTTTGGATCTGGTGGCGGCGGACAAGGGTTTTGCGGCCCCTGCCATGGCCCGGGAGATCGACGGGTTAAAACGGGCTGCGGCCATGCAGTTTGCCAACAAAAAATTCGCCGAAAGCCAGCGCCGGACCAAGGAGGGCTTTGATTTGTACCAGGACAATCTGGACTTTCAGCAAAGCCAGGGGGCTTTGGCGGAAGGCGTGGGTCTGGCGGACTTGGTGGTGGGCGGCGCTTTGGGGCATCAGAAAATGGAGTTGGATATGGAGCAGGCCCGGCAAACCAGCCAAACCCGTGACAGCCTGCGGGAGGCTATCAGCCGTATGGGAGGAGGTTCTTAAATGGGACGGGCGCAAATGCAGGCGGTCGTGGGGAGACGGCTTCCCCGGAGCGATCGGGACATCAACGAGACCATGGCGGCAAGGCTTCCTGCCTATTACCAGGCCAAGCAGGATCGGGCTTTTGACGAAAGGGTGTTTGCGGCGGAGCAGGATTGGCGGAAACGGGAGGAAGCCCTGGCCCGGGACAAGCTGGAAGTCAGCCAGGATCAGGCCCGGAAAGCCAACCTCATCAGCCTGGCTAACGTGGCGACCTCGGCATACATGGGCAAGGAGCAGAACAACGCTCTGAGCCGGACCATCAATGCGGACGACGGCGCCAAGGACGCATCGGCCACGGAAGCGGTCAAGATGGGGGCTGATTCTGCGAACAAGTTTTTTTCCATGGAAGGGGCTGGCGACGCGGGCAACTGGCTGGGCGCCTTGAAGGACCACTATGTGGCCATTCCGGCCGGTATTCTGGCGGGAACCAGCCTGGGCAGCGAGCTTGGCAAGGAATACATCCCGTTCGGCGGCCAACGGGAACGGGAGATCATGGGCAGCGCCCTGGTATCCGGGGCCACCACCTATCTGGCTTCGGGCGGGGACGTGTATTCCACGGTGATATCCGCCGTAGGCGGCGGGGCTGTGGAAGCCCTGGGAGGCGGTGGCTGGTGAACACGAGAAATCTTTCCATGCAACGTAGCGGCGTGACAGGCCGGGTAGCCAGCACCACCAGGCCTTTAGGCTCGATCTATAACCGGTACGCCTCCCTGACTGGGAATACATCGGCTTTGGCGGAGGTATCCCTGCCTTCGGCCATGAACCAGGAGGGGTATTCGGCCATGGGCGGCCTGACAAGCCTGGACATGGGCAAATTCGACTCCAACGCGGGAACTTCGAAAGGCGGCACGGGATCCTTGGGAAACGGCGCGGGATCCTTGGGAAACGGCGCAGGATCCTCGGGAGACGGCGCCGGGGAAGGAACCAGGCCCGGCCCCGGCGAAACAGGGACCAAGACCGGTTTTAGTGAAGGCCCCATGAAGGCTGTGGCCCGGCAAACTCCCGGGCTAAGAAGCGTCCAGGCTTTGGGAGACGTGAAGGAATCCCTGAAAACCGGGGAGAATTTGGGCAGGAATGTTGCCAAGACGGCCATGGCCGCGTTGCGGGATATTGCCCTTGGGCCGTTCGGCGTTATTCGGGGTGCGGCCCTGAGCGCTCCCATGAAGGCCATGGCCATTGACCGGGAAGTGGAACGATTGACCGGCAAAACCCGGGAGGAAGCGGCATGGTCCGAATACAATGACGCGGTGAACAGCCTGGAAGAAAAGCGGGGAGAAGATCCCAGAGCGGATTACCCGGATCATCCCGATATCACCAACCGGAACTTCGCCAAAATGGCTTACGCCGAAACCAAGGGCGCCCAGTTCAGCTTGAGGAATTATGCCTTGGGCAAGTTGGCCCGGATGTTCGGGTTTGAAGGCCCCATTGACGGACCCAACCGGAGAGGGTTCAACCAGTCCAGTTTTGACAACGTGCCCAACCGGGACGGAACAGACCCCAACGATCCCGGCAACGCCAACCCCGCCAATGCAGCGCCTTCATCCGGACAGATATCGCCCAACACACCCGGCTTCACAGGCCCCAACAGCTTGTCTTTAGGCGGATTGGGCGGCAATGCCGGAAGCAACGGTTCGGGAGGGAATTCCTCCGGGACGGGCGGCAACAGCGGGGGGAGCGGATTGAACAGCGGACAGACAGGGGCCAATGCAGGCGCAGCCGGGAACAACAGCCCGGGATTTGCGGGCGGCAACGCCTCGTCCACCGGGGCCAACAGCTCCCGGAGCAGTCATGATCCCGGAGACACTTCCGGTATAGGATAAGGAGAAGGCCATGACGGAAGTATCCAATGCATTGGGAAGTCTTTCCCAGACCTTGAGGCAGGGTTTTTCGGGGATCGGCAACGCGGCCGTCCAGGGGGAGAACATGGCCCTGAAACGGGATCAGGCCGCCTTTGAACAGGGTGTGTTTACAAAATACGAAGAGCCGGTGCTTCGGGAGCGTGTGG
>JAEINQ010000035.1 GCA_016342285.1 Desulfobacterales bacterium
ACAGTTCCGAGCCGCGAGCCGACACCCTCCTGGCCATGGCGGGAACATTTTTACCCATATGAAACAGCGAAGAGCCAAGATTCTCAACGGCTATGTCGCTTATCTGAAAACCCAGCCCGAAATCGGTGAGACCACCATCCATTGACCCTGCCTGCATATTTGCCCGCAAACAGCGGTTTTGTATATTATCGCCTTTTTGATGTCCTTTGAAGCGGGGGCAAAGGGCCATGAACCGGTTTAATGCAGTGAATGGAGTTTCAGTTATTGAGTTGACATTTTTATTCGTGTGCTTACAATCATCCATAATACGCGTTCCGCCAAGGGACATACCGGATCCCAGCCAGGGTCGTAACCTCACACGGTAGACTCACGATTTTTTCCTTGACTAAATTCCTTGAAGAAATTATATGCAAGAAATATATTGCATCGCCGTTTTGCAAATAAATTGAGTTCAGAGAGCTGAAACGCCATGGGCATTCAAGAGAGAAAAGAACGGGAGAAGGAGCGGCGGCGGCAACAGATCATTGTGGCGGCCAAACGGGTATTTTCGGAAAAGGGATTCAACAAGGCCACCATGGAGGACATCGCCCATGAGGCCGAATTGAGTCCCGGGACCCTGTACCTGTATTTCAAAAACAAGGAAGAGCTTTACGCATCGCTGTCCTTGCGCATCCTTCAATATCTTCATATTCGGGTGGAGCATGTCAACAAGGAAGAAGGGCTCGGGGCCGAGCAGAAGCTCGACGCCCTTATCGAAGCCATGTACGATGTCTATGCCTTCGACCCGCTGATTCTGATCAATATGTTTCACCTTCAGTCCAGTGAAACCCTGAAAAACCTTTCCCCCCAACTCATGAGCGAGATCGAGGAATTGAGCCGCAAATCCATCAATGCCATCGCCGCTGTCTTCCAATGCGGCATTGACGGGGGCATCTTCATTGACCGCCATCCGGTGGCATTGGCGGATATTTTCTGGTCTCTTTTTTCCGGGGTCATATTATGGACCACCAGCAAGAAGATCATTAACGAAGAAAAAGACTACCTCCGGGATACCCTGAAAATAGCCTTTGAGATGTTCAGCCGAGGGCTTTACAAGCACTGATTGGACTCCCAATTACCGGGACAAGACGGCGCCTCCTGACCGGGGGGCGCCTTTTTTTATTGGGGTTTGAAGAGGCGGGTGATTTCATCCACGGCAAACCGTGGCCAGTGGGTTGGCACGCCCTTGTCAAAGGCATCCATACCCCGTCCGGGCGATGTGACCGTTCCAATCTCCGTGATGGCGATACCGGCGTTGGACACGGCGGCCATGATGGGCCCGGCTGATTCCGGCCGACAACAGATCAACAGGCTGCCGGAGCCGATCAGCCCCAGGGGGTTGATGCCGAGCCGATCGCAGACTGTGCGGCATAAGTCCATTATGGGAATGCGGTCGATCTCCACCCGTATTCGATGGCCTGCGGCCGCGCTCAATTCCTCCAGGGCCGTGGCGATTCCGCCTTCGGTGACATCATGCATGCCGGTCACCTTGCCGGACCTTGTGGCGATGCCGGCTTCTTCAATGATGCTCAGTTCGGATAGCAGATGGTGACAGGTTTTGATGTCTTGATCGCACATCCCCGAGGCTTTCAGGCGGTCGCCGAATTCCCGGGCGATAATGGTGGTGCCTTCAACGGCCAGGGCCTTGGTCAGAAGCACCCGGTCGCCGGCGCTGATGGCTGACTTGTCAATGAGCCGGCTGCGGGACACGGTGCCGGCCATCATGCCGATGACCACGGTCCGGGTGACGGCATCGGTAATTTCGGTATGACCGCCGCACAGGGTGATCTGCCATCGGCCGCAGGCGCGGTGCAACTGTTCCATCACAGCCAGGGCGGCAGCGGTGGTGATGCCGCAGGGAAAGAGGATGGTGGTGAGCAGCCATCGCGGAGTGGCGCCAGCCGTGGCGATATCATTGGCATTGACCACCACGGCATAATCGCCGATGGCGTCGGTGGCAAAAGTGATGGGGTCAGATTTTAGGATCAGAACCTCTTCCCCGGCCACGCTCACGGCAGCGGTGTCCTCGCCAACGGCTGAGGCGATGAGAACGGAGGGGTCCGGGCGGGTAAACGCTTTGAAGAACCCTTCGAGCAGGTCGGCAGGAAATTTGCCCGCTGCCAGGGGCAGGTGCATGCGGACAATGTCCACCAGGTCGTCAAGACCGGGCACGCAGACATCGCTGTCCCAGCCCGCCGAATCGCTGTCAACGCCGTCGGGTGCGATGAGGGCGGTCATGGCGCCGGCTGCCTGTCCGGCCTGAATATCAAAGACAAAGTCGCCCACCACCAAGCTCTCTTCGGGGGAGACACCGAGCCTTTCCGCTGCCAGAAAGACCCCGTCAGGGCTGGGTTTGGGTGCGACGGGGTCGTCGCGGGAAATGATGGCAGCGAAATCCGTCGGGACGATCCCGTTAAAGTTGGTCAGGGCACGCAGCACCGAAGCCCGGCTGTTGCGCGTGAGGATGGCCGCCGGAACCCGCCGGGCCTTAAGAAACCGCAGGAGGCGTTCGGCACCCAACGCCGGCTCAGACAGGGCCGCGGCATCGGCTTCGAATCGATCCAGGGCCGTATGGGCCTCGGCCCTTTGATCGGCGTCGGCCAGGTGGTCGATGAACTCCAGCACGGGACGGTCGATGGGACAGCCCAGCGCCCGTTTGATGGCGGGAAAGTCCAAGGCACCGGGCCGGGTCAGGGTACCGTCGAAATCAAAGACAACGGCACAAATCCGGCGGTGGCGAGTGTTCATGTCTAAAAGCGCTCCTTGGGGTGGTTGGCCGCTAAACCTGTTTTTTGCATGGGTGATGAACGATTAAAAAACTAAAATTACCACGGAACACGCAGAGATCACAGACATAACAACGTTATACAAGGGAAAATTCTGTGTGTGCTCCGTGATCTCCGTGGTAAAAAAAGGCCATATTCCAAGCCATCAAAGGGGTCGTGGGTACAGTGGCAAAAACGGGCCGGAATTACAATGCCTAAGAAGCTTCCGGAAAGGCTTTGACGGAGTGTTCCTTGAGAATGTATTTTTGTACCTTACCGCTGGCGGTCATGGGGTATTCGGCGGTAAAGGCCACGTGCTTGGGGATTTTGTGCCGGCTGATCCGGCCCCGGCAAAAATCGCGCACGTCCTCCGGTGCCAGAGACTGGCCTTCCTTGAGAATGACGAAGGCGCCGACCTCTTCGCCGTATTTTCGGCTGGGCACGCCCACCACCTGAACGTCTCGAATCGCGTCCATTTGAAAGAGGAATTCTTCGATTTCCCGGGGATAGATGTTTTCGCCACCGCGAATGATCATATCCTTGTGGCGACCGGTGATGGCCAGGTAGCCCCTGTCGTCCATGACCCCCAGATCGCCGCTGTGCAGCCACCCGTCGGCGTCGATGGCTTCGGCCGTGGCCTCGGGATTGTTGTAGTACCCCTTCATGACGTTGTAGCCGCGGCAGCAGATCTCCCCCTGCTTGCCGGCCGAAAGGGTCTGGCCTGTTTCCAGATCGACAATTTTGACCTCGATGGTCGGCATGACCCTTCCCACCGATTCCACCCGGTATCGCAGATCGTCGTCGACCCGGGTCTGGGTGATGACCGGTGAGGCTTCGGTCAGACCGTAGCAGATGGTGATATCGGTCATGTGCATGTTGTCGATGACCTGGCGCATGACCTGGACCGGGCAGGGGGAGCCTGCCATGATGCCGGTGCGAAGGGAGGAAAAGTCGAATTTGTCGAACAACTTGTGCTCCAGCACGGCGATGAACATGGTCGGCACCCCATAGAGGGCGGTGCACCGCTCCTGCTCTATCGAGGCCATGACCTGGACCGGATCGAAAGACTCCAGAATCACCAGGGTGGTGCCGTGGGTGACGGCGGCCAGTACCCCTAGGACGCATCCGAAACAGTGAAAGAGCGGTACCGGCAGGCAGAGCCGGTCGGTGGAGGCAAAGTGCTGGTTTTCCCCGATCCAGTAGCCGTTGTTGCCGATGTTGTGATGGGTGAGCATCACCCCCTTGGGAAACCCGGTGGTGCCCGAGGTGTACTGCATGTTGACCACATCATGGCAGTCCAGGGCCGCCTGACGCGCCGCGTAGGCGGCCTCATCGGTCATGGCAGCCATGGCCATGACTTCGGGGAGGGTGTACATCCCCCGGTGCTTTTCCGGTCCCAGGAAAAAGACCCGCCGCAGGTGAGGAAACCGTTCCGAGGTCAGATAGCCCCGCTGCTGGGTTCGCAATTCCGGAACCAGGTCGTAGACGGTCTGCACGTAGTCGGTGTCTTGGCAGCCGTCGATGAGAAAGAGGTTTTCGCATTCGCTCTGGCGCAGCAGGTAGGCCAGTTCATCTTGTTTGTAGTTGGTGTTGACCGTCAGCAGGACGGCCCCAATTTTGGCCGTGGCAAACTGAAGGGCCACCCAGTAGGGAATGTTGGTGGCCCAGATGGCGACCTTTTCTCCTTTTTCAACCCCCAGGGCCATGAGCCCCCTGGCCAGCCGATCCACCACCCGGCCAAACTCCCCATAGGTGAGCCGGTAGTCCCGGTCTACATAGACGATGGCGTCGTTGTTTGGATGCTGGGCGATGGCGCGGTCCAGGATTTGACCCAGAGTGAAATTGTGCGGAGCCTCGTTTCCCATGATGTCTCCCGTTGGATTTGCTCGACCGGCTTATTGCGGAACGTAGAGGACGGCGTGAATGGTGGCTGGCTGGTTGCCGAGGCAACTGACCCGGTGAGGCACCACCGAGTTGTAGTAAGTGCTGTCTCCGGTGCCCAGTTCGTAGACCTCCTTGCCGTAGATGATTTCGATCCGTCCGCTGAGGACCACGATAAATTCCTCGCCCTCGTGGCTGGACAGGGCTTTGTCTTCGGCCGATTCGGGAAGCACTTCGATGAAGAACGGTTCCATGTGGCGGTCGGTCTTACCGGTGCCCAGGGAAAAAAACCGCAGTTCCACCGGTTTGTCCTTTCCCCGGAGAATGCTCAACTGTTGCTTGCGGTCCGATTGGCGAATGATAAGCGGATCGTCACTGATCTGATCGTCGAGGAGGGTGCCCAGGCGGATGCCGAGGGCACGGGCGATTTTGAGCAGTGGCCCGAGAGACGGACAGACGTTTTCATCCCGGACCAATCGCAGGAACTCCGGGTCCAGCTCGGTCTTGGCGGCCAAATCTTCAATGTCCATTTCTTTTTTTTCAAGGTAAGTCCGAATCCGCTGGCTGATTTTTTTGCTTTGCATGGTTCTCCTTGGGTTTCTCGCGATACCGCCGCCTCGGGCCGGACACCCGGGCGGCGGTGACAAGGGTTAAGGGTCTCGTTAGAAAAATATTTTTTTTAATGGTTGGTGCCGCCGTTGTCAAAGGAAAAAAGGCTCTTCGCTGTTTCATATGGGTAAAACCCTCCTGGCCTCCCACACGAAATAGCGAGGAACCGGAAAAAAGATCACCGGGCCATGGACACCGGAAAATCGAGGGGATGACAGAGGGCCTTTTTTCATGTGACGATCGGTCACTATCGTCAAACCACACGGTTCGGGGTTGGCAACTGGTCCCTTTCCAGGTGCCGCCCATCACCTCCCGGGCGTGGATTCTTTACGAAATCTTGCCGACCGAGGCGGCGGGCAGGGTCCTGGGCGCAAAGTCCAGGGTGGCAAAGTGGTCGGCAGCGGTTTCGGCACGGCGGATGCGTTCCACACGGCCGTCGACATTTAGGAGCAGTTCCTGGGGGCGGAGCTTGCCGTTGTAGTTAAAGCCCATGGCATGACCGTGGGCGCCGGTGTCGTGAATCAGCAGCAGGTCGCCAATGCTGATGGGCGGCAGAGGGCGGCTGATGGCGAATTTGTCATTGTTTTCACACAATGAGCCGACCACGTCCACCACCACATTTGAATCCATTTCCTCTTTTCCAGGCACGGTGATGTGGTGGTAGGCGCCATAGATGCCCGGCCGCATCAGGGCGGTCATGCAGGCGTCCACGCCGACATAACGACGATAGATATCCTTGAAATTGATGGCCCGGACCGCCAGCACGCCGTGGGGGCCGGTCATGAACCGGCCGCTTTCCATGTAAAGGCGCGGTGCGTAGCCGTTTCGGGTGCGGAATCCGTTCATCAGACCGGTGATTGCCCGGCCCATGGCCGAAAGATCCAGCGGCGGATCTTCGGGCCGGTAGGGGATGCCGAGTCCGCCGCCCATGTTGACAAATTCAAAGCGGATGCCGAGGGCTGCAGAGATTTCTGTCACCAGGTCCAGCAACATTTCGACGGTCCGGAGCATGTAGCGATGGTCACGCTCGTTGGAGGCGAGCATGGTGTGGAGCCCGAAACGTCGGGCACCGCGTTGTCGGGCCTGGTCAAAGGCTGCAACGATCTGGTCGTGACTGACCCCGTATTTGGATTCCAGCGGATTGCCGATGATGCTGTTGCCGGTTCGCCGCGGCCCCGGGTTGTATCGGAAACAGATCAATTCCGGCATTCTCGGCACTTTTGAAACCAGACTGATGTCGTCCAGGTTTAAGATGGCCCCTGTTGCCTCGGCCGCCTCGAATTCTTCGGTGCTGGTGTTGTTGGAGGTGAACATCACCGCTTCGCCGTCGCTTCCCATTTTTTGAGCCAGTATCAGTTCGGTGATGGAACTACAGTCGAACCCGAACCCCATCTCCTTCATGATGCCCAGAATTCGGGGGTTGGGAAGGGCCTTGACGGCAAAATACTCCTGGAATCCGTCGATGTCCGAAAAGGCTGATTGAAGCTGTTCGGCGGTGTGGCGAATGCCGGCTTCGTCGTAGATGTGGAAAGGGGTGCCGAAGTGGTCGCAGATGTCGGGTAGCAACGGTGTCAGGCGCTGTTGAAAATCGTCACTCATGGGCATGGGGAAGGTCCTGGGGTAGAGGTGGAAGGTGAAAGGCCAAAGGCTGAAGGCTGAAAGGTAAAAGGTAAAAGGTTAAAGGCTGAAGGTAGAGGGCTGAAGGTTCAAGGTTCAAAGTTGGCAAACAACTGCCAGTTATACGCTCTATTCGGGATTCGGGGCGTCGATGGGGATTTTGGCGGTCTCCTTGAGGGTCGACAGCACCACAGCGGTGCGGGTTTTTGCCACCCCGTCCATGCCGTGGATCTTTTCGGTGATCAACCGGCCCAGGGCCTCGGCATTAGCCACGCGAACCTTGACCAGGTAACCGTCGTCGCCGCCGGAGATGAAGTGGACCTCCTGGACCTCGCAAAGGGCGGCCAGGGCATCGCCCAGGGTTCGTGCGTTCGCTCCCCGGGCCATGGCCACGCTAACGAAGGCCACCTGGCGTCGGCGGAATTTTTCCGGATTCAGCCGCACTTCGTAGCCCTCGATGATTCCGGCCTTTTCCAGTTTGCGGATCCGCTCCAGAACAGCCGATGGCGCCATTTCCACCTGGCGGGCCACCTCCACGTTGGGAATTCGGGCCTTTTTCTGGAGGATATTCAGAATTCTATAGTCAACGTCGTCCAAAATTCTCTCCTATGCTGAATTAGTAGTTAATTATTCGTAAAATAACAAGTTGTCAAGAATATTATTCTGATAAAATTGCTCAGGGCAATTTTATATAGCGCGACTTCGTCGCTTGGAAACCTGGAAAATTGGCTGATTGGTCGATTCGGTCAAGTATGGGAGAAGGTTTGAAGCGGGTGTGGAAAGTGTGATACCGTGCCGCGTCGGTGTTCCCGCCTGGTTTTAAAACGAGACGGGTGGGCGTGCGAATTTGTTGGCGGTCAGGTCGACCGCCAACAAGCTTTCCCTGCCTGCCAGGCGAAGCCTGGTCTGCGATGGTCTGCGTCCGTCTGCGGTTCATAAATAAGTCGCTGCTTTAGTATGACCCGTTATTAACCTTCACGAATATACGTCATCATATTTCTGGCAATGTGAACATAGGCGTCCCAGCGGCAAGAAGGGAAAAAGTGAAAATACAGCTCGTCTATCCGAATTTTATCGAAGCGCGGATTCATGCAGAAGAGGTGGCGGCCGTTCCCATGGGCCTGTATTCCGTTGCCGCGGTGCTGATCGAGGCAGGCCACGAGGTCTCGGTATTCAACTGGTATGACAGCCCACCAGACCCTGACGCCTTAAAAACACACCTGGTAAAAACCCGGCCCGATCTGATCGGTTTTTCCATTCTTTGCGCCAACCGCTGGGGCGGGATCGACATTGCCCGCCGGGTAAATGAATGGGTCCCCGGTATCCGGATCGTCTTTGGCGGGGTCGGAGCGACCTTTTTGTGGACCCACCTGTTGACCCACTTTCCCGAGATCGATTTTGTGGTGGTGGGCGAGGGCGAAACGAGTTTTCCGGCTTTGGTGCAAGCACTGGAAAACGGCCATCCGTCAGCCATCGAGGAGATCGCAGGCATTGCTTTTTCAAAGTCGGGCCCGCCCGTTTTTACCGGCCCGGCGGCGCCGGTGCCCGACCTGGACCGCCTTCCCGATCCGGCCCAATATTTCACCTTCCAGCACCTGAGCCTGACCCGGGGGTGTCCTTCCGACTGCAACTTTTGTGGTTCACCCCGGCTTTGGGGACGCCGGGTGCGGTTTCATTCAGCCGATTTTTTCGTGGGTCAGATCGCACGGCTGTATGAAAAAGGCGTGCGGTTTTTCTATTTCTCCGACGACACATTCACCTTGAAAAAGAGCCTGGTCATCGATGTTTGCCAAAAGATTGTCGAGCGAAAGCTCGACATTTCCTGGAACGCCATCAGCCGGGTCGATGCCGTGGACGGGCAGATCCTTTCTGCCATGCGACGGGCCGGGTGTATCCAGATCAGCTACGGCATCGAGAGCGGATCGGAAAAGATACGAAAACGGCTGGGGAAAAGCCTTGACGAGAAAAAAATCGAAACCGCCTTTGCCCTGACAACAAGCTTCGGCATTTTGCCCCGGGCCTATTTCATCTACGGCTGCCCGGGCGATTCCGAGGCCACCGTCGACCAGACCCTGGCCCTGATGGAAAAGATAAAACCCCTGGCGGCGATCTTTTACATCCTCGACATTTTTCCGGGAACGGCCCTCTACGACGATTACCTGGTACGGACCGGGGCCGGTGACGACATCTGGGGTGAGCGGATCGAAGACATCCTTTACTTTGAGACCGATCCCGATCTTTCAAAGGAAGCGGTGCTGGCCTGGGGAAAACAGCTCCGGGAGGCCTTTTACCAACGGCTGCCCGAATATGCCCGCTCCGTGGAGTTGGTGGACGATCCGGAGTTTTTCGCCCTGCACGCGGACTTTCTCTCCCGGCTGGCCCTGACCTTTGACCAGGGCGACTATGCGAACATCTCCGGCATGCCGGAGCGGGAAAAGACCGCCGAAGATCTCTACCGCCGGGCCCTATCCTATGCCCCCGACGCCCGGGCCTTTCTGGGCCTGGGCATGATCTTCCAGCGCCGAAGTGATTTTTTCTCCTCGATTGAAATTCTCTCACGGGGCCTGAAGGATTTTCCCCGGAACGAACCGCTCCACATCTGCCTGGCGGTGAGCCTGATGAACACCGGCGATTTTGCCAAAGCCCTGGGTCACCTGATGCCCTTTGAGCACAACCCCCAGGCCCTTTCCTTTGCCGCCGCCTGCCACCGTGCTCTGGGCGATGAGGGTGCCGCGCGCGCTTGCGAAAAGCGGCTATAGAATAGTCGCTTCATAAAATAGACCCGTCCGATAAGCCGACCTGGTCGGACAGGTCGGACAAGTCGGACAAGTCGGACAAGTCGGACAAGTCGGACAAGTCGGACAAGTCGGACAGGTCAGACAGGTCAGACGAGTCGGACAAGTCGGACAGGTCAGAACGGTTTGGCTTTTCAACCCCAACCAGCGGAGGAGACACCATGAACCCGGTCGAACCCCCGTTCTTGCCCCATGGCGGTTATCGAAAGCTTCGGAGCTACGCCGTGGCCGAGGCGGTTTATGATGCCACGGTGGTCTTTTGCCGCCGGTTTTTCCCCCGGGACCGGCGCATGACCGACCAGATGGTGCAGGCGGCCCGAAGCGGGGTGAGAAACATCAGCGAGGGGAGCGGGGCCGCTGCCACCTCGCGCAAAATGGAAATGAAGCTAACCAATGTGGCCAGGGCCAGTCTGGGCGATGAACTGCTTCGTGACTGCGAAAGCTTTTTGCGCCAGAACGGGCTGCGGGTCTGGCCCAAGGATTCACGGGAGGCCCGGGCCATGCGGGAGCGGCTGCGGGAGGATCATGCCGCCGATCTTCCGGCTGCGCCGCCGGGCAAGGTGCGCCTGACCGGACTTGCCGGCCTGGCCGGTTTCGTGGCCGAAGCCGAACCCGAAATTGCCGGCAACGCCATGGTTTGTGCCGTGAACCAGGCGGTTTATCTGCTCAAGCGGCAGGTCGAGAGCCAGGGTCGCCGGTTTTTACAGGAAGGCGGTTTTACGGAGAACCTTTACCGCCAGAGGAAAAGGGAACGGGATCGGAAGTAGGGGAGTTGTCGGACAGGTCGGACAAGTCGAACAAGTCAGACAAGTCGGACAAGTCGGACAAGTCGGACAAAAGAAAACCGTAATATCGAACCAATCATAGACTTCTCAGGCGTTGTCTGTGATGCCGGTTGACACCAAAAGCTGCCTGTAAACGTCGTCCTCGAACCCTTTTTCCGTTCAGCCTTCACGGTGACTGCCTCTGTGAAACCCCTTGTCCGGATGCCAGGCCCGGATATGGATCAGATCCGGAAAGGCGCTGGGTTTGTAGATGGACTTGTCCAGCAGCAGGCGCAGGCAGTCCTGAATCCCCTCGCTCATGGTGGGGTGGGGGTGGACGCTCTTGAGCATGTCCCGGATCCCCTTGTCCTGGTCCATGAGAAGCGCGATGGACATGATGGTGTTTGAGACCTGGGGACCGGCGGCGCGCATGCCGAGAATCTTCGGGTCGGCGTCGTCACTGACGATGATCTTGACGAAGCCGTTGGTGGAGCGCATGGCGATGGCCCGGCTCAACAGGGCGTTTGAGTAGTACCCCACCCGGTAGGGGATTTTCTTCTTCCGGCAGGTCTTCTCGTTAAGACCCACGGCTGCCACCGCCGGCTTGAAGAACATCACCGTACTCATGTTCCGGTAGCTCATGGGCCACTGGGGCTCCCCGAACATGTGCTTGACGGCGTAGCGGCTCTCCATCTCGGCCAGGTTAACCAGGGCCGGGTGCTGGGTGACGTCACCGGAAGCGTAGATGTTGCCGCCGACGCGGCAGTTGGCGTCGGTTTCGAGAAATCCTTTGTTGTTGGGGGCGATACCGGCCGCCTCCAGGTTCAGCCCATCGGTGTTGGGCACCCGGCCGATGGAGACAAGAACGGCGTCCACCTTGACCACACTGGCCCGGCCGTCGGTAAAATCGAGAATGACGTCCAGGTGGTCGGTGTGGCGGCGAATGTCCTTGAGTGCCGCGCTGTGAAGGATCTTGACGCCGTTTTTTTCCAGGTTGGTGCTGACGAAATCGCTGATGTCCTCGTCTTCGTAAGGGATAACCCGGTCGGCGTGGTCCACCAGGTAGACCCGGGTTTGGCCGAAATTGGAGAAGATGGCCGCGTATTCGCACCCGATGACGCCGGCGCCGATGATCATCAGGCGGGCCGGGAAGGCTTCCAGATTCAAGACGCCGTCGCTGTCGAGAATCCGGCGCTGGTCGGTCTCAATGTTGGCAAAGGCCCGGGGCCTGGAGCCGGTGGCGATGAGCACGAAGTCGGCGTGGATCTCCTCCCGGCTGCCATCGGCCTGAAGGATTGCCACGGTGTTTGGGTCAACGAAAGAGGCCCGGCCCTGTTTGAAGGTCACCGAACCCGGCCCCTGCCAGCGCCGCGGGGAGAGGGTCTCCAACTGGCTGAGCATCTGCTGCTGCTTTTCTTCCACGGCGGCGATGACCGTGGAGAGGACCGACGGGTAGTGAACCGTCAGGTCCGACGCCCGGTATCCCCGGTCGATCTTGGCGGCGACATCGTAGTCCTTGGCCAGTTCCCACATGGTTTTGGAGGCCAGCGCGCCCCACATGACACCGGCGCCACCGATTTCGTCGGCTTCCACCATACAGACGTGCCGGCCCATGTCCACGGCGCGCATGGCACCGGCAAATCCGCCGGGGCCGCATCCCATGACACACAGGTCGAATTTGTCGGGGGCGTGGTCAGACATGGGCAGGCCTCCTTGTTCTGAAATAAAGCCACCACTTCCAGGGGCGGTCCCGGAGAGGGTCAGCGGTTCCGGCGAGAATGCAGCCGGGTAAATTCAAAATTTACATTGTCCAATGCTCCAGTTCGAAATGCCTAAAATGCCTAAAATGAAGGAATTCTGCCATATCTTAGCTTAAAAAGCCGGAGCGAAGCGACTCCACAACTTTAGGCATTTCGCACTTTAGTGCATTTTAGGCATTGGGCGACAAATGAAACGGCATAGCCACCTGACTCTGACCACGCCACAGGACGTGGATTCCTACTTCGAATTGAACAGTTGCCGGATCACCCTATCCAGCGAGGGCGCTGGCGATCCTGGCCAGGGCCTCCTGTACGTTTTCCCGGCTGTTGAAAGCACTGATGCGGATGTAGTTTTCGCCGCAGGTGCCGAACCCGGCACCGGGCGTGCAGACCACACCGGCCTTTTCCAGAAGTTCATCGAAAAAAGCCCAGGAATTCTTTTTGCCGTTGATCCAGATATAGGGAGAATTCTCGCCGCCGACACAGGCGTAGCCCAGTTCCTGCATTTTCATACGGATCAGGGCGGCGTTCTCCAAGTAGGCGTTGATCAGGGCGGTTGTCTGGGTGCGCCCCTCAGCG
Source organism: Desulfobacterales bacterium (assembly GCA_016342285.1). GTDB lineage: Bacteria > Desulfobacterota > Desulfobacteria > Desulfobacterales > JAEINQ01 > JAEINQ01. The sequence continues at coordinate 12,810 of JAEINQ010000035.1, forward strand.
GTGTAGACGGCCGCCGCGGCCTGTTGAACCGGGTAGGAAACCCCGTTGAATTTGGTGGACTGGCGACGCTGCCACAGGGCGTGTACGCTGTGGGCCTTGCCGTCGGCGTCCCAGGCCATGAGGGATTTGGGGACCACGGTGAAGGCGCACCGGGTGCCGGTAAATCCGGCGGTTTTGGAAAAGCTTCGAAATTCGATGGCGACCTCCCGCGCTCCCTCGATTTCAAAAATACTTTTCGGCAGGCCATCGTCGCGGACAAAGGCTTCGTAGGCGGCATCAAAGAGGATCAGGGCGCGGTGATCCCGTGCCCAGTCCACCCACCGGGCCAGGCCGGCCTTGTCGATGGTGGCCCCGGTGGGGTTGTTGGGGTAGCACAGGTAGATCAGGTCCACCGGTTCCCGGGGCAGCTCGGGCACAAAGCCGTTTTCCGCCGTCCCTTCCATATAGACGATGCCGTCGTATCGGCCGTTTCGGTTTTTTTCGGTCCGGCCGGCCATGACATTGGTGTCCAGGTAGACCGGGTAGACCGGATCGGGGATGGCGATGCGGGCGCCGGTGGAAAAAATCTCCTGAATGTTGCCGGTATCGCATTTGGATCCGTCGCTGACGAAGATCTCGTCGGCGGCGATGTCGGCCCCGCGGCTTTGGAAATCCGTTTCGGCGATTTTTTCCCTGAGAAAGGGGTATCCCTGTTCCGGGCCGTAACCGCGAAAAGTGGCGTCGTCGGCCATTTCGTCAATGGCCCGGTGAAAGGCGGCCACACAGGCCGGGGGAAGGGCGTGGGTCACATCCCCGATCCCCAGCTTGATGATGCTGCGTTCGGGGTGGGCCTGCTGAAAGGCGGCCACCCGTTTGGCGATATCGGAGAAAAGATAGGAAGCCTGGAGTTTGAGGAAGTGTTCGTTGATTCGAATCATGATCGTCCTTTCAATCCGGTTTGCGAATCCACGTCCTGTGGGCGTGGTCAGAGTCAGTTGAAACCACCACAAAGATCACAAAGAAAAAATAAGTTAATTTAATGCGTTAACTTTGTGTCCTTTGTGTGGTAAATTTAAAATTTTTACGAGACCATCAAAGTTAAGGCATCGATTCGCCCCGAAACCTTGAGAGGCGACCTTACTTTACTGGTTGGGCAAAATCGTGTCAATGACCACATCGAAAGCAAAAAAAGTCAAAATGTGGCTACCGGTTCAACCGGACATTGACCCCCGAGGAGACCGGACCTATCGAGGCACAGGGCAACGCGGTGATTCGGACTGACCTGCCGGTGACAGACCTCCGGCTTCCGATCAACCAAGCAGGGAGAGGATTTGCGTTGAAGCCCAGCATGTTTTGGGCTATCGTCAAATTTAAATCAACGCCCAGACAATGCGTGAGGTCAATATGCCGGAACCGACCACCGTATTGATCGCCGATGATCACCGGGTGGTGATCGAAGGGATCAAGAGCGCCTTGCAGGCCTTGCCGGAATTTAAAATCGTGGGTGAGGCGGTGGACGGTCTGCAGACCGTGGAACTGACACGGATTCTCGGGCCGGATATCGTCATCATGGACATTTCCATGCCCCAACTCAACGGCCTCGAGGCCACCCGCCAGATTCGGGCCGCTGACACCCAGACCCGCGTGGTGATTTACAGCATGCACTCGGACAAGGAATTTGTGGTGGACCTTTTCAAGGCGGGCATCTCCGCCTATGTTCTCAAAGACGACCCGCTTTCCGATCTTCTTCTCGCCCTCCAGGCGGTCCGTAGCGGCGGCACCTATTTTTCCACCATGGCGCCGACGGTTCTTCTTCGTCACATGCAGGACCTGGAACAGCGTGGTGAATTGTCTGACGACCCCCTGGCCCGGTTGAGCAAACGGGAAAAAGAAGTTTTTCGTCTTCTGGCCGAAGGCAACAGCGTCAAATGTATCGCCGCGACACTGTTTATCAGTCCCAAGACCGTTGAATCGCACAAGTACAACATCATGCAAAAACTGGGTGTCGATTCCGTTGTCGACCTGACCAAAGTGGCGATCAGGAATAACCTGATCAAGATTTAATTCGTCATAGAAATCCATGTCCTCAGGGCATGGCCAGGGTCCATTGGCTATGCCGATAGAATCGCCAGCAAATGCCCGGCTATCGCCTAAAATGCGCTAAAGTTTGAAATGCCTAAAATTTAGGCATGTTAGGCACTTCGAACTTCAAGCAGTAAAGGATAGCCCCTTCCAGGGGCAAACCAAAGCATGGTCTTCTGTGCCAGGATTCTTTACATGCTTTCCAGCCATGCCAGTCGCCTGTTTTGGTCATTTGGGGCGTTTTGACGAATCCGTCCCTCTGCGCCGAGAAGATCAAAAACGGTCCAGCCAAATCCATTGCCACTTTAAAAAAAATCAGGAATTTTCCGATAAAAAATCAGGGTTTTCCTGATTTACTCGTGCCCATTCCGTCTGTAGGGTGCAAACTACCGGGAACCTCTCGGCCTCAGGAAAGGACGTGGGCCGGAGGTCTCCAACGGGATGCAAATGATCGCTGAACGTTGATACCCGCTGACGGATTCTTTTTAAGCACTGCAACCGGAGATGTTACAACCCTATGCCCTGCATCGGACAGGGTGACCGGCCAAGGAGGTGGCCCATGATTTCTTCGCCATGCCGAGACTGCCCATTGAGAAACCAGCCGAAGGAAAATTGCTATAAGAATTGTGAACGGCTGCAGGCTGTCCAAATGCTTCAGGTGGCCAAAGAGCCTTGCTATGTTTACTCTGGGATCGATTATGTGGACGAGAGTCGCTACTGTATCAATACCGCGGCCTTTGAATGACCCGATCCGCCGCCGGACGGAGCGTCGGACCTAACCCTTATTTGCACCTTACACCATCCATTGAATTGAGCGCCATGATTCGTTTGGGGGCAGACCCTTCTCACCGCGACCACGCGGCGGTGCCGCGTGGATCGATGCAACGCCCTGTCGAGCCTTCCCTGCATGGAGAGGTTCGGGCCAGACAATTCACGACAAGAGATGAATTTCGCGGCCACTTCCCTATGGACGACAATATACTGATCATAGACCACGATCCGGATATTCGACGGTATTTGGAATCGATACTGACCGGGACCGGATATCGGGTTGAATCCGCATCCGGGCCGGCCGAGGCCATCCTCGTTTTTAAACGCCAGAGGCCAAGCCTTGTCGTCATGGAAACGCGTCTGGAGGGGCAGTCGGGACAGGAACTGATACGGCTGTTCAAGAAGATGGATGCGGACGTGGAAGTCATTGTCCTGACCGGCAATGCCACTTTGGTCAATGCCGTCGATGCCATGCGGGGGGACGGTGCTTTCGATTTTCTGACCAAGCCCCTGGAAGATGTCGCCCAACTGATTCGGTCCGTGGATCAGGCACTGGCCAAGCAACGGTCCAATCGCGAACGCAGCCGTCTGTTCAGCCACATGAACGGCCATGGATCCGCCCCCTCCGAGCGCTGACCGTTTGTTTCCCCATGGGTTGTGAGCGCTTGTTCCTTATCGTTTTCCCACTGTGCAGTCGACACCCCTGGCACCCAATATGTCACACTGGCGACGCGCTCCGGCCTCGGTATAAAAAGCCCCGACATAGACACTTTGCCGCCCCTCGCCGGCGTCGCTGCTGTAGGGCATCCAGGGGGTTTCTTGGACCAGTCGACGGGAGACCGCCTCGGCGGTTCCTTTGTCGTAGGTGCCGACCCTGGCCACCCACGGCGTATGCTTGACCAGGGCGTCGGCCAGCCCTTTTTCCACGACCTGCTGCTTTGCGGCCTCCGGGGTTTCGAAGAGGCCGGAAAAAACCCGGTACCAGATCCCCTTTTCCTCCAAATCGACTTCCGCCCAGTAAGGCGAAAGGCCGATTCGCCCATACTGCGCCACGGCCCTATTGGCCTGGGCCGGTGTCCGCACGGATGCGATCAGGATGGTATAGGGGTAGCGGGGAAGGCGCGTTGTTGTTTTCCCGGCCGTCTCTTGGACGGTTGCCCCTTTGGGGGGGATGGTGAGGGCGGCATTGTCATCGCCCGAGGGGTTGTCGGCTTCAGGCTGTAACGGATCCACTTCAAGCGGTAACGGATCCACGGCCATGGACAAATGGTTGATCGGATCGGTCGAGGTTTTCCCCAAAGGGTGCGGGGTTGCGTCCAAGGCCGAAGGCGGTTGGAGAGGGGGCAGTGGCTGTTTTTTGGGGAGAGTGATTCGCTGAAAGGTCGCCGACGGATTCGGTGCGGGTGCGGCTGTGGCACTGGGTTCAACGGTGGACCCAGACCCGGGGGACAGCACATGGCTGGCGAGCCAGAACGCTGCCGCGATCAGGCCCAAGGCTGTCAACGCCCAGATGAATTTCCCCGTGGCAGGTCGGGAATCGCCTTTCGGTGGAAAGAAAATCGGGCTGCCTGAAGGTATTTCCCCGGTGTCCATGTTCGGTTCGTCAATTTTGGAGTCCTGCGCAACGGAACGGTCCGGCCTCGGGTCTTGGACGGTGGTACCGTCGGCCGTGGGGCATTGGGCCGCTTCGGATTTGGGTTGAGGGGTGCCCACAGATGCCTCAACCGGCATGTCCGAAACCGTCTTCTTGTCATGGGAATCGTCAAACCTCGTCTTTGCGGCCGGTCGGGGCCAGCCGGTCGGCAAAAGGTCCAAGGGGAGTTCTTCCTCTTTCCGAGACGGGAGGGCATCCCCATGGGAAGCTTTTCCCATGGCCGGGCTATCGATGTTCTTTGGGCGGCCAGGGGCGTCATGGGGTCCGGAGGGCATGTCGGGGGTTGGTTTGGCATCGGCGGTACTCCCCGAGGCTTTGTCATCAGTGATTCCACAGGCTATCCACAAGGGCAGTTCCGACTCGTCTCGATCGCCGGCATGGACCGTGGTCTCGTCACTGGTCAGGCGGAGATGGCGGGTCATCTGTTCCAGAACCGCGGCCATGCGCCGCTGTTCGCGGACAAGCGCCGCCATCTGTTGTTGCATGTCCCGCATGGATTCATTGACCAGAGAAGCGATCTGGAGGCGGATCCGATCCGTCAGAGGGGTCTGCTCGGGGGGCAAGGTGATGGGATTGACGTGGCGGTCGGCCATCATGGGTGTTTTACGGCTCATGAATCAAAGAGGTCCCTTGGGGCTGGCTTGCGGTTGAGGCGTCACTTTCAGCCTTTCTGATTTCAAGGCAATAGACATTCTCGGCGGTCATATAGGTCTGATTCAAGGTTAAGGCCTCGGCATCTTTTAAGTCCAGAACGATTCTGAGCCGATGGGGAGTTTCTCTGTGGAGGTGGCTGCGGATGCGGTGTATCCAGGTGCCTGCAACCTCTCTGGTGGCTGGCTCCTGCCAGCGGGGGACCCCTTGAATATCAATGATGATCCGCGGATTGTCGCCGTCGATGGTGGAGACGATGGGAATGAAGAAGTGGTCCAGGGCGATAAAGAACTTTTCCGAATTCGTCGCCGATGCCAGCCGCAGTTGGCCGTCATGGTTGCCTGCTGCTTCCAGCAGCGGGCCGTTCTCCTGATCGGCCGGGGGGAGACTATCCGGGTGCGGCGCGCTGGACGCATCGGGAATCTCGCCGTCAGGCATTGGCTGCCATCTTTCTTCGATGATGCGCCAGTGATTTTGGTCGCCGACCAGGACCAGCGTCTTTTCTCCGGTCTCGGTCAAGCGTTGACTCTGATAGCGCTGGAGAAATCGGGCCACGGCCCGGTCCTTATCCATGACGACCCACAGATCCGTGACGGTGATGACCAGCGGACCCGAACGCTTGAACAAGTCGGCCTTTCGCCTTCGCCATTGTTCGCGGTTCAGGCCGTTTCCCTGAAAGCGCGGGTGGTAGTGGGCCATGTACCGATCCAGGTCGCGTGCCTGCCAGTCCCGGCACCACAACGCCACCGTTGTCCGCACCGCGTCGATGTCGCTGCTGTGCGAATCGACGGCGAGCACAAGAGCGGCGCTGAGGCAAAGGCCAATGATTCTGGTTGCGGTTCGGGTCACCGGGTCCCCTTCGTGGTTCGGCCTTGGTCGAGTCGGATCCCTCGGCCGGGCTAACCAATTGAAAAGACGTACTTCCCTTCCAAGGGAGATCAGTATGTGACAAACCGGCGGCGGTTGTCAACTCAATGCTTCCGGGGTGGCGAGCAGATGGATGCCCATGGGGGTTGAAACGGCCAACCCCTTGTCTCCACTTGACAATCTTCGATGGTTCGCAGTAGTCTGCATCTCCTGCCAAAAGACACGGCCGATTGATCCGGCATGATTCACAGCGTTCCGGCGTGCCGGCAGATTCGGAGACAGGGTCGATGATCATCACCTATGCGTTGCCTCAGCAGGCGCCTGAAAGATTCGAGACGTCCGCCGACCAGATCCTTATCGGACGAAGCCCGGCCGGCGGAAGCCGTCTGGACCTCGATTTGGTATCCGATCTCTATGTCTCCCATGTCCACGCCCGGCTGATCTGCGAATCCGGTGAATACTGGATCGAAGACCTGGGCAGTGCCAACGGCACCTGGGTCGATGAGGAGACCATCAATGAAAGGACCCGCCTTACCCCCGACTCCGAGATCAAGGTCGGCTGGACCCGCATATCCGTTCATTTCCCAGCGTTGTCCGACACACTGCCGCGTGACGAGCCATGGCGTGAAGCGGCGCCGGAAGCCGAAGCGTTTCCGGAATGGGCCGCAGAGAGTGAGGAAATGAATCTGGAATGGGTTTCGGTGGAGGAGGAAAACCCCGTATGGGTTTCCCACGAGATCGAAAACCCGGTGTGGACTCCGGTTGAAGACAGGCTCGTGGATGAAAAGCCTTCCCCGATGCCGCTCGTCGGCGTCTCCGTGGAGAGCGATCCCAACGACGCGATCCAGAACGCCAAAGGCCCCGTCGCTACCGGCCATCGGGCCAACGGGGAAAACCAGGGTCCCACTGTGATCACCGGAACGCCCGACATCGCTACGACGGTCGTCTCGACCGTTGAACCGGACACCAAAACCGAAAACCGCGATCCTGTCGACGTGTCCATGGCTGCCACCGTGGCGGGCGAGGCGCCGTCCGATGGCGTCCCGTTGTCTCCTGACGCGGCCGATGACAGGTCGAAGACGGTGATATCGGTGGAGCCCACCATTGCCAGCGAGGCCCCTGCCTTGCCGGTGGCGCCGCCCGCGGAAGACGAAACCCGAGGTGATATTATTTGTATCACCGACGCCACCGCCAGCCGGTTTGCCCTGGGTAAAGCCGTCTCCGCCGAAGACATCCTGACCCTGGTATGGCGCCAGCTCAAAGCCTTCAATGAACTCAGTGTGGCCCTGAGTTCGGCAAAGACCCTCAATGAACTGGTCAACCTGCTCGTCTCCCGAATGCCCGGCGTGATCCCCAATGCCCAGCGCGGGGCCGTGCTGATGCCCGACCACCAGAACCGGTTGCTGCTCAAGGCCCACTGGCCGGCGGGTGAACACTCTGTCAGCATGACATGGGTGAAGCGGGCCTTTGAAACGCGAGAGCCTTTCATCTGGGCGTTGCCCAAAGGCGGACGCAAGGCAAAGGACACCCCCCGAAGTGCGCTTTACTACCAGGTGCAGTCCGCCATATATGCGCCGCTGATGATCGACGATCATGTCCTCGGGGTGATGTATGTAGACAATTACCTGACCCACGATGCCTTCTCCGCCACCGATTTCGAACTTCTCAAGGCCATCGGTAGTCATGTGGCCCTGTTCATCCGCGACCGCCTCCTTCAAGAGGAGCGGGAGCATGAAAAAGCGTTCCAGGAAAACCTGCGGCGACAGGTTTCGCCGGCCGTCGCCGGACGGGTATCGGGAAAAATGGGAAGGCTGCAGATCGGCGGCGAACGGGTCAATCCGGTAACCATTCTTGTTTCTGACGTGAGAAGCTTTACCGCCATGAGCGCTCGAATGGCACCCCATGAAGTCGTGCGGATGTTAAATGAGATGTTTGACGCGTTCGTACCGATCATTTTTGAATACGGCGGTACCGTGGACAAATTTGTGGGCGACTCGGTGCTGGCTGTTTTCGGCAGTCCCGAGCCTGACAACCGCCAGTGGGAAAAGGCCCTGCGGGCTTCAGTCGAGATGCAACAGGCCGTCCGCATGCTGGGTGAGGGCCGCCGGGTCCGGCGACTGCCGGTATTTGACGTGGGCATCAGCATTCACAGCGGGGAGGCGATTCACGGCTTTATCGGTTCGAGCCAGCGCATGGACTATACCGTCATCGGCGATACCGTCAACCAGGCTTCCCGGCTCTGCGACGGTGCTGCTTCCGGAGAAGTGGTGATTAGCCAGTCGGTATACGAACACGTCTACCGGATTGTCGAAGTTCGTCCCAAAATCATCCGTACCAAGCACAGCGACACCGAACCCGACCTGGATGCATACGTGGTTACCCGGTTGAAGTGATTTGACTTCCGCCTTCTTCCATGGCCGTCTGATTTTGCCATACAAACGCTTTGGAGCAGTTGACATGGCGACGGCCCTTCTCTATACTCCCTGAGTCAGGGTGACCCCGTGAACCGACCGGTGCCCATGGGGGCCGGCCCGATTCGCCCGAGCGACCTTCGGATGCGGCAGGTTCCTGACGTTCCCTTCCCAGGCCCAAATACAGATGAGATGTTGCGAAGGAACGGTCCTCTTTGACCGCTCAACCCCACGGATAGGAAAGGGTAAATCGTTGATGAAGCCATGGCCTGTTAGGAATCCATGCGGCCGAACCCTTTCGGTCTTTGTGCTGGTGCTTCTTTTCTGGGTTCCCGGAGTGGCTGCACAGGAGATCAAGCAGGTCACCATCAACTTTATCGAAGTCGAAAAGGATATGGCCACCCTGACCAACCGCGTCGTGGCCTACGTGACGGTATCTGCCGCGGATGAAAGTCCCGTACTGGGGATTCCCGCCTCTGATTTTTCGGTCCTGGAAGACAGCCGACCCGTTGCCCTGGAAGGCGCTGCCCCGGCCACTGACCCCATGGCGGTGATTCTGGCCATAGATACCAGCGGCAGCATGCTGGCCAAGGACAGACAGACCGGCCAGACCTCCATGGCAGCCGCCAGGGAGGCGGCGGTCAGCTTCGTCGGCATGCTGACCGGCAACGACCAGGTGGCGGTGTTTAGTTTCAACAACACATCGACGCTCGCCATCGATTTTACCCATGACCGGCCTTCGGTGCTCGAAGCCCTGGCCTCGATTGAGGCCAAGTCCAATGCCGCCACCTGCCTCTACGATACAGCCTATGAGGCGGTGAAAAAGTCGGCGGAAATTCCACGGGGCCGGCGGGCCATTATTTTGCTGACCGACGGCCGTGACGAAAAGGGTAAAGGCGCCTGCAGTACCTATACGGCCGCGGACGTGATCGATTCCGCCACCACCAAAAGTATTCGGGTGCCTATATTTACCATTGGGGTCGGCCCCAAAGTGGACGCCCGCCAGTTGGGCCGAATGGCCAGCCTGACCGGCGGCAGAAATTTGCTGGCCCCTTCGCCGAAGGACCTGACCCGGTTCTACCAGACCCTGGCCGATCAGCTTAAAAACCAGTACCGACTGACCTATACCACCCGAGGTGCCAGCGGCGAGCACAGCCTGGTGGTCAAGGTCAGCCATGTCGGCGGTGGGTTTCAGGACGAGAAACGTTTCTGGTCACCGCCCTTGCCGGTTTGCCCTCCGGCCAAAATCGTCTTTCTGTCGCCCCAGGCATCGGGAAAGGTGAAGGGGACGGTCCCCGTCCGGGTCGGCATCACGCCGGATGAGCACGTACGCCGGGTCCGGTATTATGTCGACGGGGTCTTGAAAAAGGAGTTTTCCGCCCCGCCTTTCGACCTTTATTCATGGTCGAGCGACAGCCTTGCCGGAGGCCTGCATCTGCTTCGGGTGGAGGCGGTGGATGCCAGCGGACAGACCGCGAATGCGGAGCGGACGGTGACGGTGGATGGACCGCCACCGGAAAAGCAGATCGCCGGGAAGGCAGCTCCGGCTCCTGCCGAACAAAGCGTAACGGGATGGATCATCGGACTGGCCGTGCTGCTGTGCCTGGCCGTAGCGGGTATGGTCTGGATGATGTCGGGACGGCGCAAAACCGCGGCGGCTACCCGGCCCGGCGGTGAAGGGCCGGTGCTTGCCGATATGACGGCGTCCCATGAGATCGAAGATGAAACGGTTTTCGTGAACGATGCCGAAGAAGGGTCGATGGCAGCCGAACCGGTCCCTCCGGCAACCCTGACGGTGGTCCAGAGCCTGATCCTGGAAACGGGAAAGGCCTTTGATGTGGGCCTCCGGGCCACTGTGGGTCGCACCAATCGCAACGATATCGATATTCCGGACAAACCGGTCTCACGCAAGCACGCGGAAATTTATTTCCATGAACGCGCCTTTCGCATCCGGGATCTGGGAAGCCGAAACGGTGTCAAGATCGACGGCAAACGCATTTATGCGGAGGGGGTGGTGCTCCATGACGGCGCTGAGATCAAGCTTGGCCCTCGCACGTTGCTGCGATTCAACTGTATGGCCCCGATCCCGGCGCCTTCCGAACCGGAAGACCCAGCGCCCGGTGCCGCCGATGATGACGGAACGGTTCAGAATTTTCAGGCAGACCATACCTTGCGCTATGGCGAGTGAGCCCACCCGGCAAGAAGTGGGAATTCACCTCGTCCGAGCGTGGTCAGAGTCAATTGGCGATGCCGATAGAATCGCCGGCAAATGCCTAAAATGCGCTAAAGTTTGAAATGCCTAATCCGCCAAAGGAAAGGCGGACAAGAGTTGTGGAGTCGCTTCGCTCCGGCTCTTTTTAAGCTAAGATATGGCAGAATACCGCTTTGAACATTGTGTCCCCCTCCGGGAGACCACCCCAGCCCCCCGCCTTACGGCTGAGGCATTAGGCTTGTGTCTGCCACCGATCCCTTCACCGGGGGACCGGCGGGTGGGTTCGGCTCTGCGGCACGGCCGGCGTGCTCTCCAAACACCTTCCACCAAACGCTTTCCCTGACAGCTTCGGCCATGGCTCGTTTCATTCCCGAGACATCTTGATGCCATACGGATCGGGTGGCCGGCATCAGATGCCGCCAGCCGATGATCGGGCGATCCGTCTGGAAAAGCGCTACGTAGATCAGCATTGCGGCGGCGGCCACCTGGAGCAGTCTTTTGCCGCTGCGGGTCAGGCGCCAGGGCGGCAGGAAGAAGGCGATGACAAATCCGCTGATGGCGAAAAAGGGGCTGAAAAGCCGGGCGTTGGATCCATGCCAGGCGACTGTCAACGCCACCAGGTAAGCATAGCCCACCATGGCCACGGCGAGGGCTTTGAGACGGCGCGGGGCGCGAACCAGGGCGAAGGCCAGGGCCGGCAGGGAGAGCAGGACGGCGAAGGGACCGAACCAGGCGGTTCGGGGGGCGAGGTCCCAGTTGACGGCAAAGGGGGCCAAATGGATCGTCCTCTCTATGGTCGGCCCCAGGTAGCCGGTGTAAATCTGCTCCAGTCCCCGGGCAAAGGCTGTCTCAAAATGGCCGCCCACCGGCAGGTGAATCATCTGAATGAGATACCGACAGGCGTTTGCCACTGCCTCAAGGATGCCGTGGGCGTTGGGGGCCAAGGGGGTCGGGTGCAGGCTGCCCGCCCAGGGATAGCCGGCCGAGAGGTTGGCGGCAAAGATCCAACTCTGGGAGAACAAAAAGAACAGCGGCAGGGCGACCAGCCCCCCCCCCCGGTTGTTTTGCAGGGAGTTTTTGCAGTAGCGCCAACCGTGTCTGCGAAACAGCAAGACCGTGGCCAGGGCGGTCAGCACCAAGGGAAATACCAGGCAATACGGGCCGTCGGTCATGCTGAAGCAGATGGCGCAGAGCATGACGGCAAGATCCCCCAAATTGGGAGTCTCCACGGTCCGGTACAGGGCCAGTACGGCCACCAGACCCGCCGCCGTGGGGACCAGCTCGAAACCGCCGGAGGTGGCATGCAGGACAAAGCGGGGCATACTCCAGACCACCAGGGTGACGGTCAGGGCGGTGGGCGGCCAGGCATATCTTCGGGCCAACGAATAGGTCGCGGCCCCCAGCACCAGGTAGGCCGCAAAGCCGAAGATGCCGATTCCGGCTTCGGTGCCGAATCGCAAGATCATCAGCGGCAGGACGGCGCTGTTGAGAGGCGGCAGGGCCGCCAGGGACAACGGGCCACCCGGCTGCCGAGTGCCGAATTCCGCGCAAATCGCCACCAGCCGTTCCAGCGGGGTGTGGTCCATGGCCAGGGGCGGCAGCAAAAGGGCTTGGGCGGCCAGATAGACCCCTGCCAGGACCACCGCAACGACAATACCGGACGGCCGGGCGGACAGGGAGAAGCCCCGCAGTTGAAGCAACCGGCCCCGGTCAGCCACCAGCACGGAGACGGCAAGGGCCGCAGCCGTCCCTTCGAGCATCCAGCCGAGGGCTGCCGGGGCCAGCAACATGGACAACTGGAGCAGGGCCGAAGCGGCCATGAGGCTGCCCATGGTCCCGTAGGCCACGGCTTCGGCCACCGGCAGACCGCGGTGGCGGGCCGTCGCGAACCCTGCGGCGGCCAGCAGGCCGATCTCCATCGCTGAAAAGACGGAGACGGCGATTTCGATCCATTGAGCGCTCATTTTTCCAAAACGCCGGGGGTGACGGTTTTTTTCTTTTTGGCTTCTTTGAGGTGCAGGACAATCTCTTTCATGAAATCACGCATGTTTTCTGCCAGGCGCAGGCACTCCGGGCAGTAGACTTTTCGGAACATCCGGTCATGAACCTCTATATGATGCCAGTACCAGGCCCCGTAGGGGGACCCCTTACAGAATTTCTTGCCCGTGTACTGGGCGATGGGGCATCCGAAGCAGATCAGCGGGTAGAAGATCCGGCAAGGGGGGCAGTCCAGAACGCCACCGTCGGTCCCTTTTCCAGCGATGATCCGATCCCATTTGGCCACAGACGCTTCCATTATGCTGATTTTGTTCATGACTTCCCCTTGTCGAGCCGTCATTCAACGCGTCATGAGAATCCATGCCCTCAGGGCATGGTCAGAGTCAATTGGCACTGCCGATAGAATCGTCGGCAAATGTCTAAAATGCGCTAAAGTTTGAAATGCCTAAAATTGAGAATTGAAAATTGAATATTGGACATTGAGCCCCCCTGAGAGGGGTCTTGAGGCCACCCGCTCTGCGGGTGGAGCCTCACGTCTTCGGCAACGCTGGATCACAGCCCCTTCCAGAATCGGTTGTGAACGGACACGGCCCGCTTGCGCACATAGTCCACCTTGCGCGGATCTGCCTGCCCCCGTGCCGATGCGGGGTCGCTGTGGGTGATCCCTGACAGTTCCGAAAGTACCGCCAGGACCGATTCTGCCAGGGCCTGAAGGTGGTAGCCGCCTTCCAGGCATAAAACCAGGCGTCCCCGGCACAGGGCCTGGGCGCGGTCCATGAGAATCCGGGTTAACCCGGCAAACCCGGGGGCCGTCATCCGCATGTTGCCCATGGGGTCGCTTCCATGGGTATCGAAACCGGCCGAAACCAGGATCAGGTCGGGAGCGAACTGCTCTGCGACAGGTCCCAGCAGGGTTTCCATCAGCACGCTGTATTCCCCGTCACCGTGGCCCTTGGGCATGGCAATGTTGACGCTGTAGCCTTCGCCGCGACCGATGCCGGTTTCGGTGAAATGGCCTGTGCCCGGAAAATGCGGATACTGATGCATGGAAAAAAACAGGACCGATGGATCGCTGTCAAAAGCGTGCTGGGTGCCGTTGCCGTGATGGACGTCCCAGTCCACGATCAGGACCCGCTCGAGTCCCAGTGTGCGCCGGGCATACATGGCCCCCAGGGCCACATTGTTGAGCAGGCAGTAGCCCATGGCGCGGTTTCGTTCCGCATGGTGGCCGGGTGGGCGGACCAGGGCAAAGGCATTGGACAGTTCGCCTGCCACGACCTTGTCGATGGCCACAAACAGACCACCGGCGGCCAGACGGGCCGCAAGATAGGAGCCTTCCGAGGCCTGGGTGTCGGCCGAAAGCATTTGGCCCGAATCATCCACGGTGGTCTCGAGACGGCCGAGGAGGTCCCTCGAATGGACCCACAGCAGTTCCTCCCGGGTGGCGGGGCGTGGCCGAAGCATTGCCAGACGGTGGCCATGGGGCCATTGGGACAGGGCTCCATAAACACTTTCCAGCCGCTGGGGTGAGTCCGGATGGCCTTCTTCGGGACGATGGTCCAGGTATCGGGGGTCTTGAACAATACCGGTGAGAAGCATGTCAGTCATGGTGCTATAGGACCGGTTACGGTTTTGTCGGCGGGGACGACCAGCACCGGACAGGGCGCGTGGCGCAGGACCCACTCGGTGGTGGATCCGAAAAACAGTTTGCCCAGAACGCTTCGCGGCCGGGCCCCGACGACGATGAGCGTCGATAGCCGGTCGGCAACCGTGTCGACCAGGGCTTCTCCGGCCATGCCCGGCACCAGTTGAAGCTCGATTTCATCACCCTCGGGCAGTTGCGATTTCAGACGCTCGTGCAAAAGGCCGACCAGGCGGCTTTGAACCTCCTCGTAAGGGGCGGCGGTCGGTTCTACCAGGGACGCATCAAGGGGCGATGCCATGGCATGCACCACGCACAGACATGCTTGAAGCGATTGCGCCAGTTTCAAAGAGACCGTCACGGCGGGTTCGTGCCCGGGTTTCAATTGGCATCCCACGATCACGGTCTTCGGCGACCACGCCATGGGGCGGGTGGTGTCGGGGCCGGTGGAAAAGGGGCGAACCACCAGCAGCGGCACATTCAATCTTCGGGCCAGGCGTTCCACCACCGTTCCCAGGAGAAGCCGCTGGACACCGGACAGGTCGTGGCTCGCGGTCACCACCAGGTCGACGTTACCTCGGCCAACCGCCTTGACGATCTGGTCAACCGGTTCGCCGTCGGCAATTTCCGGACACCCGTTGACAGAAACAGCGGCCATGAGATCCCCCATGGTCGCCACGGCCTGCTGCCGGAGTCGACGGGTTTTTGCCGGTCGTTCCAGCATGGCGTCGGTGCTGTATAGGTCGTCTTTGGGAAAATGGACGGAATGAAAAACGATCAGTTCGCCACGAAGGCTTTGTGTCAGCGCCCCGGCACAGGCCAGAACCGAAGGGGTAAATTCGGAAAAATCGATGGCGCATAGGACGCGTTTCAAAACGTCATGTCCTTTATGAGCTTCATGGTGAATGACAGCCCCTTCCATGGACAACCGCGGTCGCGTTTTTAGCGTGGATTTTCTGTTGGTGTTTTTACGGTCGGCCGGCGCCGGACCGACAGATTCAATAACGGATTCGCCGAAAGGGGAGAGCAGCGGGAACCGGGCCGGCGGAAATCAGTATAGAAACCGAACGGTTTCATGTCAAGCGACACCGGCAGGTTTGACACCACCGTCGGCGGGACTTATAAAGACCCGACGCCACATTGATATGGGGGGGCGACAACCCAGCCCCTTCCGGAGGCAAACCAACGCCTGGTCCTCTGGGCCAGGATTGTTTCTTTGGGCATGGGACCGGTGATGACAGACATTCGAGACAGGCCCCACCTGGGCCACGGGGACATTGCCGAACTGAATTTTATTCGGTCCGAAAGCCCCTTTGTGTTTCGCAGGCATTTTCGTAACGGCATGCGCTCCCAGATCATGGAAGTCCTGCGGCCGGGGGATGTTCAAAGGGAAACGACGGGGATGACCGGTGACGGGGTCCGGTGGTTTCCCAAGGCCGAGCCCCGGTTCATGCTCCGGCTGTTTCGAAGACGCTTTTCCTCTCTGGACCAGGCCCTGGAGGAAATTCGGCGATTGCGGATCATCGAGGCCTACCTGGCACCGGACCAACTGGCACGATCCAGTGAATTCATTGTGGCCTACCGCCATGGGGGGCGATACGACCCTCTGCTCTGCGGCCTTCAGGTGTACGCGCCGGGTCAGGCCCTGGATCCCTGGCAGCTGCTGACGCCCGCCCAGATGGCCCGATGGTTTGAGTCGGCACAGGCCCCGGGGGATGGCGGAATCGACGCGGAACGGTTTGCTCACCGGTTTTGCATCAACGCCGGCCGGTTTGTCGACGGTGTTCGGAGGATGATATCCGAGGCCGGTTTTATTCCCGACCTGGCCGGCACCCGCAACATGGTGGTGACCCGTGATGGCAACATCCGCCTGGTGGACATCAACAATGTTTCCCGAATTGACTTTGGCGATGCCATCCCCGTGGACGACAAGGGGTATCCGGTTTGTGACAAATCCGTTGAAGCCTTGTTGCGGATTGAGGGGATGTTGCCGGACCGTTCGACCCACGCCGATGATCCGCTGGTCCGTCACTTTCTCGATCCGTCTCGAATGAAGGCCGTGGCGGTTCTGGATCGGCAATTCCACCGGCGACTGGCTGGATCACCGGCCGGGGAATTCGGCCGATTTTAATTCGTCACAGAAATCCATGCCTTCTGGGCCAGGATTCGTTACAAAACCGATGGCACCTGGCGACGCCTCAACGTTTATGGTCCCGTAAAAAAGTCACGTAACTGTTCACGGGGGTTGAAACACTCAAGAAGTTCCAACCTTTAGCACGGTAAGCGTTTACAGGGTGCCGTAGATGCGAGGCGCCGGGCATGCAGGCGTACTCTATTCGTACTTCAAATGCCCGGGAACAAAGTCACGCCTCGGCGTGATGCCCTGTGAACGCTTACAAATTCACAATCCGACCCGTGCAAGGAGACTGCTGCCGTTGCATCTCCCCAAACCGATTCTGACCCTGATACTGAGCCTCTGTATGGCCTCGGTGATTCAGTGTGCCGCCATTCCCGGCAGTCTCCGCCCGCCAGACCGGTCTGCGGCGGCGATTGCCGGGACCGATGACGGCAGGCTCACCGTGGCCCAGGCCTATGCCGGAGAGGTGCTCGCCTATCTTCTTCAGGTGGTTCTCGGCCGCTCCGGAGATCCGATGGTCAGGGAAACATGGCGCCGTTGCGCCCTGGGCGAACCGCTTGACTTTAAGGCCATATCCAACGCCATGGATACGGGAGACAAATCCCGGTTCCTGGTCCGCGATGCCAATATCCTCGGCCTCTCCAGTGTGCTTTACCACTACGACCCGCGATTGAACCAGTTCAAGGGCGCCGGCCCCTTTGCCAGTCTCTACCCCAGCACCGAACTGGTTGCCCTCCGCCTTTTCATGCTTGCCAAACTGGCCAGGGGGGAGCGGATGGACTTTGATGCCATGCTGGCGCGGACGTCTCTGTTCACCACTCCCGGCCGGGTACCCGGCCCGGCCGATATAGAAGCCATGAACCTGCGGCCCGAAGAGTTCAATCTGCTTCAGGCGGTGATCGTTTCGGAGCCGCGATTTTTGTCGTACATGCGACACCCGTTTCTCGTTTCCGCCTACGATCGGCTTGGGCTGATACGCATGGGCCGGGAGGCGCGGCGCCTCAGAGACCGGGCCCATTACCGGGATTTGGCCTGTAAGGCGGTGTCGTCCGGCAAGGTCGACTTGCTTCTGGTGCCGTCCATGACAGCGGCCTTTTCCTGGAAGACCGAAACCGATGGAAATGATGGTTTCCGGCCCACCGATGCCTACCGGTCGGTGTTGGAAACCCTGAAAAAGGATATTCTTGCGGCCGTTGTGATGCGACTGGGTGTGGGTGGTAAGCGTGTCGAAAACCCTTCGGAGGAGCGGCTTAAAGATCGCATTGTCTTTCATGAGGTAATGGCGCGTCCCCTGGCCATCTATCCGGAGAATGCCGATGAAATGATCGGCGATCTGTGTCCCGGGGTGGATTTTACGGTGGTTCTTCTGGGAAAGGACGTCTATCGGGCGATGGATCTTGACCCCGGAAAAAACATCTACCCGGCAGTCGACCGCATCTACCTGGATGAATCGGCGATCCGGTACGGCCAGGCCGGCGAGGCACTGGATCAGATCGGTGCATTTATCGGCTCTGCACTCGGTGCAACCGTCTCAGGCGACGCCGATCCAGGCGGCGCCGAACACCCCGGCCGAATCGCCCAGGCGATTGGGCAGGATCGGTGTGGCCAGGTGGCGGTGAAAGGCGTGGCGCCGGACCCGTGAAACGCCTTCGGTGTAGAGTTCGTCGATGTTAGACAGCCCCCCACCGAGAACCACGGCATCGGGGTCGAGGATGGAGACGAGCCCGCCCAGGCACCGTCCGAAGTCCTCCAGAAACCGGTCGAAAGCCGCCACGCATTCACGGTCGCCGGTTCGGGCGCCGCTGACGATCTGTTCCATGGACCATTTTCTGCCCGTTCGTTCGGCAAAGGCCCGGGTGACCCCGGTCCCGCTGATCTTGGTTTCCACACAGCCACGATTGCCGCAATAGCAAACCGCCCCCAGAGGGTCCACCGACAGGTGCCCCCATTCGCCGGCGATGCCGTGGGGGCCGGTACGTACCTGTCCGTCGATGCAGATTCCCCCACCGCAGCCTGTTCCCATGATGACCCCGAACACCATCGAGTGGCCACGCCCGGCGCCGATCCGGCTTTCGGCCAGGGCAAAGCAGTTGGCGTCGTTTTCCATTCCCACGTCGCGGCCCAGCCGCTGTTCCAGATCGTGTTGCAGGGGGCGGTCGATCAGGCAGGTGGTATTGGCGTTTTGAACGAGTCCGGTCCGGGTGTCCACGGCCCCGGGAATGCCGATTCCCAAACGGCAGGGGGCGGTCCCGGGGGCCTGGGCCCCGACCTCTTGGATCAGGTGGGTCAGGGCATCGAGAATGTCGGGGTAACGGTTGCCGGAAGGGGTGGCCACGCGGCGGCGCAATACCACCGTGTCCGAGGGGTTCAGCAGGATCGCCTCGATCTTGGTGCCGCCCAGATCTATGCCGATGCTGTAGGTCTCAGGTTTCATGGCGCGCCTGGGGAAGATTTGCCATTTGATAGAGGAATCCACGCCCCTGGGTGTGGTCGGCGAAAACTGGCCATGCCGATAGAATCACCGGCAAATGCCTAAATCGGCTAAAGGAACCGCGAAAAGTGGCGATATCTCTTTCAAAGGAAAGAAGCCCTGTCAAGACAAAAGGAGAATTGACCATGGATTGCGAAGAGATCGTTATTTTTGAATGCCTGGGATTTGGGTGGGTCGTCGACCCTGGGGTCATGGCAAAAGTCTTCCCTCAACCCGCCGGGAAAAAGGAGACGGGCGAGGATCGGGCCGGCATGTGGCTGGGGCAACGAAGGCGCCCGCGTCGGTAACCGTTCCAAGCGATTGATCGCATGGGGCAACGGTTCATCATTTTCGGGGTTTGTCGTTTCTATATGGGCGACCGGCCTCTTTTCAGTCCCTTTCGCCCACCAGCGGTGTTCACCGCATCTTTGCCTTCCCTTTTTCTTTCTGATACGATCAGTCCTCATCGGGCATGACCCCGGTCCGTGACATGGGTGGCCGACCGGAAGCATTCCCCTTTAACGCCTAATGCTAAAACTTGATGGCCCCGTAAAAAGTCGAAAAATGCTTTTGTCGTCATTCCCGCGCAGGCGGGAATCCAGTGATTTCAAATGGTTCTGGATGCCTGCCTTTGCAGAGCCTGCCCCTGCGAAGGCAGGGGCATGACGGGATTTGGGCTTTTCTACGAAACCATCCCGTAAAGGACGCCCATGGGAGCCTCCATGTTCCGCAAGATCGGATTTGCCTCCCTGATCATGATGGCCTCGGTGTTTGCCAGCCGCGTGATCGGTCTGGTCCGGGAGATGGTGATCGCCTCGGCAGGCGGTGCTTCCGGCCATGTGGACGCCTATCAGATCGCCTTTGTCCTGCCCGAAATCCTCAACCATGTGGTGGCCAGCGGTTTTCTCTCCATCACCTTCATCCCCATTTTTACGCGATACCTGGCCGCCGGCGACGAGGAAGGCGGATGGCGGGCCTTTTCCCTGGTCATGACCGTTTTCGGCACTTTTCTGGTGGTGATGATCGCCGTGGCTGAAATTTTTGCCTGGGACCTGGTCCGGCTGCTCGCCCCGGGGATTACCGATCCGGTGCTGCTGGGGGCCGCGACCCATATGACACGCATTATTTTGCCGGCCCAGTTCTTCTTTTTTGCCGGCGGCCTGTTCATGGCCGTCCAGTTTGCTCGGGAACGCTTTGCCATCGCGGCCCTGGCCCCTCTGGTCTATAACCTGGGCATTATTTGCGGCGGCCTCCTTCTGGGTGGGCGCCTGGGCATGGCCGGGTTCGCCTGGGGGGTTCTGGGAGGGGCTTTTTTCGGAAATTTTGCCTTGCAATGGATCGGTGCCCGCCGCGCGGGCCTTCGGTTCACCCCTGTTTTTGATCTCGGTCATTCGGACTTAAGGACCTACGTTCGTTTGACGCTGCCCTTGATGTTGGGGCTGACCATGCTTTTTTCCACGGAGATTTTTCTCAAGTTTTTCGGGTCCTATCTTGCCGAAGGGGGCATCGCCGGGCTCAATTACGCACTGCGGATCATGTTCATTCTGGTGGCTCTGGTGGGCCAAGCGGTAGGGGTGGCCTCATTTCCGTTCATGGCCCGGCTCGTGGTTGAAGACCGTATTGAGGAGATGAGCCGGCTCCTGGACACCCTGCTGAGGCACCTGGCCCTGGTGATGCCGCTGTCGGCGCTGTTTATGGTGCTGCGTCGCGAGATTGTGGTGATCTGCTACCAGCGGGGACGGTTCGATGCCGGGGCCGTGGATCTGACCACCGAAGCCCTGGGCTGGCTGATGATCGGCGCTGTGGCTTTTGCGGCCCAGACCGTCGTGGTTCGCGGATTCTACGCCATGCAAAATACCCTATTGCCGTCGGTGCTTGGCACCGTGGCCGTGTTGTTGAGCCTGCCCTTATATATCATAGGCCTCAAGGCGGGCGGCATCGCCGGCGTGGCCCTGGCCTGTTCCCTGGCGGCGGTGATCCAGGCCGTCTTGCTCTATGCCATCTGGAACCGGCGGACCGGCAGCCCGGGGGGGCTTACGGTCTGGCGGACTTACCTCAAGACGGCAATGGGTAGCGTGGTGCTGGGGGGGCTTGCCTGGGGTGTTCGACAGGCCCTGATCGTCTGGATCGAACCTGCCGGGGCCGCGGGCAGTCTGGTCGTGGCCGCGGGTACCGGCGCGGTTTTTTGCCTTCTTCTGGTGGTCGCGGCCAGGCGGCTCGGCATTGAAGGGTTCGATGCTGTTGCCGGCCGCCTGCGTGCCCGGTGGGTCCGCCGGGCACAGCCGTCTTCCCAGGGTTGACCCATTGCATCGCTTTACCCCGGCTTAAAGCCACCAGTTTCGGTGGTGGACCCGGAAAAATTCGACCGTTACGGCGAGACAAGGTCTAAGTGAATTTTCAATACTCAATGTCCAATGCTCAAGTGTGGAATCGCTTTGCTCTGCCAATTTTAAATTTACCATGAAGAGCATTGAAAATTGGCTATTGGACATTGAGCCCCCCTCTGGGGGGGATTCCTAAGGCCACCCGCTCTGCGGGTGAAGACTTACTCCGACGACCGTCTGTTTGCCTGCGGGAGGTGCCCGTGCCCAACCCGTCCCAATCCGTCTTCGAATCGCTTTCCGTTGCCTCGGTCGATACCCGCTTCAGCGTTTTTCACGAATTGATGGCACGCAAGATCCAGGAAATTCTTCTGGTCGCCAACCCCTACGATGCCTTTATTCTGGAAGAAGACGGCAGTCTCGCCGCCCGGATCATCAACGAATACCACGGGCTGAACTTGAGCCGGCCGCCGAGAATTATCCGTGCCACCTCGGGTGCCGAAGCCATGGATCGCCTGGACCGGCACCCCTTTGATCTGGTCCTGGCCATGCCCAACCTCAAGGACACGGACCCCTACCGGCTGGCAAAAGCCGTCAAAGCACGCAAGCCGAAACTGCCGGTGGTGGTGCTGACCCACGATCCCGGAGGGCTGGGGCCGGAAATAGACGCCTCCCCTGGCGATGGGATCGACCAGACCTTTGTCTGGTCCGGTGACAGCGATCTGCTGCTGGCCATCGTGAAAAACGCCGAAGACAGGCTCAACGTGGCGGCGGACACCCAAAGCGCCAACGTCCGGGTGCTGATTCTGGTAGAGGATTCGCCCCTGTACCGCTCCTTTTTGCTGCCGCTGATCTATCGCGAGGTGGTCCGGCAGACCCAGTCGGTGCTGGATGAAAGCCTCAACGAAGCCCACCGTCTGCTGAAGATGCGGGCCCGGCCCAAGATTCTCGTGGCGGAGAATTTCGAGCAGGCCATGGCCATGTATGCCAAGTTCAAACCGTATGTCTTCGGCGTTGTTTCCGATACCCGGTTTCCCAAATGCGGCAAGGTGGATGCTGACGCCGGCATTATTCTGCTGACCCAGATCAAAAAAGAGATCCCCCACCTGCCCCTGCTGCTCATCAGTTCGGAGCCCCAAAACCGGGCACGGGCCGAATCGCTCCAGGTCCAGTTCGTGGACAAGAACGATTCACGGCTTTTCCAGGAAATCCGGTCGTTCTTCCTCGATTTTCTCGGTTTCGGTGACTTTGTCTTCCGCGCCGCGGATGGCCGCGAGTTGGGACGGGCGGCCAGTTTCAGGGAGTTGGAAAAGCTCTTGCCGAATATTTCCGATGAACCCATTTACTACCATGCCTGCCGCAACCGATTTTCCAACTGGTTCATGGCGAGATCGGAAATTGCGCTGGCCTCCATTTTGGGACGGATTCCGGTTTCCGATTTTGACGACATGGATGCCCTTCGCCGTTTTCTGGTGGAGAGCATTCACACCCTGCGAAAGAACCGCCAAAAGGGGGTGGTGGCCCAGTTCTCCGCCCGCGACTTCGATCCGGCCATCTCCGATTTTACCAAGATTGGCAACGGTTCCCTGGGGGGCAAGGCCCGGGGCTTGGCCTTTTTCTCCCACCTGCTGCAATCGCAAGTCGATTTTTCAAAGAAATACCCTGACGTGGAGATTGTGGTACCCAAGACCCTGGTCATCACCACCGACGGGTTCGACGCCTTTGTGTTGGCCAACAACCTGTCGGAGATTGATTCGGAGAAGCTCAGCGATGGGCAAATCGCCGATCGCTTTCAGGCGGCACCGCTGCCGGCCGACATGGTGAAAAATCTCGGGGCTTTTCTGGAACGGACCGAGGTTCCCGTCTCCGTGCGCTCGTCGAGCCTGCTGGAGGATGCCTATCACCACCCCCATGCCGGCCTTTACAAGACCTACATGATTCCCAACAACCACCCGTCCCTGGACATACGGCTCCAACACCTGATCACCGCCGTCAAGCGGGTCTACGCCTCTCGTTTTTTCAAGGGGCCCGCCATGTTTTCCCATGCCACCGCCTTCCGGGCGCGCCGGGACGCCATGGCCGTGATCATCCAGCAACTCATGGGACGGGCTTACAACGACCATTTTTACCCGGCCATCTCAGGTGTTGCCCAATCATGGAACTACTACCCCATCGGCCCCATGGCGGCCGGGGACGGCATCGCCCGCATCGCGCTGGGTTTCGGTAAGGCCGTGGTGGAAAACGAGGTGGACCTTCGGTTCTCTCCAAGGCATCCGTCTGCAATGCCGCAGTTTTCCAAAGTGGCCGACATTTTGTCCCACGCCCAGCAGCGGTTTTATGCCCTTTGTCTTCGCGGATACGACGAGGCCCCGGGGGGTGACAACGAGAGCAACCTGGAACTGCGCGACGTGACGGATGCCCAGGGAGAGTATCCGGTCCGGACCCTGTCGAGCACCTATATTGTTGACGAGGACCGGATTCGCGATTCGGCCGCGGCGTCCGGGCCCAAGGTGATGACCTTTGCCCAGGTGCTCAAATACGGCCGGTTTCCCCTGGCGCCCCTCATAGACGACCTGCTCACCCTAGGCCGGGAGGGGATGGGGTGTGACGTGGAATTCGAGTTCTGCGTTGATCTTGCCCCGGATAACTCCGCCCGGGACACCTTTGCCGTGCTTCAGATGCGCCCCATGGCAGCCGGTGAACAACACGCCGACGTGCATGTGGACGAGGCGGACCGGGCCGGGGCCGTCTGCTACGCTTCCCAGTGCCTGGGGAACGGCTTGAAGACGGACATGACCGATTTCATCTACGTCAAACCGGAGGCTTTCGACGCTGCCGCCACCGTTGATATCGCCGGCGAGATCGCCCGTCTCAACGCAGGGCTGGCAGCGGAAAAGAAACGATACCTGTTGGCCGGGCCGGGTCGGTGGGGTTCCGCCGACCGCTGGCTCGGTATTCCGGTCCGCTGGCCGGACATTCGCCAGGTCGGCGTCATGATCGAGATGCGCAACCGATTGCTGCGGGCCGACCCGAGCCAGGGGAGTCATTTTTTTCAACAGATTACCGCCCAGGGAATCTTCTATGCCACGGTGACCGAGGGTGAAGCGGACGTTTTCGACTGGGACTGGTTCCGGGGCCAGCCGGCCATCAATGAGACCGACCACCTTCGCCACCTGCGTCTGTCCGACCCCTTTGTGGTCAAGGCCGACGGCCACCACGGACGCTGTGCCATCCTTCACCCGGAGGCTTCCCAGAGGCATTCCCATTGATATTGTTGGATTGACAGGACGGCTGGCCCCAGGTATAGTTTACGTTAACGTAAACAGTATTTCTTCAGGCCACCCGACAAAGGAGCGATCATGTTCAATTATCTTCTCGACGAGACACAGCGGCAGTTGCGGGACGAGGTTCGGGATTTCGTCAAATCGATCCCCCGGCAAATGATTCTGGACATGGATGCGGAAAAGATTACCTTCCCCAAGGAATTCCTTCAGGAGGCCGCCCGGCGCAACCTATTGGGTTGCCGCTATCCGGTGCAATGGGGCGGTCGGGGGATGGACTGGGTCGCCGCCGCCACCGCCATCGAGGAGATCGGCACCCTGGGATACGTCTTTGCCTGCACCTTTGGCGTCGGTGCCGAACTGGTCTGCGATGCCATCATCATTCACGGTAACGACGCCCAAAAGGAAAAATACGTCAAACCCTTGCTGTGCGGCGAGATTTTTGCCGCCGAATGCCTGACTGAACCCCGGGGCGGATCTGATTTTTTCGGCACCACCACCACGGCCGAAGACCGGGGAGACCATTTTGTCATCAACGGCCAGAAGCGGTTCATCGTGGGCGGCGAAGGGGCGGATTATTTCCTGGTCTATGCCCGCACCGACCCCGAGGCCGACCCTCACAAGGGGATCTCGGCCTTTATCGTGGATCGGGGACCGGGGGTGGAGAGCAAATACCTCTACGGGCTCATGGGATGCCGGGGCGGCGGGGCCAGCCGTCTGGTGTTTAAGGATGTGCGGGTCCCCAAAGAGAATGTGGTCGGGTCGGTGAACGGCGGATTCGAGGTGTTTAAGACCATGATGATCCCTGAGCGCCTGGGTACGGCGGCCATGACCATCGGTGCGGCCCGCCCGGCCCTGGACGTGGCCACCGGCTACACCACCCGCCGAAAGGCCTTTGGCCAGCCCGTGGCCCAGTTCCAGGGGGTCAGCTTTCAGGTGGCCGAGGCGGCCATGCTCCTGGATGCGGCCCGGGCCATGGTCTATGTGACCTGCCGGGCCGTGGACCAGAACGAAGATGGCCGACGGGTGCGCAGAATGATTTCCGAGACCAAGAAATTTGTCACCGAATCCTGCCAGAAGGTGGCCCACAACGCCATGCAGGTCATGGGCGGCATCGGGTACACCAACGTCTTTCCGGTGGAACGGATTTTTCGTGACCTTCGCCTGGCCTCCATCTGGACCGGGACCAACGAGGTTATGTCCATGATCATTGCCAACGAATGGTACAAGGAGTACTGGGCGAACAAACAGGCGGGCCTGACCCGGGACCCGGAGCCGGACGCGGCCGAGGCGGACGCCGAAGATGAGAAGATCTACGAATAAAATTTCTGGCGAAATTTTATGAGACGCGGCTTCGCCGCTAAAGGTCAAATCCTTTTCCGGTTTGTGCGGAAAAATTGAAACGATTCGGAGATTGTATGCATCGGCCGGAGTGGATTGACAGAGGGTTTAATCGGGTGGTGGACGCGGTTTTTGCCGCCTGGCCCCAGCCGGTGCCGACCCCCGCAGCGCTACGGCGCTGCCGGTTGGTTTCCCATCGGGGGGAACACGACAACGCGCACATTTTCGAAAACACCCTGGCCGCCTTTGACCGGGCGCTGAGCCTCGGCGTCTGGGGCGTCGAGTTCGACCTTCGCTGGACCCGTGATCTCCACCCCGTGGTCCACCACGACAGCCACCTGGAACGGATTTTCGGCTCACCGCTGCATATCCGAGACCTGACCCTGGCCCAGCTTCGGACCGACTTTCCCCTGGTGCCCACCCTGGCCGAGGTGATCCATCGCTATGGCCGGAAAATGCACCTGATGATGGAGATTAAGGCGGAGCCCTACCCGGACCGGGGGCGCCAGAACAAAACCCTCGGGGAACTCTTTGCGCCCTTAAAGGCAAAAGCCGACTATCATCTGCTCTCCCTGACCCCGGGCATGTTCGACGTGATCGATTTTGTCGCCCCGGACGCGTTCTTGCTCATCGGGGAGATTCACCTGCCGACCTTTAGCCGCCTGGCCCTGGCCCGGGGTTTTGGCGGGGTCTGCGGCCACTACCTTTTCGCCTCACGACGACACCTCAGACGCCACCAGCGTGCCGGCCAGGGGGTGGGCACCGGGTACCCGGCCTCGAAAAACGTCCTGTTCCGGGAGATCAACCGCGGCGTGGACTGGCTTTTTTCCAACCATGCCGGTACCTTGCAGCGGATTTGCGATGACAACGCACAAGACGGGAGAATACATTCCTTGAACATTGGGAATTGGACCTAAGCTGAGCGATTGTCGAGGTTGCCGTAGATACAAGGAAGATGTTTTTCCGCTATAGTTCTTTATGCGGTAAGGCATCTGACGCTGTAGATGCGGTAAGATCGGCAATCCCGAAGGGTTTTAAATTGCGAAATACAGAATTGGATTTGAATCTTATAATATCGTTTACTTATATTTCTTTTCGAGATTTAAAACGCTCAGTTTAGGTTGGATGTTGAGCCCTGAACCCCATTTGAGGGGGCTTGGCTGAGCCCACCCCCTCTGCGGGTGGCGCCTTACTTTTGACAGTCCCGTAATAAGTCCATTTTCACCACGAGGACACGAAGAGCACGAAGATGTCGTAATAATATGCAATGATTTCAGCTTCGTGTACTTCGTGCTCTTCGTGGTTAATCAAAAAAGTGGGCATGTTGCTGACTTTTTACGAGAGCATCACTTTTGGACCGACCCGTCCCCCTGCCTTTCCGCCACCGCTGTTTTCCATTGCAATTGCGCTCGAACCGATAAATGATAAAATAATTCTTTTGACCACAGAGATCACGGAGCACGCAGAGAATTGTCCTGACATATTTATTGCCTCTGAGTTTTTTGAGTACTCTGTGGTCAATTAGAGATTTCTTCGGGTTTATCAAAGCCTGGTCCCGTGGGCCAGGAAGTCCTTAACTTCTCCCCAATTGTCCGCCGAAACCGATTCGGCGGGGAAAGGCGGTACACCATGAAACGAGGCATTATAATCACGATTCTGGCGATGACGGCCGTCGTCATGGCAGCCGGCTCCCCGTGGGCCACGGAAACCGTTATGACCGAGGCGGACGGCCGGTTCGCGCTGCTCAACGCCGAGTACAATTCGGCCATCATCCAGCGCAGCCAGACCACCACCTTCCTGGAAAAGCGGCTGTTTAAAATCGACCGGCGCACCGGCGAGACCTGGATGCTCATCGACGCCATCCGCGAAGGCAAGGATATCAAGTACTGGAAGAAGATTGAAAACGAGGGGAAAGACAAGTAGGTTGATCGGTACTGAATTTTCCATTCAAAGCCCTTTGTGGTATGGATATGCCTGACGCTTTGCGGCAGTGATACCAACGAGCAGATCGCAAAAGAGGTCAAGGTGCAACTTATTGCCCCGACACAAAAGGGGCGTGAGAAAAGTCCATTGACCGGCTTGCCCTGGCAAAGAAACTCAGGGTGAGAAAACTTGGGCCGACCTTCTTAAGTCGACTTATCGCAACCATCGCCTCGCCAAACGAAGAGTAAGTCGCCGACCACACCACCGCCCCATTTACATCTGTCATCTTCTTGGGCGTGCCCGTATGGTCGGTATGGTAGAAGTAGTAGTTGCTTCCAAGGATCCTGGGGCGGACCAAGCTATCTCTCGGATTTCGATCCGGCCATGATCAGGCGGTTGGCAATGGACAAAATCGGATTTTTGCCGGTCATAAAGTATAGCGAAATGTCCTGAAAAAGACCGGGCTGATTGTTTTTGATAGTGAAGCGGTAATGGGCGTTGTACTCCCGGACCCAATAGCAATAAAAGAAGGCTTCACTCGGATTGGCCATCTTCTCAGGCCGACATTGCTTTCAGAAAAGGAAGATGTTTTCCCTTGACAAAAAGTGAAATTTAAGATATATGACGCGCGGTTCGGTTAAGTGCGGCAAGAAGCCTCAAAAGCGAATCAAACAAAATTCATCTACCATACAAATCAAGCCAAGAAGGTTCTACCGTGTACGATTCGTAGATGCATTCTCGGCTTTTTTTGTCCCGGTTTTCAAAATTATCGAGGATGCATCGAAGTTGACTGGACGGTAATGATTCTCAAAGAGAACCTCAAACCCATCTATAGTTGCCGTTCCCGCATTTGGGCTGCCAAAGCAATTGACAACTGGTGCGCTCTGGCTCGTTCTTTAAATCATCCGTCGGCAAACAGTTTCGCATAAAAGTTTGAACGGCAGCGGGTCGGCATTCTCAGCCCCTGTGACTTACGCATTCACACGGGAAAGGTCGAAGGGGTGAACAATACAATCAAGGTCATCAAGCGAAAGGCTTATGGCTTTCACGACGTTCGATACTTTACTCTGAAAATGTATTAGGCCTTCTCCAACTAATTCGGGAGAAAATCCAACGATAAAAGATTCGCTCAACAACCTGAATATGGAGAAGCCCGTGGAAAGGGGTATGATCATATGGATAACAGGGAAACATTTACCATTCTTGTTGTCGATGATGACCCCGCCATTCGTCGGTTTCTTGAAAAACGACTGTTATCCTGGGATTACAGGGTGGTGACCGAGGAAAGCGGAAACCGGGCGATAACCAATATTGAGGCCCATCCCCCGGATATCGTGCTGACTGGCCTGTTCATGTCGGACGGAGATGGTTTCGGATTGCTGGATCATATTAAGAAAACGCTGCCGCAACTACCGGTTGTCATCCTGTCCGGAAAGGGCGAACGGGGGGATGTGATTCAGGCCCTTCGCCTGGGTGCCTGGGATTATCTGTACAAACCCATTGATGAGGCATCCTTTCTGCGCAAGGCCATTGAAAGGGTCCTGGAAAAAGCCCGGCGCCTCAAGGAAAACCAGACCTACCGTAAACACCTGGAAGCGATGGTGTGGCAAAAAAACGCTCAGTTGCAGGCCAGCGAAAAACGTTATCGAACCGTGGCCAATTTTACCTATAACTGGGAATACTGGGTCGCTCCGGACGGTGAGATCGTCTACATATCGCCTTCCTGTGAACGCATCGTCGGCTATTCAATGGATGCGTTTGTCCAGAACCCCTCGCTGTTGCAAGACATCATCCATCCTGAGGATCGGGGAACATTCAGCAGGCACCTTGAGGCCAGTCATTCGCAAAAAAAGATCTTCAGCATGGGCTTGCGCATTACTCGGCGCGATGGAGAAGAACGCTGGATCGGCCATAACTGCCAACCGGTATTCGATGAGGCGGGGAACTTTCTTGGCCGGCGCTGCAGCAACCGTGATATTACCTACCAGAAAGAGATTGAAAGGGATCTGATCCGGCAGCGGCAGGCGCTTTTGGACAAAACGTTCAGTCAGGAAAAGACCAACGAGGCACTCAAGGCCCTTTTAGACCAGCGGGAGATCGAAAAGCGTGCCATCGAGCAAACCATGGTCACTAATCTGAAGCGATATGTTTTCCCCTATCTTGATGATATGGAACATCTTAAAAATGGCGATGATGTAAAAGATTACATAAAGATCATCCGCACCAACATTGAGCAACTGATTTCCCCGGTCTCAAGGAGTCTGACCGGGGCCTATCAAGGCTTGACCCCGCGTGAAATCAAGGTGGCCGACTTCATCCGGCAAGGCCGGTCCACCAAGTCGATTGCCGATATGCTTGCTATTTCCCCCAGCACGGTGGAAAAGCACCGCAACGGGATAAGAAACAAGCTCAATATTCTAAAGCAGAAAGTCAATTTATACACCTTCCTGACTTCCCTCGACTGAACCCATGATTCTGACTGCCATCAATGTCCCCTTTGAGGGGTAATTCAATACGCAGTATAAATCCCCGTTCTATGGGCGTGGATTCTTGACCACATGCCCAACCCGGTAGTGTCTAATTGGCATAGACATTAACTGGGCATTCTTTTCCTGTTAAGCCCCCCCCCGAAACACCCGATGATCCATCCAAATGAACGCTGGCGGACTTGGCCTCATGATCGGGGCAGGTTATTGGGTTGTAATCAGGGCAATCAGAAGGAGGCAAAAATGACAGACGAAATCCAGGCAATTAATCAGGCAGTCAAGGCGGTGGCCGACAGGGAAGGCAAATACCTCACCTTTGCCCTGAACGAAGAAGAATACGGGATCGGCATTTTAACGGTCAAGGAGATCATCGGCATGATGCCCATCACTTCGGTGCCCCAGACGCCCGACTTCGTAAAGGGTGTGATCAATTTGAGGGGCCGGGTCATTCCGGTGGTGGACCTTCGAAGCCGCTTCGGAATGGAAACAGTGGTGGCCACCGACAGAACCTGCATCGTGGTGGTGGAAATCAATCTTAATGGCGGAAAACTGACCATCGGCATCGTGGTGGACACGGTCTCGGAAGTGCTCAACATCCGGGCCGATAGCATCGAGGACGCACCGGTGTTCGGCACGAATATCGATACGTCCTACATCCTTGGCATGGCCAAAATCGAGGGGGGGGTTAAGATCCTGCTGGACATTGACCGGGTGCTTTCTTCAGAGGATTTGTTGTCATTGAGCAAGGCCGCCTGAAGCGGTGACGGAGTGGGCTGTTTTTTGATCGGTTTTCAAGGGAAACGAAAGGTTCGACCCATGGGTCTTTTTATACACAGGATAGCCAAAGGCTTTTTTCAAACGTCTCACGCCGGCCGGCGCATGGCGGCAATGATTACTCTGACCGGAATCCTTCTGGCAGGGGGTGCCGGATCCGAAGCCTGGGCCAACAAGGGGGTCTATGAGTGGGCTTTGGTCCGCCTCGACTTTGCGCGAAAAGAAAAAGTCCGGCATCTCAAGCGTTTCAGCGATCGGATTCACGCCCTTGCGGTTCAGGCGGCTGAAGATCCATCAGTGATCGGTTGCTTCGACATCGGTCTGCAGTACGCTGCAGCCCTGGAAAAAGGGCCGGTTCCCCAAGCCCTGACCGCCAAGATCGAAGACTTGCAGGCCGGCTTCAACCGGTACTACATTGAGAATTATTTTTCCTTCTACGACATCTTGTTTGTGGATGGAAAGGGCAAGGTCTTTTACACCATCCGTAAAGAAGAAGACCTTCATGCCGACCTGCTCAAGGGCGACCCGCCAAAAAGCCTCCTGGCCCGATGTCTGGCCCAAAAGCCGGAGCGTGAGGCGTTCGTAGACTTTCACCACTACAGTCCCTCGGCCAAACCGGCTGCATTCTTTGTGGAGCCGGTTCGAAAAGACAACCTCCTCATGGGGTGGATCGTGTTTCAGTGTGCCATTAATAAGGTCAATACCATTTTTTCCGGGACCGAGGATCTGGGACGGACGGGGGAGACCTTTCTGGTTAACTGGGAAGGTCTCATGTTGACCGAGTCCAATTTTATCGGCGATTCAACCATATTGAAAAAACGCCTGGACGATCGCAACATCCAGGCAAAGTTCGAGGACCGGCAGGGCAACCGGACGGTGGTCGACTACCGTGGATACGCTGCCCTGACCTCGTTTGAGGTGGTTGATTTTTTGGGGACCCGGTGGCTGGTTGTCGCCAAGATGGACAAGGACGAAGTCATTACCCAGCACTACGCCCGGTACCGAAGATACTATTCCGAAAAGCTGCTGACGCATCTTAGCAATACCCCGCCGCCGCCTATGCGGGCGGCAAGTCTGCCTGTGGCCGAAAAGACCCTCCGTATCGACATGGACGAATTCATCAAGGCCAACAATGGCGAACGACTTCAGACCTTCGGGGTGTCGACCTGTACGGGCCTGATCGCCTCTTATCCCGAAAAATTCGCATATATGGCCCACATCAGCCCCATCGATAAGATATATGGGGAAGCAGGTACGAACCTGGTTGGGCAGATGATCAATAAAATCAAGAGCTTTGACATATACCCGTGCGAAAAACGAGCCATCGGGTTTGCCGTGGTGGCGCCCCATCTCGACAGTCTGCTTCCCATCATCGACAAACTCGTCGCGGAGGGCTTTTTGCTTTCACAGATTCGGGTTCTTTATACCCCCAAGGCCAGTTCCGCTACCATCAGCTATGACTGCGGAAAAGACAATCTTCACGTCTTCTGGCGATTGGCGAAAAATTCGGGGAGCAAGCATTTTCATATACTGCAGGATGCAAGCAATGCCGGCGAAATCGTTCGACAGGTCATGCAATCCGAGGAGGGAAAAAGGGTCTGAGCCTGGAAATAGGAAGTTTTTTTCAAACACTCAACATACTGCACAATCAAACCAAACAAGGAAAGGAATGGCACCATGGGAAATCAAATGACATTGGGAAAACGCATTGCAATGGGATTTACGCTGGTAATTGCCATTGCCATCGCATTGGGCGGGCTCGGCGTGTGGAGCATGCAGGCTGCCAAAACCGATTCC
Organism: Desulfobacterales bacterium; assembly: GCA_016342285.1. Lineage (GTDB taxonomy): Bacteria > Desulfobacterota > Desulfobacteria > Desulfobacterales > JAEINQ01 > JAEINQ01. The sequence continues at coordinate 45,607 of JAEINQ010000035.1, forward strand.
ACCAAATTGGCCACGGAGTATGTTCCGGAAGTCAAAGTGGCCAACGATCTTCGCGGTGCAGCCAACCGGGTGATGTACGAGATGCGCGGATACGGCCTGACCGAGGAAGACGCCTATTACAAGTCAGCCCATCAGGAGATGGCTGTTGTCAAAACCCACCTCAAGGAAGTCGAGGCGCTGGCCGGGCGGGCCGTATATCTCAAGGCCCTCAAGGGACAGGTCCAACAGGCAACCACAGCGGTCAATGAATACGAAAAGCTCATGGAGCAGACCGAAAAGACCATTGCCGCCATGGACGTCCAGCGCAAAAAGCTCGATACCAACGCTGCCTCGTACATGGAAAACTGCAATACGTTTCTTGCCGGACAGAATGTGGCCTTCAAAACAGATCTGGATGAACGCCAGAAGAAGATCGGTATGGTCACAGCCATCGTGGATCTGGGCACCGACGTTCGGGTGACCAATTTCAAAGCCCAGGCCAATGCCGACACGGCCCTGATGGAAAAAGCCATCGCCAGCATGGGCGAACTGAAGAACCATACCGACGCCCTTCGGCCCATCACCCGGCAGCAGGCCAACATCGACCAGATCAACAAAATCGAAGCGGCAGCAGTATCCTACGGCGTTGCCATGCGCGGCTATCTGGCCGAGTCGGAAAAAGGCAACGAGACCGACGCGGCGACCATTCGAAAGTACCAGGGGCAGATGGATATAGCTGCCGGCAACTACGTCACCAACTGCAAAGCCTTCCTCGATTCCCAGCAAGCTCAGCTTTCCAAAGACATGCACGAGCGTCAAAACAAAATCACCATTGTCAACGACATCATCAACCTGGGCAACGACGCCCGGGTCAAGGCCTTCAAGGCCCAGACCCTTCGGTCCCCTGCCATTATGGAAGAGGCCCTGGGAAATTTTCCCAAGCTGGAGGAAAAGTACGCTGAACTCAGAAAGCTCACCCGTCTGGAGGAAGACCTGAAACGAATCGACAAAACCCAGACCGCCGGTCAGAACTATGCCAATGCACTGACCGGTTTTCTTGCTGAGTGGAAAAACCTGCAAGCCCTGGGCAAGCAGCGCACCGAAGCCGGCAATGTCGTGATCGAGGCGTGCAAGACCACTGCCGAAGCCGGCATGAGTCAAACCGATGAGATCGCCAAGGGGGCCATGGAATCCCTGGGAAAAAGCTCCACCATCATGGTGGTCGGCCTTGCCATTGGAACCCTCCTTGCCATCCTGGTTGCCCTGTGGATTGTCCGCAGCATTACCCGGTTGCTTAGTCGCATCATCGAAGGTTTAAACGAAGGGGCCGAGCAGGTTGCCTCGGCAGCGGGCCAGGTTTCCTCATCCAGCCAGTCCCTGGCCGAGGGGGCTTCGGAACAGGCCGCAGGAATCGAGGAAACCTCTTCCTCCCTGGAAGAGATGTCGTCCATGACGAAGCAGAACGCGGACAGTGCCAAACAGGCCGATGCCCTGATGAAGGAATCGAGTCTGGTGATCGTCCGCGCCAACGATTCCATGTCCAAACTCAGCCAGTCCATGGAGGATATCTCCAAGGCGAGCGAGGAAACTTCCAAGATCATCAAGACCATCGATGAGATCGCCTTCCAGACTAACCTGCTGGCGTTAAACGCGGCGGTTGAGGCGGCCCGGGCAGGCGAAGCCGGAGCCGGGTTTGCCGTGGTGGCCGATGAGGTGAGAAACCTGGCCATGCGGGCGGCCGATGCAGCCAAGAACACGGCCGCATTGATCGAAGGGACGGTAAAAAAGGTCAAGGACGGATCGGAACTGTCCACTTCCACCAACGAGGCCTTTACCCAGGTGGCTGAAAGCGCCGGAAAAGTGGGCGAACTGGTCGGTGAGATCGCCGCGGCCTCCAGCGAACAGGCCCAGGGCATCGGTCAGGTCAATACGGCCGTAACCGAGATGGATCGGGTGGTGCAGCAAAATGCCTCGACTGCCGAAGAATCGGCCAGCGCCTCCGAGGAGATGAATGCCCAGGCCGAGCAGATGAAGACCATGGTCGGTGAACTCATGGCCCTGGTCGGGGGGAAAGGGATGCAAAACAACACTGCAGCGAGGCCTTCTGCTATCCGGGCCAAGGCCCTTGTTCACCCAACCGTGGCTGTGAAATCATCCAAAGGAAGAAATATCCACCATGGTCAGGAAGTGAACCCGGCAACACTGATCCCCCTTGAAGATGATGATTTCAAGGATTTTTAAACCGGCGTGTTTGCCGCAATGGTTGGAAAGGGTGACGGCCGCGATGCCGTCACCCTCTGACTGTCCATGGTACACACGGGCCAGCGCCATTACTCACTGTTCGCAGGCAGGTCGTATTCCCATCAAACCTGGATTCCGTTTTTTGAAAATACTGATTGGAATAGGGCTTCATGTATTATGATACGGTTTCCGGATATCTGGCAGTCGGCCTTTTCGCCTAAAAGCAGTCTCCTGGTTGTGATATGGCCGATATGCATTCGCTGAGAATGCGGTCCAGAATTGGAAAATAGCTGCTATGATTTTGCACATATCAGATATCCGAGAATTTTGTGATATCTCCTACATATCACTATCCACATGGGCTATTGATCATCGAAATTTTTAGGTCCGGCCTGCACCACAGACTTCGACCATTCCTTCGGTTGGGTAACCCAACATCCTGCTTCGACTAACAAACCCATAGCGCCTATTAGTGCTCGTTTTTAAAGGTCTCGGCAAATCAACAATGGCAAATGCATTATTCAGAACCGCCGATCTCACCGCTTCTACTGTGTCAAATGCCTTCCCGCATAGCGGAAACCGTTCAATTGCGAGGATGGTTGGGTTTAGAGCTTGCAAGGTGAAACCATATGAACTAAACTAACATGAACTAACCACGGGGCCGGCTTTTGCCTCGGACGATCATGATTGCCGTGATGCGGGAAAAAGCCTGTGAGTATGGGGGGCGATAACCATGCAGACGCTAAACATCCATGAAGCCAAGACAAAGTTGTCCGCCGTGTTGATGCAGATCGAAAAAACCGGCGATTCTTTCGTGATCTGTCGCAATGGCAAACCGGTGGCCGAACTGATCCCCTATAAACAGCGCAAAGGCGGCCGTTTGGCGTACCATCCGGTGATGAGTGAGATCCGGATCGACTATGATCCAACCGATCCGTTGACTGATGATGAGTGGGGAGAACTCGGTCCCATCGCCGGAGGGGCGGGGGCTGATGATTCTTGACACCTGCGCCCTGCTTTGGCTGGCCCACGATCAAAGCCGGTTGTCCAAAGAGACCCTTGAAAAGATTGACCAGGCGCCCATGGTGTTCATTGCGGCGGTTACCGGGTATGAGATCGGGGTCAAGTACGGCGCAGGTAAATTGAAATTGCCGGTACCGCCCCGGGAATGGATCAGCGCCATCTTAAGCCATCATCAGATCGAAATTATTGGCCTCGACCTGGAAACCTGCCTTCGTGCAACGGAATTGCCCCCCATCCACAAGGACCCCTGTGATCGCTTTATCATCGCGACAGCCTTGCTTCGAGACATGCCGGTGGCCACCGCCGACCGGCTGTTTTCCGATTACGGCGTAACGGTTCTGGCCTGACTCGACATTTCGTCTTTGGAATCCAGCCCGCGGCGGGTGTGAATGCACAGGAGGGTGCCTTTTTTAATCGCCACTTCGGCATTATCGCCGGTCAGGACGTTGCTCACCCCAAGGGCCGTCCCCGCCGGAAGTGTCGCGTCGATCAGGGGATAGTCCAGCCCTTTGAGCGTGACGCCGGTGGCTTCGGCCCCCAGCGGCAGGATTGAGAGGGTGTCACCGGGCTGCCCTTGAATGGAGAGGCGATTCCCGCCGCGCAGCAGGATGATTTCCGTTAAACCCGCCACCAGCCGGAGGCTGACTCCGGCCAGCCCCGGTGCGGCCAGGCCCAAAACAGTGGCCATGGTCATGTCCCAGCGTCCGCCGAGCCCCCCGATTATGGTGATTGTGGCGGCGCCGCGATTGATCGCCTCGGCCACGGCCAGCTCCAGGTCGGTCTGGTCCTTTCGGGCCGGGTGGCGCCGGATGACGGCGCCGGCGGCGGCCATTTTTTTCTGCAGCACCGGATCGGTCGAGTCCAGGTCGCCCACAATCAGATCGGGCACGATGTCGAATCGATCACAGTGACGGGTCCCGCCATCGGCGGCGATGACCATGTCGGCGTTGTCGATCCAGGCCGCATCGGAGGGGTGGATCTCGCCGTTGGCTACGATGACGGCACGTATGCCTTTTTTCATGGGGGTCTTCATCGGTCTATCCATTTCCAACGTTCAATGCGCAGTTGGAATCTACGTCCTGTAGGCGTGGTCAGAGTCAGTCGGCGATGCCGATCGAATCGCCGGCAAATGCCTAAAATGCCCTTTAGTTTGAAATGTCTAAAGTTGAGGAGTCGCTTCGCTCCGGCTTTCTATGCTAAGAGATGGCAGAATTCCTTAATTTTAGGCACTTCAAACTTTGATCATCCCATGACAGCCACCAGCAGGCATAAGCCAAAGCCCGGGCGCCCATGGATGGCTTACGGACTGTCCTCTTCCCCGGAGGGCTCCTCTCCCGCCTGTTCTTCGGCTTCTCCTTCCTGAATGTACTTTTTTACCGTGCGTCGGTCCAACCGGGTGTGGCGCGCCACTTCCTCAAAGGTGCCGTATCGCTGGTAGAGCAGACGGCAGTATCCGGAAACCAGATGCTGGGCGTCGATATCGCCGTCGGTTAGCCTCCGGGCCAGGGTGGCGGCCAGGTCCGTTTGCCTGGCCATACCGCGCCCCTCATAATGGCGGGACAGGATGACCCGGCGAACGCACTGTTCCAGTTCCCGGACATTGCCGGGCCAGGGGTAGTCGAAACCGAGTTGACCGGCAATCACCTCCCGCACCATATCCTCCAGTTCCGGTGACGGCTGGCCCACCATCCGGCGCAGCGTATGGGCCAGCAGGTCGTCGAGTTCCTTGGGATCTTCCTGAATGCGCTGCCGAAGCGGCGGCACTTCAATCACGTCCGAGGTCAGCCGGTAGTAGAAATCGTCGCGGAATATGCCCTTGTCGCGGATTTCCTCGATGGATCGGTTGGTGGCGGCGATGACGCGGCCCTGAAAGCGGGCGGGCTCATGACTTCCCACCGGACAAAATGCCCGTTCCTGAAGAACGTGGAGCAGTTTGATCTGGAGCTGGTGGGAGACTTCGCCGATTTCGTCCAGCAGAATCGCTCCATGGGGGCTGCAGCGTTCGAACACCCCCCGGTAGTCCTTGACCGCGCCGGTAAAGGCGCCTTTTTTGTGACCGAACAGTTCGGACTCGATAAGGGTTTCGGGAAACTGGGAGAGGTTTAAGGAAACGAAGGTCCGGTTGAAGCTCTCCAGGAAGGTTTTTTTCCGTTCGTTAAAAGGGATGTATCCGGACCGCCCGATGGCCATGGCCGCTGTTCCCTTTCCGGTTCCGGTCTCTCCGAGAAGCAGGGTGGAAAAGTCTTCCATGCGGTTGACCAGGTATCGGTCGTAGAGTTCGATGTTGTGGGTGAAGACGTTTTGCCAGAGGGTGCGGCGCAGGCGTTTCATGGTTTCACTGCCGCCGACGAGGGTCCGGCCGATAAAGAAAAAGGCCCGTCGAAGCTGGTAGCCCAGGGCGAAATAGCGCAGGCTGTCTTCTTCGGAAAAGCCCCTGCCGCGGAGCAGGGTCAGCGCTTTGTTGGAAAAGGTCACCTTGATGGGCGTTTCACCGGCAGCCATCTGGTCGCCAATGTGCTGATCGAAATGCTTGCGGAACCGGTAGAAGAACTCGAACAGAAAGGCCGCCCGGGCCAGGCGTCGGTCGTCGCCGGAAAAAAGGTCGAGGCGGGCGCGGCCGTCGGCCTTTAGCCCTTCGATGCGTCGGTTGACCTCGGCCACGGCTTTTTCGATCTGTTCTTTCTGGGTGGCCTGGGGAAAGATGCCGGAAATTTCCGTATCGAGGGTGACCCGCTGCTCGCTGAAGGGGTTAACCACGCCGGCCTGGTGGACCAGTTCGAAAAAGGTGCGTTCACCCTTGGTGAGTTCTTTTTTCGGTGCCATTTTTGTTCTTGCCTTCGGTACTTCACAGCGGCCCTGCCGCCTTATGAATTGGAAACACTCATGGGTGTGCCCATTCACTCAAAAACCGATTCGTGGACGGGCACTGAATGCTATTGCTCAGCAATTTTATTTCCATACACGCCGTGTCACTGCCATGCGCCTCCCATGCATATCCCGTGCGCATCACCGATATTAGCATACTCCCCGCCAAAAGGACAAAATCTATTTAATATCCGATGATATCGGAGCCTTGTGTTCGTTCCGGCGTTTTTGGCATGATCCTTGTTTATGCATTGCCCCGAAATCACGGGTTCCCCGGAGGGAGGGCCGCCTTGCAACCAAATCCATTTGAAAGGTCGAAAAAACACCATGATCGAACGAATCCTCAATGCCGATTTGCCCCTGATTGCCTACAATCCGCCCCGGGTGGCCTGCCCGGAATATTTCCAAGCCCTTCATGATGCCGGTGCCATGCCGGTACTGGATACGGCATTTATGGCTGACGAGGCGGTAGCCGCGGCCATTTCTCGGCTGGGTCGGATGAATTTTCCCTTCGGCGTTCGTATTTCGGCCCATCGCTATGCCCTGATGGAGGCATTGGCGGCTGCCATGCCGGTCCAGCTCGACCTGCTGGTTTTGGGGTACCGCAACAGGGAGGAGCTGGACCGGATTGAATCGACCCCCCGGGACTGCAAGTTGTTCATTGAAACGGTGGATGTCGATCCGGCCGAATCCTTCGAGCGCCTCGCCCCCCATGGCCTGATTGTCCGGGGCAATGAGGCCGGGGGCATGATCTCCCGGCACAGCGCATTCGTGCTGATGCAGCATTACCTGGAAGAGACCGATTTCCCGGTCTTTGTCCACGGCGGGGTGGGCCGGCACACGGCCGCCGGCATTTTTGCCGCGGGCGCAAGCGGCATCGTTATGGACGACCAGCTCTATCTTACCGCCGAGTCCCCTTTGTCCGAAGAATTCAAAACCCTTCTGGCCGGCATGGAAGAAGGCGACACCCGGGTGGTGGGCCAGTCCCTGAACCGCTCCTACCGGGTCTTTGCCAAGCTCGGCACCCGGGTGGTGCGCGCATTGAAGGAAGCGGAAAGCCGCATCGCGGGCCAGCCGGATGCCGACGAGATTTTCCGCGGCCGTATCCAGGAGCAGCTTACCGCCCTGGACCGCCCGGTGGCCGAGCCGGTCCAGAGCCTGATTTTCCTGGGCCAGGACGCCATGTTTGCCAAGCATCTCATCAAGCCTTCGGACCGGCTGTCCGAGGTGATCCACCGCCTCTTTGCCACTGTGGGTAGCCGGCTCGCTCTGGTGGAGGAGCATGACCCCATGGTTCCCCACAGCCCCCTGGCACGGGTTCACCAGACCACCTATCCGATCATCCAGGGCCCCATGGCCAATATCAGTGATACGGCCGAATTTGCCCGGGCCGTCCTGGACGCCGGCGCCCTGCCGTTTCTGGCCGTGTCCAGTTTGCCGGTGGACCTGGCCGATCGCATGCTTGCCAAGGGGAAAGAGGCACTCCCCCGGTTCGGCGCCGGTCTCATCGGCATCGAAGCGCTGAACAAGGGCCTTTCCGGGCACCTGGAATTGGTGGAAAAGCACCGGGTCCCCTTTGCCCTCTTTGCCGCCGGCCAGCCCGCCCAGGTCCGGGCTCTGGAAGCGGCCGGGATCAAGACCTATCTGCACACGCCGTCGCCGGCCATGCTGGGCAATGCCATTGCCGGCGGGTGCCGCCGGTTTATTTTCGAAGGGACCGAGGCCGGAGGGCATGTGGGTAGCCTTTCGAGCCTGGTTCTTTGGGAACTGGCCATGGAACGGCTGCTTGCCCTGGATGATGATGCGCTGAAAGAGAAAACCACCATTTTTGCCGGCGGCATCGGTACGGGCCGGGCATCGAGCTTTATTTCAGGCATGACCTCGGTGCTGGCCAGCCGCGGGGTGCGGGTCGGCATCCAGGTAGGCAGCGCCTATTTGTTCACCGAAGAGATCGTTGCCACCGGGGCCTTGAAGAAGCGGTACCAGGAGGTCATCTGCGAGGCCGGGGAAACGGTGGTGGTGGGCCGGAGCGTGGGCCTGGCCTCCCGGACCGTGCGCACCCCGTTTTCCGAACGGATGATGGCCGCCGAACTTGCGGCCATTCGGGAAGCGAGACCCCTGGCCGAGAGCAAGGAGGCGTTTGAGCGGGACAATTTCGGCTCCCTTCTCATCGGTGCCAAGGGGTGCTGCCCGGACCTTTCGAAAACCAAGCCGGGCGATGCGGTCTGCCTTTGTCAATTCGATGAGGCCGAACAATACGAACGCGGCAATTTCATGGTGGGTGGCGGCCTGGTATTCGATCGGCGACCAACGTGTATCGCTGACGTGCATCGCCGCTTTTTCGGTCACAAGTCGATGCTCACCGCAGCCCTGGACGCTCTGGAGATTTTTTCCCGTCCCGAGCGGCAGGTCCACGACGAGATCGCGGTGATCGGCATGGGGTGCATTTACCCCGACGCCCCCGATGCAAAGACCTTGTGGCAAAACATTTTGGAAAAGAAATACGCCATCGGCCCCATGCCCGCAGACCGGTTCGATTCGGACCTGTATTGGGACGAGGACCCCAAGGCCCCGGACCGCTCCTATACCCGGATCGCCGGTGTGGTCACGGACTTTAAATTCGATCACGAAAAGTTCGGCTACACCCCGGAAAAGGCGGCCCAGCTTTCCCGAAGCCAGCAGATGATCCTGGAGGCCGCTTACCAGGCCGTGGCCCAGAGCGGTTACCTGACCGAGGAGGGGAAAATGCCCGCCGATGCGGCCGCACGCACCGCCGTGGTGGTGGCCACCTGCCTGGGCAACGAAATGACCAACGATCTTCACCTGAAATATTACTATCCGGAATTGCGCTGGCACCTGGAACAAATGGACGTGTTTACCGAGCTGGACGCCGATGCCCAGGCCGCGGTGCTTGCGGCCCTGAAATCCGGTCTCGGCGGCGACGTCTCCCACGAGCCGGTCCACGGCATGGTGCTGAACATGGAGCCGGCCCGCATCGCCCACCATCTGGGCGTCACCGGCGCCAACTACGCGGTGGATGCGGCCTGCGCCTCGTCGCTGGCGGCCATTGACTGTGGTATCCAGGAACTACTGTCCGGCAACCACGATACGGCCATCGTGGGCGGGCTCAATACCTATCTGGCCCCAGAGGCCTTTGTGGGGTTTTGCAAGATGGGGGCCTTGTCGGCCACCGGTTCGTTTCCCTTTGATACGCGCGCCAACGGGTTTGTTCTAGGCGAAGGGGCCGGGGTGGTGGTCTTGAAACGGATGCGCGACGCCCTGCGCGACAAGGATCCCATCCTCGGCATCATCAATGCCATGGGAGGGAGCAGTGACGGGCGGGGCAAGGCCATTGCCGCCCCCAACCCCAAGGGGCAGGCCCTGGCCCTGGAGCGCTGTTTTTCGGCCGCGGACGGTCGGATCACGCCCGAGGACATCGATTACGTGGAGGCACACGGCACCTCAACCATCATGGGGGACCGGGCGGAAATGGAGACCTTGCGGGCGGTTTACGGCAACAGCGGCCCGGTGGGCGTCAGTTCGGTCAAATCCCAGATCGGCCACCTGCTCGGCGGTGCCGGAATGGCCGGGATAATCAAGGTGTTGCTGGCCCTCGGGCACAAGACCCTGCCCCCCAACGGCGGGTTCGAGACCCTGGCCCATCATCGGAAACTGACCGGCAGTGATGTGTATATTATCGAAAATGCCACCCCATGGAAGACGGCGCCCGGAAGACCGAGGCGGGCGGCGGTGAGTTCCTACGGGTTCGGCGGCGTCAATTACCATTGCCTTGTGGAGGCGGCCACCAACGGCTATCGGCCCATGGCCCGCCGCATTTTCCAGGATCCGGCACGCGATACGGATGCCGACCGGATCGTGGTGGCCGGGCTCGGGGTGATGCTGCCCGGGGCAAAGAACATCGATCAATTCTGGACCCGGCTGGAAAGCGGGGCCCCGGCCCCGGTTCCTTTCCCGGACCATCGGTTTCACAACAGCGCCTATGCCGAAGAAGCGGAGTCGTCCGGATTCCATATCCCCCGGGTAAAGGTCGGCCTGGTGGCCGATTACACTTTTGATAATCGCAAATACCGGCTTCCCCCGCGCACCGCCCAGCAGATGGACCGGGCCCACTGCTTCGGCCTGGATGCCGCGGCCCAGGCCCTGGACCAGTCCGGGCTCGGTTCCCAGCTTTCGCTGGGCAACCGCACCGCGGTGATTTTGGGCACCATTCCCGGCGAACGCCAGGTGGAAAATGTCATGCGCACCCGGATCGGGCGGATCGCGCAATTGATCACCGGCGCCCGCAGGGTGGACGTCGGGGCCTGCCGTCGTGTGGCCGACGAATTGGCCGCACGGCTTCGGGACCGGTACCTGGAAAACAACGAAGACACCATCCCCGGGCTGCTCTCCAATATCCTCTCCGGTCGGATCGCCAACGTCTTCGGGTGCAACGGCCCGAATTTCGTGGTGGATTCTTCCTGTGCCTCGGCCACCCAGGCCATCGACCTGGCCGTGCGGGGGCTGCGCAGCGGGAAATACGATTGTGTGGTCACCGGTGGGGCGGACGCCAACCTCTATCCGTCGGTGATGCTGGCGTTCAAGCGCCTGGGGCTTTTGGCCGGAGGCGAGGCCCGCATTTTCGATGAAAATGGCTGCGGCTATGTCATGGGGGAAGGGGCCGCGGTGCAGGTGCTGACCACCTATGCGCATGCCAAACGATCGGGCATGCCGATTTTAGGCGAAATCTGTGCATCGGCCATCCGATCCAGCGTGCCGAACCACCTCCTTTCCCCCTCGGATCGGGTTTACGGCGAAGCCATAAACGCCTGCTATCGCCAGGCCACCGTGGCCAAGAGCCAGGTGCGCCACCTGGATGTGTTCGCCGGCAGCAACCCCTTTCTCGATGCCGTGGAAAAACAGGCCGTGGAGGCCAGCTTTACCCATCCGTTGGCCTTTGGCAACATCAAGCCGGAATTCGGGTATTTCAAGGCGGCCAACCCGGCGGTGGTGATGACCAAGCTCATCTTGATGGCCGGCCGCCGCACCTTGCTGCCCAACCGCGGTTTCCAGGCAAAAACCTCGTTGATCCGGGAAGGGAAATCGGTGCTGCGGCCCCGGGCCCAGGCTGAAACCCTGCCCGGAAACCGGCCCCTGTACCTGGCTGCCAATGTCAACGGCATCGGTGGCAACCACGGCCATATGGTGGTGGGATCGCTGCCCGTTTGGCTCGAAGCCGGAGCTGCACCCAAAGCCCTCCCGGCGGCCGAACCGGCACCCAAGGCGGTGGGGTTCGCGGCCTCTGCGTCCCTCACACCCCTGGCGGCAATGACGGCCTCCGGCGGCCGGACCGTGGCCCTGCTCTCGGGCCAGGGGGCCCAGCACCCGGGGATGATGCAGGAACTTTACGAGGCCGAGCCCGACGTTCACCGGACGATGGACCAGGGAAACCGGATCTTCGCCGAATCCCGAGGCTATGATCTGCTGCCCCTCATGTTCGGCAAGGACGAACGGCTCAATCTGACCGAAAACACCCAGCCCGCGGTATTTCTTTCATCGGCGGCGGTGTTCGATTACCTGCGTCGCCGGGGATTCGCCCCGGAGGTTTTTCTCGGCCACAGCGTGGGCGAGTACACGGCCCTGTATTGTAGCGGCATGCTCGATTTCGATGCGGCCATGACCCTGATCATCCGCCGGGCCGATTTGATGCGGGCGGCCACGGAAAAATACCCGGGCCGGATCATGGCGGTTTTTGCCGATGCCGCCGAGACCGACCGGCATATCACGGCCTCAAAGATCGAACAGGTCTGGGTGGCCAACAAGAACAGCTCCAGGCAAACCGCCGTTTCCGGGGCTGCCGACGCTATCGACCAATTCGGCCGGTATTTGAAAGAAAACGATGTTACCTTCAAGCGGCTGGCCCTTTCCGGGGCCTTTCACACCCCGCTGTTTGACGATGCGGCCCGGGGTATGGCCGAGGCCCTGACGACGGTGACCTTCAACCCGGTGGATTTTTTCCGGGTGATCTCCAATGCCACGGCCGAGCCGTACCCGGCCGATGCCGAGGCGGTCAAAGGGCTGCTGGTGCGCCAGATTGTCTCTCCGGTGGAGTTCTTGCGGGCCGTGGCCGGCACCCGGCAGCAAGGTGCGGACCGGTTCGTGGAGATCGGTCCCGGTAAATTGCTGGTGAACCTGCTTCGGTATATGGATCTGGGAGAGATCGAGAGCCGGTCCGCCGTGGATCCACGGTTGGGCCAGAGAAAATCATTGGCCGACTGCGTCGGCTGGCTCGGCATCGGAAAGGCCCCGGCCGTCCCGGTTTCCCCGGTTGCCCCGGTTTCCCCGGCTCCCAAGCTTTTTGCCAAACCCGCCCCGGTTGCGCAGGCGGCCATGGACAATGCCGCCGGCGATGATTTCGAGGCGTTTCTCAAAGAGAACGCCGCTGCGGTGCGCTCCCTGGCCCACGAGGAATTTCTCCGACGCAAACGGGAACAAGCCCTGGAGCAAGTGGAGCGGTTCGGCTTTTACACCGGCGCCGTGGCCATTGCCGGGGTCAGCGTGGGACTTCCCGGTACCGGAAACAAGGTCTTTGACGAACGGAATTTCGACCGGATCCTTTCCGGGCACAATTTTATCGAACCGCTCACAATGGATGAAAAAGAGCGGATTCTGGACATGAACATCACCCGGGTCTTCAAGGAGGCCGACGGCCATGCCCGGCTGGTGAAGATCACCCACACCCGGGACGTGATCCAGTTGGCCGGGAAATTAGGCTATTTCAACCTGGCGAGCGAATACGGCATCGATTTTGACTACGACATCACCAACAAGTTGGCGATCGCCGCGGGGATCGAGGCACTAAAGGATGCGAACATTCCGCTGGTGATGCGATACAAGGAGACCAGCACAGGCCAGCGGCTCCCGGCCGGCCATGTCTTGCCCGAGCGCATGCAGAACCGCACCGGCGTGATTCTGACCTCGCTTTTTCCGGGCTTTGAAACCCTCATCGACCAGATGAACAACTACTACTACAACAAGTTCTATGTCCGACCCTACAAGGAGCTGGAGAACATATACTACCACCTCATGGCCGAGGTGACCGACGGCGAGGTCAAGGAACAGATCACCGAATGGTTTTTCAAGATCCGCGAGCGGCGAAAACGCTACGGAAACTACAAGTTCGACCGGGCCCTGCTCTTTGATCTCACGCCGCTGGGTTCGGCCCATTTTGCCCAGCTCATCGGCGCCAAGGGCCCCAATATGCAAATGAGCGGGGCCTGCGCCTCCACCACCCAGGCCGTGGGCGTGGCCGAGGACTGGATCCGGGCCGGCCGCTGCGATCGGGTGATCGTCATCGGCGGGGAGGCGGCCACGTCAGAGACCCAGAGCCCCTGGGTGGCCTCGGGGTTCCTGGCCCTGGGGGCGGCCACCATCAATCCGGTGGTGGCCGATGCGGCCAAACCCTTTGACGCCGAGCGCAACGGCACCATCCTCGGCAGCGGTGCCGTGTCGGTGATCGTGGAACGTGCCGACACCCTGGGCCAGCGGGGATTGAACGGACAGGCCGAAATCCTGGGAACCTATATCGGAAACAGCGCTTTTCACGGTACCCGCATCGACGTGAACCACGTGGGCCGCGAGATGGCCCGGTTTGTCCGCGGCCTTGAGGCGCGCCACAATCTTTCGCCGGAAGCCTACACCCCGTCCCTGGTCTTTATGAGTCATGAAACCTTTACCCCGGCCCGGGGCGGCAGCGCCGATGCCGAGGTGGACGCACTGCGTCGCACCTATCCGGATCATTACCAGGAGGTGACCATCACCAACACCAAGGGGTTTACCGGTCATACCCTGGGGGCGGCCATCGAGGATGCGGTGCTGGTCAAGGCCCTTCAAAAGGGGGTGGCTCCCCCCATTGCCAACCTGACCCATATCCCGGAGAATTTTGCCGATCTCAAATTCAGCCAATGCACACCGGCAAATTTTCAGTACGGGCTCCATTTTGCCGCCGGATTCGGTTCCCACTTCGCCTTTTTATTCCTGCGCCGGATTGAAGAGGCTGAGACCCGGGACAATCCGGCCTACCTCGGGTGGCTGCAAGAAATTTCCGGCAGCGATCAACCGGAACTGAGCACCATCAACAACACCTTGTGCCTGGCTGCAGAGAAACCGAAAAACCGCAGGGCAGTGGAAACCCCGGTGCCGGCCATTGTTTCGGCCAAACCCGCCGAAACCCGCCATGCCCCCGATCTGCTGGAATCCATCCAGGCCATCATTGCCGAGCAGACCGGGTACACGGTCGATATGCTCGAACCGGATCTCGATCTCGAAGCCGATCTGGGGATCGACACGGTCAAACAGGTGGAGGTCTTCGGCCGGGTGTCGGCCCGGTTCGGCCTCGCGGTCCCCGAGGACCTTCGTCTGAGGGATTTGAACACCATCGCCCGGCTGGCCGGTTATATCCGTGAGAATACCGGCGATGTGCCGGCCGAAGCGCCGGCCGAAGCGCCGGGCAAAACCAATGAAACCAACGAAACCAATCAGACTGACGAAACCGACAAAACCGGCCATATCCTGGCCGCGGTGCAGGCCATGATCGCCGAGCAGACCGGGTATACGGTGGACATGCTCGAACCGGACCTGGACCTGGAGGCCGACCTGGGGATCGACACGGTCAAACAGGTGGAGGTCTTCGGCCGGGTATCGGCCCGGTTCGGCCTCGCGGTTCCCGAAGATCTTCGGTTGCGGGATTTAAACACCATCGCCCGGCTGGCGGATTACATCCGCGATGCCGCCGGTGCCGGTTCGGCGGACGGCGCTGCGGCGGACCCGCCATCGATTCAAGACGAGCCCGATGCCGATGGGACGGATTCGGTTCACCGGTTTGCCGTCCGGGCCGTGGCCGCTCCCTTGCCGGCCAAGGGGGTCGACCTTTTTGAGGGCGCCACCATCCTGGTCACGACGGACCGGTTCGGGTTTGCCGAAACGGTCGCCGAGCGGATTTTAGAACGCGGCGGCCGTCCGGTGATGCTGGCGGCCGATCGTCTGACCGATCCTGAAACGGCCGCGGACACCATGGAAAAGATGCTCGCCGAGCATGCGGACCTGGGGGGAATGATCCATTTGTCGCCCCTGAATCTTTATTTGGGGGAAACCGGGGACGACGAAACCGGGGCCGAAACGGTCAAAACCCTCTTTGCCCTGATCAAGACCCTGGCGCCGTGTCTCGACCGGCCCAAAGGGCTGTTTGCCTTCATGGGGCTGGACAGCATCGTTTTTCCCTACGCCGATGTGCGTCGGCGGATCGTTCCTGCTTTTGCCGGAATGGCCGGCCTGGTCAAGAGCGCGGCCAAGGAGATGCCGGCCGGACGGTTCAAGGCCGTGGATTTTTCCGACGCCGATCCTCTGGCCCATCGGGAAGAACTGGTGAACGCCTTTGTGGCGGAGATCGTTTCCGAGGACCCCCGGGTGGAGGCCGGTTATGCCGATGGCCAGCGGTATGTGCCGTCCCTGGTCAGGGAGGCGGCGGCCACTGGTGCATCCATGGTAAAAGACGGCGACACCCTCCTGGTGACCGGCGGGGCCCAGGGCATTACCTTTGAAATCCTGACCGAACTGGTCCGGACCGCCTCGATCCACCTGGTGATTTTGGGGCGAAGCGATATCGACGCCGCCGACGCGCCGGTGGGTGCGGACCGGGCGGCCCTGATGGAAGAGATGCGAGGCCGCATGCCCGGGGCCAAACCGGTGGCGATTCAAAGAGCCGTGGAAAAAGTACTGGGGTTGCGGCGGGCCGCGGAAAACGTTGAGGCTTTGCGGCGCCTTGGGGTCCGGGTCGACTACCACGCCGCGGATGTCACGGATTTTGACGGGTTGTCCGCCGTTTTGGGCCGATACGGGCGTATCGACGGGGTGGTCCACGGGGCCGGCATTCAACTGAGCCGGTTCATCGGAAAAAAGAACCAGGTCGAATTCAACCGGGTCTTTGACACCAAGGTTTGCGGGACGGCCAATTTGCTTCGCGCCCTGGAATCTCAGCCGTGGCGGTATTTTTTCGCCTTTTCATCGGTGACGGCGCGGTTCGGCAACGAGGCCCAGGCCGACTATACGGCGGCCAACGACATGATGGGCAAAATGCTTCAGCGTCATGTGGACAACCATCCGTCCCGGGTCGGCAAGGTCCTGGACTGGACCGCCTGGGCCGGTGCGGGCATGGCCACCGATTCGACGGTGAAAAAGGTGCTGGAAGAAAAGGGCCTGGCTTTTCTTCCCCTGGCCCGGGGGGTCGGGTTTTTCATGGGCGAGCTTTGCGATCCCAGGTCCGCGGAGGCGGTGTTTACCGGGACGGATCCGGGGTTTGACCGGGACGGGCTCTTCGGGGCCGGATCGGAAACCCATGTCCACCGGCTTGCCCCGTTTCTCGATGAGATCCGGGCGGAAGGTCAACGCCGGGCGGTTTTTAACCGGCGCCTCGACCTGAAACGCGACCTTTTTCTGCTGGATCACAGCCGGGAGGGGATTCCGATTTTTTTGGGCGCCACCGGCATCGAGGCCATGGCCGAAGCGGCCGCCCGTGTGACCGCCGGCAAGGGGCGCTTGATCGAGCTGGCCGATTTCGAGATTCCTTACGGGATCAAGATCCTTAAGGCGCGGCCGAAAGACATATGCATCGAGGCGAGCCGGGTTGAAAAAGACGATACGGCCGTGGCCTGCCGGATTACCTCACTGTTTCATCGGCCCGGCGCAGGCACCCCGGGAGACGAGACCCTCCATTACCGGGGAACCTTTCGCTTTGGGAGGCCCATGCCGGAGCCGCCGGCGGTGTCGCTTCCGACCGCTGGCCGTCCGAAACTGGGCCGAAAGATCCCGGAATTGATCTATCATCCGTCCCGGCTGTTTATGGACGGGGTGTTCCGAAGCGTGGAAGATGTGGTTTCCGTGGAGCGGGAAACGTTGGTGACCCGGGTGCGTTGGAAGATCGGCGGGCCGTTCTTTGCCGATACCCCGGAGCCCGCCTTTCTCACCGATGTGGTGGTGGTGGATGCCATGTTCCAGTCCTGCGGCATTCACGCCTTTATGACCACCGGCGAGGTGGTGTTGCCCCAGGCCATCGGCCGCATGCAATTTTTTCAACGCACCACACCGGGCGCCGCTTACCTGTGCCGGGTGGAACAAACCGGGGCCAGCGACGACCAGCGCATCTTTTCCATCGCGTTGATGGATGAGCAGGGGCATCTTTGTCTGGCGGTGGAAAACTTTAAAATGGTTAAGGTCGACCGGCTTCCCGAGACCGATGATCTGATGCGCCAGCTTCGGTCGGCGGATATGAAAATCGCCTCGTGAACGCGACATCCTCAGCACCGATGGGGCCGCCTCCTTCGATCCGGGCCCCTTCGGCCGGCCGGGACGCCTTCTCGACCGCCAACCTGGTTCGGGAAACCTCTCCAATTCCGGGGGTTCGACTCGCCCAGGTCGATATTCTCCAATTCGTTCGTCGCTATCTGCCCGGAATGGGTCGCGTTCAAGGGTTGGCGCAACGGCCGGTCCCCCTTTCGGCCTTCGCCTCCCGGCCCGGGTTTTTGAGCCAGGCCGAGTTTGCGGGGGTGGGCCGGTTTCGGAGCCTGAAAAAGCAGGTGGAGTGGATCTGCGGCCGCCTGGCGGCCAAGACGGCCGTGGCTGCCGCCGCCGGGGTGGGCCTGGACCTGAAATACATCAACCTGGCCTACGAAAAAGAAGGCGCCCCCTATGTGCGGACCCTGCCTGGCCTTCCCCTTTCCATTGCCCACAGCGGCGCCTGGGCCGTGGCCGTGGCCGGCGGCAGGGGAAGGATCGGGCTCGACATCGAACCGGTGCCGGCCCGCGACCTGGGGTTTCTGCTCGAAGCGGGGTTTTCCCGGCGCGAACGCCTCGCCCTGATCGGCGCCTCTGCCGAGACCGTTATCCGCCGGTGGACCTTGAAGGAGGCCTTTTTAAAATTCATCGCAAAAGGGTTCAACGAAAGCCTGGCCGCCGTGGAAATCCTCGACGGCCGCCTTTACTATCACGGTTGCCTCATGGAGAATCTTGCGGTGATTTGCGACCCCCTGGACGGCGGCTACGTGATGTCACTGGTTTTTGCAGAATCGGGCGACTGACAAGAAGAGCGAGGGTTCAAGGGTTCGAGGGGTCAAGGGTTCGAGGGGTCAAGGATTCGAGGGGTCAAGGATTTGAGGGATGGGGATCAATACCCTGTTGAACTAAACCGCTTCGCGCTTCATATGATCGCGTCAGCGATTATATATGTGCACGGGATGCCAATCCCCTGTGCAGCCGATGTTCAACCCAGATCCTGTCCAAGGGGTGGATGCAGGGCCGATTTTTTCGGAAATTCCATAAAAACGGATGGATAGATATTATCGCCGCCTGCTGGCACGGTGTTTGTATGACCCTGACCATTGTTGAAGGTAAAATCACCGGCCGCCCATTGGATGTGTGCACCGGCAGACAAACAATTTTCACGGCAATCAAGGAGCGGATCATGGAAAAATTGGACAAACAGGATGTCATTCGCATCGCAGAAGGTCTTCGCATGATCGAAGAGGGCGTGGAAACCATTCAGGCCGTCATGAAGAAACAGAACTTTAAATCCCTGAGCGAGGTGGCCGCCCAACTGATTCCCGTGTTCAAGGCCGATGACGATTCGCTGACCGATTCGATCATTGCCAGGCTGGTGTAGTCGGTTTGCCAGTCAGCCAGTTTGGCCGGTCATAACTGTCAATCTCCGATTTTCGTTTTCCTCCGTGCCCCACCCCCCCCTCCCGGTGACGGGGCCGCCGCAGGTCACATTTCTATCAAGGAATGGCGGCGGTTCCCGGCCGGGCCCTCCTTTGGATTTAATATATATAGCCTTTGAGCCTTTCAATTTTGACTCACATTGAGTTTGAAGGTGAGGGCCGTCCATTGACCCGTATCGGACGTATTTCTGACAAATGCGATAAGGGAAAATCACGTCAGGGAGCTGAAGGGGCGTCAGGATCGAAGCGGTATCCCACACCGCGGATGCTTTTGAAAAAGACGGGCTTTTTGGGGTTCTCTTCGAAGTACTTTCGCAGTCGCACCACGAAATTGTCCACGGTCCGGGTGGTCAACCCGCCGGTGTAGCCCCAGCCGATCTTGAGGATGTCGCTTCGGGAAAGGGTCTTGCCCCGGTGGGCGATGAATAGTTTGAGCAGCCGAACCTCCTGTTCGGTGAGTTGAACCGATCCGGTATGACACCGGGCCATGGCGGTGTCGAAATCGATGTGATTGCCGCCGAAGTCAAACTGGGGGGGGAGGGCGGTTCCGGCCGACTTTCCGTGGGCGGCGCCCTTTCGGTGCCAGGCGTCCCGGGTCAGGAGCCGGTCGACCCGCAGCAGGAACTCTTCCAGGTTGAAGGGTTTGGCTAGGTAGTCGTCGCTGCCGTGGGTCAACCCCAGAATGCGGTCCTGGGGCCCTCCCTTGGCCGAGAGGATCAAAATCGGCAACCGTTCGTCTTCGAGACGGATATGCTGCAGAACGCTGAGACCGTCGATTCCCGGCAACATGATGTCGAGCACCAGAAGGTCCGGCCGCCACTCTTTCCAGGCCTGAAGACCCGAGACGCCGTCGGTGGCGATGCGCACCTCGCAGCCATGCAACGAAAGGTTGAGTTTGAGTCCTTCGGCGATATGGGTCTCGTCTTCGATGACCAGAATCCGCTTGCCGCCCGGGGCGTTCATTTTTCTTTGAACTCCTTGTTTTTCAGCAGAACAGGGGTGCTTTTTCTCAAAGGACCTTGCCGGAAATACGTTTCAATCTGATCGGTTTGGAGTTGGTTATCCATGGGTCCGAATGGATTCGGCGTAAATTTTAATGGTATGCCACACCGGTTTGTCTTGACCCGCCCTGGACAACAGCTCCGAGATCCGCATCCGGTGTCTGAAATGCTCTCCCATTTGAGATGACCTATATTACGAAAGATTTTTTAATATTGCAAATTGAAGCGGCCGCCCATGCGGCAGTATCGGTCCGGTTTATCCATCTCCACGCGATGGTGCCCGGCGGCGCGGATCAGTGCCCCCGGCTGGGCGGCCGCACCCAGGGATTTTTTCAGGTTGCGCATTTGACGGTTCTCGAACCGGTCTTGACGGGATCTCCGTTGACATCGAAGAACTGAAGACCCATAACGTAATCATGGGGCGCGCCGTATTTGAGCCCGCGCAATCCCCCGGCATTCTCCGTTACATGTCTGCCTCGTTGATGCTTATAAGCGTTTGTCAGGAATATGACAATTTCCATAGCCCCTGGAGGTGCCCGATGGGTGTGCTCGACCCGGTTTGCCGGATTTTCAAGGAAAAGGCCGAACGGGTATCGGCGGTGGTGACCCTTGTCAAGAATGATCATGAGGCCATTGGCTATGCCCTGGATCTTTGTGAGAAAAAGGAAACCTGCCAACTTCTGGCTTCAGGCTGTCAGTCACCTTTGTCGACAAGGGCCGTGGCCCTGTGCGAAGAGAAACAGCAGAAGGTGATTGCTGCGCCCTGTCTGGCCCCTGACCGTTTCCGGAAACTGGAAATCGGCTGCCAGGACCGGGGGATCGTTCTCGTGGGAGAAGATCTTCGGCGGCATCTGGCCGGGATCGACATCGCCTTTACCGTTGCCGATTATGGCATCGCCGAGACCGGAACGCTGGTGCTCGACTCGACCAGCGAGGATTTGCGTCTGGCCACCATGGTCAGCGAGGTGCACGTGGCGGTTCTTCCCTTGTCCAGGCTTCGAAGGACGGCATTCGAGCTGGAACCGGAACTGACGGAAATGATGCAGAACCCAACCCGTTACATCGCGTTTATCACCGGGGCCAGCCGGACGGCGGATATCGAAAGGGTCCTGGCCTTAGGGGTCCACGGGCCCCTGGAACTGCATGTGCTTCTGTTGGAGGATCGCTGATGCAAACGGCAAAGAACCTGAAAGCGTACCGGGGAGAGGTCAAAAAGGCCCTGGACAACGAATTCCAGCGAAGCGCCATGGATAAGTTTGCGGTGGCCTACCGGACCGGGCGGAAAACCGTTTTTGCCGGTATGGATGAGGCCGCCTTGGTGGCGGCCGTGGCTGCGGCCAAGGACGACAGCCTTTCACGGATGGATTCGCTTTTCCACCAGTTCAAAACCAATGCGGAGAAAAAGGGGATTCAGGTTCATCTGGCCGACACCGCCCAGGCGGCCAACGAGATCATTGCCGGTATTGCCCGGATGGGCGGGGTGGAAAAGATCATCAAATCCAAGTCCATGACCGCCGAAGAGACCCTGCTCAACCATCATCTGGAGGCGGCAGGGTTTGAAGTGACCGAGACCGACCTGGGCGAATGGATCATTCAGCTTCGAGGGGAAGGGCCGTCGCACATGGTCATGCCGGCCATTCACCTGTCGCGGTACCAGGTGGCGGATCTCTTTACCGGTGTCACCGGTAAAAAACAGGCATCGGAAATCGAGCGGTTGGTGAAAGTGGCCCGGCGCGAATTGCGGCAGAAATTTGCCGAAGCCGACATGGGGATCTCCGGGGCCAATTTTGCCGTCGCCGATACCGGTACCATCGGCCTGGTGACCAACGAGGGAAACGCCCGGCTGGTGACCACCCTGCCCGGCATTCACGTGGCTCTGGTCGGGATGGACAAGCTGGTGCCCGGCCTGCACCAGGCACTGGAGATTCTTCGGGTGCTGCCGCGAAACGCCACGGGCCAAGCCATAACCAGCTATGTGACCTGGATTACCGGCGCCAACGAATGCGCAGCCGGAGAAGAGAACAAAAAACAGATGCACGTTGTTTTTCTGGACAACGGCCGGCGCCGGCTTGCCCGGGACCCGGTTTTTTCCCAAGTGCTCCGGTGTGTGCGCTGTGGGGCCTGTGCCAATGTCTGTCCGGTATACCGGATGGTGGGGGGGCACCGGTACGGTCACATTTATATCGGGGCCATCGGACTGATCCTGACCTATTTTTTCCATGGCCGGGAAAAGGCGAAGCATCTGGTGCAAAATTGTCTCAATTGCGGGGCCTGCAAAGAGGTGTGCGCCGCCGGCATCGACCTGCCCCGGCTGATCAAGGCGATTCATGCCCGCATCCAGGACGAGAGCGGTCATCCCGTCCAGAGCACGCTTCTGGGCAAAGTTCTGGGAAACAGGAAATTATTCCACCGTTTGCTTCGCACCGCCGCCAAAACCCAACGGCCGGTCACCGGCGGCAGCCCCTACCTGCGTCATCTTCCCATGATCCTTTCGGCGGATCATCATTTCCGGACCCTGCCCGCCATTGCCGAAAGACCGTTCCGCGATCTCTGGCCGGCCCTTCGGCCCGAAGTGAAGACCCCTCAATACCGGGTGGCGATCTTTTCCGGCTGCGTCCAGGATTTCGTCTATCCCGAGCAACTTATCGCCGCAGTGAAATTGATGGCCGCTCGGGGCGTGGCCCTGGAATTTCCCATGGACCAGTCCTGTTGCGGACTTCCCGTGGAAATGATGGGCGAAACCGATGCTGCACGGGCGGTGGCCCGGCAGAATCTGGCGGCCATGACATCGGGCTCCTGGGATTACATTGTTACCCTGTGCGCTTCCTGTGCCTCGCATTTAAAAAATGCCTACCCTCGCATTCTGGCCGATGCCGGCGTTCCGGACCGTATGGTAAAAGATTTTGCCAAAAAGGTCGTCCCTTTTTCCGAATTCATGAACGATATCCTGGAGGTTCCCGCTGAGATTTTCAAGGCGGGCGGCAAGACCGCCACCTTTCATGCCCCCTGCCACCTTTGTCGCGGGCTGGGGGTAAAACAGGCGCCCCGGGACCTGATCCGCAAGGCGGGGTACGGTTTTGTCCCGGCTGCCGAAGAGCAGACCTGTTGCGGGTTCGGCGGCACCTATTCGGGAAAGTTCCCGGCCATTTCAGCCCGGATCCTGACCCGGAAGCTGGACGACGTGAAGGAAACGGGAGCGGACGTGCTCATTACCGAATGCCCGGGCTGCGTGATGCAACTCCGCGGCGGGGCGCTACGCCGGGGCGATGCCGTCGAAGTGAAACATCTTGCCGAAGCAATGGCCGATGCCGTAAAATAGCAACTTTGCCATGTCGATCATAGCGCGGCATCCCCCCAACCAAACGATTGAGGCACAGAGGCCACAGAGATTTTTGGTTTATTTTCGGACAGGAGACGGCGGTCGGAAATAAGAAAGCCCTGGCAGTGATTGCTTTTCACAGATCGCCGTCTCCCGATCCGTGAAAAATTAGAACCCTCTGTGTGCTCAGTGACTCCGTGGTTAAACATAACAATTATACAACATATGGAGGTAAATTGTGGGACTGATCACCATCGACGAAACCTTGTGCAAAAAGGACGGCATCTGTGCGGCCGAGTGCCCCACGGCGATCATTCGACAAAAGGATGAGGACAGTTATCCGGAACTCGTGCCCGGCGGGGAACAGATGTGCCTGGGCTGCGGTCACTGCGTGGCCGTATGTCCCCATGGCGCCTTGAGCCATGCTGAAGTGCCCCTGGATCAATGCCCGGCCATCCGCAGGGAGGACATAATGACCCGGGATCAGGCTGTTCAGTTTCTTCGCTCACGCAGATCCGTACGGCGTTTCAAAGACAAGGCCGTCGAGAAGGAAAAAGTTCAGCATTTGATCGAACTCGCCCGTTATGCACCCACCGCCAGCAACGCCCAGCCCGTGGAATGGATGGTTTTCACCGACCGCGAACAGATCCGCGGCATTACGGAAAATGTGGTGGCATGGATGCGGCGGGTGCTGGAAAAAGATCCCCATCCGGCCAACGCCCCATACATGCCCCTGCTCGTGGGAGCCTGGGACATGGGCATGGATTATATTCTGCATCAGGCACCCGGCCTCATCGTGGCCCTGGCCCCGAAAGCCGATGCCAACGGCATGGTGGACCTGACCCTGGCACTCTCCTACCTGGAACTGGCCGCACCGTCCCTGGGGCTCGGCACCTGCTGGGCCGGCCTGCTCCAGGGAGCACTTCTTTCCCATAAACCTTTAAAAGAAGCGATGGGGATTGCGGAAAACTACCCCCATCATTACCCGATGATGATCGGCTATCCGAAATTTAAATACTATCGGTTGCCGGAGAGAAAAAAGCCTAAGGTTGCATGGCGATAAGTATCCGCGATATTTCGAGGGCAAGATGGCGTATGAATCATTTAAAACTATCGCGTGTTGGAAATGATGGGATCATTGCCGATGATAAATAATGATAACCGAAAGCTTACCTGAAAAGGCAGCTTCAAGTTTCAAAACGGATCAAGGACGAAAAAAGGAGGTTCTGATGAACGTGGCATTTATCGGAATGGGCACCATGGGTGCGGCCATGGCCGCCAATCTGCTCAAAGCCGGCTTTTCCGTGACCGTTCACAACCGGACCCGGCACCGGGAAGAGCCCCTGGCCGCGGCCGGCGCAACCCGCGCGGCCACGCCCCGTGAAGCGGCACTGGGGGCCGATGTGATCATTACCTGCGTCAGCGACACCCCGGATGTGGCGGCGGTGCTCCTGGGGGAAGACGGCGTGATCCACGGTGCGCCATCAGGGGCCGTGGTGGTGGACATGTCTACCATCAGCCCGGCCGCCACCCGGCGTATGGCAGAGACCCTGGCGAAAAAGGGGATTCGCGTGGTCGATGCACCGGTATCCGGCGGGTCCGAAGGGGCGGAAAAGGGAACCCTGTCCATCATGATCGGCGGTGAGGCCGAAGACGTGGAAAATGTAATGCCTGTGCTCCAGGTCATGGGAAAGACCATTTCACATATCGGCCCGCTAGGGGCCGGCCAGGTGGCCAAGGCCATCAACCAGATCGTGGTGGCCGGTACCTACTGGAGCGTGGCCGAAGGGATCGCCCTGGGCATCAAGGCGGGACTGGACATGGGAAAGGTGGTACAGGCCGTGGGCGGCGGTGCTGCCGGATCCTGGGCCATGGACAACCGGTCTGGGAACATGATCGCCGACCGCTACCCCCTGGGGTTTCGCATGCGGCTTCACCGCAAGGATTTGAACATTGCCCTGGAAGTGGCGCGGGAACTTGGCGTGACCCTGCCGATGGCGGCTTTTGTGGAGCAGGTGGAGACCGGGCTTATCGGCCAGGGGTTCGGTGATGAGGACATCTCCGCCATTGCCCGAAGCGTCCGCCAGCAGTCTGGCATTAATTCAGAAAATTAAATGAAATTCAGAATGTTATCCTTTACAAAAAAGGCCGGGTTGCCTAACGTGCTGATTTGGTGGCAGGAGCAGGTAAAAGGCTGAAGGTGGAAGGCTGAAGGGCGGGATCATGGACGTGAGATGGGGTTATCCCAGATCTCACGTCCCACATCGCAGATCGCAGATCCCAGATCCGATAAAGCGATAAATGGTCCAGACGACCAGCGGTCCAAATATTTTATAAGGAGAGACGTCATGAGCAAGACCATGAAGACCATCGACGGCAACACGGCAGCGGCCCACGTGGCCTACGCCATGAGCGATGTGGCCAACATCTACCCCA